>JAUXQH010000170.1 GCA_030685065.1 Pseudomonadota bacterium | reverse complement strand
GGCAGGTAGTGGTACCGGGCGAAGTCGTCCGCGAGTTGGCGGACCGACACGTGGTCCCCGCGCCACAACGGCACCCGGTCGAGCTCCATCCGGAGCCTCGTGCCGGCGAGCCCCTCGCTTCGTGGAACCGCGCCGCCATCGCCGCGCGCGCCGACGCGCTCGACGCGACGGTGAGCGGCTGGCGCGAGGAGCTCGTGCGGGCCCACGGCGCACGCATCCTCGCCCGGCCGGCGATCCTCCACGCCCTCGGCGAGGCCGCGATCCTCCGCGACGCGACCGACGCCGCGGTCCGGGCCGTCACCTCCGACGTCGACGCCGCGCGCGCCGAGGTCTGGCTCTACGAAGCCGAGTCCCGCCTCGCCGCGCTCCTCCGTCCCCGTCCGGCCGCCGGGCTCCTCGATCGCGCCCTCGCGCCCATGGATGTGTCATGAAGGTCCTGTTCGTCTACCCGCGCTTCGATCGCCACGCCGAGAGCCACCCGGAGCTGCGCCGGTGGGTGCCGATGAACGAGTACCTGGGCTCGCCTTCGCTCGGCATCGCCTCGCTCGCCGCGGTGACGCCGGCCCACTGGGAGATCGAGATGCGGGACGACCGCCTCGCCCCCGCCGACGCGCCGACCGACGCCGACCTGGTCGCCCTCTCCTTCTTCACCCCCGCGGCTACCCGCGCCCTCGAGCTGGCCGACCGCTTCCGCGCGATGGGGAAGCGGGTCGTGGCCGGCGGCATCTTCCCCACGATGATGCCCGCCGCGGTGGCGCCCCACGTGGACGCCGTGGTCATCGGCGAGGGGGAGCCGGTGTGGCACGAGGTGCTCGCCGACGCCGAGCGCGCGGCGGCGGGGACCGGCGCGCTCCGCCCCGTCTACGGCCCCGTGTTCGCCGACCTCGCGACGCTGCCGCCGCCCCGCGTCGACCTCTACATCGACGGCGAGCGCCCCGGCGTCTTCGAGCCGGACGACTACCCCCTCCAGGTGTCGCGCGGGTGCCCCCTCGCGTGCGTGGCCTGCGCGCTCCCCAAGACGATGGGGAAGAAGATGCGGGCGTTCCCGCTCGCGCACGTCAAGGCGCAGGCGATGGCGCTCGCGGCGCGGGGGAAGCGCGCCTGCCTCACCGAGGACACCGGCTGGCTCCCGGGGACCGCCGGGTGGCGCCGGATGGGCGAGCTCTTCGACGCCCTCGCGGACGGGTCCGCGGGGTTGCCCGCGGGCCAGCGGGCCGCCATCTCCTACGTCGGCATCAGCATGCCGATGATCCTCGCGTCACCGACCTCGTTCCTCGAGCGGGCCAAGGCCGCCGGGGTCGACATGTTCTACCTGGTCGGCGGCTTCGACCCGATCACCACCCGGGCGTTCACCGGGAAGGACCCGGACGCGCTCGCCAAGGCCTACGTCGCGGTGCGCCGCGCCCTGGACCACGGCATCGAGCCGTACACCTCGTTCCTCCTCGGAAACGAGGACGACGACGCGGGCACGGTCGACCGCATGCTCGACTTCGCCGACCGGAGCGGCATCCGGAAGGCCGAATTCGCGATCTTCACGCCCTACCCGGGCACTCCCTCGTGGCATCGGCTGGTGGGAGAGGACCGCATCCTCACCCGGGAGTGGCGCCTCTACAATGACGCCAACGTCGTGTTCCGGCCCGCGCGCATGTCCCCGGACGAGCTGCTCGCCGGCTACCTGCGGCTCTGGCGAGAGTTCTACGTCGACCGCGGGCACCTCGCGGCGCTGCCGATCGCGGAGCGCACCATCCAGTTTTGAGGCGAGCCAGTGTTGAGCCGGCGAGCGCAGGCGATCAGTCGAGCTCCACCCGCTCCCCGTGCCGCGGAATGTGCGCCTTCCACCCGAGCCGGTCCGACAGGTGGCGGCGGAAGGCGTCGGAGGCCGTGGGATCGCCGTGGGTGACGAACACGCGCCGGGGCGGGGCTTCCACCGAGCGCAGCCAATCGCAGAGCTCCGCGTAGTCCGCGTGCCCGGAGAGCCCGTCGATGCGCGCGCGTTCGGCCCGGATGGGCACGTACTCGCCGTGGATCTTGACCTCCTCGGCGCCGTTGTCCAGGGCCTGCCCCCGCGTGCCGGCGGCCTGGTAGCCCACGAGCACCAGCGCGTTCCGGGGGTCGGGACCGAACGCCTCGAGGTGGTGGAGGATGCGCCCGCCGGTGATCATCCCGCTGCCCGCCAGCAGGATCATCGGCTCGCGCCGCAGGTTGAGCGCCTTCGACTCCTCCGGCGTGCGCACCCACGACGCCACATCGCGCATCGCCTCGCACGCCGCGGGGGTCAGGCGATGTTCGTCCGGATGCTCGAGGAACACCTCCATCGCGTCGATCGCCATCGGGCTGTTGAGGAACACGGGCACGTCGGGGATCTCGCCCGCCGCCTTGAGCTGCGCGATCTGGAGCAGGATCTGCTGGCTCCGCCCCACCGCGAAGGCCGGGATCATCACCACCCCGCCCCGGGCGACCACGCGCCGCACCACGTCCGCGAGCTGGGCGGCCGGGTCGGAGGGCGGGTGGCGCCGATCGCCGTAGGTCGACTCCACGACGAGGTTCCGCACGTCGCGGAGCGGGCGCGGCGGCTCGAACAGCGGATCGTGGGGGCGCCCGACGTCCCCCGAGAAGGTGACGTCGGTGTGGGCGTCCTCCACGCGCACGCACGCCGAGCCGAGCATGTGGCCCGCGGGCGTGAAGCGCACCCGCAGCCCCCCGATCTCGACCACCTCGTCGTACACGGCGGTCCGGATCAGCGCGAGCGAGGCCTCGACGTCCTCGAGCGTGTAGAGCGGCAGCGCGGGGCGGTGCTTGCTGAAGCCCCGCTTGTTCGCGTACCGGGCGTCCTCCTCCTGGAGGTGGGCGCTGTCGGGCAGCAGGATCCGGACCAGATCGCGGGTGCCGGGCGTACACCACACCGGGCCCGCGAATCCCTCCCGCACGAGCCGCGGCAGGTACCCCGAGTGGTCGAGGTGGGCGTGCGTGAGCACCACGGCGTCGAGCGTCCGGGGGTCGACCGGGGGGGCCTCCCAGTTGCGGAGCCGGAGCTCCTTGAGCCCCTGGAACAGCCCGCAATCGACGAGGATCCGCTTCCCGCCGCCCTCGAGGAGGTACTTGGAGCCGGTGACGGTGCCCGCGGCGCCGAGAAACGTGAGTTGCATACGCGGTTCGATAGCAGGCTGCGTGCCATCCCGCTCCCCCGCGCGGAGCCGAGGGAGCGGGGCTACGTGTCCGCGCCCTCCACGAGGGCCGCCGCGCCTGCGTACGCAGCCAACGCGGTGAGGTGCCGCGCCTTCGCCGCCGGATCCAGCAGGCTCACCTCGAGGCTGTTGCGCGCCAACGTCAGCAGGTCCGCCACGGACAGCTCGAGCGCGTCTGCGATCGCGACGAAGTTGTCGAGGCACGTGCCGCCGAAGTAGGCGGGATCGTCCCCGTTGAGGGTCACCTTCAGGCCTGCGTCCAGCATCTGGCGGAGCGGGTGCTCGGTGAGGCACGCGACGCCGCGGAGCCGCAGGTTGGACAACGGACACACCGTGAGGCCGATCCCGAGCGCAGCCAGCCGCGAGACGAGCGCGGGATCCTCCAACGCGCGGTTGCCGTGGTCGATCCGGTGCACCCCGAGCACGTCGAGCGCGGTGGCGACGTAGGCGGCGGGCCCCTCCTCGCCGGCGTGCGCGGTGCGGAACAGGCCACGCTCGGCCGCCCACGCGTACGCACGCGCGAAGCGCTCGGGCGGGAAGTCCCGCTCGGACGAGTCGAGCCCGACGCCGTGGAGCCGCCCGTCGAGGAGCCAGGGCTCGGCCACACGAAGCGTCGTGAGCGCGTCGTCTTCGGGGAGGTGGCGCAGCAGGTTCGGGATGAGGCGCCACGACACCCCGAACCGCCGCTCGCCCTCGGCGAGGCCCGCGAGCAGGCCCCCGGTCACCACGTCGAACGGCACGCCTCGGGACGTGTGGCCCTGCGGATCGTAGAAGAACTCCGCGTGGACCACGCCGTCCGCCGCCGCCCGCTCCATCGCGGTGCACGCGAGGTCGACGTAGTCGGCATGGGTGAGGAGCACGCCCATCCCGCGGTAGTAGAGGTCCAGGAATTCCTGCAGGTTCCCGAACGCATAGGCGGCGCGGATGGTCGCGGCGTCGGGCCAGGGGAGGGCCAGTCCGTTCCGACGGGCGAGCGCGAGCATCATCTCGGGCTCCAGCGTGCCCTCGAGGTGAACGTGCAGCTCGGCCTTCGGGAGGCCGCGCATCCAATCGCGGGTGGGGCGGGCAGGCATCGGAGCGTCCTCGGATACCAGGCGATCTACCCCGGTGGAGACGGGGAGGGCCCGTGGCCGGATGCCGCGTCCGGCCCGCCGGCACCCAGCGCTGCCTCGACCGTCGCGAGGGCCGCATCCACGGGTGCGCTGGCGCCGAACCGCGCGCGCTGCGCCAGGAGGAGGGATCGGGCGCCCTCGAGGTCTCCCGTCTCGGCCAGCGCGAGGCCGAGCAGGAGCCGGACATCGACGTTCGCGGGCTCGGCGGTGAGGCTCCGGCGGAGAAGCGGAACCGCGTCGGTGAACGCGCCCAGATCCGTGAGCGCCGCGCCCGCGACGAGCAGCAACACCGGTGACGACGGGTTCGAGGCGAGCCCTCGCCGCGCGGCCGCGACCGCCTCGGTGGGGCGCCCCCGCCGCCGAAGAAGCTCCGACTCGACCGCCACGGCCTCGGGCGAGGCGCCGCCCTCGCGCAGGAGCGCCTCGGCGTCGTCGAGCCGGCCCTGCGCGAGCCGGAGGCTCGCCCTGCGGACCTGGATCGCGGGGTCGGAGGCGGCGTCCGTCGGCGCGAGCACGACCACGGCGTCGTCCAGGCGGCCGAGCAGCTCGTAGCCCCGCGAGAGGCTCGCCCGCAGCGCGCCGGAGCCGGGATACCGCGCGAGCGCCGCTTCGAGCACGGGCACGCCGTCGGCCGGCAGGATCGTCCGCGCGCGGGTGATCAACGCGTCCACCACGATGACCGCGCCCGGGTCGTCCTTCGGGTCGGGCAGGGCCTCGAACGGCGTGCCCGTCGGCACCATCGCCGCCCCGTCGGCGTACCCCAGCGCCGCCAGCTGGGCGGCGAGCTCGGCGGCCGCCGGAGATCCTGCCGCCTCCCCCGCGTCGACGACCGCGAGCACCACCTCCCGCAGCCGCGCGGCCGCCGGGTGCGCCCCGCCGAGGTCGGTGAGCTCCGCCGGATCCGCGCGCCAGTCGTACAGCTCGGGGCGCGGCGCGAGGATGTAGCGATGCTGGGCGTCCTGGGCATACCGGAGCTCGGAGAAGCCGAAGCCCTGGCGAGGCGTGAACGTCTCTCCGTACACGACGCGATCCGGGGGTGGGTCGGCGGTGAGATCGCGCCCGTCCAGCCCCTCCGGGATCGGCGCTCCCGCGAGCGCCAGGAGCGTGGGCGTCACGTCGACCACGGACACCACGCCCGCTACTCTCGCGCGCGGTATCCCCGGGGCCACGAGCACGAACGGCACCCGGGTGGTCGATCGATACACGAACCAACCGTGGGTCGCCTCGCCATGATCGCCCCGCGCCTCGCCGTGGTCCCCGACGACCAGCACCACCAGTGGCCGCCCGCGGTCCATGGCCCGCGCCGCGGCGAGGGCCTGCCCGACGCGCTCGTCCATGTACGCGACCTCTGACAGATAGGGGTCCTCGAACCCGTTTCCGTGCGCCGTGTTGGGGAGGTGTGGATCGTAATAGTGCACCCAAGCGAAAAACGGGGCCTCACGGCTGACACCGAGCATCCACCGCGCAAAGGCGTCGGTGACCGCGCCCCCCTCGCGGCTCGGGACGAGGGGGCCCGTCGGCGCCGCGAAGGAGGCGTCGTAGGTCGTGAAGCCCTGGCCGAGCCCGAAGGCCGGATCGAGCACCGCGGCCGAGACGAACGCGCCGGTGGTGTATCCGTGCGCCAGGAGGCGTTCGGCCAGCGTGTCCGTCGCGTCCGGGAGGCGCTCCACGCCATTTCGGCGCAGGCCGTGTCGGGGGGGAAGGAGCCCCGTGAGGATGGAGGCGTGCGCCGGCAGGGTGAGCGGCGTGACGGTCGCGGCCTCCTCGTAGACCCGCCCGTTCAGCGCGAGCGCATCGATGTTCGGCGTCGCGCTCCGCATCGAGCCCGCCGGGGCCGCGTACACCCCCACCGCGTCGGCACGCGTCGTGTCCAGCGTCACCAGCAGGATGTCGGGCGGGGGCGCCGTGCAGGCGAGGAGGAGCGGCAAGAGGAGCATCCGCGCCAGGGTATCCGCAGGCGAGGCCTCTCCACGCGCGCCGCTCGCCCGCCCTTGCCGAAAAGTAAGGAAGTGTCCACCTTCCTACCACGAGCCCGGCAGACCGGACGGGCTTCGGGGGACGGGCGGCGGGGGGCCGCTCGCGCCCCAACTACCGCATCTCCCGGCGGAGAATCAAAACCATGCATCGCATCTTCGGGGTGCTTTTCCTCGCGTCGTGCTCGGAGACCTTTATCGACGCCAACGACAAGGAGCCGGAATCCGATTCGGACACCGATTCGGACACTGATTCGGACACCGATTCGGACATCGACACGGACACCGACTCCGACACCGACAGCTACGAAGACACCGACGGCTACCCCGACACGGACACCTACGAGGACACGGACACCTACGAGGACACGGACACCTACGAGGACACGGACACCTACGAGGACACGGACACCTACGAGGACACCGACACCTACGAGGACACCGACACCTACGAGGACACCGACAGCTACCCGGACACCGACACCTACGAGGACACCGACAGCTACCCGGATACCGACACCTACGAGGACACCGACACCCACGAGGACACCGACCCGTACGCGGATCCGATGTGCACCTACACCCAGGGCTACTGGAAGAATCACGAAGCGATGTGGCCGGCGGTCGGGATGACGCTCGGCGCCGAGTACTACACCCAGGAAGCGCTCCTCTCGCTCTACAGCCTGCCCGTCGGGGGTGACGCGAGCGTCGGCCTCGCCCACCAGCTCAGCGCGGCGAAGCTCAACGTCGCGTACGGAGCGGACCCCAGCGCCGTGGAGGACACCCTCTACGAGGCGGACGCCCTGCTCTACACCTATGAAGGCATGCTCCCCTACAGCGTCACGCCTACGTCCGCCGAGGGAGCGGAGATGGTTCGCCTCACGGACCTCCTCGACGCCTACAACTGCGGCATCACCGGGCCCGGCCACTGCGAGGACAGCCACGACTCGGAGCCCACGTTGG
This sequence comes from Pseudomonadota bacterium, assembly GCA_030685065.1. Taxonomy (GTDB): domain Bacteria; phylum Myxococcota_A; class UBA796; order UBA796; family SXON01; genus CAJBVW01. The sequence goes on along the minus strand of JAUXQH010000170.1, from coordinate 166,163 downwards.
TCGACCGCCTGAGCAGCCTGATCGCGCGAATCTGGTTCTAACGAGCGCCGTTCGCGCCCGGCTGCGCCGGCGCAATCGAACGGGGGCAGGGTCCGTCTGAACGGTCAGATGGGCCCTGCCTCCTTTCTTTTACCTGGACTCCCTGCGCCGGGCGCCCACCTGACGTCAGCCACAGTCCCCCGGGAGCCCCGCGTCCAGCCAGGCCGCCCGACGCCAGGCGAAGTCCCGGAGGTAGGCCAGCTCGTCTCCCCACGTGGCCCCTACATACCAATTGGGCCAGACATCCCATCCGAGCGTGCCCCACTGGGCGTGGTCGCGCGGCTCGGCCTGGGTGAGCGGCAACACGAGCTCGTCGATCGTGGCGGCCAGCGCGGCGTCCGAGAGCTCGCCCACGCGGAGCAGCTCCCACCGACACCGGAGCTCCCTGGTGAACCGAGGATCGCGGAGGACGGTGATCCACCACTCCGGGATCTCCCCCCACCCCTCACACACGCTCGACGCCTCCCACACGAGCCCCTCCGGATCCCACCCAGCGCAGAACTCCGCGTTTCCCCACGCGATGTTGAAGTCCCACACCGGCCCCGCGTGCAAGCGCCCGCCGAGCACGTCGGGAGCCTTCTGCAGATAGGTGCTCCGTCGGTAGGCATCTACGTTTCGAGAGAGCTCGTTGACGAGGACGTAGTCGACGAACGAGGGCACGTCGATCCACAGGGCGGGATCGTCCCCCGCCGCGATCGCGGCCTCGAATTGGTTCATCCAGCCCTGGAGGTAGGCGAGCTGCTCGGGCGTGATCTCGTGCGGCGCCGGATCCCGGACCTCGTACACCCATCCCCGGGCCGACGTGAAGGTGTCGAGCTCGAGCGCTTGCCCATCGATCTTGAGGAGGTAGCCTCCCGTCAGATCCCCTTCCGCCGTCGGGGAGGGACGTGGCAGATCGACCCTGTCCCCATCAAGCTCCGGCTTCTCCGTGACCGCGTAGATCCCGACGTACGCGTCGTCCAGAAACATCTCCGCGAAGCGAACGCGGGGCGCGTAGCCGCCCAATCGACGGATCAGGCGGTAGGCCAGGGCGTCGCGCACGTAGGTCTTGTCCGTATACGGGCCGTACAGCACCCAGTCGGCCTCGGGGGGGAGCCCCAGGATGGACATCGCCACGTCCTCCCCCGCATCGTCCTGCAGCTCGAGGTTGTACGAGAGCTTCGGGAAGTACGTCGAGGACGTACCCCGCACCTCGATGGCGGCGGCGCTCCGCAACGCGCGGGGTGCGTCGCCCACCGCCACGAGACTGCCGTCGTGGGCCACGACGACCTCGACCGTGGCAGGAACGCGCTCGTCGGCCTCGATCGGCCCCTCCGCGCGGAGCAACACCAGCGGCAGCGCTCCGCCGTCCCACCCCGTATCGGCCGGCGGAGCGTCCCCGAGCAGGGTCGGCGGCGGATCGTCCTCCGCTACCTCCAGGGGCCTCGACACCGTGACGGTTGTCGAGGTACATCCAACAAACATGAGCAGGAAGAGGGACATCCGAGACCGGTAGACACCGGGGCCCGACGAGGGAATGTCCGGAGCGGACGGCAGGTGGGCGCCGTAGCTCCCGTGACCGGACCGCGGCGGATCTCGCCGCCGTGCTTGCGCTGTGACGCCGAACGTGAAAGAAGGGCCGCCACTCGGGCACGCCCAGGTCCAATAAGCGAACCGGCGCGCGCACACCTTCTGCACAGGATCGCGTGAATGGACGGCACTCTCGGCTTCTGGGTCTACACCCCCCCCATCGCGGGCGTGCTCGCGCTCCTGATCGCGACGTTCTTCTACTTCCGGGTCTTGTCCCTGCCGGAAGGCAACGAGACCATGAAGCGCATCGCCGGGTACATCCGCGAAGGCTCCATGGCGTTTCTCGCGCGTGAGTACAAGGTGCTCGCGGTCTACACCGTGGTGGTCTTCGCCGCGCTGACGGCCGCCTTCGGCGTCACCTCGGGCGCGTGGTTCGTGCTCGGCGCCTTCCTCTCCCTCGGCGCGGGTTTTGTCGGCATGAAGGCCGCCACCTACGCCAACGTGCGCACCGCCCAGGCGGCGGCGACCGGCAGCAAGGCCAACGCGCTGCTCACCGCCCTCGACGGCGGCGCGGTCATGGGCCTCTGCGTGGCCGGCCTCGCGCTCATCGGCCTCTTCGCGGTCTACATGGTCTACCCGATGGGGACCCCCGCCGCGAACGCCGCGCTCGGCCAGAGCCTGCACGCCTTCGCGGTGGGCGCCTCCTCGATCGCGCTCTTCGCGCGGATCGGCGGCGGCATCTACACCAAGGCGGCCGACGTGGGCGCCGACATCGCCGGCAAGGTGATCGAGAACATCCCCGAGGACGACCCCCGCAACCCCGGCGTCATCGCCGACAACGTGGGCGACAACGTGGGTGACGTGGCCGGCATGGGCGCGGACATCTACGAGTCGCTCGTGGCCGCCGTCGTCGCGACCATGGCCATCGGCCTCACCGCCGACGAAGCCGCCCTCCAGACCCTCATGACCGGCCCCGGTGACGCCCGCGCCATCGCCGTCGGCCTCCCGCTCATCCTCGCCGCCATCGGCCTGTTCGTGAGCATCGTCGGCATCTTCGTCGCGCGGGCCATGCGCAACAGCCCTCCGTCGATCGTGCTCCGCGCCGCGATGGTGCTCCCGCCGATCGTGCTGGTCATCGTCACCGCCGTGCTGCTCCCGATGTTCCGCGTCTCGCAGAACGTCACCATCGCCCTCGCGGCGGGCGCAATCGGCGGCGCGGCCATCGGCCTCATCACCGAGTACTACACCGGCAGCTTCAACCCGGTGAAGCGCGTGGCCGAAGCCGCCAAGACCGGCGCCGGCACCAACGTCATCCGCGGCATGGCCGTCGGCATGGAGTCGGTCGCCACCTGCCTGCTCCTCGTCGCGGGCGTGGCGGTCGTCGCCAACGTGTTCATGGGCGCCCTCGGCCTGTACGGCATCGCCCTCGCCGCGGTCGGCATGCTCGGCGGCACCGCGATCGTCATGACGGTGGATGCGTACGGGCCCATCTCCGACAACGCCGGCGGCATCGCCGAAATGTCGGGCCTCCCCCCGCAAGTGCGCGAGATCACGGACGAGCTCGACGCCGTCGGCAACACCACCGCCGCCATCGGCAAGGGTTTCGCCATCGGGTCCGCCACCCTCACCGTGGTGGCGCTCTTCTCGGCCTACAGCCTCGAGGTCGGGCACGCCCGCGAAGCCGCCCACCTCCCCGCGATGAACCTCGCGCTCGACAACCCCGCGATCCTCATCGGCATCCTGGTGGGCGCGGTGATGCCGTTCATCGTGAGCGCATCCACCATGCTCGCGGTCGGAAACGCCGCCGGCGCCATCGTGCTCGAGATCAAGCGCCAGTTCGACACCATCCCGGGCCTCCGCGAGGGCACAGCCGAGCCCCAGCCCAAGGCCATCGTCGACATCGCGACCTCCGCCGCGCTCTCCCAGATGATCCTCCCCGGCCTCGTCGCCGTTGTCGGCCCCGTCCTCATCGGCGTGGTCGGCGGCCCCGCGGCCCTCGCGGGCGCCCTCGCCGGCGCGCTCGCGGTCGGAGCCTCGATGTCCCTCTTCATGGCGAACGCAGGCGGCGCCTGGGACAACGCGAAGAAGTTCATCGAGAAGGGCGGCCTCCCCGGCCACCCCAAGCGCTCCGACACGCACAAGGCCGCGGTCGTCGGTGACACCGTGGGTGACCCCTTCAAGGACACCTCGGGCCCCGGCGTCGCCATCCTCATCAAGGTGATGAGCGTCGTGTCGCTCCTCATCGCCCCGCTCGTGGCGACCATCGGCGGCTAGGCCGCGGGGGCCTCGCTCCCCACCCGCTCGACCGAGAAGGCCGCCCCCACGGGCGGTCTTCTTCGTTTTCGGCGCCTCGAACTTGAGAGATGTGTCGTGGGGCCCTATCTGCAGGAGGATGGACAGACCGTCGGTAGCATTCCTCAAGGCCGCCGCGCGACGTCCGCTCGGGGTCGCCACGGTGTTTCCCACGTCGTCGGCGCTCGCGCGGCGGCTGATCACCCCGCTGACCCAGAGCCCCCCCGGGCGCGTCATCGAGCTCGGGGCAGGCACCGGCGCCATCACCCGGCACCTCGTGGACGCGGCGCCCGGCCAGGTCACCGCGCTGGAGATCGACCCGGAGCTCGCCCGGTTCCTCCGCAGCCACCTGGGCGACATCCGGGTGGTCTGCGCGCCCGCGGAAGACATGGGCCACGTCGTGGAGCCGCGCACCGCGAGAGCCGTGGTGGCGAGCCTGCCGTGGACGATGCTCTCCCCGCTGACCCAGGAGCGCATTTTCGCGGCGGTGCACAAGGCCCTCGTGCCGGGGGGCGTGTTCGCGACCTACCTGTGCCTCAACGCCTACCTGCACCCGAAGGCGCGCACGTTCCGCGCACGGCTGCACACGTGGTTCCCCCGGGTGGAGGAGGGGGCGATCGAGTGGCGCAACCTCCCACCGGCGGTGCCGTGGTTCGCCTGGTCGGCCCGGAACTGAAGGAAGCGGGCCGCCGAGCGCGGCCGCTCCGCGGCGTCAGGGAGCCGCGATGCGCTGCGCGAAGCTCTTCTGCACGGCCGCGAGCGAGGCGGAACAATTGTCGGGCGCCTCGCCGGGCACCCGCACGCCCCGCAGCTCTTGGCCCGCCGACGCCGTGCCTCCGCGCGTGACCGTGTACGACACGGTGACGTCGCAGGCAGAGCTCGCGGCGCCGTGCAGCGGCATGCTCGCGACGCGCACGAAGCCCTCGAGCGAGTCGGGACCGGCCCCGGTGCACGCGCCGGCGACGGCCGGGTCGGAGAGGCCGTCCGTCGTGCCCCCGGCGTCCAGCAGGCCCACGGCGTGGGCCCCGGCGGCAGCCACGCACTCCCAGGCGCGGCCCGAGGTCACCGCGTCGAGCCCGGAGGCGTCCAGGGCGACCTTGAAGCTGACCACGCTCCGGCGCGGCCCTCCCGCCGTCGGAGCCGACGTGGGGGTGCGAGGCCCCCCGTTCGCCATGGCTTTCGCGGCGATCGCGTTCGGGCCGCCGGGCGCGCGCGGCTCCTCGGGGATGGCCCCGCTCTGGTCCGGCCCACCGCCGACCGGGCCCGCCACGCCAGGGCCCGGGGCGGGGGAGCCGGGCCGCAGCGCGAGGGTCACCGCAGTGACGGTGGAGACGACGGCGATGATGCCGAGGACGACGGTGAGCTTGCGGGATCCATCCATGCAGGCGCGCTATCGCGTCGGGCGGGATCCGGCGCGGGGCGTGGCGGGAGCGGCCGAACCTTCCTCCCCGCCCACCGCGGGCAGCCGCGCGAGCCACCACGCGTGCAAGGAGTCGTCGCCCTCGTAGGCGCGCACCATGGCGGCGCCGGCGAGCTCGAGGAGGGCGCGGGCGCGGGCCGGATCCACCCCGGCGTGCGCGGCGGCCACGTGCCCAGCGGCCGCGTCCCAGGCGTCCGTGTCGACGGGGAGCGGGATGGCCGCGACCTGCCGCGCCGACAGCTTCACTGCGCCGGCGGCCAGGGCGGTCGCGCCGTAGTGGGTGAGCGCCCAGGCCGAGGCGGGGGGCCCGAGGAGAACGGCCGCCACGCGCCAGAGCTGCCCCGGATCGCGCGGCAGGACCGAGATCGTGGGGGTGGTGGTCAGCCACGCGCCCTCGGGGTCGGCGACCGCCTCGAGCACCCTCGTCTGCGTCGCGACCAGCACCTTGGGAACACGACGAGCGGCCGCCCACGCGCTCAGCCCGCCGTCCCGCTCGAGCGCCGCGAGGTCGACCCGCGGCGCGGCCCATGCGCGCTTTCCGAACCGCACGGGGCGCGCCCCCCACCACGATCGGGCCGGATCGACGTGCCCGGTCAACACCAGCCGTGGAAACAGGTGCTCGTCCGCGATCGCGCGGTCCACGACGTACGGGATCAGGCCGTAATACTCGTCGCGGAAGTCGGCGGTGGCGTCCGCGAGATCGGCGAGGGTGCCGCGGGTGCGCCACCTGAGCGGAGGCGCGCCGAGGGCGTCGGCCACGAGCGGCGCCCAGGTCTCGGCCGTCGCGAGCGCGTCCACGTCGAGCGCGAGCGGAGGGAGCGGGGTGAACGCGATCGTGTGGGCGCGCACGAGGGCCGTCCCGGGCGATCCGCGACGGAGGGCGAGCGCGGTGACGAACACGGCCGTCCCCGGAAACACGTGCGCGCCGGACCACCACACGTGCGTCGGCGGGGCGAAGGCCACGAGCGCGGCGCGAACGGCGCGGGTGTCCTGCGCCGCGAGGATCGACTGCGGCTGCACCATCCCGAGCCTCCCGCCGGGACGTAGGCGCCGCGCGGCGTGGAGGAGCAGGAGCGCGGCGGTGTCCGTGTACGCGCCCACCTCGTCGGGGAAGCGCGCGCGGAGCAGCGCCGCGGCGGGCCGCGCCGCCACCGTCTCCTGCTCGAGCTGGTTGAGGAAGGGCGGGTTGCCGAGCATCACGTCGAAGCCCTCCCGCGCGTCGGGAAACCCGGTGTCCCAGTGGAAGAAGCCGTGCGTCGCCGCGAGGCGCGCGACGAGTGCGGTGGTTCCCGGTTCACGGGCGAGGCCGTGCGGGGAGCCGGTCGTCGGCGGAGGCGGCGCGGCGCGCGTGCGTGGCCAGAAAAAAGCCGCGCACCAGGCGTCCCGGTCCGCCGGAGAGAGCGGCCTTCGGGCGGGGGCACCCGGAGCGAGGGAAGGGCCGCCCGCGACGCGGCGATCGGCCCGGTTCCGGGCGCGCCAGGCGGTTGCGACGGCGCGGTCGTCGCCCGGGTGCGCGGCGAACGCGAGATCGGGCAGGCCTGCCCGCACGAGGGCCTCGTCCGCGCCGAGCAGCGCGTCCCCCCGCCGGAGGTGGGCCGCGAGCGCCACGGTCACGGCGCGCGCGGCCTCGTCGGGAGTGTCGGGGCCGAGCGTCGCCAGCCAGAGCGTCGCCTGACAGATGAACACGGCGAGCGCGTCGAGGTCCACGCCGTAGATGCAATGGCTGACGACGTCGGCGAGCGCGTGCCGGCGCTCCACCGCCTGCGGATCGCCTCGCAGCGCCGCGAGGCGCGCCGCCACGCGCAGCGCCGCGGGCGCGAGGAAGGCCCCCGCCCCGCAGGACGGATCGCAGATCCGGAGCGCGAGGAGGCCGCCCGCCGGGCTCCGGGAGGCATCGTCCCGCTCCGCGTCGTCCAGGGCGGGCTCCAGCGCCGCGTCGAGGAGCCACGACACCAGCGCGGCCGGCGTGTAGAAGCTGCCGCTCGCGCGCCGCCCCCGACGCGCGACGTTCACGGAGAGGGTCGCCCCGGCGATCGTCGGCTCGCACGCAAGCATCGCCTCGTGCAGGGCGCCGAAGCCCGGGGGGTCGACGGGATCGGTCGCGAGCGCGGCCAGGAAGGCGACCACCTCGGCGTCCTCGACCTCGGCCGCCAGGAGCATCGTCAGCACGTCCTCCGACGCGTCGGAGGGGAGCCCGAGGGCGCCGAGGGGGCCGTGCTCGGACAGGGCCCCGACGAGCCCGCGCCACCCCGCCGGGGACGGGGACGGCACGTCTCGGCGGGCGGCGGCTTCGCGCAGGACGGCCACGCGGTACGCGACGGCGAGCAGCGCGTGGAAGAGCGCGCGGGCGGAGGCCGCGGGCAGCGGGGCGGCGGGGGCGGCGCCAGCAGACTCGACGTCGAGGGAATCGGCGTCCGAGGACGTGGCGCGGAGGGCCGCGCGGAGCGCGACGTTGGCGGGGTGGGCGAGGGCGGCGTGCGCGAGGCGCTCGACCGCGGCGGCGACGGAGTGGCTCGTCAACGAAGGACTTCCGGGAGTGCGGAGTCCGCACCTATCGCCTCGCGGCCGCGCCCAAGGGGAACCGACGCTCGGCCGGACGCCGCCCAACCATTCGTCCAGACCGTTCAATCACGTTCTGATCATCCGGATTCCCTCAACGTCGGCCACACGTCACAGTGGGACCACCCTCGGAGTGACCCCATGCGCCTTGCAGCCTTCACCATCTTGTTCGGCATGAGCGCCTGTGTTGCGCCCACGGACAGCAGCTCCCTCGACAGCAGCTCCTTCGACACCGCCTCCCTCGACACCGCCGCCCTCGACACCGCGTCCCTCGACACCGACACCGACACCGACCCCGACGCCGCTCCCTCCTACCTCGTAGACGTGTACCGTCCGTTCCTCGAGGAGAGCTGCGGAGGCTGCCACAGAGAGACCGGGTACCTCCGCCCGCCGATCACGGAGGATCCGAGCCACCTCATCGGCGCCCGCTCCCTGGGCGGCATGGTCTACGTCACCCCCGGATCGCCCGAGGACAGCCTCCTCTGGGTCAAGGTGGCCGATCGTGAGGGCGCCGGCGTCTACGGAGGGACGACCATGCCTCCCCCGGACGAGGGCCCGCTGACGGCCGCGGCCCTGGCGGCAATCGAGGCGTGGATCGCCGGCGGCGCGGCTCCCTGACGCCGGGCGGAGCGCGCCGGCGCCGCCGCGTTATCCGGCCCGCCTCCCCGAGAACGCCCTGCTCCCCTCACGCTCCCCGCGCCGGGTCCCCCTTCTCGCGCTGCTCGTAGGCGCCCTCGGGTGGGGCGCGCTCGCACCGCGCGCCGCTCACGCCCAGGATCCCGTCCCAGAGCCGCTGGTCGAGGCCGCGCCGCCCGAGGTCCGCGGCCAGATCGATTGGCAGGGGCACCCGGCGATGCACATCCCCTGGGGCTTCTTCGCGCGGGGGCTCACCGACCGCACACCGGCGGTGAGCTGGCGCCACACCTTCACCCAGACGATGTACGAGCCCTACCTCGCCCGCTCCGGCGTCCGCATCTTCCTGGCGGCGGCCATGGCGGCGGAAGCGGCGACCAGCCCGGCCCAGGCCCGGCGCCTGATCCTCGATCAGCTCGCGTTCGTCGAGGCCTTCGCCGCCGCGCACTCCGATCGGTACGCCGTGGCGCGCACGCCCGAGGAGGCGCGGACGATCCTCGCGACCACCGACAAGATGGTGATCGTCCACTCGATCGAGGGCGGGCATCTCCTCCTCGCGGACGAGGCGGACGCCCGGTTCTGGGCCGACGCGGGCGTGGCGCTGGTCACGTTGGTCCACCTGCGGGACGACGAGCTGGGGGGCTCCGCCCTGCTGCCGGACTTCAAGGGGCCGCTCATCAACCCGGTCGGCACGCGCTCCAAGCGCCGCGGAGAGCGGCGCGGGCTCACCGAGCGCGGCAAGGCCGCCATCGTCGAGCTGGCCGACGCGGGGATCCTGGTGGACTTCTCCCACATGAGCCACGACACGGTCGAGGATGCGTTGGCCGTCACTGGAGCCCACGGCATTGCGCCGGTGATCACCCACGGGAGCCTGTCGAGCATCCGGGACAGCGACTTCGCGATCACCGAGGCCCAGCTCGTCGAGATCTACCGCCAGGGCGGCATCTTCGCGCTGGGGCTCTCCGCCGAGAAGCTGATCCCCTTGAACCCGACGGTCGACGTGCCGGAGCACTGCGTCGGCACGCTCGATACGTTCGCCCTGCACTACGAGCGCGCCAATACCGTCGTTCAGGGCAACGCCGCGGCCCTCCTCGGCGTCCCCTGGGAGGAAGCCTCGTCTTCCCAGCGGACGGCGCTCTCGGTGGGCTGGTCCTCCGACTGGAACGGCTGGCTCGCGCACTCCCGGCCGAAGCACGGGCCCGGCCGATGCCTGCCGAACCGGGAGGATCCGCTGGAGATCGACACGCTCGGCCTCGCCCACCCCGGCCTGCTCCCCCAGCATTGGCAGCGCCTGGAGGAGGCCGAGGTGGACCTCGATCCGATGCTGAGGTCGGCCGAGCGCTTTCTCCAGCTCTGGGCGCAGGCGCGTCGGTAAGGCATCCGTGCAACCCAGGGGAGCTCCCATGCGTCGCCTCTCGATCGCGCTCTTCATCGTCGCCTGCGGCACCCCCGAGCCGGCGGCCGTCCCCGTGCCTCCCGGCCCGCCCGTCGGCCCGGTCGACAAGACCGTCGCGACGAGCGGCCCCGGCGCGCACGCGGCCACCCCTCACCGCCACTCCGCCACCCATGGCGGCGAGGTCAAGGAGCTCGGGGCGTTCCAGGTAGAGGGCCGATTTCTCAAGAGCGGCCTGCTGGTGTGGGTCAACGACGCCACCCACACCCCGATCGACCTCGCGACGGTCGAGGGCACCGCCGTGCTCGAGGGCCCCGCGGGCGTCACCACCGTGATGCTCGTCTCCATGGGGGACCACCTCCACGCGCCGATGACGCTGCCCGAGGGCGTCGCCGCCGACGCCGTGGTGACGCTGAAGATCGCGGGCAGGCCCGTCAGCGTCGACTTCCGCACGGGGGCCGTCGGGAGCCTGGCCGCGCACGATCACACGTCGCTCCACGGCGGCGTGGTGAGCATGTGGAAGGATCATCATGTCGAGTACGTCGCGGCGCCCGACCGGGTGCGCTTCTACGTGACCGACGGGAAGCGCGTGCCCGTGAACGAGCGGGTGAGCGGCACCGTCACCATCGGAGGCATCGTGACACCGCTCGCGTTCGACCCCGCCACGGGCGCGCTCTCGGCGGAGGTCACCCCGGCGGGAATGGTGATGCTCGCCGCGAGCGTGGGGGAGGAGACGTTCGAGCTTGGGTTCGGCGGGTAGCCAGTAGCCCCGCGCGCCTCACCAGGTGGGCGAGACCCCGAGCTCCTTCAACAGCGCATCGGCGTTCGCGACCGCGTCCAGGTAGTAGAGGACGTAGCGGACGTCGACGTGGATCGTGCGCGCGTTCTTCGCGTCGAACAACCAATCGCTCGCGATGCCCTCGTAGTTGCCGTCGAAGGCCAGGCCGACCAGGGCGCCCTTCGCGTCGATCGTGGGCGAGCCGCTGTTGCCGCCCGTGATGTCGAGGTCCGAGAGGAAATCGACCGGCACGCTGCCGAGCTTCGCGTCGGCATAGGGGCCGCGCTTGCCATCCCGGATCGCCGCGAGGAGGGCCGGCGGCGCGTCGAACGGAGGGGGCCCCGCCTTCTCCACGATGCCCTCGATCCGGGTCTGCGGGAGGTAGCGCACGCCGTCCCGCCCGTCGTAGCCCTGCACCGTGCCGAAGGTGACGCGGAGCGTGCCGTTCGCGTCGGGGTAGCTGCGCGCCGGGTCCATCTGGCGCAGGGCGTCGGCATAGAGCGGGCGGAGGCGGGCGAGCGCGCCGGCGTCCGACTTGGACTCCTGCCGGCGCGCCTCGTCGTAGGGCCACAGGGCCACGGCGAGCGAGAGGAACCCGTCCGTGGACGCCGTGATCGTGGAGGCCTTCGCGCCGAACAGCGCCTCGCGCTCGGCCACCGTGTCGACCGCCGGATCGGTGAACAGCCGCGCGATCGCCTTGTCCACCCTCGCCTCCGGCGTGCCGAGCCCGCCGCTCGCTCCGAGCCACGCCATGAGCTCTGGCGACTGTTGCTCGGGCGGCAACTGCGCCGCTTCGAGCAGCAGCGCGCGCAGGAATCGCCGCTCGGTCTCGATGTGGAGCGACTTCTGCATCCCGACCAGGCTGGCCTTGATCCGGGGCAGATCGCGGGCCTGAAAGCCGATCTCGCGCTTCGCGTCGGGCTTCTCGCGTTCCTTCCCGAGGCGGAGGAGCGTGCGCGACGCCTGGAGCAGATCGGCGCGACCGATCCATCCGAGCACTTCATCGCGATCGCGCGTCGCGTCTCCCCGCGTCACGACCGTGCGGAGCTCGGCGATCGCGGCCGCGTACTTCGCGCTCCGGGCCGGATCCGCCGCCACCCAGGCGTCGAGCGCGACATCCCGCGCCGTGGCGGTGTCGACCACGCCGGCGCGCCGGAACCCCTCGACGGCACCCTTGTCGTTGAACAGCCGGTTCGAGACGTAGCTGCGCGACACGTTGAGGAGCGGCTCCGCCGTCGGGTCCTCCTTCACCATCTGCGCGTAGAGGTCGAGCAGCCACTCCGACCGCGCGATGCGACGGGGCATGCCGATCGTCGCGTCGCGTTCGAGCTCGAGGCCGGTTTGCCAGCGCTCGGTCCGCCCGGCGTAGCCCGCCACCATCACGAACCCGCCCGGGTCGACGCCCGCGGCGTTGACCGCCAGGGTGTGGGCGGGGTGGTAGGGCACGTTGTCCACGGCGTAGTCGGCGGGCTTTCCGTCGGGCCCGACGTAGGCGCGGAGGAACCCGAAGTCGCCCGCGTGGCGCGGCCAATGCCAGTTGTCGATCTGGTCCCCGTAGTTGCCGACGCTGTCGGCCGGCGCCATGACGACGCGCACGTCACGGAGCTCCACCTGCGTGATGAGCGAGTAGCGCAGCCCCTCGTAGAAGGAGGCCACGCGGCAGCGCCGGCCGGGGCTCGCCTTCTCGCAGCCGCTCACGAGCTTCTTGGTCGCGTCGTCGATCCGGGCCTTGAGGTCCAGATCGGAGAGGCGCCCCTTGCCGCCGCCCACCTTTCCGAGCACCTTGTCGGTCACGTCGACCGTCGCCTCCGTGATGTACACGCGGCCGCCGGGCCCCGCCGAGCGTTCGTCCGCCCGCGTCGGCGCGTAGAAGCCCGTCGCGACGAGGTTCTCACCCTCCTTCTGCGCCTGCTGGAGATCGTCCACGACGCAGTGGTGGTTGGTCACGAGCAGCCCGTCCGTCGATACGAACGAGGCCGTGCACCCGCTGATGCTCACCACCGCACCGAGCGGGGCGGCGTCGAGGCGCGCGAGCGCCGCCGCGTCTCCCGGAAAGCCCGCCGTCTGGAGCGGGCCGGCCAGGGAGGGGAGCTGGGCGGGCTCCCACATCCCCTCGACGGCGTGGGCGGGCGCGAGCAAGGCGGGCACGACGAGGGCGAGGAGCAGCATCCCGCACGGCTAACAGATTTCGCAACGCGAACGGGGGAGGGGCGCGATGTGCCCCTCCCCGGACCTCACTGCGTCAGCTCGGAGCTCCCTGCGTCAGCTCGGAGCTCCCCGCGTCAGCTCGACGCTCGCTGCGTGAGCGCGCGAGCACGGAGCCGTCACTGCGTGAGCTTGTGTTCCTTCTGCCACTGCTTGAGCTCGTCGATCTCCTTTCCCTGCTCGTCGATGATGGTCTGGGCGCGCTCCTTGAGCGCCGGATCGGCGCCGTATTGGATCTCCACCCGCGCCATGTCGATGGCGCCCTGGTGGTGCGCGATCATCATCTGCGCGAAGTCCTGGTCCGCGTTTCCTGTCATCGGCTTCATCATCGCCGCGTGCATGGTCTCCATGCCCTGCTTGTAGCCCAGGGCCGCGGGGCTCATCACGGTCGTCCCCGGCTGGGGCGTCCCCGTCTGGCCGGTGCCGGGCTGGCCCGTGCCCGGCGAGGCGGCGATCAGCAACGCGACGCCGACGATCGAGGCAGCGCCGAGAATGCGATTCCACATGATGCTTCGTCCTCCACCAACCTGGATAAGCGCCGAACCAGCCGGGGCACGTCCGGGGGGTGTGGCAGGGCCGCCCCGAGGACCCGTTAGTCCTCCCCGCGATGCCACCTTCCGTCGAGCTTCTCCCCTACTCTCCCGCCTGCCTCGAACCCTATTTCCGGTGGCGCGGCCAGGCGCCGACGGTAAACCACAACCCGCTCCAATCCCTGACGTTCGACCAGGTTCGCGCCGTGCTCGAATCCGAGCGGTCGGAGCTCGACGGAGCGGGCAACTACCGTTGGTTCGTGCACCTGGGCGGCCACGTGGTGGGCAGCGTGTCGCTCAAGAATGTCAACACCCAGATGGGGTACGCCGAGCTCGGCTACGGCTTCTGCGAGACGAGTCATGGGCGAGGCGTCGGCACCGCCGCCGTCCGGCTGGTGGTCGCGCGCGTGTTCGCGGAGACCTCCCTGCGCAAGCTCGTCGCATACGTGCACGACCAGAACGTCGCCTCCTGTCGGCTGCTCGACCGGCTCGGCTTCGTGCGCGAGGGCCTGCTGCGGGAGCACTACCTCATCCTTGGAGCACCAGCGGACGAGGTGGTGTTCGGCCTGTTGCGGCGCGAGTGGAACGTCACCCCGGCATGATCAGGGTGAAGACCACGGCCGGCTCGTCGAATGCGTTGTGATAGCCGTGGCTCTGGTCGCCCCGATACACCACCACGTCCCCGACCGCGAGCTCCCAACGTTGGGACTCGGTGGTGAGGACCAGGCGGCCGGCCTCGCAGATGAGATACTCGCGGCTGCCGGGCGTGTGGGGGATGCCGGTGACGCGGGAGTGAGGGGGGAACGCCATCCGTTCGAGGGTGATCCCCGGGATCGCGTCCGGCACCACCTGCCGGAACTCCACGCCGCGCGTCTCCCGGGTGGGGAGGTCGGCCGCCCGGTACAGGCGCCCCATGTCCCGCGGCGTACCGATCAGCTCCTCGATGGAGACCTGTAGGCCCGCCGCCACCTGGCACAACACGGCCAGGGTCGGGTTGGCACCGCCCGACTCCAGCGCCGCGATCGTGGGCCGGGGCACGCCCGACACCGCGGCCAGGCGCGCCTGGGTGTAGCGCCGAAGTTCGCGGAGCAGGCGCAGGTTGCGACTCAGGTTCGTGGCCAGCTCGGCCGGTGTGCTCATCCGACAACCTCCTGTTGCCTGGATAACATTCCTGCTGCTTCCTCATCGGGCATGGATACGGCTCTCTCGGGCGCCGAGGTGGGGCCCGAAACCCCTGGGAGTCATCCATGTCCAATCGCGAATCCCACTTGTCAGCCGCCGAGAACGCGCCGGGACGCTTCCGCGTCCTCCCGGAGTGCATCTGCTGCGCGCTGTGCGCCGACATCGCCCCCGAACACTTCCGCCCGAACGACGAGGAGACGAACCACGTCGTCTATCGCCAACCGATCACCGCGAGGGAGGTGGCCCTGTGTCGCGACGCGTTGGAGGCCTGTCCGGTGGAGACGATCACGGACAAAGGAGCGGACGATCAGCTCTCGATCGCGTCTACCGCGTGCGCCAGGAGCTCCTCGAGCTTCGCGTGGCGGAGCGCGGCTTCGTGCGTCGCGCCGAGCACCACCATCGGCGCACTGCCGGCCGCGTAGGCCTCTGCCCATCGCGCCGCGACCAGGCACCACCGGTCACCCGGCTTGAGCCCGGGAAAGCGCACGGCGGCGATGGGCGTCGACAGGTCGTTGCCCCTCTCCTTCGAGAAGCGCAGGAAGTCCGCCGTTACCTGCACACACACCACGTGGGAGCCGCGGTCCTGCTCGTCGGTGCGGCAGCACCCGTCGCGGAACCAGCCGGTGCGGGGCTTCATCGAGCAGCTCTGGAGCGGGCCGCCGAGGACGTTGCGAGCGGGTTCGGACATGCGCTGACGTAGCGCGTCCGGCGCTGCGACGGAGCGCGGAGGCGATCGTCGCGAGCGGGGGTTCTTGGGGCGGGGCCCGCCCCGCAACGCCCGGAGGCACGTGCGACGGACCCTCGGCGCTGCGACGGAGGACCCGCGACGCTGCGCCGGGCCCCGCCCCGACCACGAACGCTGCGCCGCAACAAAACTCTTGCCGCGCCGCAACAGCACCGATAGGACGCCGGGACCCCGAGGCCCCCGTGTCCGCACCCTCTCTCTCCCCCCCGCCCGCCGCGCCCGCCGGCACTCCGGTGGGCGCCGGATCGGCAGCCTCGCGGGAGGGTGTGCGGGGCCTCGCGCTCCTGCTCGTCGTCTACATCTTCAATTTTCTCGACCGCAACCTCATCCTCATGCAGTTCGGGTCGATCAAGTCCGAGTTCCACCTGTCGGACACGCAGCTCGCGCTCCTCGGCACGACCTCCTTCGTCATCTTCTACACCCTCCTCGGCGTGCCCTTCGGCCGCCTCGCGGATCGGGTGCCGCGCACCAAGATGATCGCGGTGGGCCTCGCCACGTGGAGCCTGTTCTCCGGGCTCACCGGCTTCGCGAACGACTTCTGGTCGCTCTTCGCCTGCCGGGTGATGGTCGGCGTGGGGGAGGCCACGCTGGGCCCCGCGGCGCTCTCGCTCCTGTCCGACTGGTTCGCCCCGCGCGTGCGCGCAACGGTGCAGTCGGTCTACAGCGCGGGCGTGCCCCTCGGGGCGGCGGCCGCCTTCTTCCTGGGCGGCTGGATCGGCCAGGAGTGGGGCTGGCGCTCCGCGTTCTACGTGCTCGGCTTCCCCGGCCTCCTGCTCGCCGGGCTGATGTGGATGCTCCCGGAGCCCGCGCGCGGCGCGAGCGCCGCCGCCGCCACCGCCACCCCCGGCGCACCGCCCGAGCCGACCGAGCCGACGCCCAGCGCCTGGGCCGCCCTCCGCGTCCTCGCCGCGGCGCCGGCGCTCCGCTGGCACCTCGCGGGCTATGCCATGTTCGCGGCCGCGAGCTACGCGCTCTCCATCTGGGTCCCGAAGATGCTCGAGCTCGGCTTCAAGGTCGAGAAGGCCGAAATCGGGCTGCTCGCCGGGCTCGGGAGCTTGTTCGCGGGTGGGCTCGCCACGGCGTTCGGCGGCTGGGCGGCCGACAAGTTCCGTGCGCGCCACCCGGGGGGGCGGATGCGGTTCTCGGCCCTCTGCGCCGCGGGCTGCGCGCCGCTCTGGCTCGCCTTGCTGCACAGCGGCAACCTGCCTGTCATGTTCGGCGCCTACGTGCTCCTCCTCGGCCTCGGCCTCGCGTGGCTCGGGCCGGCCGCGGCCGACCTGGTCACCATCGCCGGGCCGCTCCAGCGCGGAATGGCGGTGGGCGTCTACCTGTTCGTGGTCAACCTCGTGGGCTACGGCCTCGTCCCGCCGCTCACCGGCCTGCTCGCCGACACCCTCGGCGGCGCCGCGGTGCCGATGGCCGCGCGCGACGCCCTGATGTACGCACCCGTCTGCTGCGTCGCGGCATCCCTCCTGTTGTGGCGGGGCAGCCGGCTGGTGCCGGCGGTGTGACCTGGGCGCGTCGCGCCGTCTCGCGGCTGGGCGGGTTCGCCGCGTGCCGGGCGGGCGGGGCGGGGCGCCGACGTGGCGTGCGGGTCGGGTAGCTCAGGGCAGGGCGACCCGTTCGGAGCGGGGCAAGTCGGGTCAGCGACCGGGGCGACGCGCTTCGGGGACGCGGCCGGTCCGGGGAGGGGCGCAGCCGGGTCGAAAGACCTTTCGAAGCTACGCAGCCTCGGTGAACGACCGCGGGCGGGCGGTTCAGGAGGCGGGCGCCCGCGTCGACGCACACGGGCAACTGGCAAACGCCCGTTTTCCACATGCCCGGGGCGTTGCGAGCGTCGCGGTAGGGGCGCTGTCCAGTAATAGCAGTCTTTCAAGTGGTCTGCGCTCACGACGGCGCGAGTGATCGCGGCGCACGTGGGAGCGCGCACGGTGGCGCACATGGGCGGGCCGGTGGAGGCGCTCACGACGGCGCACGGGCGGCGCTCACAACGACGGGACGCCGACGGCAGCGCCACCCGGAGGCGCGGGCGGACCTTCAGCGGTGTGATCGGTTTCAGTCGGCGGCGAGGCCGGTCTCCCCCGCCACGCCCAACACGTGTGCGTCGTCGGCCGCGTGACTCGCCCCCCGAGGCGATCCGGCAGCAGCCCCACGGCCGACATCGCGCGGGCCTCCCCCACGGGACGAGCCGGCGGCCACAACTCGCGACGTCCTCGACATCCTACCGAGTTGTGGCCGCGATCGCGGCCAATTGCGGCCACAACTCGCGACGTCCTCGACATCCTACCGAGTTGTGGCCGCGATCGCGGCGAATCCCGGTCACAACTCGCGACGTCCTCGACATCCTGCCGAGTTGTGGCCGCGATCGCTTTGTGGAGTCCAGAAACTCTGGCGGCTATCGTCCGGTAATTCTGGCGCGTGGCACGAGCGGACCCCGATGGCGAGCTTCTCGGGGATGGCGGCCTGGGGCGTGTTCCCCTCGGCCATGTGGTGGATCTTCAAGCGAGTCATGAGGTCGAGCACCGGGCGGGTCTCCAGCGGGTACCCACCAGCTACCGGAGACCCGTGAGATCGACCGGTGGGTCAGAACCCGCCAGAGTTTCCGGACTGGGACCCGCCAGACTTTCCGGACGCCACACGCTTCGCCTCCGACCTCCCGCCCAGCGTGCGCGCGGAGGTTGGCACCAGGGACGCGAAACCGCCCCGATCACCTGCTGAAGTGGGTCACACCCCACCGACCTCAGCCCGCTCCGCGGGCCCAACTTGGGGGATGTGCCTGCATCCTCCCACCTCAGCCCGCTCAGCGGGCGTCGTAACGCGCTCGCGCTGGTACCCCCCGCGCCCGGCCGACCGGAGCGCGCCGGGCGCTGCGCCCGGCGGTCCCGCCCGCCTCGGGCGGACCGAGGCCAACGGCCGAGCGCGCAGGGGGGCCGCAGGCGCCCCCGAACCCCTACCCCAGCACCGCGAGATAGGCGCCGTCGAGCTCCTCGTCCACGTCCTCCCCCGCGTGCCCCCGGCGCGAGAGCGCCCCCAACGCCCGATGGGTCGCGTCGTCCGCGTCGTAGAGCGGGACCCGCACCGGCGGGCGGATCTTGAAGGAGCGGGCGTCCGACGAAGCGGCGAGGAGCCGGCGCACGAGCGGCGCGTTGAGGGCGGCGCAGACGTAGTGGGCCTCGTCCTCCGTGATCCAGCCACCATCGGCCCGCTCGCACATCGAGACGGCGTGATTCTGGAACCGCGGCAGCCGCGCGCCGCCCCACTCCGTGTCGACCTCGGTCACGACGGTTGCGCCCCAGGACGTGTTGTCGCGGAACGCCACCCACGC
Source organism: Pseudomonadota bacterium (assembly GCA_030685065.1). GTDB lineage: Bacteria > Myxococcota_A > UBA796 > UBA796 > SXON01 > CAJBVW01. The sequence goes on along the minus strand of JAUXQH010000170.1, from coordinate 147,553 downwards.
GCGGGCGAACGAGTAGCGGCCGACCCGCGCCAACGCATGCGCCTCGGCGTCGGCGCGCCCGAGGATGCGCGCGTTGTACGGGGTCTGCGCGGCGAGCAGCGGAGCGTGCTCGGCGAGCCACGCCGCGAGCAGGGGCGCGGCGTCGCGCAGCGTCGACATCGGCACGGGGAGCCGCTCGCCCGGGGCGTACGGAAACGGGACGACCAGCCGCGGCGTCGCGAGGCGAAACCGCCCGACATCCACGCCCTTGACGAGCGGGTGCAGCCAGTCGGCCTCGAGCTCGAGCTCACGCGCCGGAACCCGGTAGCGTGACTTGCCTCCCTGGAAGTTCCGCACGCGCACGCGTCCGGACGCCGAGGGCCCGAGGACCTCGAACAACCACACCTCCTGGGGATAGAACTCGACCCCTTCCCGGCCGACATACGCGCACTCCCCGGCCACCGCCGCGAAGCGACGTAGCTCGGCATGGTCCGCGGCCCAGGCGTAGCCGCTCCCGGCCGCCATCGGCGCGGCGAGGCCGGCGTGCCGCTCCAACGTCCCGAGGCGTTTCCGGTAGTGTATGACCGGGACGCAGGTGGAATCGGCCTCCTCGCCGCACCCATGCGCGACGTACCAGGTCAGGAAGCGCTCGGTGACGGGCGCGAAGGGGTGGCCCACGCCCGACCAGTCGTCGAAGCCTACGATGCGGCTGGGGCCGCCGTCGGCGCGTCGCATCGCGCGGAACGCGGCGTAGCTCGGCTGGACCGCGAGCGAGCGCGGCATCAGGAGCCCCATCACGCCGCCGTCCGCGAGCCACGCATCCGCCCCCGCCCGCGCCACCACCGCGCACACGTTCAGGCTCACGCCGCCGACCAGGCCGTCTCCCGAGTAGAGATCCCGCGCCACCCGGCTCTCGCGGAGGGCCGCGCGCTGGGCGGGCGGCAGGCGCTTCCAGTCGACCCAGGGGGGGTTGCCGACGAGGAGGGTGAAGCGGCCGAGGGCGCTGTCCGGCCGCGTGGCGTCCCCGCGATGGATCCCGATCCGCGCGCGATCACCCCGCTGGAGCAACGGCGCGATCACGACGAGGAGGTTCACGCGGGCGGTGAGCACCGCGAGCGGATGCAGATCCACTCCCGACACGCGGTCCAGCACGGCGCGGAGCCGCTCGGCTCGGGGGAGGCCGACCGTCTCCGCGAGCACGCGGCGCGCGAGCGCGAGCACGAAGGCGCCCGAGCCACAGCAGGGGTCGAGGCCGCGCCACGCGGCGGGGGCCCCTCCGTGAGCGCGGGCGTGCGCGAGCGCGGTGTCGACGACCACGTCCGCCAGCCACGCGGGCGTGTAGAACTCGCCCAGCGCGTGGCGGACGGCCGCGGGCACGACCGCCTGGGTGAGCGCCGCGAACAGGTCGTCGCCGGCGGTCGGGATCGAGAGCGCGCCGACCTCAGCCACGACGCGGCGGAGCGCCGCGGCGATGGCGGGCGAGATCCCGTACGCGGCGAAGGGGTCACCCTCCAGGATCCCGTCCACACCACGATCGGCGAGGGTCTCCCCCGCGGCGGACACTGCGTCGAGCAGCGCGGCGTCCGGTGCGTCCGCGAGGGCGAGCAGCGCGGCGTCCGGTCCGTCCGCGAGGGCCAACAGCCCGTCCCCGCTCCCGTCCGCGCCCCCCTCGACGAGCCCCTCCGTGACCCGGAGCGCCACCAGCCGCGCTGCGATCGCCACCGCCGTCTGCACCGCCAGGATCGCGCCGTGCTGGGCGTCCTCGCCCTCCACCTCTGCCCCGACGAGGGCCGAGAGCGCGGCGCCGCGGGACAGGAGGATGCCGCGCTGCGTCGCGTCGTCCTCCGCGAGGCGGAACAGGTCGAGCCAGTCGGCAGGGTGCGCTCGGCCGGCGCGCGTCCACTCCGCGTAAAGCGCTGCCACGAGCCCTCGGGTGGCGGGGACGAGGGACTCCATCAGCGAGGCTTCGCCTGTCGCGCCCGCTCGAGGAAGCGCCAGGGAGCGAAGCGGCGTCACGGCGAAGGGCACCGCGCAGCTTACCCTTCCCCGTCCCGAGGGTCCGCCCGGGGAGGCACCCGCCCGCCGGACGGGGTAGGTCCGACTCCCGATGGAGTGTCCATGATGCGCCTTCCTTTTCTGCTGCCGTTGCTCGCGATGAGCGGCTGCGCCGGATCCGTCCAGCTCGAAGAGGTCGATCCCTTCGGCGGCGCCGCCTCCGCCGTGTGGCTGCACTGGGACGACTCCGAGTTCGATTCCATCGTGTTGACCAACGTGCCCGGCGCGTGCGCGAAGTGGCAGGCGTACGCCGACACCGCGAACGATCTGTACGACGCCGTCGAGGACATCGACGAAGACGACTATTGCGAGGACGCGATGGAGCCCTCCCTCGCGGCGGCGCGCGCGGCGGACGCGTTGTTCCACGAGGGCGCCCACACGTTGTCGCTCGCGGTCTACGAGGGCGGGAGCACCGAGCCCGAGGAGGACACCTACGAGGTGGGCGGCACCACGCGGGCCCTCGGCGGCACGCTGATCTACTACGAGAACAGCCCGTACGCCGCGGTGCTCGCCGACTGGGACGCGGACGACGACTACGAGGACAACTGCGGGATCGACCAGGACGATCTGGAGACCGAGACCGACCGGTGGACCCTCTCGGAAGGGGAGCTGGACTTCGGCCAGGTGACGGACGAGCGGTCCGCCTCCGCGTACCTCGAAGGAGACCTCGACGACGACGATGGCGACGACGCCGGCGAGATCATCGCGAAGTTCACCGCCAGCTGGTGCGAGATCGAGCTCTGATGTCCGAACGCAACACCGGCTTGTTTCTCCCCGGGCACGTCGCGGCCGCCGACATCGGCGCGCTCCTGTGGCAGGCCCCCGGCGTGAACCCCGAGGAGCTCCGAGGCGAAGAGGCCCTACGGGTGGGCCACGGCACGAAGGACGGCAACGCCTACACCCACGTGGGCCTCCGCCTCTTCGAGGTGGGCGGGCTCCTCCTGCTCGACCAGCAGGAGATCCCCGCGGCGGACGAGCTCGAGCGGGTGCTCGGGGAGTCGCTCTCCGCGCGGTTCGGCCACGCCGTCTTTCTTTTCTACGACGAGGTCAACGCCGCCGGCGGGCACGCGCGCTTCGAGGCGGGCGCGCTCGTGAGCCGCCTCATGTACGACGCGCGCGGCAACGTGCCCGTGCGCCGTACGCTCGAACGGGAAGAAGCCCTCACCGGCCTGGACCCCTCCGACTGGGTCTGGGTGCCGAGCGCGAACGCCGTCGAGGCCGGCGCCGCCTCGTTCCTCGGCCCCGGCATCCGCGATGACGACGACATCGCCAAGCTCATCGCCGCCGCCGCCGCCGTGGCGATCGAGCCGCCGACGCGCGCCGCGCCGACCTCCGGCGCGAAGGGGAAGAGCGGGCCGGGCGGGAAGGCGGAGCCCGGCGCCGAGCGCCCCTCGCGCGTCCGCCGCCTGCTCAGGAAGCTGCTGGGCAGGTAGCCCCATGGGCATTGCGCCCCGGGGCAGCGCACCGGCCCGTCAGCGAACCGGAAAACGGCTCCGTTTCGGCGGCATCTCGAACCCCCGCAGATCCCGCATCCGGCCGGCCATCAGCGCGAACAGCGCCCGCACCTGCGCGGCCGGCTCGGGCTCGCCCACAAAATCGAGCGCCGCGGCCACGGCCTCGATGGTGGCGAGCTGCTCGGGCAGCTCCCCGCGACGGATCCGCAACGGCGCCACGGTGGGCGCGGGCAGGGTCAGCGAGGGGAGCTCCGCGAGCGGCGGGATGCGGCGACGCATGGTCCGCACGTGCGACCAGCTCCCGTCGAGCACGACGAGCGTGCGGATCGGCGCGGTGGGGCGCGGCGGCGCGGAGCCCGGGTACAACACCCACGCGTCCGGCCCCACGCTCCCCGTGAGGTCGAGCGGCTGCCCGGCCACCCCGTGGTCGATCATGGTGCAGCTCGGCAACGCCCGGGCCACGACCCGCCCGGTGTTGGACGTGCGGGCGATCTCGGCGCAATGGCGGATCAGCACGAAGCGAAGGGTCGTGTGGATGACCGGGATCTCGGCGCAGAAGCACGCGAAGGGCGGCATGCGGCAGCCGAAGCACTTGCCCTCGAGCACGGGGTCCTGCGCGGCGGGGAGGAGATCGATCATGGACACTTTCCGTACTTCGGCCGGCACCCCACCACGCGCACCTCGATGCGGGCCACGCCCGCCTGGATCATGTCGAGCCGGCGCGCCGCGGCCTGGGCCAGATCGAGGATCCGGCCCTTGGCGTACGGGCCGCGGTCGTTGACCACCACGCGCACGTGCCGGCCCGTGTCGGGGCGGGTCACCACGAGGACCGTGCCGAACGGGAGCGTCGGGTGCGCGGCGGTGCGGAGGCCCGGCCGGAAGGGCTCGCCGCTGGCCGTGGGGCGCCCGGCGAGCTCCTTGCCGTACCAGCTCGCGAGGCCGGCCTGGTAGACGGGGTGTGCGCAGCCGAGCAGGGCGGCGAGGAGGAGCATGCCCTCGTTTAGCCTCCTCCGACGCGGTGAGCCCCAGGATCTCGGCGGCGCGGGCCTCGTAGAGGCGCGATGTGCCTACATCACCAGGGAACGACGGGGGAGTCATGCGTTCGATCGTGCTGGTGGGGTTGTTCGCGTTGGGGGCGGGAACGGCGTGGGCGGCGGAGAAGGACGCCCTCGACGAGGCCCAGGCCGTCGGCGTGGCGCTGATGGCCAACGCCGCAGAGGTGCCGATCGCCACGTCGGTGGCGGCACGCTCGTTGGATCCGCAGGTGCGCGACTACGCGATGATGCTGGTTCAGGAACATTCGGAGGCAGACAAGCAGCTCCTCGGGGTAATGGAGCAGCTGGATCTGCGCGCGAAGGACAGCCCGCTCCGGGCGCAGATGGCCGACGACGCCGGAAAGAACCTCGGCGCCTACTGGTCCAAGGAGGTGGGCGCGGCGCTCGACCAGCGGTTCATGACCGACACCATCGTCCAGCACCGGGACCTGCTCTCGATGTACGACGAGCGGCTGATCCCGGCGGCGACCACCGCCGCGATCAAGGACACGCTCACCAAGGAGCGTGCCACGATCGCGCGGCACCTGAAGGAGGCGTGCGCGATCGGGGTGAAGGTCGAGGCGCAGACGGCGGGGTGCCCGGTGGCGGAGCCGGGGACGCGGTAGCCAGAACGCCCGAGCGCGTTCTGGCGATCCCCTACTTCAACGCCTTGAACCCAAACTCCCGCGAGATCCGCGCCTCGGCGGCCTTGCGAACCTCGGCCTCCTCGACCATCGCGGTGAGGAGTTCGGTGTAGGTCAGCGAGGGGGACGAGGCCGACCACAGGTAGTGCGCCACGGAGCCGGGCAGGGTGTTGATCTCGTTGAAGTAGAGGGCGCCCTTGGCGCTGTCGAGGATGAAGTCGATGCGGGAGACGCCCTGGCAGCCCAGGGCGTCGTACACCGTGCACGCGTGGGCGCGCGCGGCCGCCTTGAACTCGGCCGGGAGCTCCGGAGGGTCGGTCACGCGCGCCATCGTGGCCATGCCGGCGCTCGGGGCCTTCTTCTTGCCGCCCGGGCCCACGTACTTGTCCTCGTAGGTGAGCACGCCCGACTTGGAGCGGCGCACGGGCATCTCGACGACGGAGGCGACCGGCACGCCGTTCTCGCGGCGCACCGACACGTTGATCTCGGACAGATCGACGACGCAGGGCTCCACGATCGCCTGGGTGTCGTGCTGGAAGACCTTCACGAGCGCCGCGATCAGCCCCGGCGCGTCGTCCACCTTGGCCACCCCGACGCTGGAGCCGAGGTTGGCCGGCTTGACGAACAGGGGCCAGGGCCCGAGCGTCGTGAGGCGGTTGATGACCGGCGTGGGGTCCTTGGTGCTCCACTGGTGCTGCTCCACGACCTCCCAGGGGAGGACCGGCACGCCCCGCTGGGCCGCCAGCGCCTTGGTCGTGGGCTTGCTCATGCCGATCGCGGCCGCGCGCACCGGAGCGCCCGTGTAGGGCAGCTCGGTGAGCTCGAACAGGCCCTGGATGCAGCCGTCCTCCCCGTAGGTGCCGTGGAGGAGCGGCATCCACACGTCGACCGGCAACACGACGTCCTTCTTGGGGCCGCCGCCGAAGAGCCGGGCGACGGACGCGAGCACGCCCTCGCGGCTGCCACGCACGAGCCCGCCGATGCCCGGCGTGGGGAGGAGCGTGACCTCCTCGACCTCGGTCTTCGCGCCCTCGGTGCGGCCGTGGAACGCCGCGTAGAACGAGCGGTCCTTGAGCTTTTCGCCGGCCCACCAACGGCCGTGCAGGTCGATGTAGACGAGGGTGACCTTGTACCGCGTGGCGTCGATGGCCTGGGCGGCCTCGAGCGCGGTGATGACGGAGATCTCGTGCTCGACGGAGCGCCCGCCGTACACAATCGCGACGTTCTTCATGGCGCGGCTCCTATCCGACTTCAGTTACCGCCGTAGCTCAGAGCACGACCGTCCCTTCGTACAGGTCCGGCAGGTCGTTCTCGACCAGCACCACGTCCCCCGCAGCCTGCTCTTTCTGCAGCGCGGCGAAGGCATCGTCGCGACGTGCAAACCAGCGGACGGCGCTGTCCTTGGCGCCCCCCTCGCGGAGTCCCGTCGCGAGGGCGACCCGGTTCGTGTCGCCCACGAGCAGCACCAGATCGCACACCCGGGCGGCCTTCGCCGCGACCTCGCGGTTGCGTTCGTACTGCTGATCCCCGAGCTCGACCATGCCGGGCGTGACGAGGATGCGGCGGGTGCCGGGCATCGTCCCGAGCACGTCGAGCGCGGCGTCGAAGCCGGCGGGGTTGGAGTTGTACGCGTCGTGCAGCCAGGTGACCGCGCCGTTCACCTGCACCTGCAGGCGGTTCTCGACCGGCTTGAGGGTGCGGATCACGGCCAGCAGCACGTCGGGGTGGACCCCCTGGGCGGCGGCCATCGTGAACGCGGCCATGAGGTTGGACAGCATCGGGCGGCCGTGGAGCGGCGTGCTGCCGGGGTAGGCCTTGCCCTGCCAATGCAGGGTGAAGCGGCTGCCCTCGGGCGTGGTCGAGACGTCGGTCATGCTGCACGCGAGGCCGTCCCCAACAAAGCCGTACAAGAGCGTCGTCTTCTTGGGAAACTCTGTCGCCATGCGACGCGCGCCGGGGTCGTCGCCGTTGCAGACCAGGATCCCGTCCGCCGGGACAGCCTGGGCCAGCTCGCTCTTGGCCTTGTAGACGTTCTCGGGGCTGCCGAAGCGCTCGAGGTGCATGATGCCGACCGCCGTCACGATGGCGGCCTTCGGGGGCGTGAAGTCGCACAGGCGCTTGACGCTGCCGATGTTGTAGGCGCCCATCTCCATCACGGCCCAGGTGTGGTGGGCCTTCATCTTCTCGCGGATCTCGCGGGTGACGCCCATCGGCGTGTTGATGCTCTTGGCGGTCCAGAACGTCGGCGCGTCGGCCGAGAGCAGCTCGCCGAGGATCATCTTGGTCGACGTCTTGCCGTAGCTCCCCGTGATCCCGATGATGGTCGGGTGCACGTCGGCGAGGATCTTCTTCGCCTCGGCCTGGAAGGTGTCCTGGATCCGCTTCTCGCCGGGGGCGAGGAGACGCTCGGCGAGCATGAGGAAGAACGGGGTGATCTGGAGGAGCACCGCGAGCCAGCCCCAGGCGAGCGCCGGACCGAAGGCGCCGCCCGCGAACAGGAGCAGCAGCACGAAGGGCACGCAGAACAGCGCGAACAGCGCCATCGCGAGGCGATGGATCCGCGTGGCGCGCTGGGTCATCACCAGCTTCTTCTTGCCCGTGACGCGCGGATCGACCTCGCCGCGGGCCATGACGAGCAGGCCCACCATGCCGCCGATGGCCTCGCCCAGCACGGCGTACCAGAACATGTGCGTGAGCACCATCGCGACCGCGACCGGCACGGCAACGACGGTGCCGCGGCGATCGAACGCCCGGTTGTCCCGGACCCAGGCCCAGAACCGCGGGCTGTCGTACTCCTCCTGCTGGAAGTACCGCATCAGGTGGATGGTGCGGCGCCACGCGAAGGCGCCGATCCCGACGAGCGCGAGGCCGCTGTGGAGCGCCAGGAGCGCCCCCTCTCCGAAGACCGGATCGTTCACGACGCCGCCGTGGTGTAGAAGCGCTTGAGCTGGGCCGCGCATTGGTGGGCGCCGCCGCCGGCGAACGGAAAGTGGCCCTGCCCCTCGAGGACGACCAGCTCGGAGCCCGCGATGAGCAACTTGTAGCGCTCGGCCATGTCCACGGGGGTCTGGTCGTCGTCCTTGCCCCAGAGCAGGAAGGTCGGGGCGCGCACCCGGCGGGCCTCCTCCCGAAGGTCCTCCGCCACCACGCGCGACAGGATCGAGCGCAGGGGCTCCTGCGCGGTGCGGAAGTCGGGCGAGCCGAAGCGGCCCTCGCGCCAGCGCAACAGCGGATCCCGGAGGGACGCGGGGAGCATCCGGGCGAGCTTGCCGAGCCATCGCGAGAACGCGACGCGGGCGCGTTGGCGGAGCGTGCGCTTCGGCCTGAGGCCCGCCGCCCCGATGAGCACGATCGAACGCACGCGCTCCGGGTAGTGAGCCCCCATCTGCACGCTCACGCGGCCGCCGAAGGAGTGCCCGATCAGATCCGCCTGCTCGATGCCCTGCTCATCGAGCCAGGCGAGCAGGCGCTTGGCGTAGGCGAAGGTGTCCCAGGCGATGGGCGGGGCGCCGGAGGCGCCGAAGCCCGGAAGGTCGAGCACGTGGCGGGTGCCGACGGCGCCGAGGAGCTCGGCCATCGGCAGCATCGACGCGTGGGTCTGGCCCCAGCCGTGCAGGAAGACGAGCGCGCGCTTCGACCCCGCGGGCCCCGGCAACATCTTGGCGTGGATGGCGGGGAGGGCTTCCATCTGCGAGCCTGGAGCGGGGTCTGGAACGGGCATGGCGACTGCTTGTTGACGGGGCACCCTCACACGCGGCTATTGCCGCGTCAAGATGCAAGAAGGACGCGAAGATCGCCTTGTGATGGAGCGGATCGAGGTGTCTACTGGGGGACCATGCTCCTCCTCCTCGGCCTCGCCTGCACCCTCGAGGGTGACCCCCTCCTCCGGCCCGCCACGTTCGCCTGCGGCAAGGTCATCTGCAACGCCGACGAGATCTGCTTGCACTGGGACATCCCGGACACCGCGCCCCCCGACGCCGGGCACGGGTGCGTCGAGGCGCCCGCCGCCTGCGAGGACGTGCCGACCTGCGCGTGCGCCGGGGACGTGTGCCTGGAGGACTGCACCTTCGACGGCGAGGGCGTCGACTGCCACGGTGACGAGCCGTAGGCGTCCAGCGGGCGACGGGAGGGATTTCCGGTCAGGCTCTCAGTCGCACCAGGTCTCGATCCGACGGCACGCGAGCGCACCGTCGGTCGCGGGGACCTGGAGCACCACCAGCCGCGAGCCCTCGGCCTCGCACACCGTCTCGCACGGGGCGCTCCCGTCGGTCCGGAAGGTCGCCTCGACGTAGGCGGTCACGCCGTCCGGCAGGGCCCACCCGGACGCGCCGACGAAGCCGAAGCCGCAGGTGGCGAACCGGAAGCCGCTCAACACGGCCACGCGGTTGGCGGCGAAGTCGACGTCGGCGAGCGCCAGGCCCGAGTCCGCGCGGAAGGTGTCCCACGCCTCGGCGTCCGTCAGGATCGACACCGCGGGCGTGGTGCTCCACGCGTCGCTCGTGCCCGGCATGTCGCCCTCGTGGAGCGTCGTGAGCGTGAGCGGCGTGGCGGCCGCGAGGTCGGCCGCGGCGAGGCAGTCCCCCACGGCGTCCGCGGCGACGGGGACGGTGTCCGTGTCCGTGTCGGTGTCGGTGTCGGTATCGGTATCGGTGTCCGTGTCCGTGTCCGTGTCCGTGTCGGCATCCGACCCGTCGCCAGTGTCCTTGTCGTTGGTGTTCGTGCAGGCGGCGAGGAGGAGCAGGAGCATGGGGAAGCCTCGGGTCCCGCGCAGCTTAGCCTCCTCGGGGCGCGGAGCGACGCGGCGCCTTAGGCGGGCGGCCTGGAGATTCGACATGCGCGCGATGGTCATCAAGGCGTACGGCGGCCCGATGTCTCTCGAGGAGCGGCCACGGCCCACGCCCGGCCCCGAGCAGGTGCTCGTCCGCGTGATCGCGGCCAGCGTGAACCCCGTCGACTGGAAGATGGCGAGCGGCGCCCTCCGGCTCTTCATCCCCGTGAAGTTCCCATGGGTTCCGGGCTACGACATCGCCGGGGAGGTCGCCGGGGTCGGCGCCGGGGTGACCGCGTTTTCCGTCGGGATGCGCGTCCACGCGCGGATCGCCGAGAGCACGGCCGGCGGGTCCGCCGAGTACGCGGTGGCCGGGGTCGACGCCGTCGCGGAGATCCCCGCGGGCATGGATCCGGGAGAGGCGGCGGGGCTGCCGCTCGCGGGCATGACGGCGCTCCAGGGCCTGCGCGATCGCACGATGTTGCCGATGACCGGCGCGCGCGAGCGCGTGCTGATCGTGGGCGCCTCCGGCGGCGTGGGGCACCTCGCGGTGCAGATCGCCCGGGCCTCCGGCGCCACCGTCGTGGGGGTGTGCAGCGGGCGCAACGCGGCGCTCGGGGCGTCTCTCGGCGCGCACGAGGTGATCGACTACACCCAGCCCGACCCCTACGGCGGGCAGGCCCCCTTCGACGTCGTGTACGACTGCGTCGCGGGCGATCCCGGCCCGTTCCTGCCGCTGCTCACGCCGAAGGGCCGCTACGCCTCGTGCGTGCCCGCCCCGGCCACCTTCCTCCGCGCCCTGTGGAACCCCTTCGTCGGCAAGAGCGTGCTGCCCGTGATGCTCAAGAGCAACGCCGCCGATCTGCGCGTGCTCGACACGCTCGTCGAGGCCGGCAAGCTGCGCGTGGTGGTCGACTCCCGCTTCCCGCTCGAAGCGCTCGGCGAGGCGTGGGCGCGGTCGAAGTCCGGACGGGCGGCCGGGAAGATCGTGATCGAGGTCGCCTGATTCCTCGCCCCTCACACGAGGAGCACCAGCCGGCCGCGCCCGCGCGACACACACGGCAGCATCTTCCCCTCCGCCTTCTCCGCGTCGGTGAGGACCGTGTCGCGGTGATCGACCTCCCCCTCGAGGACGAACGTCTCGCAGGCCCCGCAGCTCCCGGCGCGGCAGGCGTACGGGAGGGTGAGCCCGCTGCGCTCGAGCGCCTCGAGCAGCGTCTCCTCTCCGCTACACACCAGGCTCTCGCCGGAGCGTCGGCACGCGACCTCGAACGGCCGCTCGTGCCGCGGCCTCAGCGCGCCGAACCGCTCGTAGTGGACACAGCCTTCGGGCCAATGGTGACGCGACGCGGCCTCGATCACCGCGTCCATCAAGCCCTCCGGCCCGCACACGTACACGTGCGTCCCCTCGGGTTGGGAGCGGATGAGCGCCTCGACGTCCAGATGGCGACCAAGCGCGTTGTCGTACAGGCGCACCGCGGGGTCCGTCTCCAGCTCCAGCTCCTCCACGAACGCCGCCCGAGCCGCGGCGCGGAAGGTGTAGTGCAGCTCGTAGGGCTCCCGCGCGGCCCGCAGGTGGTTCCGGATCGCGAACAGCGGCGTGATGCCGATGCCCCCCGCCACGAGCAGGTGCTTGCCCGCGTGCGGCGCGGCGGGAAAGTTGTTGGCGGGCACGGACACCGACAGCTCCATGCCCGCCGTGACCTTGTCGTGCATGTACCGGGAGCCGCCCCGCCCGTCCTCGTCGCGCGCGACGGCGATGAAGTAGTTGAGCCCGTTGCCGAAGTCGGCGTTGAGCAGCGAGTAGGCGTTGCGATACACCTTGTCGCCGTCACGCAGGTGCAGGATGACGTGGCTCCCAGCCGTGAAATGCGTCAACAAGCCGCCGAACGGGTGGACGAGCCGGAACAGCTTGATGCCCTCGGCGATCTCCCGCACCCGCGCCACCCGAACGATCTCGCGGGCGCGTTTGTCCAGGCCGAGCTGCGTGTCGCTCTTCTTCGCGATCAGCTCCGCCAACGCCACGTCCGGCGGGGGGAGGATCGGCGCCCGGGCCGGGCGTCGATCATCGAGCTCGTAGCGGAGCGGCATGGACTCGAAGCCACGGAAGGCCGAGATCGTGCCGCGCGTCGCGGGCCCCGCCGCGGTGATCTCGCGCATGTGCGCGGCCAGCTCCTCGTAGACGATGCGCACTTCCAGGCGTGCGAGCGCGATCCCGAGGCACTGGTGGATGCCGGTGCCGAAGCCCAGGTGGCGGGGGATGACGCGGCGCAGATCGTACCGGGTGGGGTCCGGGAACACGGTCGCGTCGAGGTTGGCCGCGCCGATGACACAGTCGACCAGCGCGCCCGCGGCGACGGGCATCCCCGCGATGACACAGTCCCGGGTCGCGCGCCGGAGGCGGTGCGGAACCGGCCCCTCGATGCGCACCGACTCCTCCATCGCGCCGGGGATGAGCCCGGGGGCGGCCCGCAGATCCTGCCACGCGGGCGGGCTCCGGAGGAGATGGTTCATCGCCAGGCCGATGAGCTTGGTGGTGGTCTCGTTGCCGGCGACGAGGAGGAGCTTGGCGAGGCTGAGGACCTCGGCCTCCGTGAGCCGATCCTCCCCCTCGGAGGCCTGGATCATGAAGGAGAGCAGGTTTTCGGCCGGGTGCTTGCGGTACTCCGCCGCGGCGCCCGCGAGGTAGGCGTCCATCTCGCGCAGGCTCTGGTCCAGGGAGGCGAGCCGCCGCGTGCGCTCGGGCCCCTCCGGCATCACCGACGCCAGGGAGGCCCCGGTGATGTCCTCCGACCAGCGCGTGAACCGCGGGAGATCCGCGGCGTCCACCCCGAGGAGCTCGGAAATGACGTGCACCGGAAACGGCACCGCCAGATCGCGCACCAGGTCGAATTCCCGCCCGCGTGCCAGCACCTGGTCGACCAACGCGCGGCCGATCGCGAGCACGCGCGGCTCCATGACGGTTGCGATCCGCGCCGGCGAGAACACCTGCGCCAGCAGCGCGCGCAGCCGCGTGTGGGTCGGCGGATCGTCAGCGATCAACGAGCCGATCGGCGCGATGCCGGTCGGTTGGATCAGGATCTCCACCGTGGAGGAGAACGTCCGCGGATCGCGGAGGATCGCGTCCACCTCCGCGAACCGGGTGACCCCCAGGACGTCGTGCGGCAGCACCCTGCACAGCGGGCCCCGCGCGGAGGCCTCGGCGAGGATGCGGATCGAGTGTTCGCGGAACTCGGCGGTCCCGTAGGTGAGGACCGGGAGCGTGGCCAGAACGGGTGGGCGAACGGTGGTTTCCACGGGCGTCATGGTGGAAAAGGTAGGCGCGGGGCGCGTCATCGCCACCCGGCGCTCCTCACCCACCCAACTCGCCCCGAGGCGCACGGAGCGACCCCACCAGGAACGCCACCGTGCTCCCAACGTAGAGCACGACCGCGATGGGCGCGAGGATGGCGGTGGCGCGCATCGCGAAGGTGATCCCCTCGGCGAGCTGCGCGACCTTCTGCTCGGGAGGGGCCAGCGCGACGGCGTCGAACGCGTGGATCAGCCCCACGATGGTGAGCGCGAGGCCGAGGGTGTTGAGCGCGAACCCGACCAGGGGCGCCCACGCGACGTACCGCCAACGCCCTCCACCCTGCCGCTGGGCAACCCAGCGCCCCCAGAAGACGAGCGCGACCGCGAACGCCCCGTTCAGGACGAGGGCCCCGACGACGGCGACGAGGATGGGGAGCTCGGAGGGAGACACGGCCCCAAATGTATCTCCGGTCGAGCCCGGCGCGGCATAGAGCCCGCGGCACATGCCCATCCGCCCTCCGCAAATCGTCATCGCCGGCGCCGGTCCCGCCGGAATGACCCTCGCCTACCTCCTCGCTTCGAACGGCGTGGCCGTCCGCGTCCTCGAGCGCCACCCCGACTTCGAGCGCGAGTTCCGGGGCGAGCTGGTGCAGCCCTCGTCCGTCGCGGCGCTCGCGAAGCTCGGTATCCTGTCGGCGCTCTCGGCCCGCGGGCTCGCCATTCCGAACGTCGACCGTCGCATGTTCGTCGGCGCGCGCCGCCAGGTGATGCGCGCGGTGACGACGGGCGGCGAGAAGGGGATGCTCATCTCCCAGCCGGGCTTCCTGCAGCTCCTCCACGAAGCGTGCTCGCGCTTTCCCACGTACCGGATGGACTTCGCCACCCGCGTCACCGACACGATCGTGGAGGACGGGCGGGTGGTCGCGGTCAAGACGCGGTCGTCGGCCGGGGAAGATCGCGTCGACGCCGACCTGTTCGTCGTCTGCAGCGGCCGCGGTAGCCTGCTCCGCAAGAGCGCGGGCGTCGAGGTCGAGGCGTTCCTCCAGCCGGCGGACGCGCTGTGGCTGCGCTTCGACCTGTCGGACGTGCCGGACGCGCTCCCGAAGGGCGTGGACGTTCACATGTACGGGGCCGGCGTGGTCACGGTGACCTCCCCGACCACGCGCTCGCGGCTGCAGATCGCGTTCAGCGCCCCGGGTGACCTCGCGGCGCTGCGAAAGGACCTCCCCGAGCTTCGACGCCGCCTGATCCCCACGCTGCCCGAGGCGCTCCGCGCGATCATCGACCGGAAGCTCCAGCCCGACACCGAGTGGCAGGTGCTCAAGGTCACCGTCGACCGCCTGAAGTCCTGGAACGTGCCCGGCCTGCTCTTCCTCGGAGACGCGGCGCACACGATGTCCCCCTCCGGCGGCCAGGGCCTGAACATCGCCATCCGGGACGCGATCGTCGCCGCCAACCACCTCACCGAGGCCCACCTCGCGGGTGCGCCCGTGGACGCCGCGCTGCTGGATCGCATCCAACAGGAGCGCGAGCCCGAGGTCATCGCGGCCCAGGCTGGGCAGATCCGCGCCGGGACGATGGTGCTCAAGCCCGTCGCGGTCCTCCACATCGCGTTCACGATCCTCGGCTTCATGCTGGCCCTCGTGATGCGCTTCAAGAAGCCCGCGGGCGAGGCCGTGGTCGAGGTGCGCTACCCCGTGCCGTTGCCGACGGCGGTGTAAGCGTTCGTCGGGCGCCCCCGTTCTCGGCGCACCACGCCGAGGTGCCTCTTGCGCTCGTTGTTCCCCGCCGATCCACGGATCTACCAGATCACCATGCTCGCCGGGCTCCTGGGCTACGGCGTGCTCGCGCTCGGCTTCGACGTGAAGCCGCTCCACGCGATCACCATCGTGACCACCGCGCTGCTCACCCAGCTGGTGTGCACCCGGGTGTGGCGGCTCCCCACCTTCGATCCGAAGAGCGCGCTCATCTCCGCGCTCTCGCTGTGCCTGCTCCTCCGCGCCAACGAGGTCGGCGTCGTGGCAGCAGCCGCCGCCGTGGCGGTCGCGAGCAAGTTCCTGTTGCGGTGGAACGGCAAGCACGTGTTCAACCCGACCAACCTCGCGCTCGCCTTGGCGCTGCTCACGAAGCAGGCCTGGGTGAGCCCCGGCCAGTGGGGAAACGCCGCGATCCTCGCCTTCCTCTTCGGGTGCATCGGCATGCTGGTGGTGTACCGGGCCGCGCGTAGCGACGTGACGCTCGCCTTCTTCGCGTCCTACGCCGTGCTCTTGTGCGGCCGGTCGCTCTGGCTCGGGGAGCCGCTCACCATCCCCTTCCACCGCCTGGAATCCGGCGCGCTCCTGCTGTTCGGCTTCTTCATGATCTCCGACCCGCGCACCACGCCGGATTCGCGCGCGGGACGGATGGTCTTCGCCGCGCTCGTGGCCTTCGGCGCCTGGTACATCCAGTTCCGCCTCTTCCGCACCAACGGCCTCCTCTGGTCGCTCGTGGGCGTCTCGATGCTCACCCCGTTGCTCGATTGGTTGTTCCGGGGCGCCCGGTACCAATGGCCCACGTCCCGCTTCTCCACCCTGCCCACTCCGAGGCCCGCATGAACCCGCTCCGCTTGCCCTCCCGCACCGTCGAGCTCGCCCGCAACGTCGCCGCCGTGCTCCTCGCGCTCGCGCTCCCCTCCGCCGCGCTCGGCTTCTGTGGCTTCTACGTGGCCCAGGCGGACGCCAGGCTGTTCAACCAGTCCTCCCAGGTCGTCATCGCGCGGAACGGGGACACCACCGTGATGACGATGGCGAACGACTACAAGGGCGCGCTCGACACGTTCGCCATCGTCATCCCCGTGCCCGTGGCGGTGACGCGCGACCAGGTCAAGGTGGCGGAGAAGGCGTGGATCGACGGGGTGGACGCCTACTCCGCGCCGCGGCTGGTGGAATACCACGATCCGGATCCCTGCCCGGACCCGGTCGAATACGAGGAATACGCGCGCCCGTCGAGCCGCGCCATGGACTCCGCGTCAGCGGGCGCCCCGATGCGCGAGAGGGCAGAGAAGTCGCTCGGTGTGCGCGTGCTCGACAGCTACACCGTCGGCGAGTACGACATCCAGATCCTCTCCGCCGAGTACAGCGCGGGGCTGGAGACGTGGCTCCGCCAGAACAACTACCGCATCCCCGACGGCGCGGGCCCCATCCTCCAGAGCTACATCCGCCAGAACATGCGCTTCTTCGTGGCGAAGGTGAACATCGGAGAGCAGCGCCGCCTCGAGCAGGAGTTCCTGCGCCCGCTCCAGGTGCGGTACACCTCACCCAAGTTCATGCTCCCAATCCGGCTTGGGATGGTCAACGCGGACGGCGTGCAGGACCTCCTCGTCTACACGCTCACCCCGCGCGGTCGGGTCGAGACGACCAACTACCGCACGACCAGGATCCCCACCGGCCAGAACGTGCCCGAGTACGTCCAATCCGAGTTCGGGCCGTTCTACAAGGCGCTCTTCGCGCGGCAGGTGGCCCGCAACGGCATGGAGAGCGTGTTCCTCGAGTACGCCTGGCCGCTCTCGGTCATGTGTGATCCGTGCTCCTCGGATCCGGTGCCGCCCGACCAGCTCACCGCGCTCGGCGCGGACTGGGTGGGGACCAACGGCGGAAAGACCAGCAACGCGGCCTACCTGACCCGCCTCCACGTCCGGTACGACCTCGCGCACTTCCCGGAAGACCTCGTCTTCCAGGAGACGCCCGACTCGAGCACGTTCCAGGGCCGCTACGTCATCAACCACCCGTTCGTCGGGGACACGTCGTGCGCCGCGGGCCGCACGTACGAGAAAACCCTGGCGGCGCGCCAGGAAGCAGAGGTCGAGGCCCTCGTGACGCTGACCGGATGGAGCGCCACGGAGATCTGGCGCCGGGTCCCGCCCCGTCCCACAGCCTTTCCCGCGAACCCCGCCACGCCGCCCAAGCCGAAGGACGACGGGTTCTGGGGCTGGAAGTAGAGGCGGCGCCCGCGGCCTCTCCCACTACCGACCGAGCAGCCGGCCCAGCACCTGGTCGACCGGCACGATCCCACGCACCGGCGCACCCTCGAACACCAGCTTGCCGGCGTTCATGGCGCGCGTCATCTCCTCGTAGAGCCCGGCCATGGAGGCGGACAGGCCGAACGACACGAACGTCGGCACGAGCGCCTCGATCGGGGCCGGCACCACCGGGATCGCCTTGCCGACGAGCGCGCTCACGACCGCGCCCACCTCGACCGGGGTCTGCGCGACGGGGCCGGCCAGCTCGATCACGCGGTGCCCCTTCGGCCCCGCGAGGAGCGCCTCGGCGGCCACGCGACCGATGTCGGCGGTGGCCACGTGGTCGATCGGGCGGTCGAGGTCGTAGAAGCTGGGGAAGATCCCCTGCGCCAGCGCCCCGAGCGAGCCGCCCCAGTTCTCCATGAAGAAGCCGGGGCGCACGAACGTGATGTCTGGCGCCACCGCCGCGAGGCGGGGTTCGGCGTTGTGGAGGGCGAGGATCGGCCCGGTGCCGGACGGCAGGTGCGCGCCGACCGACGAGAGGAACACCACGTGGCCGGGCCTCGCGCGACCGACCGCGGTGACGATCGCGTCGGTCAGCTGCTCCTGGTAGGCGGGGACGTCCGCCGCGCCGACGTTGGGCGGCAGCAGCAGCCACGCGCCCTCGGCCCCCGCGAGCGCCGCAGCGAGCGCGTCGGCGTCGCCGAGATCGGCCACCGCCACCTCGGCCCCCTTCGCGGCCCAGGGCTCGCCCTTCGCCGCGTCGCGCACGACCACCCGCACCTTCCTGCCCGCGGCGAGCAGCTGATTCGCGACCACGGAACCGGTATTTCCAGAGACACCTGCGATGACGAACATGAGATCCTCCCAAGGACCCACCCAAGATGCTCCTTCGCGCTCATGCACACCAATGGTCGCGCTACATGTGAACCATGAACGCGATGCATCTGGACCTCAACCTGCTGCTCGTCCTCGAGGCCCTCCTCGAGGAGCGGAGCGTCACACGCGCCGCGGCGCGCATGGGCCTGACACAATCGGCGCTCTCCCACGCGCTCGGCCGCCTCCGCGAGCACATCGGCGATCCGCTGTTCGTGCGCGGCCCCACGGGGATGGTGCCCACCCCACGGGCCGAGGCGCTCGCCGGCCCCGTACACGAAGCGTTGACGACGATCCGTGGCGCGCTCGACAGCCGCCCCTTCGATCCGTCGACCGCCCGGGGCGTCGTGCGCCTCGGCACCACGGACTACGCCGCGTTCGTGCTCGTGCCGGGCCTCACCGCCCGGCTCCGGGCAGAGGCGCCGGGGCTCGATCTCCACGTCAGCAGCATCCCCTCAGAGGGGATCACCGAGCTCGTGTCGGGCGCCGTGGACGTCGTGATCACTCGGCCGCTCGGTGGTGACGTGCGGGGGGGGCTCTACCAGCAGGTCGTGTTCGAAGACGACTTCCTCTGCGTGCTCCGGGCCGGCCACCCCGCGGCCGACCGATTCGACCTCGACGCGTTCCTCGCGTGGCCCCACGTGCTCGTCGCGCCGCGCGGCCAGACGGGCGGCGTCGTGGACACCGTGCTCGCCACCCGTGGCCTCGCCCGCCGCGTCGCCGTGCTGCTCCCCCACTTCCTCGTGGCGCCCCACATCGTCGCGGGCTCCGACGCGATCGTCACCCTCGCGGCCCGGGTCGCCCGCCGTCTGGCCGAGCCGCTCGGCCTCATCCTGCGCCCGCCGCCGCTCGCCCTCCCCGGCTTCACGATGGCGATGGTGTGGCACGAGCGGACCCATCGGGATCCCGCGGCGCGGTGGGTGCGGGAGCGGGTGATGGAGGTCGGATCGGCGTCCTGATCTCCTGCCCCCGCGGCGCGGCCCCCATGATAGGCCACCCACCCCTGGAGATCGCGATGAGCACCGGCCGATTCGTTTGGTTCGATCTGAAGACCACCGACCTCGCGGCGGCGCGCGCGTTCTACGGCGGCCTGTTCGACTGGGATCTCCAGGCGCACGGCGCGGAGTACGTGATGATCAGCGTGGGCGGCGGCGCGTGCGGCGGCATGGCGGCGATGCCGGCGGGCCATCCCTCGCCGAGCCATTGGATCCCGTACGTGAGCGTCGACGACCTCGCCGCCACGTTGGACAAGGCGCGCGCGATCGGCGGGAAGGTGCTGATGCAACACCGCGCCCCCGGCGTGGGGGAGTTCGCGGTGGTCGCGGACCGCCAGGGCGCCATCCTCTCGCCGATCCAGCTCGAGCACGAGAGCCCGCGGCTGCCCACCGAGAAGACCCGCAACTACATCTGCTGGTCCGAGCTCGGCACCTCCGACCCGGCCGACGCGCTCGCCTTCTACGTCGACCTGTTCGGGTGGAAGCACGAGAACCACGGTGGTTACACCGTCCTCGGGGACGAGCACAACGCCGGCATGGCGGACGGACAGCCGGGGGTGCCGCCGTTCTGGCTGCTCTACACCAACGTCGTCAACGCCGACGCGACCGCCGCCAAGGTCACGGAGCTCGGCGGCCGCGTCCTGCACGGGCCCGCGGAGATGGAGGGCGTCGGGCGCTTCGCCGTGCTCCAGGATCCGACCGGCGCGGTGTTCGCGGTGATGCAGAGCGCGGCGCGGCCCGCGTGATCGGCGTCAGGTGAGCGCCTCCGTCGGCCCGGGGAGGACGGTGAAGGAGAAGCACGCGCCCTGCCCCACGGCTCCGTTCGCCCAGATCCGCCCCCCGTGCCGCGTCACAATCCGGTGCACGGTCGCGAGCCCGATCCCGCTCCCGGGAAACTCGTCCGCCGTGTGAAGCCTCTCGAACGCACGGAACAATCGGTTGACCCACGCCATGTCGAAGCCCGCGCCGTTGTCACACACGACCACGCCCGGCGCCCCCTCGGCCGTCGCATGGACCCACACCCGCGCGCCGGGGGTGTGGCGGGTGAACTTCCACGCATTTCGCAGCAGGTTCTCGATCGCGATTCGGAGCAGGATCGGATCGCCCCACAGGCGCAGCCCCGGGGCCACTCGGGTCTCGATGATCCGCTCGGGGTCTTCGTTGCGGAGCTCCTCGAAGATCGCGTCCACCACGGCGCTCACGTCCACCCACTCGCCGTGCAGCCGGCTGCGTGTCACCCGCGCGAGGTTGAGCAGGCCGTCGATGATCTCGCCCATCCTCCCGGACGCGGCGATCACCCGCGCGAGGTGGCTCCGCGCCGCCCCCGACAGCCCCGGCCCGCTCTCCTCGAGTACGAGCTGGCTGAACCCGGAGACCGTGCGCAGGGGCGCCCGCAGGTCGTGGGAGACCGAGTAGCTGAACGCGTCGAGCTCCCGGCTGCTGACCTGCAGCTGGGCAGCGCTCTCATCGATGCGCCGCTCGAGCTCGCCCGCCAAGCGACGGGCCTGGTCATCCGCCGTTTTTTTCTCGGTGATGTCCGTGAGGGTGCCGACGTGGCCCAGCACCTCGTCCGCCCGGCTCACCTCCTCCGTCGTCTGCGCGAGGAGCCAACGCACCCGCCCGTCGGGGCTCGAACAACTGAACTCCGATCTGCACGGCGCACGCTCCTTCGTGCACCGCCCCCACTCGTCCGCCACGCGATCGCGGTCGTCGGGATGCACGATGTCCAGCCAACGCCGTCCGTGGGCGGCCTCCGCCGTGGTGCCCGCGAATTCGCACCACCGCTCGTTCACGTAGATGCAGAGCCCGGCGGCGTCGCAACGGAAGATGCCCACGGGCGCGAGCCGGGCGAGGGAGTGGAACAGGCTCTCGCTCGAGCGGACGCGCTCCTCTGCCCGCCGGATGTCCGTCAAGTCGTGGAGCACCACCACGACGCCCACGGTCTCGCCGTGCCGCCCCACCATGG
This sequence comes from Pseudomonadota bacterium, assembly GCA_030685065.1. Taxonomy (GTDB): domain Bacteria; phylum Myxococcota_A; class UBA796; order UBA796; family SXON01; genus CAJBVW01. The sequence continues at coordinate 126,494 of JAUXQH010000170.1, read as the reverse complement.
GGCGCCCGGTGACGCTGAAGCAGCCCCCGGACGGAAGGTGCTGGTTGCGGATGTAGACCAGGACCTGGCTTACCGACTGGCCGCGCATCCCGATGTTCATCGGCATCGCCTCCGGGGCCAGCGGCGAGGTGCCGTCGCGGTCGTACCAGCCCACGAGCTGGTCGACGGTGCCGGCGGCCCCAAAGAGCATTTCAGCCGCCGGATTTCTCGCGGTCACGTGGCCGCCCGAGTCGGCCACGATCACGCAATCGCCGATGTTGTGGAGGATCGAGGAGAGCAGCTGGACCTGCCCGGAGATCGCGCGCTCGCGGCGCAGCACCAGCCCGTAGAGCAGCGCCCCGCTCCCGAAGACGTAGGCCCATCCCTTTCCCGTGCTCAGCGTCGTGAGGATGTCCGCGTCACCGCCGGAGAGCGCCAGCACGAGCTGGTCCGAGAGGAGGATCCAGAGGGCGCCCAGCACCACGTAGATCGCGCAGATCGCGAGGGGTCCGTATCGGGAGCCGGGGTGCGAAAGCGGCGGACCCCGCTCCTTTGGCCCGCGCGCGGGTTGGGGCATGCCGCCGCTCCTACGGCGCCTCGAGCCCGGTTCGTGGCGCGCCGAGCCCCCACCGCGCCCCCGACGCGCTCCGCCGGCGCGTCAGCTCGGAGGAGAGCCGCTCGGGCAACCCGATGATCTGCGCGGGGACCAGGTGAAGGGTGATCGCTTTTTGCACCATCTGGTCGAAGTGGGGCCGGGCCAGGTGGCGGGCCGGAAACGGATTTCCGAGGGCGATCGCCTCGAAGACCGAGACCACGTGGGTGCGGCACGCCTGCGCGGCGACCTCGGCGTGCTGGTCGGGGTCGGGGAGGTACGCGAGCGCCCGGAGCAGCGCCTGGCGTTCTCGGATGGTCCCGCGGAGGTAGAGCGAGTCGAGCAAGGGGCCCTGGGCCTCGGGCGCCGCGACGTTCATCGCCTGGATGAGGAGGGCCGCCCGCCCGCACTCGTCGGCACCCCACCCCGCGAAGGGCCAGAGGCCCACGAGCTGGAGCAGGGCGGTCTCCTCGGGATTGGGCGTGATCGGCTGGGAGCCGAGGCGGCGCCCCACCCGGGACCACGCGCTCCGGAACACCCGCGCGTCCAGGGGGGCGGTCGTCTGGTCGAGGGTGTCGAGGAGCCAATCGTGCGTGGCGGGGTCGAGACGGGGACGAAGCAGGGAGACGAGCGCGTCGAGGACGGTCACAAGGCACCTCCGGGGGGGCGGCGGGACGGCGCTCGGGGGGTCGAGGCCGGTGGAAGCATCTATGCGCCTTCATGCCGCTTTCAACCAGCACTTTCCACAATCTTTCCGAACGCGCCGCGCCCCGCCGCCGCCGGCCGATTGGACCGCTGCGGCGACACGCTCCTCCACGACAACCAATTACGCGTGCTGAGCCACATCGCCGCGGAGGCGGAGGCACGTTGACCACCACCGACAAGAGGCCCATGGACGACCGGGAGCGCTGGCAGGACGAGGCCCAATCCGCGTGGCTCTACGGGGCCCTCGCGCGCGCGGAGCCGGATCCGCGCCTGCGCGCGCTGTTCGTCGCGCTCCAAGGGGCCTCCGAGGCCCAATCCGCCCTGATCGCCGCCGACGTCCGCGCGGCGGGCGGCGACGTCCCCGCCTTCGCCCCGTCGCTCCGCGTCCGGCTCGTGGCGTCCCTCGCCCGCACCTTCGGCCCGCGTCGCCTCCGCGCCGTGCTCCCCGCCCTCAAGATCCGCGGCCTCTCCGCGTGGTCCCCGCTCCCACCCCCGACCGGCCACACCCTCCCGACACGCGTCGAGGACGTCGGCCGGCGGCATGGCGGCGGCGGCAAGGGCGGCGCGCTCCGGGCCGCGGTGTTCGGGGTCAACGACGGCCTCGTGTCCAACACGAGCCTGCTCCTCGGCGTGGCCGGCGCGTCGGCCAGCCCGGACACCGTCCTCCTCTCGGGCCTCGCGGGGCTGCTCGCGGGTGCCTTCTCCATGGCGGCGGGCGAGTGGGTGTCGGTGGCGAGTCAACGGGAGCTGTTCGAGCGCCAGATCGCCGAGGAGCGCGACGAGCTCGAGCGCTACCCCGCCGCCGAGGCCGAGGAGCTCGCGCTCATCTACATCGCGCGCGGCCTACCGCCCGAAGAAGCCCATCGCGTCGCATCCATGCTCGTCCGGGACCCGGAGCGCGCCCTGGACACCCTCGCGCGGGAGGAGCTCGGCCTCGATCCCGACGAGCTCGGCTCCCCGTGGCGGGCCGCCATCTCCTCCTTCGTCGCGTTCGCCCTGGGGGCCACGCTCCCCTTGATCCCGCTGGTCCTCGGCGCGGGGGACGCCGCCGTCCCGCTGGCCGCGGGGCTCGCCGCGGTGGCGCTCTTCACGGTCGGCGCGGTGTTGTCGTTGTTCTCGGGGCGGAGCGCGTGGTCGGGCGGGCTCCGCATGCTGGGCATCGGCGCCGCCGCGGGCGCGGCCACGTGGGGCGCGGGGAAGGTGTTCGGAGTGGTGACGGGGTGAGGGTGGGGCCCCTCCCGTGACCAACAATAGCCGTACCCCCCTCCCTTCCACGCTAGATCAGACAGGATCCACGAGCGAATAAATCCCACGTCTGATCCTGGTCTCCAATCGCCTGCCCGTCACCGTACGGCTGGAGGGCGGGCAGGTGTTCGTGGAGAGGAGCGCCGGCGGGCTCGCGACGGGGCTGCAAGGCATCCACGCGCAGGCGGAGACGGTCTGGGTGGGCTGGCCCGGGGACACGTCGCGCCTCACGGACGAGCAGCGGGCCGAGCTCACCCGCGGCCTCGACACCATGCGCGTGCGTACGGTTCCCCTCTCCCCGGCGGAGGTGGCTCGCTACTACGATGGGTTCGCCAACGGGGTGTTGTGGCCCCTGTTCCACTACCTCATCGATCGGGTGCCCCTCGAGGCCGCGAGCTGGGAGACCTACGTACGCGTCAACCAGCGCTTCGCGGACATCGTGGCCGAGCAGGCCCACCCCGGTGACCACGTGTGGGTGCACGACTACCACCTGTGCCTGGTGCCCGGGATGTTGCGCCAGCGCCTCCCGCGCCTGCGCATCGGCTTTTTCCTGCACATCCCCTTCCCCTCGGGCGAGGTCTTCCGCACGCTCGCGTGGCGGACGCCCCTCCTCGAGGGCCTGCTCGGCGCCGACGTCATCGGGTTTCACACCGCGTCCTATCGCCGCCACTTCGCCAACTCGGTGGGGCTCCTCCTCGGGCATCGGGTGGCGCGGGCGGCACGCGGGGACGACGTGCACCAGATCTTCGTGAACGGGCGCGGCGTGGCGCTCGTCGTGGCCCCGATGGGGGTGGACGCCGTCGGGATCGGAGACACCGCGCGCTCCCGCGCGGTCGATGCCCAGGCCGCGTCGCTCCGCCAGCCCGGCACGCGCCTCCTCCTCGGCGTGGATCGCCTCGACTACACCAAGGGGATCCCCCGGCGAATGCTCGCCTTCGAACGGCTGCTCGAGCGCGAGCCGGCGCTGCGGGGCCGCGTGCGGCTGCTCCAGGTGGCCGTCCCCAGCCGCGAGCGGGTCGACGCCTACCGGCAGATCCGTCGCCAGGTAGAGGAGCACGTCGGCCGCATCAACGGGCTCTACACGCAAGGCGCCGCCGTGCCGATCCACTACGTGTACCGCTCGCTCTCCGAGGCGGAGGTCATCGCGCACTACCGCGCCGCCGACGTGATGCTCGTCACGCCGCTGCGCGACGGCATGAACCTCGTCGCGAAGGAGTTCGTGGCCGCGCGCAGCGATCTGGACGGCGTGCTGCTCCTCTCCGAGCTGGCCGGCGCCGCCGACGAGCTCGATGCCGCCCTGCTGGTGAACCCCTACGACATCAACGGCGTGGCGAGCGCGATGGCGCGCGCGCTCACGATGCCGGTGGGCGAGCGCCGGGCCCGCATGTCCTCGCTCCGCGCCCGGGTGGAGGCCGCCGACGTGCACGCGTGGGCACAGCGCTTCCTCCGGCACCTCGACGAGGCGCCCGCGCGGGTCGGGCCCTCGGCCGCCACGCCCGCGCGTCGGCTGGACGACGTGCTCGCCGCCCTCCGCTCCGCTCCCCGCCGCCTCCTGCTCCTCGACTATGACGGCACCCTCGTGCCCTTTGCCGCCCGCCCCGAGCTGGCGGCCCCCGACGCGCCGCTCCTGACCCTGATCCGTCGTGTAGCAGAGACGCCCGGAACCGCCCTGCACCTCGTGAGCGGGCGCCGACGCGCGGATCTCGAGCGGTGGTTCGGCCAGCTTCCCATCGGCCTGCACGCCGAGCACGGGCTGTGGACGCGCTGGCCGGGAAAGACCTCGTGGGAGATGCGCCCGTTGCCGCCCGACACGTGGATGAACGTGATCCGGCCCGCGTTCGAGGCGTGGGTCACGCGGCTCCCCGGCAGCGCCATCGAGGAGAAGACGGCGTCGCTCGCGTTCCACTACCGGGAGACGGGCCTGCTCGACGCCCCCGAGGAGCTCCGGCGCGCGGCCGAGGAGTACGCACGCTGGCTCCCCATCGACGTCCTCCCCGGAAATCGCGTGCTCGAGGTGCGGGCGCGCGGCACCAACAAGGGCGCGATCATCACGGCGCTGCGGGACCGCGGCGAGCTCGAGGGCGTCGTGCTGGCGCTCGGCGACGACACCACGGACGCCGACCTGTTCGCCGCGCTCCCGCCCGAAGCCCACACGGTACAGGTGGGGGACGTGCCGCTCCCGGCTCGGCACCGCGTCGACGGCGTGGAGGGCGCGCGGGCGCTGCTCGAGCGGCTGGTCGTGCGGGAGGAGGTCTAGCGGGATCCCCCCGGCACCACGTACACCACGCCCATGAGCCCCTCGATCGGCAGCGCGTACTCGTCCGCCGCGACAAAGAGCTCGGGAACGCCGTCTCCGTCGTTGTCGCCGGCCGCGAGGGCCGCGCCCGCGTGCCCACCCGCATGTCCGAACGCGCGGACCTGGGCGTCCGTCACCGTCGAGGCTCCGGCCGCCGGTCCGTAGAACACGTAGGCGGCGCCGTCCTCCGCGCCGGTGGTGGAGTCGGAGGGGGCGCCGACGACGAAGTCGTCGAACCCGTCGTCGTCCAGATCGCCGGCCCCGAGGAGGACCGCGCCGGCCCCGGGAACGTCCGCGATGATCCGGTCGGCGTCCGCCGCCACCCGATCGGCGTCGAGGGGGCCGCGGAACACGGACACGGTCCCCTCGGTCGCGCCCGGCGCCAGCACCGCGATGTCTCCGTAGCCATCGTCGTCCAGGTCACCGACCGCCTCCAGCCCGGCACCGAAGTCGTCTCCCGCGCCCTCGATGGCCACCTCGTCCGCGAGCGCGCGGTCCCCGAGGATGGGCCCGGCCACGACGTAGGCGGCGCCGAGCCCGCCGCGGGCCCCGGTCGCGCCGACGAGCACGTCCACCAGGCCGTCTCCGTCGACATCCTCACCACCCGCGAGCGCCGCGCCCGCCTCGTCGCCCGTCGCCTCGCCGACCAGCCGCGCCTCGGCGTAGACGCGCCCCTCGTCGCCGAACAGCACCAGCCCCGCGTCCGCGCTCGACGCGCTCCCCACCCGCAGGAGCGCGTCGTCGATCCCGTCCTCGTCCACGTCGCCCGCGGCGGGCCGCGCGAGAACGTAGTCCCCGGGCACCGAGGTCACCCCGACGCTCGCCATCATCCCGTCCCCCGCGAAGGGCCCGTGGAGCACGCCGACGCCGCCGTAGCCGCCCACGAGCAGGTCGAGGGATCCGTCCCCGTCGAGATCCCCCGCGATCCCCCCGGTGTGGCCCGGGTCGGTCGGCGTGGCGCGGATCTGGGCCGCGCCGTCGGTGCCGGCCACGGTCAGGCCGTCCGGAGGCGCGCCGAGGACGGTGTAGATCGTGCCGTAGCGGCGCTCCGCCCCGCTCGTCTCGGACGTGGAGGAGAGGAACAGGTCGGCCCGGCCGTCCCCGTCCAGATCCCCCACGTCGAGCGAGAAGCCGCCGGCGTGCCCCGCCTCCGTCGCCACGCGCACCCGCGCCGTGGTCAACGAGGTGGCGACGGTGTCCTCGCAGGCGTCTCCCGTCCCGTCGCAGTCGGTGTCGAGCGCGTCCCCGCACGTCTCCGCGGCGCCGGGGTGCATCGTGTCGTCCTCGTCGTCGCAGTCGTACGCCGAGGCCACGTACCCCGAAGGGGCGTCGCAACCATCGACCTGTTCGTCCACCGTGCCGAACCCGTCGCCGTCCACGTCGAGCGACCACCGGGACTCGCCCGACGCGCCCGCCTCGTCCGCGGCGCCGTCGCAGTCCTCGTCCACGTCCGCCGAGTCACAACGCTCGACCGCGCCCGGGGAGACCCACCCGTTCAGATCGTCGCAGTCACCGGCCACCGCCACCGCGCCGGCCGGGGCCCGGCACGCGACGATCGCGGCCCCACCGTAGCCATCCGCGTCCGCGTCCGCGTACCACGTGCCGAGCGAGGCCTCGTCGACGGAGGGATCGGCGTCCTCCACGATGCCGTCGCAGTCCTCGTCGAGCGCGGCGTCGTCGCACACTTCCTGGGCGCTCGGGCTCCGCGCGGAGCTCGTGTCGTCGCAGTCACCGCCCACGGAGACGTAGGCCTCCGGCGCATCGCAGACGTACACGCGGCGCGCGTCGTCGCCGAAGCCGTCCTGGTCCACGTCCGGGTACCAGGCGCTGTCGGGGGCGTCGTCCGGGTCCGCGTCGTTCGCGGCGCCGTCACAATCTTCGTCGACCGCGTCCTGTTCGGCGCCCGCCTCGTCGACTCCCGGCTCGTCGCAGCGCTCGAGCGCCGCGGGGGAGATGGCGGCGTCCGCGTCGTCGCAGTCCCCCGCGCGCTCCGCGTAGCCCTCGGGAGCGTCGCAAGCCAGGACGCTCTGCTCCTCCACGCCGAAGCTGTCGTCGTCCTCGTCCCGGTACCAGGTGACCGGATCGACGGCCTCCTCGTCCACCTCGCCGTCACAGTCCTGGTCGCGCCCGTCGCAGGTCTCCACCGCGCGGGGGTGAACGTCTTCGCTCGCGTCGTCGCAGTCGGTCAGGTCGAGCACGTGGTCCGGCGCGCCGTCGCACACCAGGACTCCCTGCTGGGGGTCCCCGAAGCCGTCTCCGTCCGCGTCCGCGTAGGCGAGGAGCCACACGCCCTGGCACTCGTCGGGGAGCGCGGCGTCGCGCGCCCGCAACGTGTCCTTCTCCGGGTCGGTGACACAGCCGACGAGGAGGAGGGCGGGGAGCAGGTACATGGAAGACCTCGGGCCGAAGATCGAAAGCTACCTCCTCCGGCTCCCTCAGCGGCCTTACGTCGCGTTTACCGGGGGGTACGAATGCTTCCGACGTCGCGACGCTCTACGCTCACCCGCCCCCGCGGACCTTCCCGATCCCCGCCACGATCGCCTCCACGACGCGCGGATCGGGGCTGGTGCCGCGGTTGAAGTAGGTTTCGGTGGTGATGCGCTCCGGGGCCACCCCCGCGCCGAGCAGGCCCGCACGCACGTCGATCACCATGGCGCCGTTGCCGACGAGGTGCCAGTGCGCATCAGCGGTCGCGACGGAGCCGAGGTGCGCGGAGACCCGTCCCGCCCGCCCGGTCCACCCGGGGGCCGGCCGGGTGAGCGTCGGGTGCCAGGTGAAGCGCGGGTGGCTCGCCGCGAGCGCGTCCAGCGCGGGGCCCTGCGGGATGTCGACGGCCTCGCGGAATCCTGCCAGCAGCGTGATCGGCCGGCCCGCCCCGGGGGTCCCGTGGGCCGCCGCGAGGGCCTCCCGGGCGTAGCCGTGCAGCGGGCCGATGCCGCTGCCGGTCGAGACGCACACGACGGCCGGCGCATCGTCGGGGACGAGCGCGGAGATGGGAAGCCCGAACCGGCCCCCGAGCCGCACGGTCTCTCCTGCCCCCATCAACGACATGAACGGCGTGGTGCGGCCGCCCCGGATCACCCGGTACAGGAACGCGAGCCGCCGCCCCTCGGACCACGACACGGTGTATGGATGGCGGATCCACTTGCCCTCGGGATCGGGCACGTAGAGGGCCACGACGTGGCCGGGCCCGAAGCCCTCCGGCACCTCGGGGGCCTCGGGGGCGTCGATCTCGACGACCAGCCACCACGTGGCCCGCGCGACCTCCCGCTGCTCCACGATCCGCGCGCCGACGATCTCGGGGGTCAACGCGCCGGCTCCCCGTGCCGCCCGGCCCCGGCCAGGAAGCGCCGCGCGCCGTCCACCCCCTCTTCGGCCACGGCGGCCACGCCCGCGCCGAACTCCGCCCGGAGCGCGTCCTCCAGCGGCAGGTCGAGGCCACGGTAGACGCTCGCGCGGTCGGCCCGGAGGCACGCCTGCGGGAACGACGCGATGGAATGCGCGAGCCGCTCCGCCTCGGCGCGGGCGGTGCCGACCGGGACCACGCGGTCGACGAGGCCGATGGTGTGGGCCTCCTCGGCGGTCACCGCCCGGCCGGTGAGCACGAGATCGAGCGCCCGGCCGAGCCCGATGATGCGGGGGAGCCGCGCGGTGCCGCCGTCGATCAGGGGCACGCCCCAGCGGCGGCAGAACACCCCCAGGATCGCGTCGGCCTCGGCCACGCGCAGATCACACCAGCACGCGAGCTCCAGCCCGCCGGCGACCGCGTGCCCGGCGATGGCGGCGATGACCGGCTTGCCGAGCACGAGGCGGGTGGGGCCCAACGGCCCGTCCCCGTCGGGCTCGAGGCGGTTCGCCGCGCCGGTCGCGATCGCCTTGAGATCGGCGCCCGCGGAGAAGGTGCCCGCCCCGTACAGCACGGCGACGCGCGCCCCCGGGTCCGCGTCGAAGGCCCGGAAGGCGTCGGCCAGGGCGTCCGCGGTGGCGCGGTCGATGGCGTTCCGCACCTCCGGCCGGTCGAGGATCACCGTCGTGACCGGACCGTCGATCTCCACGCGTACGCCTGCCATCCCGCCTCCACCCCAAAGGTAGCCCGCGGGAGCGCATGGGGCGGAGAACGGCCGCGCCCCTTGGCGGCGCTGGCGTGGCGCGTAGGTTCGCCCATGATGTTCGGACGCGAGCGCTTCGACCTGGCCGGCGAGGAATTCCTCCGCATCGTGCAGGAGGAGCTCGCCCGGAAGGGCCGCCCCGCGACCCCGGACGACGCCGCGGCCGTGCTCGGGCTCTCCCCGAACACGATGTGGGAGTGGCTCGATCAGCGCGAGCGCGGCTGGCTCGACGAGCTCGTGTCCCGCTGGAACGCGCAGGCCGAGCCCAACGGCTTCACCCCCGTCCTGCTCGTCGACCATGGCGACGAGGTCGAGCTGTTCATCGGGCTCTTCCACCCGGCCCCCGCCTGAGCGGCCGGATCAGGCGGAGGCGAGCACCAGCGAGAGCGGGCTGACGTTGGCGACCACCGGCAGGTCGGGGGCGACCATCACCCGGTTCCGCCCCGCGTGCTTGGCGCGGTACATCGCCACGTCGGCGCGGTCCACGAGGCCGCCGACATCGTCCGCGCAGGTGATCGTGGCGACGCCGATGCTGGTGCTCACCGGCACCGCCTTCTGCCCGACCATCACGGGACTCTCGGCGATCAGCGCGCGGACGCGCTCCGCGACCGCCGCCGCCCCCGCCGCATCGCAGTCCGGCATGATGACGAGGAACTCCTCGCCGCCCATGCGGCCGATCCGATCGTAGGGGCGGAGCGACCAGGTCAGCCGGCGCGCGGTCTCCTGGAGCACCAGGTCCCCGGCGCCGTGCCCGAGCGTGTCGTTGATCTGCTTGAAGTGGTCCAGATCGAGCATGGCGACCGCCAGGGAGCCGCCGCGCCGGGCGAGCGCGGACGCCTCGATCCGCAGCCCCTCCAACATGGCGGTCCGGTTGAGGAGCCCCGTCAGGCCGTCGTGGGTGGCCTGATGGCGCATGACCTCGCGCATCTCGACGAGCTCCTGGTGGAGCCCCACGATCCGTTGGCCGGCGCGCAGGCGCGCATGGAGCTCGGCTTCTTGGAAGGGCTTCTTCACGTAGTCGTCCGCTCCCGACTCGAGCCCGACGACCAGGTCGGCGTTCGCCTCGCGGCCCGTGAGCATGAGCAGGTAGGTGTAGCGGTCCGACTTGAGCGCGCGCACCCGCCGGCACACCTCCGGACCGTCGGCGCCCGGCATCTCCCAATCGAGCAGCGCCATCAGCGGTGCGTCGGGTTGCGAGAGGCAGTCCCACGCCGCGTCCCCGTCGGCCACGGCCACGACCTCGAAGTTCCAACGCTGGAGGTGGGCCTGGAGGACCCGGCGGGTGAGGCGATCGTCCTCGGCGAGCAACACCTTCATGCCCCCCCCCCGAGGCGGATCGTGAGCGCGGCGCCGGCAACCGTGGCTTCATGCTCGGCGAGGTCGAGCCAGGTGAACCCGTGGATGGGCAGGTCGGTGTCGTCGGCCGACTCCAGCCGCGCGCACGCCGCGTGCAGACGCAGCGCGCCGACGGTCGCGCTCGCGCTCCGAAGGGCGTGCATCGTCCGGCGCATCTCGGCCAGCTGCCCCGACTGCTGCTGCTGCCGCGCGAACACCAACGACGAGGCCGCGGTGGAATGGAACTCCGCCAGGATCTCGAGCAGGAATTCGGGGTCGTCCGCCCCGAGGTCGACCAGCTGGTCGATCACGCGGCGATCCAGCGTGCCCTCCGCGATCACCGGCTCGCACAGGGGGGTCCAGCTCGTGTACTTCGTGAGCACGCCGAACAGATCGGGTGGAGCGACCGGCTTGGACAACCAATCGTCCATTCCGGCCGCGAGGCACCGCGCGCGATCCGACTGGCTCGCGTGCGCGGTGAGCGCCACGATCGTGAGGCGGGCGGCGGGACCGGGGAGCGAGCGGATGCGGCGGGTCGCCTCGAAGCCGTCGCAGAGCGGCATGCTGCAGTCCATCAGGATCAGGGCGGGGCAGGAGGGGGCGCGCTCGACCGCCGCCAGCCCGTCCTCGGCGAGGTCCACGAGGCAGCCGGCCCGCTCCAGGATCCGCGTCACGACCTTCTGGTTCACGGGGTGGTCTTCCACCAGCAGGATTCGGGTCTTCTCGGCCGCCTCGCCCATGGGACTTCTCTGTCTTGAAGGGGTCATCGGTTCGGCGGGCCGTACCTTGAGGACCGCTTTCGCGTCGGTCATCAATTTCTTTCTAGCGTCTCCACACTTTCCCCTAAAGCGGGGGCCCGGGCGACCGAATGCAGCCCTGGCACCGGAGACAGCCATGGAAGCCTCTCAGATTCTCTCGTCGATTGCCGCCATCCACGACGACGCACGCCGTCGCGGACTCTTCTTCCAGACCTGCTCCGATGCCGAGCTGCGCGGACGCATGGTCACCGTGAACGAGCGCCGCATGGTGTCGTTCTCGTCGTGCAGCTACCTCGGGCTCGAGCAGCACCCCGCCGTGATCGCCGGCGTGCACGACGCCGTCGATCGGTACGGGGTCCAGTTCTCGTGCTCGCGCGGCTACCTCTCCGCCCCCATCTACGCGGACCTCGAGGACCAGCTCTCCACCTTGTTCGGCGCGCACGCCCTGGTCACGCCCTCGACCACCATGGCGCACATGATCGCCCTCCCGGTGCTCGCGAACGAGAAGGACGCGATCGTCCTCGACCACCAGGCGCACCACAGCATCCACATGGGCGCGAACCAGGCCCGCGCGGCGGGTACCACCGTCGAGATGGTGCGGCACGATCAGCTCGATCGCGCCTGCGACGTCATCCGCAAGCTGGCCGCGCGGTGCCGCACGGTCTGGTTCGCCACCGACGGCGTGTTCAGCATGTACGGCGACCTCGCCCCCCTGCAGTTCCTCAACGAGATCCTGGCCGTGGCCCCGAACGTGCGCCTGTACATCGACGACGCCCACGGGATGAGCTGGGCGGGCCGGCACGGGCGCGGCAGCTTCCTCTCCCGGATGCCCATCTCCGATCGCATCGTAGTCGCCACCTCCTTCGCGAAGGGCTTCGGCGCCGGCGGCGGCTGCGTGATGTTCTCGGACCTCGCCGAGCGGGAGCGCGTCCGCGTCTCGGGCGGCCCGCTCGTCTTCTCCGGGCCCATGCAGCCGCCGATGATGGGGGCGGTCCTCGCGAGCGCCGCGATCCACCTCTCTCCCGAGATCGACACCCTTCAGGACGCGATGCGCGACCGCGTGCAACACGTGAACGCGCGGCTCCAGGAGCGCGGCATCCGGCCGATCGCGGTCAACGAATCCCCCATCTTCTTCCTCCTCTGTGGACTGCCCCGCGTCTCGTTCCGGGTCGCCGAGCGCATGGCGGAGGACGGCGTCTACGTCAACTGCTCCGTGTACCCCACGGTCCCGATGCGCCGCGCCGGCATCCGGTTCACGATCACCGCGGCACACTCCTTCGAGGAGCTCGACCACGCGATCGACCGGCTCGCCGTCCACATCCCGGCGGTCCTCGAGGAGGAGGGCGTGTCCGAGCAGACGCTCGCGGCGATGTTCGAGAACGCGCTGCCGGCCGAGTCCGCCGGGAGCGGCGTGGCGGGTTCCCTCCGGGCGCCCACCAGCGAAGCGTCCTCCAAGCTCTGGGTGGAGACGACGCACACGATCCAGGGCGTCGATCGCAACCTGTGGAACGGCGCCCTCGGGACCGCGGCCAACTGTAGCTGGGATGCGATGGCCGCCGTCGAGGCCGTGTACCGCAACCCGACCGCGCTCCCCGAGCACCAGTGGGACTTCACCTACATCCTCGTGCGCGATCAGGAGAACCGTCTCGTCGGTGCCACCTTCCTCACGACGCTCCTCCAGAAGGACGACATGCTCTCGCGCGAGGAGGTCTCGCGCGCCGTCGAGGCCCGCCGCGCCGAGGACCCCTATTTCCTCACCTCGAAGCTGGTGCAGATCGGATCCAACCTCTCCGAGGGGAACCACATGTACCTGGATCGCTCCCGCAACTGGCGGGAGGCGCTGCGGCTGATCCTCAAGGTGGCCGACACCGAGGTCACCCGGGCGGGCGCCGCGGCGCTCATCGTCCGGGATCTGCCCGACGGGGATGTCGAGGTCGATCAGTTCATGCTCGACCAGGGCCTCTCCCGGATGCCGATGTTCGACAGCCACCAGCTCGATCTCGGCTGGACGGACGAGCAGGCCTGGATCGCCGACCTCGACAAGAAAAAGCGTCAGCAGCTGCGCCCCATCCTCGCCCAGGCGGGCTCGTTCGAGACCTCCTTCCACGGGCACGGCCTCGCGCCGGTGTCCAGCGCCGAGGTCGACCACCTCTTCGGCCTCTACCACCAGCTCGCGAGCCGGAAATTGCGCCTGAACGTGTTCGCCTTCCCGTCGACGCTCCTGCCCGAGCTGCTGGACAGCCCCGCCTGGGAGTTCGGCGTCTTGCGGATCCGTCCGGAGGCGGGCGGCCCGGCGGACGGGCGCCCGGTCGCGTTCTGGGCGGCGCACGTGCACGACGGGCACTACGCCCCCCTGTTCTGCGGCATCGATGATGTCTGGCTGGAGAGCCACGGCACCTACCGGGCGATGCTCCTCGAGATCATCCGCCGGGCGAAGGGCGTCGGCATGACGACCCTGCACCTGGGCATGGACGCGGAGCTCGAGAAGCGCCGCTTCGGAGCCCGCGCGGTCAAGACGTGCATCTACGCCCAGGCCCGCGATCACTACCAGGGCGCCCTGCTCCGCGAGATCATCGCGGACGTAGGGATGACCCAATGCGTCGCGGCCAAGTAGATGCGCGACGTGTCTCCGGACGCCTTCGCCGTCGTGCGGAGGATCGCCGAACGCCAGAACGCCTCGCTCGAGGCCCTGTGCGAGGGGATGGTCGAGCCGACCGAGGCGGAGAAGCACGGCCTGGATTGGGAGCAGTTCTGTGGCATCACGGATCGGCTCGAGACGATCTGCGGCGGCGTCGCTGGCCTCGCACGGGACGGCGCGCTCGCGATGGATGTCCCCGAGCTGGGGCCGGCCATCCGGATCCTCCGCCTCGTGACCGGGCCCCGCGGCCTCTACTGGGCGAACTTCCGGTGGGGCGGTCCGAGCCTCTTCCGCATCGTCACCACCAGCTTCCACGTGCGCCCCGACGGCCGCTACGTCGGCACCATCGCCATCCCCGCGACCCACCGGCACTGCGAGTCCTACTTCCACCTCTGCTCGGGGGTGTTCTCCGCGCTCCCGCGCGCGCTGGGCCTCCCGGACGGGAAGGTCGAGCTCACGGTCTCGCCGCGCCTCGGCACCTACGTCATCGACTCCCCCGCGGCGCAGGGGTCGTTCACCCGCCTCCGGCTCGCGATCGTCGCCGCGTTCAACGCCGGTGACCTGGTCGAGACGCTGGCGGCCCAGAACACGCAGCTCACCATCGAGTCGAAGAAGGCCGAAGCCGCCCGCGCGGACGCCGTCGAAGCCAAGGAGCGGGCCGAGGACGCCCTGACGGTCGCGGAGACGCAGCGCGCCGCGGCCGAGGCAGCGCGCCTCGAAGCGCTCGAGGCCCTGCGGGTGAAGTCGCGCTTCGTGGCCACGATGAGCCACGAGCTGCGCACGCCGCTCAACGGCATGCTCGGGATGACCCACCTCCTGGCGGGCGGCCGGCTGACCGCCGAGCAACGGGACTACGTCGAGACGATCGCGTCCTCGGGCAGCGTCCTCCTGCAACTGATCAACGACGTGCTCGACTTCTCGAAGTTGGACGTGAACAAGCTCAGCCTCGACCCGGTCCCGACGGACCTGCGCGACCTCGTCGAAGCGGTGCTCCAGTCGGCCGCGTTGCGGCTGGTGGGCCGGCCGGTCGAGATGGTCGGCGTCATCGCGCACGACGTGGCGCTCTCGGTCTGCGTCGACGGGTTGCGTCTCCGCCAGGTGTTCATGAACCTGGTGGACAACGCGGCGAAGTTCACCGCCGCCGGGGAGGTCTCCATCACGCTCGAGCTCGTGCCGGAGAACCGCGAGCGGCTCCGGTGCTCGGTTCGTGACACGGGGATCGGGATCACCCTCGAGCAGCGCGAGCGCATCTTCAAGCCCTTCGTCCAGGCCGACGACTCGACCACGCGGCAGTACGGTGGGACGGGCCTCGGGCTGACGATCTCCGCGGCGCTGGTCCGCGCGATGGGCGGCGAGATCGACGTGCAGAGCGTGCCCGGCGAGGGGAGCACCTTCTCCTTCGAGTTCGACGCTCCGGTCCTCACCGAGCGCGCCGCGATGCCGACGACGCTCGGAAAGGTCGCCGTCGTCGGGTCCCCCCTCCTGCGCGCGGGGCTCGACGGCCAGCTCCGGGAGGTGGGCTGGGAGCTCGGCGGGGACGACGCCGCCGTCGTGCTGGTGGACATCGACCACGCGCCCGCGGCGGGCCCCTTTCCCGGCCGGCGCGTCATCGCGCTCTCCCGGACCCGGCCCGAGCAGACGGGCACCACGACGCTCCGCAAGCCGCTCCGGCGGGAGGACCTCCGCGCCGCGCTCGCGCAGATCCCGCGCCCCGCGGTCGTGCCGGACGCCGCGAAGCTGCGGGTGGCCGTGGTCCTGGAAGACGGGCTCCAGCGGAGGGTGGTCGCGAGGCTGCTCGCCCGTTTGGGCCACGAGGTCACCGAGGACCCCGCCGCAGAGAGGGTGCTCGTGGGTCTCGCTCTCGGCGGTGCCGACTGCGAGGAGCGGGTGGTCGCCGCGCGCAATCGGTGGCCCTCCGCCCGCTGCGTCGTCATCGCCGCGCCCGAAGACCACGCCGGTTGCCTGGAGCAAGGGGCCGATCGCGCGGTGGGGCACCCCGTCGACCTCGGCGAGCTCGCGCGCGCGTTGGCTGCCTGAGGCCTCGCTATCCCTCGGTGCCCGCCCCTTCGAGCTCCGGCGCGAGGGGTGCCAGCCGCGCCCCCGCGCCGCCGGGCGTCGCCTGGGTGTTGTCGGTGACGCAGCGGAGGTGGGAGCGGATGTCCGCGAGGTCGTCCCGCGCCGGGTCGACGTCGGCCTCGGCCTCGGGCGCGGCGTACAACGCGAAGCCGCTGGCGTGGTCGGTCACGTACGCGCCGTAGTGTTGGAGCGCGCGCGCGACGGCCTCCCCCTCCTCGCTCCATCCCTGCGCCCCGATGTCGAAGCCGGGCGGGAGCGCCACGAGCTGGCCGGTCGCGACGGCCCCGAGGTAGTCGTCCTCCCGCGTGGTGGAGAGCTCGGACGCGGGCCACACCCACACGGGCGCCAGCAGATCGAGCGCGAGCGCCAGGCTGAGCGCGTGGTGGATGCCCGCCTCGACCTCGCCGACACGGATCAGCCCCGCGATGGCGCTCCCTCCGTACACGCGCACGCCGCCGGTCCCGACGCCCTCCCCGTACAGATCGACGCGGGCCCACGAGTCGACGTCCCAACCCCCGTCGTCACGGCGGCGCGCCTTCCACATCTCGTCCACGTACTGGCCGAGCGGATCGATGATGTGCATGTGGGCGTCGGTGTCGGGCCACTCGGGGAGCGCGGGAGTGGCGGCCTCGGGCACCGGCGCGGTCGCGGCCAGCTCCTCATCCGCCCAGATCTCCCGTGCCGGATCGCCCTCGCTCGACAAGAAGATCGGGTGGCTCCACTTCTCCGCGTTGATCCAGGGGGTGTAGCCCCGGCTCCTCAGCGAGACCGTGCACGGATCGTCGGTGACGGAGAGCGCCGCGGCGTCCCCCAGCGGCATGTTCCAGGGCGAGCGCGTGGAGAACGGCCACTCCACGGCCTGCCGCGAGGTCGGGAACACGTCTTCGGCCCGCGCGGTGTCGTCAGGGCGCGGGTCAGGGCGCGTGTCGGGGCCCGTGTCGCCGCCCGCATCCACGTCCGCGTCGGATGGCGAGGGTTGGCAGGCGAGGATCGACAACACGAACACGCGGGGGCTCCGGCCAGCCAGCCTACCGCCGCGGCACCTCCGCGACGAGCCAGCGCTGGAACTTCGTGGTCCGCGCGCCCCGGCGGCGAGGCGCTACGCCCGAACCGTCGGCACATCGTACAGATCGAAATAGCTGTCACGTGTCACCAACGTCAACATCTCGACCCGGGCCTGCGCGATCAACAGGCGGTCGAACGGATCTCCGTGATGGGGCGGTAGCTCACCGACCTCGAGCACATGGGCAAGGCTCACCGCCAGGGAAACGGCGCCGAATTCGCGCTCCAGCTCCCGGGTGAATTCTTTAACCGGCCGATGAAGCACAATTTTCCCGAGGGCAGACTTGATCACCAGCTCCCATGGGCTGACCACGCTGAGTCGTATCTCCTCCGCCTCGGAGATCACGGATCGTGCCCTCTCCGACAAGAGATCGGCCGACTGAAGGGACCACAGCGCAACGTGGGTATCGAGCAGAATCCTCACCGCGACACGAAGTCGAGGTCATCGATCGACAAGGCCTCGTCGAAGTCCGGCCGCGCCGTCGCGAAGTCGGGCAGGGTGCCGAAGCGGCGCCGGGGCGCGGGCGGCGCCGTGGGGACGAGGCGCGCGACGGGCTTCCCGTTGCGGGTGATGACCACTTCCTCGCCCGCCTCGACGGCATCCAGGAGGCGGGAGAGGTGAGTCTTCGCGTCGTAGACCGATACAGGATCCATGCCCAGACCCTATACTTGACCAGCACTCTGGTCAAGCTGGACTCGGCCCCGCCGGGGGGCACGCCCTCCGCTTCCCCCGAATCCGAAAAAAGGACAAGAGATTCCGGAACGCGGGTCGGCGCCGGGGCGTGTAGGGTGGCGAAGCACATGTTGACCCACGACACCATGTTGAGCCTCGCCATCGGGGGCGATCAGGCCGCGCGGCGCTCGCTCATCGAGCACCTCACCCCGGTGGTCTGGTCGATGTGTCGGCAGCTCGACCCGGACCCCGAGGACGCCTGCCAGGAGATCTGGGAGAAGGTGCTCCGGGCCCTCCCCCGCTTCGACCCCGCGGGCCCCGCCTCCGTGAAGACGTGGGTGGCCCGCATCACCCACCGTCACCTCGTGGACCGACATCGGCGCCGAAAGGTGCGCGGCATCTCGGTGGACGCGGAAGAAGAGCTCTTCACCACCGTCACGCCGCGGCCGGAGCTGGGGCGCCTCGAAGGGGCGCTCACCCAACTTCCGGACGTGCAACGCCGCGTCGTGATCCTTCACCACGTCCACGGGTTCGCGCTCGAGGACATCGCCGACGAAGAGGGAGTCCCCGTGGGGACGATCAAGTCGCGGCTCCACCGGGCGCGCGCGCGCCTGATGGAAATCCTGGGAGGCCCGTGATGTACGAAGAACTCTCGCGGCTCCTGGCGGGTGAGCTCGACGCGCCGGCCGAGGCCACCCTGCGCGCCCGCATCGCCACCGATCCGGCGCTCGCCCGCGCCTGGGCGGACATGTCCGCGCTGCCTGATCTGTTCGGCGGCCTCTCGTTCGAGGCGCCCCCGCCCGCGCTCGCGGCGCGGCTCGCCGCGATCACCGCGCGGCAGATGACGAACCCGCCCACGTTCGAGGACACGCGCGGCGATCCCGCCCGCTTCGACCAGAGCGCTTTCGACCAGAGCGCTTTCGAGGACAGCGCCTTCGACGACCGCGCCCTCATCGATCCCGCCGACGAGACCATGGACCCCGAAGCGGACGCCATCCGGGCGCCCCAGGATGCCCCCCGCCACCCGGGCCGCCACCCGATGCGGGCACGCGCGATCGCACGCGCCCCCTCCACGCCCCGCGGGCGGGAGGCCTTCCTCGATCAGCTCCTCGCGGCCTCCGCGAGCCCCGACGTGCTGAACAGCCCGGTGCTGAAGCGCTCGGGCCAGAAGAGCGCCGCCAGCACGGCCTCCGGCACCCTCCGCCGCGTCGGCATCCCCGCCGCCGTCGCGATGGTCGCGCTCGCGGCCGGCGTCGTCCTCGGGCTCCACACGCCCCAGGCTCCGAGCGCCCCCGCCGCGGTGGCTGTCTCCGAGGGCACCACCACGGTCGACGGTTCGGTCGATCTGCGCGCGGGGGACGTGCGGGTGCGGGTAGACGGCCGGGCGCGTGTCACCGTCGAGCCCGGCAGCCGCGCGGCGACTCGCGACGCTCCGGACGCCGCGACCGCCAAGAACGTCCACGCGCCGATCACGGGCGAGGCCCTCGCCGCGCGCCCCGAGCGGACCCCCGAGCGCCCCGCGGGACGGTACCCGGAGCAGCCCCCCGAGCTCGCCGCCGGCGCCCCCGACTCCCCCGAAACCTCCGCCGCGGAGCTCGTGCGCGAGGGCTTCGTCGCGGCCTGGTCCGCGGTTGGCGGCAACGCGGCCCCCACCCAACCCTTCGAGCTCGGCGCGCCCTCGCTCCGGGGGGGCACGGCCGCGAACACGAGCGCCCCGAGCTACCGCGTGACGGTCGAGGTCGAGCGCGGCGCGGCGCACGTCGCGAGCGACGGCCTCTCCGTCGCCCTCGCGGTCGGCGAGTCCCGCACGTTCGACGCCGGGAGCTTGAGCGCCACCCCCGCCCACGGCGGCGGCGCGGACGGCACCCCGTCCGAGCTCCACGACCAGCGCGACATCAAGCGCGCCGTCTCGCTCGGCGCGGCCCTCGCGCGCACCGCGGCCGCCGCGCGCGCCGACACCCCCAAGGCCGGCGGGCCCCTGCAGGACGAGGAGCGGCTGCTCTCCGTGCTCGAGGGGGTGCCCGGGGCCGATCGCTTCGAGACCGGCCTGCTCGACATCGACTGCTCCGCGCGCCCCTGCATCGCCCTGCTCGACTACACCGGCGACGACGCGGCGTGGGCGGACGCCCTCGGGGCCGCGCTGGCCAAGGGGTACGACGCGGGCGTCACGCTCACCGAGCGCCAGGTCGATGCCGACGGCGGCTCGTTCGGCCTCGTGGCGGTCTCCATCGACGAGGGGCGGAGCGCCGGCGTCGCCCACGCCCCGGAGGACGAGCGAGCCCGCGCCGCGCTGGACGAGCTGGAGAAGGACCTGATCGAGTAGGGGGATTCGTGCGCGCAGTCCGGAAGACCGTCGTCCCGATCCTCCTCCTCGCGGCCGTGTTGCCGCTCGCCGGGCGCGCGACCGAGCGCGGTCCCCCGCGCCCGATGATGATGCTCCCGGGCCCCGAGGCCGGCGGCGCCCGCATGACCGCGCTCGTCGGCGGGACCGTCCTCCCGATGGACAGCCCCGATCCCGGCGCCACCCTCGCCGACGCGACCGTCCTGTTCCAGGGTGACCGAATCGTGGCGGTGGGCCCCCGCGCCGACGTCGTCGTCCCGGCGAACGCGCGCGTCATCGACGTCGCGGGCCGCTGGGTGCTGCCGGGCCTCATCGACGCCCACGTGCACGTGTTCGACGAGCGCGATCTCCCCTTGTTCCTCGCGGCGGGCGTCACGAGCGTGGTCAACATGTCCGGCTCCCCGCTGCTCCTGGAGTGGCGGCGCGGCCTGGACGAGGGCGCGCGGACGGGCCCGCGGATGTGGACCACCGGCCCCATGATCGACGAGGCGACCGACCCGCTGTTCGGCACCACCGAGGAGGTCGGCAGCGAGGCCGACGCCGCCCGCGTGGTCGGGGCGCACGCCGCCGCCGGCTACGACGTGGTGAAGCTGCACGGGGATCTGGAGGTGGGCCTCTACGACGCGGTGATCGACGCCGCGTCCGCCCACCACCTCCGCGTGGTCGGCCACCTCTCCGAGCGCGTCGGGCTCCTCCACGCGATGAAGCGGCACCAGGCCACGGTCGAGCACACCGAAGAATTCGTCTACGCCTTCTTCAACGGGCGCCTCGAACGCCGGCGCATCCCTACGGTCGTGGCGGCCGTGCGGGCGTCCGGCGCGGCCGTCACCCCCACCCTGGTCTCCATCGATCGCATCGCGAAGATGCTCACGGACGACATCGACGCCCTCGCCGCCCGCCCCACCAACGCGTGGATGCCGCCGCTCGAAACCGCGAATTGGGGCCGCGCGAACAACCCCTTCCGGCGCGCCCACGGCCCCGCCGACGCCGCGTGGTTCGAGCAGAGCCTCACGTTCCAGGAGGAGCTGGTGCGCGCGTTCGACCAGGCCGACGTCCCGCTGTTCGCCGGGACGGACTCGGGGTGGGTGCCCTACCTCGTGCACGGCGACGCCCTCCCCGACGAGCTCGCGGCCCTCGACGACGCCGGCGTGGCCCCGGCGCGCGTGCTCGCCGCCGCGACGCGGGCGCCCGGCGGCTTCTACGGGGGCGAGGCGGGCCCCGGCACGCTCGCGAAGGGCCGCCCGGCCGACGTGCTGGTGGTCGACGCCGACCCCCTCGTGGACATCCGCAACGTCCGGCGCATCGACACCGTCGTGGCGCGCGGGCGGGTGTACCGCCGCGCCGAGCTCGACGCGCTGGTCGCCGGGGTGCGGTCACGCGGCGCTCCGGAGGCCCCGTTGGCGAGCGCGCTGGCCCGCGGCGACGTGACCGGCGCGCTCTCCCTCGCCGCCGAGATGGCCACGCGGGGCCGCGCCGAGGAGCCCACGATGCGCTCCCTCGCGATGCGACTCTCCCAGTCCGGACACGTCGCCGCCGCGCGGCAGGCGCTCGTGCTCGGCGCGCGCGCCAACCCCACCTCGTGGAGCGCCCGGGAGCTCGCGGGGCGGGCGCTCGTCCACGAGGGGCGGGCGCAGGAGGGCCTGATCGAGCTCCGCGCCGCCCTCGCGCGCAGCCCCGGCGCGGCCGCCACGCAGGAGCTCCAACGGGAGATCGCCGGGGCCGAGGGCGCGGTGATCGAGAGCGGGTAAGCCAGGGGGCAGATCGGCCGGGCGGGGGGCGTGGTAGAACGAGCCACACACCCTCGGAGGGACTCTGACCATCCTCACTGCATTCTTGCTCGGCGGCTGCCTCGTCGGCAAGGGCAAGTACGACGCGCTCCAGGCCGAGCTCGACACCACCCGCACCGCGCTCCAGGCCCAGGTGACCGAGCGCGACCAGAAGGTGACCTCGCTCGAGGACGCGCTGGCACAAGAGAAGGCGAAGCTCGCCGAGATCGACGCGAAGCGCGCGTCGCTCGAGACGGATCTCGCGTCCGAACAGGCGCGCACGAAGGCCCTCATCGACGAGAAGGCGAGCCTGCTCACCGACAAGGCCAAGCTCAAGACCTCCGTGGAGGACATGAAGGCCGCGCTCTCCGAGCTCGAAGCCCGCCGCGACACCGCCGAGCAGCGCATCGCCGAGTACCAGTCGCTGCTCGTGCGCTTCAAGAAGCTCATCGACGCGGGCAAGCTCCGCGTCAAGATCGTAGACGGCCGCATGGTCGTGGCGCTCGCGACGGACGTGCTGTTCTCGTCCGGCTCCGCCGACCTCTCCGCCGACGGCAAGACCGCCATCGCGGAGGTCGCCGCGGTGCTCGCCACCATCCCCGATCGCGCGTTCCAGGTCGAGGGGCACACGGACAACGTGCCCATCAAGACGGACAAGTACCCCTCGAATTGGGAGCTCGCCTCCGCGCGCGCGGTCACGGTCGTGCGCACCATGATCGGCGCCGGCATGCCCACCACCCGCGTGAGCGCCGCGAGCTACGGCGAGCACAAGCCGGTGGCCGGCAATGACACACCCGAGGGCAAGGGCTCCAACCGGAGGATCGAGATCGTGGTGGTGCCGGATCTCTCCGGCCTGCCCGGGTTCGACGAGCTCAGGCGCGCGTCGGCGGAGTGATTCTTGGCGGGCTGATCCGAGGAGCGGGGGCGCCCAGGGCCCCCCTCCGCTCTCGGCCTGCGGCCTCGGTCCGCCCGAGGCGGGCGGGACCGCCGGTCGAGGCGCCCGGCGAGCTCCGGTCGGCCGGGCGCGGCCGTGGCGGGCGGAGCCGGCCGTGGCGGGCGCAGCCGGCCGTGGCGGGCGCGACCGAACTCGAGGGGACCACGACCCCACCCCCGACATCGGTCGCATCCGCGCGCGCTTTCGCGACCGAAGTCGACCCTGAGGTAGAGGTCTCCCCCCGATCCGGTCGCAATTCCACGCATTTTCGCGACCGAGGTCGGATCAGAGGTCGAGGTTTGTGTCACTTCGGTCGGCCCTGCCGACACGGGCTGGAGGATCCGATCATCCAGCCGGGATATCGAGTCGCTGGAGACATGCCCTGGGAGTGGGAACCGGGACGCCTATCGCCACGTTCTCCCCCGGCACACAGCCTAACGATCCAGCAACTCCCGCCACTCCGCGTGCTCGCCCAGCAGGCGGAGCGCCTCGATGAGCCGCGTCCTTCCCGGCTCCATTCGAAACCAGGTGGACGCGCCCGAGGGGTGTGGCAACGGGAGCACATCCCGCACCCGCCCGCCCACCTCGACCTGCCACACCCGCCCGACCAACTGTTCGAGCGGCGCCGGCGGGAGGAAGCGCGCGATCGCGAGCCGCCCCACCGGTAGGATCAGCTGCGGATCCAACAAGGCAAGCTCGGCGTCCATCCAGCCGCTACAGTTGGAGATCTCGGCCGGCGAGGGCACCCTGTCTCCCCCGCCGTTCGCCTTCCCGGGGAAGCACCGACACACCGCCGCGATGTACACCCGCGCACGGAACGCTTCTTCGTCCAACCCGAGCGCGGCGAACCAACCGAACATCGTGCGCCCGGCTGTCCACGCGAACGGGCGGCCGAGCGCGCCCTCACGCGGGCCCGGCGCCTGCCCCACGAGGTAGACGCGGCTCTGGATCGGCCGCCCGACGATCGGCGGCGGGACCATGCCCGGGCAACGGCGGCAGGCGCGAACGGCGGCGAGGTGGGCGTCGAGCGCGGTTGGCATGGAGGACGGGCCGTAACGTGGGGTGGCCCGGATGCCCCCGGATGGTAGCCTCTCCGGATGAAGCTCCTCCCAGCCCTCGCGCTCGTCGCGGCGAGCGGCCTCCCCTGCAGCGCGCTCTGCGCGGGTGTCCGCCCGACGGACCTGGATCGTGTCGAGGAGGTCCTGGACGTCCTCGAGCGCGTCAATCCCGATCAACTCCCGATCATCCTCCCCGCCGGCGTGGTGGAAACCGAGGTCATCACGGGAGCTTGTCGCCTCGCGATCGAGTCGAGAGCCCAGACGGATCCCGCGCGCAGGGCCTCGCTGCTCGCCGAGGGATTGTCAGCCTGTGACCTGAGGTGCGCTCCGCGACCCAGGCCCCACCCCGACCTCGCGACCCTGACCACGCTCATCGCCGCGGACTGTGACGACGCCGGGCTGCCCGACGGTGTCTTCGGGGGCCCCCTCGCGCCGATCCGCAGCGGCATGGACGCGATGGACTACGTGGTCTTTCGCCACCTGTTCGAGGTGCTCGAAGCCCGTCTCGACGGCTCCGAGCGCGGCGAGGCGCTGTGGGCGCGCTTCGACCGGCTCCGCCCCACGCTCGCGATGGCGCTCGATCGGGCGGCGGACACGGTGCCGGGCCACGCCGCAAGCTCCGCGGCGGACGCCGACGCGGCCCCCACCGTCCTCGGCTCCATCGACAGCGCCGCGGTCCAGGCCGTGTTCGACGCGGACCAGTCGCGCGTTCGGGGCTGCGTCGAAGCCGCGCGCGCGCGCGACGCCGCCCCCGCAAAGAGTCCCGCACGGCAGCAAGTCAGACCCGACATCGCCGAGAACGCGGGGATCCTGGGCGCGCTGGAGTACGACACCATGCTCTGGGAGATGCGGCAATCGAACGCGCCCGCCCGCGCCCTGATCGAGGTGGTGCTGGGCCCCGACGGAGCCGTATGGTCCGCGTCTTCTCGCACCCTCGAGGACGATGCTGCCGAGTGCGTCCTCAAGGGGGTACGGGAGCTCCGGTTTCCGGTGTCCCGCGACGCCAACCTCGCCGTGCTCGTGTGGCCGCTGAAGCTCTCGGACGCGCCCGCGGTGGCACCACGATGAACAACGCGGCGGTGGAACCGTGCATCACCGCGCGCTTCATGCGGGCCGGGGTAGCGCGCTCGGCATGGGCCTACTCCCAGACCTCCCCGTTCTTCACCACGAATCCAATCTTCACGCTGTTGTGGATGTCCTCCCGCGGGTCCGCGTCGAGCACGACCAGGTCCGCGAGCTTCCCGACCTCGACGCTCCCGATCTGCTTGTCGAGGCCGAGGTACGTGGCGCCGCCGATCGTCGCGGCGCGCAGCGCCTCCATCGGCGTGAGCGCGTTTTCGCTCGCCAGTGCCCAGAGCTCCCAATGGGCGCCGAGGCCCTGGAGCTGACCGTGCGCGCCCAGCGTCACCAGGCCGCCGGCGTGCACCACCTTCGCGGCGTCCCGCGCGGCGGACCGGAACGTCCAGTCCGTGTCCTGCGCCAGGATCGCGCGGCGCCAGCTCTGCGCGTCGAGCAGGCGGCGCGGAAAGTGGCGGAGCAGGCGCTCGTCGTTCAGGGGGTTCTTGTACTGGTAGAACCAATTCTCGCCCATCAGGCCGCCGTAGGCGACGAGCAAGGTGGGGGTCCACGCCGTGCCCGCGCTCGTGGCGGACTTCCCACCCGCCATCCACTGCACTACGTCGGCGTAGACGGGTGACACGGGCAGCGAGTGCTCGATGGCATGAAAACCGTCCTGCACCATGCCGAGGTTCTGGAACAGGTCTCCTCCGCCCTCGGGCACACACAGGATCTTCTGCTCGTTGCAGGCCTGGATGTACCACTGGCGGCGCTCGCGCTGGCTCTGTTGGTACACCTTCACGCTCGTGGCGCCCACGACCGCCATGCGCTCGACGTGGTGACGGGCGGCGTCCGGGTCCGCTGTCTTGGCGCCGTCGTTGGCGAGCGCGCCGTACAACACCCCGCCCGTCGAGTACACGCGCGGCCCCTTCATGAAGCCCGCCTCCACCCGCTCGGCCTGGGTGAACACCAGATCGGTCGAGGCGGAGGGATCGGTGACCGTGGTGACACCAAAATCGAGCGACGTCTGGTAGCGCCACTCCTGCTCGGGGAGCACGTCACCGGCGGTGTAGTGGAGGTGGGCGTGCACGTCGACCAGGCCCGGGAGGATGGTCTTGCCGGTGCAATCGATGACGCGGGCGCCGGCCGGCACGGGCCCGCCGATCGACACGATGCGGTCCCGATCGATGACCACCGTGGTGTCCTCGAGCACCTGGTCCCCCTTCATCGTGAGCACGCGCGCGTGCGTGAGCGCGATGACTCCCTCGGGGCGGGCGCGCGGCACCGACAGATCCACCCGCAGCGTCTCCACGCCCTTCTTGTAGTCGGCCTCGGGCGCCTTCCCGGTCGCGGGGTCCTTCTGGAGGGCCCCCACGCCGGTCACCAGCTTGCGCGACAAGGTCGGCCCCATCGCCCAGGTCACCGAGGCGCCGTCGGGCGTCCACGCCAACCAATCGCCCACCACGTCGGTGAGCTGCTGGGTCGGCACCGAGCCGTCGACCACCACCTCGGTGCCCCACGTCGGGAGCGCGGTGACGTACGCCTGGTGGTCGAGCTTGTAGGCGACACGCTGGAAGTCCGGCGCGATGGCGATCTCTTCGGCGCCCGGAAACACGAGGTGGGTGCGGCGATCCGTGCCGTCGAGGGCCACGGACACGAGCGCGGTCTGGCCGGGGGCGCGCGCGGCGCCGGGGCGGTCGGCCATGAACCACACCCGGTTGTCGTGCAGGTTCAGCCGCGTGGCGCGGGCGGGGCTCCCGCGATTGTCGGTCGACGTGACGAATTGGGTGGTCCACCCCTTCTTCGCCCGCGTGGCCAGCACGATCTCGTAGTAGTTCTCCGACCCGAGATCGGGGATGACCTGCCCGCCCACGCCGCGGAGCACGACGAGCTGGTTTCCGTCCGCGCTCCAGGCCGGGTTGACCAATTGGCCCTCGAGCGGGAGCACCTCGTCGCTCCGCTTCTTGCCGAACCGCGTCACGTGCAGGCGACCGCCCTCCGTATCGCTCCACGAGGTCCACGCGAGCGCGGTGCCATCGGGGTTCCAGGCGGGCGCGTACCCGGTGCCCGGGCTCACCCGCTCCACCGCGCCGTCGGGACGCCTCACCCACAACACGCCCATCGCCGAGAACGCGACGGAGCCGTCGGGGCCCCACACCGGCCACCGGATCAGCTTGGATTGGACCGTGTCCGGCACGTCACGCGCCCACCGCTCGACGTCGCGAAACTGCCAGGTCCCCTGCGCGTGGAACGGGATCTCGGCCTTCTTCCCGTCCATTCCCAGGCGCCAGAGCTTGCCGCTCGCCCAGAGCACCAGCTGGCCGTCGTCTGTCCAATCCATCGCCGGGTAGGTGCCATGGAGCGCGAACGCCTCCATCTCGTCGCGCCCCAGCCAATCCGCGAGCACGCGGCGCTTGCCTGTCGCGAGATCGAGCACCTCCAACAAGGCCTGGGCGCGGTCACGCGAGACGAACACCAGCTGCTTTCCGTCCGGCGACAACAACGGTCGCGACGCGCTCCCCGCGCCCGTCAGGATCGGCAGTTGTTGGCCGGTCGTGCGGTCCATCCGCCACACCGACCAGAGGCCGGAGAGCGGGTCGTGGTTGTATTCGAACCGCCCGCTGCGGGAGGAGAACCAGACATATCGACCGTCCGTGGTCGCCTCTCCCGCGTGCGGATGCTGGTCCAGCTTCGTGAGTTGGAAGCCCTTGCCACCCTCAAGGTGGTACTGCCAGAGCTCCGTCACCCCGATGCTGCGCGTGTCGACGGTGCGGCGCCGCGCGATGATCCAGTCCCCCTTCGGGTCCCACATCGGCTCGGTGACACGCGCCTCGGCCTCGTCGGTGAGCGCGCGCGCGTCGGTGCCGTCCGCGTCCATGACCCAGAGCTGCTCGTTGCCGCCGCGATCCGACACGAACGCGAGGCGTGACCCGTCGGGGCTGAAGCGGGGCTGCGCGTCCCACGACGCGCCCGAGGTGAGCCGCAGCGCCTCGCCGCCCGCGAGCGGCATCGACCAGAGGTCACCCAACAGATCGAACACGACCCGATCGCCGTGCACGGTCACGCTCATCCACGTGCCCTCGCGCAGGTCGAGCGTGACCGGATGCGTGGGTCCGTGCGCATCGTCGACCTTCCAGGCGGGCTTCGGCGGGTCTTCCTTGGGAGCCGGGGCCGTGGCCGCGGCCGGGGTGGCATCGGGCAGGCCGCGCCGCGCCCCCTCGTCGCCGGGGTGGGCGGTGGCGAGCGACGAGGCGAAGGAGACGGCGAGGAGGAGCGTGGTCATGGCGGGCGAGTGTAGCCGCGTGGGGGCCGTGGTGGGGATCGTGGGGGCGCGTCCGCGCGGGCGTCAGGGCGGGCGTCAGGGCGTGTGGCGGCGCGGGGACGTGGTAGAGGACGAGCCATGAATCGCCGCTTCCTCGTCGTCCTCTGCGGCTTGTTCGCGCTGGCGATGCTGGTGTGCGCCGGCCTCGTCACCGACGGTTTGGCCCGGCTGCATCCGGAGCTCGCCGATCCCTCCCTCTCGTCGGCGCCGCCCAGGCGCGAGGTACGGACCTTGGCCGCCCATTCCGAGGGCTGTGGCCTGGTCGTGGAGGTGCAGGACGCGACGGGCGCACCGCTGGTCGCGCGCGTGGTCCTCGAGATCTCCCTGCCGCGCCCCGATGAACAGGCCGTCTACGTGGCCGAAGCGGCCGAAGACGGCGTGGCGCGCTTCTCCGACATGCCCTGCTCGCCCATCACGATGACCGCGCAGAAGGAGGGGTTCGTCTCGACGCCGCGCTTCGACGAGACGGCGACGGACTCGCCGCGCGTCGTCGTCGTCATGCGGGCGGGCAGGCGGGTTCACGGCACCGTGCGCGATCTCGACGGGGCGCCGATCGCGGGGGCGGAGGTGGGAGCCGTCGCGGAGCGCGGGCGTCCGGCCTCCGTTCTCACGGACGCCGACGGGAGCTACGTGGCGTGGGTCGAAACGGACGAGCCCAGCTACCTGTACGCATCGGCCCATGGGTTTGACGGGGACGCCGAGCAGGTGCCCGAGTCGCCCGAGGAGAGCCTCGACTTCGCCCTCACGCCCGCCCACCCGCTGCGCGTCTGGTGCACCGGGATGCCGGACGAGAGCTGCGAGGGGATCGGCCTGTTGTGCACCGCGCCGTGGGAGCCCGTCAGCATGAAGCACTGCATGTTCGACGCGGACGCCCGAGAGACCGTCTGCACCTGCCCCATGGGGGAGGTGGCGGTGCGAGGAGGAGGCCGGACCGTGCTCGTCGCGGCGGACGCCACGGACGCCTGGCTCGACTTCCGCGACACCGGCGTGGTGACCGGGCGCGTCCTCCGGGAGGGCATTCCCGCGCGGTGTCGCGCGGCGGTAGGACGGATCCCGCTGGCGCTCGAAGACCTCCCGCGCGGAGGCATCCTCATCGCGGGGGCCGCCTGCGACGCCGAGGGGCGCTTCGAGATCGACGGCGTCGTCGCCGGAGACTGGCAGCCTACCGTCATGAGCGGGGAACAGGAGCGCTCGCTGCTGCCGCGCCGCGTGCGGGCGGGAGAGCGCGTGGACCTCGGGGACATCGAGATCACCGGGGGCGCGGTCATCGAGGGCGTTGTCGTGGACGGGCTGACCGGCGCGCCCTTGCCCTCCGAGCTGGTCATCGCCACGCGCCGGCCGGGCCCCGGGCAGCGACGCATGGTGAAGCTCTCGCAGGTCAACGAGCGCCCCGGATTTCAATTCACCGGGCTCCCGGCCGGTACCTGGTCGCTCGTCACCCCGACGGCGCCCCAGCACGGGATCTTGGTCGTGCTGCGTGAGGACCAGGTCGTGACGGGCGTCGAGGTGCCGACCAGCGACGACACGTCGCTCGTGGAGAACGGCTTCACGTTGACGGAGGGCGAGTTTGGGAGCGTGGTGGTGGGGGACGTGATCGCGGACAGCCCAGCGGGGCGAGCGGGCCTCGAAGCGGGCGAGCGCATCACCGGCGTCCGCCTCGCGGGCGTGGATGTGGACAACCCGATGCTGGCCCGCTGGGTCCTCGGCGCGTGGGACGGCCCCGGGGTGACCCTGCTCGTGGAGGGCGAAGCCGGGCCCGAGGCGGTGCCGTTGGAGTGGTAGGGGCTGGCTCTCCGTGATTCGGGCGCCTACGGCCCCCCGCCGCGCTCGGCCGTTGGCCTCGGTCCGCCCGAGGCGGGCGGGACCGCCGGGCGAGGCGCCCGGCGCGCTCTGGTCGGCCGGGCGCGCGGCGCCTTCCATGCTCTCGTCACGCCCCCACGTGGGCCAACCGGGCCCGCGCGGCGGGCCCGATCTGCGCGCGCCCGTCGTAATGCATCACGCGCATCGAGCCGGTCTCCAGCCGCTCGACCGCGAGCACCCCGGCGTGGATCGCGCGATGATGCGTCGAGCAGACGACCGCCAGGTTCGAGAGCGCATGCTCCCCGCCGCGCGCCCAACCGTGGACGTGGTGAAGGTCGAGCCAGAGCGAGTTGCGACAGCCAGGGATCTCACAGCGCCAGCCCGCCCGATGGAGCACGATCCGACGCGTGGCCGGCGGGATCGACCGCGTGCGGTGGCCCTGGTTCGGTCCCGGGCGCATCTCCACGATCTCCGCGTCACACGCGGCCTCGGCGGTGATGGTGTCGGAGACCTCGGCCTCACCCCCGTGGGTCCGCGTGTGCGTCTCCCGGCAGTCGGGACAGTGCTCGAGCACAACGCGGTAGCGCTCGCCCGAGGCCGCGTGGGGCACCGCGTCTCCGCCGCCATCGGGGGCGCCGCTGTGCGCGTCCGCCTCTTCCTCCTCGTGGATCACCCGCCGGGCCAGAGCCGCGAGGAGCGCGCCGTCCTCGGCCTCCGCGGTGTCCAGCCCAGCCCGCGCCCGTAACAACGCGAGCGCGCGGAACAGCACCTCGGCGTCGGTCGCCTCCATGGGGAACACGACGCGCCGTCGGGCCGGATCGCGCTCGGTCACTCCGTCTGCCACGCCCTCGGTCGGCGGCGCGGTGCCGCGCCCCACGTGGGCCACCTCGCGCTCCAACACCCGCGACGTCCGCACGCTCGCGTACTGCACCCACGCGGCCTCCGTATCCGCGGTCGCGAAGCGGACCAGCTCGCGCGCCTTTGTCCAACTGAGGTGACCGGAGGACATCGCCGCGTCGATCACGGGCAGCTCGTCGAGCTTCCGCCCGATCCGCAGGAGATCGCGTGCCACGC
The DNA here is from genome assembly GCA_030685065.1 of Pseudomonadota bacterium. Taxonomy (GTDB): domain Bacteria; phylum Myxococcota_A; class UBA796; order UBA796; family SXON01; genus CAJBVW01. The sequence goes on along the minus strand of JAUXQH010000170.1, from coordinate 95,675 downwards.
GCGGGTCGAGGTCCAGCGCCGTGTCGGCGTATTCGGCGAGCGTCGCGTAGCCGAGCGCCCGGAGGTGTCCGCCGTCGACCAACTCGACGAGGAGCCGCGCGAGCGAGTGGGCCGTCTGTAGCTGGGCCCGGCACGCGAGGACGATGCGGTCCGAGAGGAGCCTGGAGAGGGTGGGGTCGGGTGTCATGGATCCAACGTAACTGCCTGTTTTTTGGCCTCCTGGGGCGCGCCAGGCTCGACGATCGGCCATCAACTCGCGGCATGCTTTGGATCGGCCCGCGCGTGTGGAGCAGCGGCCCGCCTGGGGGCGTTCCAGCTCCTGTTCCTGGCTGGGTACGGATGCGGGCCGCTGGCACACGCGAAAACCGTCAAGTATCGAGGCCGTATTTTCTATACTTTTGTTGGGCGCTCCCAGCAGCCTCTCCGGACGCCAGTCCGCCCGCCTACTGCTGGGGATCGTGGGGGCGCCTCCGCGCGGGCGTCGGGGCGCGGCGATATGGTAGAGGACGAGCATGAAACGCCGCTTCCTCGTCGTCCTCTGCGGGATGTTCGCGTTGGCGTTGCTGGTGTGCGCCGGCCTCGTCGCCGACGGGTTGGCCCGGCTGCATCCGGAGCGTGCCGATCCTTCGCGTCCTTCGGCGCCTCCCAAGCGCGAGGTACGGACCTTGGCGCTCGTCTCCGAGGGCTGTGGCCTGATGGTGGACGTGCAGGACACCGCCGGCGCACCGCTGGTCGCGCGCGTGGTCCTGGAGATCGCCCTGCCACGCCCCGACGAACAGGAGATCTACGTCGCTGAAGCGGGCGAGGACGGCGTCGCGCGCTTCTCCGAGATGCCCTGCTCGCCCATTACGTTGACCGCGCAAAAGGAGGGGTTCGTCTCGACGCCGCGCTTCGACGAGACGACGAAGGAATCTCCCCACATCGTCGTCGTGATGCGGGCGGGCAGGCGGGTTCACGGCACGGTGCGCGATGTCGACGGCGCGCCGATCGCGGGGGCCGAGGTGGGGCGGAACCACCGGGCTGGTCTCGGCTCGAGCGTGACCGGCGCCGACGGCGGCTATTCCGTATGGGTCGAGGACGACCCGCTCACCTTCCTGCACGCCTCGGCCCACGGATACTCTGCGGAGATCGAGGGGGCTCCGGAGCCGCCCGAGGAGCGCATCGACTTCGTCCTCACGCCCATCCATCCGGTGCGGGTCTGGTGCGCGGGGCTGGCGGACGAGACCTGCGAGGGGATCGGCCTCTTGTGCACCACGCCGTGGGACCCGATCTACGGGGACACCTGCGTGTTCGACTCGGATTCCAGAGAGATGGAGTGCCGGTGCCCGATTGGGGAGGTCGCCGTGCGCGGGGGAGGCCGGACCGTGCTCGTCGCGGCCGATGCCACCGAGGCCTGGCTCGACTTCCGGGACACCGGCGTCGTGACGGGCCGCGTCCTCCGGGAGGGCGTGCCGGCGCGCTGCGCCGCGTCCTTGTTGCGTTTGCCGTTGGCCCTCGAGGATCTCCCGCGCGGCGGGCTCGTAGAGGCAGGGGCCGCCTGCGACGCCGAGGGGCGCTTTGAGATCGACGGTGTCGTCGCGGGTGACTGGCAGGCCCTCGTCAGGAACGGGCAGCGGGAGCGGCTGCTTCTGGCCCGGCACGTCCGAGCAGGCGAACGCGTGGACCTCGGAGACATCGAGATCACCGGCGGAGCGGCCATCGAGGGCGTCGTGGTAGACGGGCTCACGGGCGCGCCGGCACCCTTTGAAACGGTCATCGCCACCCGCGTGCCGGGCCCGGGAGAGCGGCGGATCGTCAAGATCTCCGAGGTCGACGAGGACGCCGCCTTTCGTGTGGCGGGCCTACCGGGCGGCACCTGGTCCCTCATCACTCCGCTCGCCCCCCAGAACGCGATCCAGGTGGTGCTCCGTGACGACCAGGTCGTGACAGGCGTCGAGGTGCCGACCAGCGACGACACCTCGCTCGTGGAGAACGGCTTCACGTTGACGCAGGGGGAGCGGGGGACGCTGGTGGTGGGCGACGTCACCCCGGATGGCCCCGCGGGGCGCGCGGGCCTCGAAGCGGGCGAGCGAGTCACCGGCGTGCGGCTCGCGGGCGTCGAGCTCGATCCCATGATGTCCCGCTGGGTCCTCGGCGCATGGGACGGCCCCGGGGTGACCCTGCTCGTCGAGGGCGAAGCGGGGCCCGAGGCGGTGCCGCTGGAGTGGTAGGGGCTTGGGCACGGAGCGCCTCCCGCACGGCGTTACAATGACGACATGCGCCCGAAGCCCGCTCGCGACAAGGTTGCCCTCGCCAACCCGAGATCCCCCGCGGGCAACGAGGAGGAGGTCGACGCTCGGTTGAAAGCGGCGGGAGCGCACCTTCAGGCTGGTTCGTTCAGCGAAGCGACACGGTCGTATGTCTGGCTCTGGGCCAATATTCCGCGTTTGGCACCCTCGTTCGTTGGCGTTCGCCGGTCGTTCATGGCCAGGGAAATCGAGACCCTGGTGTCGAGGAGTGCGAACGCGCGTCGTCAGTTCGCGAGGCTGCGCGACGTGGCCGCCGGTAGCGAGGGCGTCAATGCTTCGCTGGAAATGCGCACCGATTGGGTGGTCCTCAATCAAGCCCTCGGCGAGCCGCAACGCACGCTTGCCTGGTTCGATACGGTGAAGAACAGCCCCGAGCATGCGCTCATGCTCGATAGGATGGCGTTCATGCTCGTTCCTTTGCTCGTGGCCCAGGATCGGTGGGCCGAGATAGGAAATATTCATCTGAATCCGATGCAGCGACTACGCCAAGCATACCTCGTTGTCACATCAATGAAGGAGCGCCAGCGGTCTGCCGACCTCATCGAGCTGAGCTACGCCAACTTCCGAGGTCACGCTTCAGTCCTCTGGCGCGGCCTCGCCGCGGCCGGAAGGGAGGCGGACGCGGATGCGGTCAAGGTAGAGGCGCTACACCTGGACGGCAGCGCGCGGATGCGGGCGGCGCTGTCGCCTTGAAAGCCCGCGCCGGCGCTGCAGTTGGCGCCGAAAATCGCGCCGCCCTCCCCCACTATCCCCCCGCCGCCCACTCCCGGATCTCGTCCGGCCGCTGCGCCACCCACGCCCGCACGCACGCCACGTGGCTCTCGAATTGGGCGTATCCGTAGGACTTGTGGGTGTCGCTCCGCACGTCGTCCGCGATGAGCGCGGTGAGCGTGTCCACCTGGGCCACCGGATCAGCGGCCTCCCAAACGTCGTTGAGCGCGAGCAGCTCCGTCACGAAATCGGCGCGGCACGTCACGCTCGCCAGGCACTTCTGGGCCAGGACGCCCTCCGTGTAGTCGCCCGGAACGACGCCGTGACGGCCGCACGTGTCGTAGCTCCACGGCCGCCAGCCATAGTCCAGATCCATCGACTGCGGGATGAACGCCCACTTGTCGGCGGTAGGGTCATGGTAGACGTGGTAGTTGGATCGGTCGTACGCGTAGCCGTCCCAATGGGCGATGAGCGCGTCCATCGCCATGCTACGAATGAACAGCTCCCAATCGAGCCGGGCGCGCATGGCCGGCTCCCAGGCATCGCCGTCGATCAGGGCCGCGTCGACCAGGGCCTCGAACGCGTCGTCGTTGCCCTCGTCCGTCTCTTCGGCCTCGAAGCAGCGCGCGTTGGTGAAGTCACAGTCCTCGCCGCCGTTCTCGTAGAGGTTGCCGTTCGGATCGGCGAACCAGGACTCGAGGAAATCGTCGTTGATCGCCTGCACCGAGGTGTATAGGCCGTAATCCTCGTTGTTGATGGTGAGCCGCACGTACCCCGCTCGCGACGCGGGGAGCCCCGCCGCACGCAGGGTGCGGTACGACATCACCTCCGACATCATCGACGGATCGATGAGCTGGTTGTGCAGGTTGAACTTCTTGTGGCCCATGAACTCCTGGTCGGGGACCACGCCGTTCACGTTCACCATGAGCGAGGGCTTGCCGTACAGGTCGTTGAAGGTGCTCGACCCCTTGATCTTGATCGCGACCACCCAATCGCGCGATCGGTAGGTCAGGGTGGCGGGCACGTACGTGCCGGGATCTCGGCGCAGGCCCCACTCGGCGTCGTCGTCGAGGGTGAGCGAGAGCGCCGTGATGGCGTCGTCGGAGAACAGCACGTCCTCGATGTCGAAGGGGCCCGTGTCGGGCGCGGGGCCGAGCACCTCGGTGTCCTCCAGCGCCGGGCCGGTGTCCACGGGGCCGGTGTCGACGGGGCCGGTGTCCACTGCCACGGGGCCGGTGTCCACGGGCGGGACGTCCGAGGGTCCGACGCTGATCTGGCCGCTCGCGCACGCGAGGAGAAGGAGGAGGGTCACCGCCCCAGCGTAGCCGAGAACGGGCTACCCGACCGTGGCCCGGAGCCGCCGAAGCGCGGATCGTCCCACGGACCCTGGACTTTCCTCCGCCAGGAAGGCCGCGAGCGCGCTGTCGAGCGTCGCGACCGTCGTGACCGCGTGCGTCGCCGACGCCCAGGAGACAAAACGCGTGACGACGCGCACGTAGGCCCTCATCGTGCCCTCGGCCTTGTCTCCCCGCTCCACCGCCAGGTCGAACGCCTCGACATAGGCCTCCTCCAACGCCTCGAGGTCGACGGGATTGGCCTCGCCGACCGCCGCGCGCGCCGCCTCCGCCAGCGGCGCCACGACCGCCGGCACAGCCGCCACGGGCGCATCCACCACCACCAACGCCTCGACCAGCGGCACGACAGGCGCTTCGACCGCCCCCACATCCGCCCCCGCGTCCTCCCCCTCGTCATCCGCGTCGTCCCCCGCCTGCAACAGCGCGAGCAGCTCGTCCGTCTTCATCGTCGCCGCGGCCCCGCTCCCGTCGAGCAGCCCCGCCACCAGCTCGCGCTTGTCGGCGTGCAGGGCCAGGATCTGCTCCTCGATCGTCCCGCGCGCCACGAGCCGGTACACGGTCACCGGCTGGGTCTGGCCGATGCGGTGGGCGCGGTCGCTCGCCTGGTCCTCCACCGCGGGGTTCCACCAGGGGTCGAGGTGGATGACGTAGGTGGCGGCCGTGAGGTTCAGGCCGGTGCCGCCGGCCTTGAGCGAGATGAGGAACACCTCGCCGGCGCCGCCCTGGAACGCGTCGACCTCGGCGCGGCGCTGCGCCTCGGGGGTGCTGCCGTCGAGGTAGCGGAGGGACACGCCGTCAGCCGTCAAGGCCTCGCGCACCAGGGCGAGGTGCCGGGTGAACTGGCTGAACACGAGCGCGCGGTGGCCCTCGGAGCGCAGCTCGGCCACCAGCTCGCGCAGGCGCGTGAGCTTGGCCGACGGGAGGGTCGAGGTCGGATCGAGCAGGCGTGGATGGCACGAGAGCTGGCGCAGGCGGGTGAGCGCCGCGAGCACCTTGAAGCGCTGCTGCTCGGGCGGGCCCGATTCGGAGGCGAGATCGTCGAGGAGCGCGATGCGGGCGTGATCGTAGAGGCTCCGCTCCTCGCGGGAGAGCACGATCTCCACGTTGACGTCCGAGCGCTGGGGCAGCTCCGTGGCCACCTGGGACTTGAGCCGACGCAGCAGGAACGGCCGGATCAGGCGGGCGAGGGCCTTGCGGCGGCGCGGATCGCCGTCGCGCTCGATGGCCGTGGCGAACCGATCGCGGAAGCGCTCCCAGCTCCCGAACAGGCCCGGCGCGATGACCCGGAACAGGCTCCACAGCTCGGAAACCCGGTTCTCGACCGGCGTGCCGGTGAGGGCGAGGCGGAAGTCGGAGGTGAGGCCCGCCGCAGCCTTCGCGCGCGCGGTGCCGGCGTTCTTCATCGCCTGCGCCTCGTCGAGCACGATCGTGGCGAAGCGGACGGGCGAGAGGGCGAGCGCGTCGCGAGGGAGGAGATCCCAGCTGGTGACGAGAACGTCGTTGGGGCCGAGGTCGTCGAGGAGCGCCTTGCGGCCGGCGCCCCGGTACATCCGCACGCGCAACGTCGGCGCGAAGCGCGCGGCCTCGCGCGTCCAGTTGAAGCCGACCGATGTGGGGGCCACCACCAACGCGGGGCCGCCGCTCGCGCGGTGGGCGAGCAGCGCCAGGGCCTGGACGGTCTTTCCGAGCCCCATGTCGTCCGCGAGGCAGGCGCCCGGGGCCCAGGTCGCGAGGCGCGCGAGCCACCGGAAGCCGGCGCGTTGGTATTCCCGGAGCTCGGCGGTGAAGCCCGCGGGGAGCTCGGGGTCGTAGCCCTCGGCGGCGCGCACGCGGTCGAGCATGTCCGCCCAGCCGGCGGGCGCGTCGATGGCGGCGCCGGCGTCCTTCAGCGCGTCGACCAGGGGCACGGCGAGCGCGGGCACCTCGAGCCCGGCGCGGCCGGCGTGGATGGCGTCGGCCACGCCCGCGAGCTGCTCGGTCAGGCGGTCGCCCAGCTTGATCCAGGTGTTCGCGTCCACCGCGACATAGCGGCGGCCCGCGAGCACGGCGGCCAGCACGGCCGCGAGGTCGACGGAGGCCTCCTCGACCGCCACGGCGCCCTCGATGCCGAACCAGTCCCGCGTGGTCTTGACCTTGATCGAGAGGTTCTTGGCCTCGGCCGCCCGGGTGCCGCGGCGGCGCGCCGGATCGGTCCACTCGACCGCGAAGGCGTCCCTGGACGCCTGCAGCGCGGTGACCACGTCGAGCCCCACCTCCGGGTCGAGGATCGTCCACGAGAACAGCGGGGCCTCGCAGTCCGCGGGGAGCTGCAACGGGGCGAGGGCGGCCCGCACCCGCACCGGCTCGGCGGCGAGGGCGCGCTGGACGTGCACGCGGTTGTCCCCGATCTGCGCGTGGAGCTGCTCGGGCCCCTCGCCCGGCGTAAAGGCGAGCGCCCCCGCGAGCGGCCGCACGAGCACCTGCACGAACAGCCCGCCTTCCGCCAGGGTGTCGAGCCGCACCACCGGCTTCTCCTCGGGCGCTTGCGACGCGCCGCGGAGCTCGGGGGCGAGGTGGGCGGGCACCTTCTGGGCGAGCGGGGTGAGGCGCGCGAGCAGCCCCGCCGTCGCCTCCGCGGGGAACACGCCGCCGCGCCGCACGAGGGTGCCCAGGAGCGCCGTCGCCGCGGGGTCGACCGGGAACGTCGTGATCACGTCGCCGTCCTGGAGCGCGAACCAGCCGTCGCGGGCGGACAGGTTCAGGGCCGCGAGCAGCTGCACCGGATCCCGAACGAACCCGCCGACCCGCACGCCCACGCGCACCCCGCCCTCTTCGGTGGGGGTCCAGTCCATCTCGATCCGGCCGCGGCGCACGGTGACCGGCTCGTTGCCGATGAACACGCGCGGGTGCCCGACGAGGCGCGCGAGCGTCGGGAACACGGACTGGTTGCCGCGGTTGGTGTCGGGCCGCTCCGCGAGCACGATAGCGCGCACCTCGTCGTCGGCGGGGAGCACGCAGCGATCCGGGCGGCCGCGCAGCTCCTCGATGGGCATCTTCGTCAGCTTGTACCCGGTGCCGCGCTTCCTCGGACGGCAGGAGAGCGGCAGCAACGTGCGGACCCCCAGGTCCACGCGCCAGCCCAGCGTCACGTCGTCCGCGTCGGGGGTGCTCAGGGCCAGCAGGGCGTCGAGGTCCCTGAGCGCGCGGGTCCAGGCGGGCGTCCCGAGCATCTCGAGCAGCCAGCTCCGCTCGGCCGCCCTCGGCATCGCCATCGAGACGCGCAGGGTGTCGAGCGCCACGAGCGCCAGCGGGCAGGCCTCCTGGGGGAGGTGGCACTCGCACGTGAGCAGCCGCTCGCCCGGCAAGGCCTGCAGATGCACCCGCTTCACGGCGCCGCTGTTCGAGCACAGCGCGGGCCAGCCATCCCGGAGCGCCCAGATCGGCGGATCGTCCTGCAGCACGAGCCGGGTGCGCCCCACCTCGTCCATCGGCGCGGGCACCGTGTGCTCCCGGATCACGGCGCGGGCCTCCGCCACGCGGTCCCACAAGGCCCGGAGCGCCGGCTCTTCGGGGACCGAGCCCATCGCGAGCATCTTCTGCTCGTCGGAGAGCGCCCGCTCCACCCGCGCGACGCGGTCGCGCAGCCACTCGATCGCGGCGTCCTGCACCTCCACCGGCATCGCCCCGCTCCGGCGGCTCGGCCTCGTGGTGATGATGTCCTCGATCCGCATGTCGCTGCCCTGCCAGAACCAGTACCGGGCGCGCCCGGACACCCGATCGTCCAGCACGCGGCAGTGGCGCTGGAGCTCCGCCGTCACGTTGCGGGAGGCGGCCCACTCCTGGAGCTCGTCGGCCGGCATGCCCCCGGCGAGGAGCGGGACCTTGGGCGCGATCACCGTGGCGGGTGCTGCCCTGGGGGCCTTCGCCGCCTTGGGTTCCGCCACCGGAGCAGGCGCGTGGGCCACCAGGGCGGCGGCGACCTCCGTGGCCATCGCACCCGCCACGGGCTGAAGGAGGAGCCAGCCGTCCAGGGTCTCCAGCACCTCGGCCGAGAGCCGGGCGCCCAGGGCGTTCCAGACCTTTCGCGTCGTGAGCAGCGCCCGCAAGGTCGGACATCCCTGCGAGACCATGAGCGAACTCACGAGCCGGTGGGCCCGCACGGTGAAGTCACCCGTGTCCAGCACGTCCTTCATGGGGGTGTCGAGCGCCGCCTCGAAGCCGAGCTCGTCCGCGCTCGTGAGCAGCGCCGCGGGAGAGCTGATGTCCAGTCCGCCGTTGCCCATGGGCGCACGTCCTTACGCGAAGGTGGCGCCTTTCACCGGGTGCGGGGAGGTTGTCAACGCCGGACGCGGAGGGGCGATGCACGGGCGCTCCGCGCGTGCTGGGCTTCGGCGCGGCGGCCGGCATGATCCACCCCGCCAGCGGCTACCTGCTCCCCCGCGTCCACCGCGCCGGGCGGCACTCCAGCCCGCGCGGTCGCGGCCGGCTGGGAGGCGTCCTGGCCCCGCGAGCGCCTCCCTCCACGCGCGCGTTCTTCGACCGCTCCTTCGCCCTCCCCACGGACCAGTGGTCGGGCTACCTCTCCGATCGCCTCACCGTCCCCGAGCTGCGCATCGTGATGCTCAGGCTGTTCGGCGCGGCCCCGGTCGGGCTGAAGTGGCGCCTGGCTCGCGCCGGGTTCTGGGCGGAGGGGTGGGCGCTCGCGCGGTCGACGTTCGAGGCGCGGTAGGCCCGCGGGCCGCGTTCAAGGGCAGGGCGCATCCGCCCAGGTGTCCTCGTTGTCGCCCTCGTCGCACTCGTCCAACGCGCCGTCGCGGTCGACCACAACGTGGAGCCCGTCCCCCACCTCGTCGGCCGTCGTCACGAACAACAGCTCCACGCTCGCGCCGCTGGCGATGGGGCCCGTGGCGCGTGCCTCGAGGAGGGTCTCCGCGCCCCCCGGCAGCCCGTAGAGCGCCACCATCGCGTCGGCCACGTCGGCCACGCCGTCGTTCCATACCTGCACCTGCACTTCCACGCGCCCGTCCGCGTCGCAGCTCGCGAAACACACGTCGGCGATGTCCACCCTGAGGTTGGGCTGGGCCTGGAGGAACACGGCGGAGGGCTGGCCGCGGAAGAGGTTGGCGTCCACCCGCCACGGGGCCTCGGCGTAGGCGGGGATCGACAGGTCGTCCCCCACGTTCTCGCCGTAGTACGTGTATTGGTTGTAGACGGGGCGCGCGTACGGCCAGTCACCTTCCGCGCCGGTGATGACCGTGATGCCGGTGTAGTCGCTGCTCATCGACCCGTAGACGAGGTCCCCGTGACCGTCGCCGTCCACGTCGGCCACGGCGGGGGTCTCCGCGGCGGTCGGCGACCCGTGGTTCGGGTCCCGCACCACCACCGCGCCCGTCGCCCCGTCGAGCACCATGATGTCCCGCTCGTCGGCGAACACCACCTCGGGAACGCCGTCGTAGTCGACGTCCCAGGAGGTGCAGCCCGCGAGTCCGGAGCTGTCGTTCACCGGTGTCACCCAGCGGTTCGAGCCGTCGCTCTCGATGAGGTAGAAGTTGCCGCTCTGGGCGAAGCCGAACTCCTGCACGCCGTCGTTGTCGAAGTCGGCGACACACACGGCCGTGCCGTACGAGGAGTAGTTGCGGCTCCAGAGCACGGTGCCGTCGTCGTCGCAGAGCGTCATCCGGTTGGCGCCGGCCACGAGCAGCTCCCCCTCGTCGTCCGCGTCGACGTTGACGGGCTGGGGGAACGTGCCGTTTCCGCCGGTGCCGCACGACCACAGGAGGTTGCCCGCGGCGTCGAACACGTCGGTCTCCAGCAGGATCTCCTGGGTCCCGTCGTTGTCCATGTCGGCCACCGCGGGGGCGCCCCAGTTGGTTCCCGTGATGTCGAGCGTGAACAACACCGCGCCGGTGGCGCCGTCGAGCACGTACTCGTTCACGATCACCTCGACATCGCCGTCGCCGTCGAGATCGGTGAGGTTGGCGTACGTCTCGCAGGCGTTGCCGATGGGGGTGCGCCACATCAGCACGCCATCGCGGTCGTAGGCAGACACGACGTGCTCGCCGAAGCAGCTCCCCGAGGAGGTGACGACGTCGCCGAAGCCGTCGCCGTCGATGTCTCCGAGGGCGGGGCCGCTGTAGGGGTCCATCCCGGTCACCGACCACTTCCGCCGTCCCGTGACACCGTCGAGCACGACCGTGCTGCCGCCGGCCGCGTCGTTGTTGAAGACGACCTCCGGGATCCGGTCCCCGTCGAGGTCCCCGATGGCGGGCGTCGAGGCCACCCCGCTGCCGAGGTATTGCCAGAGGATCTCCACGTTCCACGGGTTGGCCGGGGGTACGCCCGCGTCGACCGAACCCCCGCAGGCGTCGCTCACCTCGGAGCGGGGGCTCGGGACCTCCGACACGCACGCGTCGTCCACGCAGTCGGCCGCGCCGTCTCCGTCGACGTCGCCGTACTCCTCGTCCACCAGGCCGTCCCCGTCGTCGTCGACCCCGTTGCAGCTCTCGTCGCTGGGCCCGATGTCCGTCTCGTCGTCGGGGGGCGAGTCGCTCGTGTCCGCGGTGTCGAGGGCGGGCTGCGCGGGGTCCTTCCCGAACTCGTAGTCGATGCACGCGGTGAGGAGGAGGAGATGGAGCACGCGGAACCCGGTGATTCGCGACAGCATGCCACCAAGCGGGGGCAATGGCTCGTGCGCTCGTGGGCGTGCCCCCGCGAGGACGCGGGGTCGCGTTCCTTCCGGGGTCGGGCGTCGCCCTCCGTCGGCCCCCCGGGGCCGACGGGCGCGGGCGGGCGGCGCTCCTGTGGCCTCCGGCCCGGGCGCCTGGGGGCCGCCCGCGCCCCCCTCCAGGCCCGCTCACGCGGGGGAGATGTCGGGTTGTGGCACCCAGGTGCAGGACACCCGACACGCGGGAGGTCCGCTCATCCCGTGAGTTCGGCCCGCCCAGCGGGCTGAGCTCGGAGGATGCGCGCCCATCCCGTGAGTTCGGCCCGCCCAACGGGCTGAGCTCGGAGGATGCGCGCTCATCCCTTGAGTTCGGCCCGCACCTCGACCCGCGCGACACCGGAGTCCGCCCGATCACGTCGGGATGCGCTTGTCGAGCACGAGCGCCGTGCGCAAGCTCGCCGCCACCATGCGCTCGTTCCATCTCACGTTTGCCGCCGTCGGCCGACACGCACTGTTCCCCACCGAGCGCGCGCGGCGCGCCGCCGTGCGCGCGCTCGGCCGCGTCGCCGGGGCGTGGATCGTGCTCTTCGCGATCGTGGACGATCACGTGCACGTCGTCGTGCTCTGTGAGGAGGAGCGCGTGGGGCGGCTGGCCCGCGCGATCGTGCTGGCGCTGCGCCCGGTGGCGTCGGCAGCGCTGGAGCCAGCCTTCGTGCGGCCGGTGCGCGACCGCGGGCACCTGGAGTCGCTCGTCGGGTACGTGCTCACCCAACAGGCGCATCACGGGCTGGCCGAACATGGCGCCCTGGCGACGGGGTCCTGCTACCGCGACCTCCTGGGCGCCCGGCTCGTTCCCGGGCTCACGCTCCGGATCGGCCAAGCGCTGCCTCGCTTCCGGCTTCGCGAGGCCTGCCGGCATGTCGCGCTTCCGGAGGTCGAGCTGTGCCCGGTCACGCTCGACGTTGTCCGGGCCGCGGGGGCCGCGCGCGTCGTGGCCGCGGCGAGCGCGGCCCTCGCGGTGGCCCCGGAGCTCATCGGGAACGCCGCCGAGGTGGTGGAGGTCCGCCGCGCGGCGGTGCAGCTCGCGCTGACGTCGGGCATTCACCTGGCCGAGATGGCGCACGCGCTCGGGATCGGCGTCGGCACCGCGCGACGGCTCGCGGTGCGCGAGGTGGCCGAGCCGGTCCTGCGCGCAATCCGACTGGAGCTCGCGTTGGAGGCCGCCGTCGGCGCGGCCGCCGGGCTCGCGGCACCGTGCGAACCGAGGGCGTGACCAGCGTCACCCCCCAACGTCCGCCACCCACCGCAGCCGCGCCGGCCCCTTCAGCGCCTTGACCGCCCGCTCCGCGCGGGTTGCTCCGCCGCGATCCGGGAAAGGGCCGTACCACCCGGCCAGGCACCACGGCCGCCCCGCGCGGGTCGTCCGCGCCCCTCCCGCAAGCTCGCCGCCGTGTTGGCGCACGCGGCGCGACACGTCGACCGCGAGGCCGACATACGTGCGCGCGAGCGTGTCCGACCAGAGGACGTACACGAACCAGTGGCCGGGGGCGGCGGGCGGGGGCGAGACGGAGGGGATCACCCCGCTCAGGTAGCGCGCCGGCCCCTCATGGCGCCTCCCCCACCTCGCGCGCCGCCTGCCGCCCCGACTGCAGACACAACGGGATGCCACCCCCCGGATGCGCGCTGCCCGACGCGAGGAACAGCCCCGGCACCCTCGGAACCCGGTTCGCCGGCCGCCGGAACGCCGAGAGCGGCGTGTTGCTGGCGGCCCCGTAGAGCGCGCCGCGGCTGCCAGGGAAGCGGTCCGCTCGCCAGCCGCGTGTATCGCGCCATCGGCCGACGGCTGCTGCGGAGCGGCGCGGACGCCGGGGCGGGGCGCACCATCGTGCCGTGGTGGGAAAGCTCGGGTGGGCCGGCGCGGGGCTGGGCGCGGCGCTTCATCCGCGCATCGCCGGGATCACCCGAGCGCGGCCGCACGACCCCGAGCTGCACCGAGGGCTCGAGGGGCTGCCTGGGGCGCACACGCGCTGATACATCTGATACATCCGGGCGGCCTGACACATCCGACACATCCGATGCATCCGACACATCCGATGCATCAAGCTGACGCACGCGCACCCCGGGGCGGCCGTCCTGGGGGGGGCAACGCGCGGGCCAAGATGCCTTCGAGCTCGGCGACCGAGGTGCGAGGAGGCCCGCCCCGCCGCGATCCTCCACTTCGGGGCGCCGGTCGCCCCCTCCGATCTCGAGGCCGCGCTCGTCGACGGCCTCGCCCGCGTCGACCACGTCCTCACCGCGGGGGATCCCGCCTTCCTGCCCCTCGTTGCGCCCGCCACTCCGCGCGCCGATCGTGGAATCGGGGCGCGCGCGCTCACGTTGTTTTCCCGGGAGGCCCGCTGATGCCGATCGTTCTGCCCTCCTTCGATCTGGCGGGCACCTGGGCCTTGGAGGTCGTGGTCAGCTCCACCTCGCGCGCGCCGATCCTCGGGGAGGTGCGGAGCGCGTCGCGCAGCCGGCTCCTCGTGCACGTGACCCCGAACGGAGATGTCTGGACCCAGCGCCAGGAGCTCTGCACGTCCTCCATCGACGGGGGCTCGAAGCTCGCGAAGGTGATCCTCCCGCGCGGCTGGGTCAAGGCCATGCCGCCGCGCACCTACACGGTCACCGTGACCCCCGGGCGCAACGGCTGGGTCTATGCGGCGGACTCTGGCGTACAGACCGTCGGGTACGACGATACCCGCGGGCCGATGCCCACGCGCGGCGCCGATCCGCAGGTGATCGACTCCGACGGCGACGGTCGGCCCGGCGCCACCGTGCTCGTGAGGGTGCCGGCGTTCGGCACCGGCGAGATCTACCTCGCCCACCGCGGCCACAGCCGGCTGGAGGGGCGCGTCGTGAACGCGAACCGCATCGAGGGACGGGTGGTCATGCTCGAGATGACGCAGGTGACGCTCGGCGCGAGCCGCAAGGTGTTCGACTTCTCCCCGGTGACCCGGCCGGACCCGGCGCGGTCGACCTTCGCGATGTGGCGGGTGGACGGAGACGCGGGCTGCGACGCCACGCTGGCTACTCCCGCATCCCCGGGCTGACCTCGATCTCGACCTTCACCGCGCCATCGCGGATGTCGAGCACCTCCGCGTGCGTGTGGTTGTCGGAGCGGATGAAGCGGAGATCGACCCGCGCCGCGCCGACCCGCATGTCGAGCAGATCGAGCCGAGAGACGGACGGGGGGAGCCGCGGATTGCGGATGGCGAGCCTGCCCGCGAGCGCGTCGGGCTGCAGGCCCAGCACCGCTTGCATCGCCATGAGCAGCGCGCCCGAGGCCCAGGCCTGGGGGCTGCACGACACGGGATAGTGGACGAGGAACTCGCGCTCCCCCCGGTCCATGCCGCAGAACAGCTCGGGCAGGCGCTGGTGGTGAAAGTGGTCGGTCGCGGCCAACAGCCCGGCGAACACCTTCTGCGCGGAGCGCCCGAGTCCGTAGCGGGACATGCCCATCGCGGCGATCGCGTTGTCGTGCGGCCAGACGCTGCCGTTGTGGTAGCTCAGCGGGTTGTAGACGCGCTGTCCGCGCGCGAGCGTCCGGATTGCCCACCCCGTGTACATCTCGTGCGAGAGCAGCGTGTTGGTGATGCGACGGGCGCGGTCCTCCGTGACGGCGCGGCTCCACAACAGGTGCCCGGGGTTCGACGTGACCGTCGGGACCCGGTGACCGTTCCCATCGATGGCGAGCGCGTAGTAGTTCAGCTCTTCGCACCAGAAGCTGCGCTCCAACGCGACGGCGAAGCCCTCCGACCGCTCGCGCCACATCCGCGCGCGCTCGGTGTCGCCGCGGAGGAGGGCGAGCCGCGCGACCTGGCGCCAGGCGTCCACGGCGTAGCCCTGCACCTCGACCAGCGCGATCGGGGAGGCCGCGTTGGCGCCGTCCGGAAACGGCACCCCGTCCCGGCTGTCCTTCCAGCCCTGGTTGTCCAGTCCACGCGGGCTGACGCGCTGGTACCGCAGGAAGTCGGCCCCGTCCGAGGTGCTCCGGTCCAGCCAGCCGACCGCCGCCTCGATCGCGGGCCAGAGCTCGTCGACGAGCCCGACGTCGCCGCTCCACTGGAGGTACTCGCCCACGAGGACGAGGAACAACGGCGTGGCGTCCACCGTGCCGAAGTAGGGCGCGTGCGGGATCTCGCCGGTGCGGACCAGCTCGCCGCGGCGCAGCTCGTGCATGATCTTGCCGGGCTCCTCCTCGCGGTAGGCGTTGTGCACCGTGCCCTGGTGCGCGGCCAGGAACCTGAGCGTCTCGGCGGCGATGTGGGGCGCGAACGCCAGGACCTGGGCGGAGGTGATCAACGAGTCGCGCCCGAACGGAGCCGCGAACCAGGGGATCCCCGCGCCCACCACCCAGCGCGCGTCGTGCAGGATGCGGAGGGCGGACACGTCCCCCAACGAGCGCTCCATCCCGCGCTGCACCAGCTCGTTGTCGCATCGGACGCGGGTGCAATCGCCGAGGAAGTGGCCCACCTCGCCGCGCACCACCGACAGCCGCGTGGCGAACGAGCGGCGCGGTCGGGGGCTCGGGGGCGTCCCGCGCCAGCACCGCACGCTGACCTCGACGATGTGGGTCGCGCCGGGCGGGAGCACGACCCGGAACCGCGCGGCCCCGGCGTCCACGTGCTCGGGCGGAGGGTGGAACTGGAGCGAGGTGGCGTAGGTTTCGCCGTCGAGCCCGCGATAGCCGAGCTGGACACGGTCCGAACGCACCTGGGGCTCCAGGATCTGCCCGCGTCCGGCCCTCCGCGCGCCGCGAACCTCGAACACGTCGGCGAAGTCGGCCGCGAACGCCACGTGGAACTCGAGCTCGATGAAGCGGCCCATGTGGTTGGTGAGCGCGATGTGCTCGATGAAGTCCCCGTCGAGCAGCTGGCGGCGGCGCAAGTGGAGGACGTTGATGGGCTCGCCAAGGAGGCCCCCGAATTCCTCGTCCGTCGTGGTGAGATCGATCTGCGACGCGAGGCAGGACTCGGTCTCCGACGAGAGCAGCGTCGGCGGGTGCCCCGGCAGGATGAGCTCGTAGTAGGACAGGTGGCGGGTGTCCTCCCAGAACATGCCGAGCTCGCGCGCACCGGCGGGCACGATGTTCCCGGCCCCGCCGGTCACCATGAAGAGGTTGCCGCGGGAGAGCACCAGGCGGGACACGCCCAGGGCATGCGGGAGCTCGAGCGGCGGCGAGAGCGCCTCCGGGCGCGTGGTCGGATCCTCGTTCTCGCTCATGGCGCGTGCGCCGCGAGCACGGGACGCGCCACCAGCAAACGATAGAGCTCGGCGTAGGCCGACACCATCCGGCTTCTGCCGAAGCGCGCCACGGTGACCGACCGACACCGCTCGCGATCGAACGGGGAGCGCCCGGTGACCAGCTGGGAGAGGCGATCCGCCATCGCGTCGACCGAGTCGACGAGAAAGCCGGTGACGCCCTCCTCGACCACCTCGGGCACCGACCCGTGCCCGTACGCGATGACGGGCGTGCCGCACAACATGGACTCGAGCATGACGAGCCCGAACGGCTCCTCCCACGCGGCGGGGAAGAGGGTGGCGGCCGCGCCGCCGAGCAGCTGGACCTTCCCCTCGAGCCCCACCTCCCCGAGCCAGCGCACCCCCGGCCGCTCGAGCTTGTCGCTCACCTCGTCACAGAAGTAGTCGGCGTCCACCGGATGGGCCCGCCCCGCGAGCCGGATGGGGACCCGCGCCCGGGCCGCCGCGTCCAGCGCCTGCGCCACCCCCTTCTCCCGCGCGAAGCGACCGAGGAAGGCCGCGTACCTCCCCTCCCCCCGACCCAGCGGATAGTGCTCGGGCGCGAGCCCGTGGTGGATCACCTCCGCGTGCAGATCCCCGAGGAGCAGGCGCTGGCGGTGGCTGATGGCCACCGTCGTGAGCCTGCCGGGTCCGACGGCCCGGAGCAGATCGCAGACCCCTTCGTCCCGCGCGTGATGCACGGTGTAGACCATCGGCAGGGGGACCAGCGGCGCAAACGCCACCGCGGAGGGGCAGTGCGCATGCACCACATCCACCTCCCGCCGGTCGAGGATGTCCCAGATGGAGGTCGCGGCCTGCACCAGCTCGCGGAGGGGATCCGGCGGCCAGACGGCGCGCGGATAGTGCGCGCGGACCACCCCACCCGACGTCGACTCCCCCGGCGCGTAGAGGGTCACGCTGTGACCCAGCTCGATCAGCCCCTCGACGAGGCCGGCCACCATCAGCTCGGTCCCTCCGTACTTCGGAGGGGGCACCGCCACGAAGGGTGGTGCGATCATCGCGATGCGCAAGCGTCCCCCGACCTGTCGAGGGTTGCCCCGACAGCTCGGAGATAGCGACGCGCAGCGCCTCCGGGAAGGGGCCCGAGGGGGTCGCGCGCCTCGATGACGGCGCGCGCGGTGGAGCTACAAGTCCAGCAGCGCCGCTCGCACGGACCCGTCCGCGATGGCCACGGTGTCCCCGCCGTCCGTGCCCGCGCTGAAAGAGAAGCAGCCAACGAGGTCCTCTCCGACCTCGGTGATCGTCAGGCTGCCCCCGGCGGCGTTCGCGGTGATGTAGCTGTCCCCGTCGGTCGGGTAGACCGTCGCGAAGCCGCCGGACTCGCCCGACTCCCCGAGGGTCACCGTGATGGGAAACCCACCGGCGTCGGCCGCGGCCTTGACGGTGTCCCCCCCGTCGGTGAGCTGACCGACGACGCTGAAGCGCCAGCCGTCCGCCGGCGCGGCGGTGATCTGCGCGCTCTCACCGGCCCAGTTCCAGGTCGCGGTGGTGGACCACGCGGCGTCATCGACCATCGCCGCCGCCGTGCCGCTGTCGAGCGCGGCGTCCGGCGTGCAGGTGCCGGGGGTCGCGGAGGCGCCGTCGCATCCCAGGAGCGGGAACAAGGAGAAGCAGACCAGGCCGAGGTGACGCATGCGGGCGTCTACCCGATCGGCGGGCGAAGCGCCGCACAGCAGGACCGCAATGCACTACGGGCTCCTGATGGATTAGTCGTGGCCGATGCCTGCCGTCCGCGTCGCGCCGCTCCCCGCCTGGCTTCCGCGCGAGCGCCTGCTCGGCCCGGCCGCGTGGCACCACGAGGGCGCCGTCGCCACCGCCGAGCTCGGGGTGCCGGCCGCCGCTGACCTCGCCGCGCGCCTGCGGGGCGTGGGCCTCGGGGGCCAGCTCCTGGAGGTCGAGGTGACCCCGGCCCTGCCGCGCGCCGCCGTCCGCGCGGCCCGCACGACCGACGCGCGCCGCCGCCGCGACGCCTCGCCCGGCTTCTCGCGGCCCGGGGTGCGGCTGGATGAAGAGGGGCAGGTGTCCCTCACGCCGGAGGCGCTCGCGCTCGCCCTCGGACGGCCGCTCGCGGGCTGCCGCGTGGTCGACGCGACGTGCGGCGCCGGGGGCAACACCATCGGGTTCGCGCGCGCGGGCGCCCAGGTGGTGGCTGTCGAACAGGACGCCGCCCGCCTCGCCCTCGCCCGCCACAACGCCGGCATCTACGGGATGGCCGATCGGATCCGCTTCGTACGCGGCGACGCCCTGCTCGAGGTGGGCCGGCTCCACGCCGACGTCCTGTTCATCGACCCGCCCTGGGGCGTCGACTGGGACCGCGCCCGCACCGGCCTCGCGTCCGTGCCGCTGCTGGCCGCGCTGCTTCCCCTCGCCCGCGCGGCGGGAATCTACGGCGCCATCTGGGCCAAGGTGCCGCCGTCGTTCGATCCGGCCGAGTGGCCCGAAGCCCAGGTAGAAGCGGTGTTCGGGGCGGGCGAGGGAGATGCTCGTCGGGTGAAGTTCCTCGTCTTTCGGGAGGCGAGGGACGTGGTGGTTGCGGGGCGGTAGGATCGGCCTACGGAAGTGGCCGAGGTGATTGATTCGCCGGCACCGGCGGCCACGCCCCGCGGTTTCCCGTAGAGCAGAGTGCCGTTTGCGCCACGAGCGTGGGCTCCGTGATCCCCCGCGAGGATTCGTGGCCGCCGGTATCGGCGAAGAAGCGTACCCCTCCAATGTGCGTCGATGGGCCCCGGCAGGGAAGGGTCGATTATCGCAGGCTACCCATGCAAGAATGCAGGCATGCTGGATTGGAACGACCTCCGGTATTTTCTCGCGATCCACCGCACGCGCAGCTTGTCGGGCGCGGGCCGCCAGCTGAAGGTGGACCAGACCACCGTGGGGCGCCGACTCGCGGCGATCGAGGCCGCGCTCGGCGCGAGGCTGTTCTCCCGACAGACGCGCGAATTCATGCTCACGACGGCGGGCGACGCCATCCTTCCGACGGCGGAGCGCGTGGAAGAGGCGATGCTCTCGCTCGCGCGCGCCGTGGAGGGGGACGACGCCCGGCTCGAAGGGGAAGTTCGGGTCACGACGAACGAAGCGTTCGCCAACCGCATCCTGCTCCCGAGCCTGCCCGCCCTGCGGCGGCGGCACCCCGCGATCCAGATCGAGATCGTGTCGGACTCGCGCATGCTCGACCTCGGCCGAGGGGAAGCCGACATCGCGGTGCGTGCGCGCAGAAACGCGCAGGAGAACATCGTCGTCAAGAAGATCGGCGTTTCGGCGTTCGGGCTGTACGGGTCGGAGGACTACCTGGCGCGGGTCGGCGTGCCCACGAGCCTGGACGATCTCGATGGCCACGATCTGATCGGGTACAGCGACGCCCTCGGCTACCTGGCCGCCGCCCGCTGGATGGCCAACGTGGCCACCGCTCGCCGCTGCGTGTTCCGCGGCAACACGATCCTCTCCGTCGCCGCGGCGGCCACCGAGGGCATCGGCCTCGCCGTCATCCCGACCTTCCTCGGGGAGACCGACCGCGCGCTGGTTCGGGTCCTCCCCGGCGAGACCATCGCCACGCTCGACGTGTGGACGGCCGTGCACCAGGATGTACAGCGCATCGCCCGTATCCGCGCCGTACTCCGCCACATTGGCGACGTATTCCGCGCGCGGGCGGGCATCCTGCGCGGGGAACCGACCGGGGTGCGCGCCGCTTCGACCTGACGCCCGTGGTAGCATCCGCCGAGCGCTCGGAGTCGCCGTGATCCTGCTCGTCGCCTCGCTCGCCGCCGCCTCGCCGATCTTCCTCGAAGCGACACTGGGCAAGCAGCTCGACATCAACGGCAACTGGCCGCGTTCGTTCCCGACCGAGGGCGGGTGGTGGGTCACCAACGCGGCGGCGGGAGACTTTGGCGTCCAGCTGCTCCGCGAGGACCTCTCGGTCGACCGCGAGAGCCGCCACCAGCTCACCGACGTGGGCTACCTCAACGACCACGCGATCTCCCTGTGCCCGGACGGCACCTACCTGCACTTCGCCACCGCGGGGCTCGTCGAGGCGAACGACTCGGCGTACGCCTACCGGTACGACGCCGACTGGAACCTCATCGCGGAGGCCATCATCGCCGAGGGGGACACCTCGTCGATCTACGTCGACATCCCGAGCGTGTGCTCGGACGACTTCAACGGCATGAGCTACTGGGCGGAGGACGACGGCGTGCCCCACCGGTTCGTGTCGGTCGACGAGGATCTGAACATCGTCTCCGAGACGGACTTCCCGACCGGGGCGCTCGCGATGGGCTCCGTGTCGCTCGAAGACGACGGCCACCTGTTCGTCGCGGGGTTCGACGGAAAAACCGACGACTCGCTCCTCGTCTCCGAGTACGACGCGAGCCTGCGGGAGCTGGGCTACCTCGAGGTGGACGTGACGCCCGAGGGCTGGACAGCGTACTGGTCCCAAGGGGCGGTTCGCGTCGGGGACACCTACATCGTCGTCCACATGGCGAGCGACGACAGCTACACCTGGGAGACCCTCGGGGGAGATGTCTGGGTGTCCGCCTTCAACCTCGAGTGGGAGCTCATCGACACCCTCCAGCTGTCGTTCAACACCGCCCCCATCGGCGGGATGCAGCCCGGGATCTCGATCAAGGACGACGTGCTGCTGGTGACCTACTCGGTGAGCCTGCAGAATTGGGGCTTCCTCGTCACGATCGACCTCGACGCCGCGGGCGTCACCGAGGACACCGACACCGACACCGATGCGGACACGGACACCGACACGGACACCGACGCGGACACCGACACGGACACCGACGCGGACTCCGACGCGGACACCGACGCGGACACCGACGCGGACGCGGACTCCGGCGAGGCGGACGCGGGCGGCGGTGACGGGTGCGGCTGCGGGACCCGCCCCGCGAGCGGAGCGGCGCTGCTGCCGATGGCGCTGCTCCTGGTTGCGCGCCGGCGGCGTCCGTAGGGGGCGTGACGCTCACCCGCCGCGTTACGCACGCGCGCTGAATGCCCACCGCCCGCGCCAACCTCCTCGGCCTGCTCCCGGTCGACCTCGCCGCTCACCTGGAGGCCCGCGGCGAGCGCTGCTCGCTAGCGGAGGCGCGCCAGGTGCTCTCCCGGGTGATCTCGGAGGGCTCGGACGACCCGACCCCGAAGCGCGAGCCCCGCAAGGCGCTGGTCCAGGCGCTCCGCCAGCACACCACCTGGGACCGCCTCGAGGTGCTCGAGCGCGTCCCGGACCAGGAGGGCAAGAGCGTCCGGTACCTGTTCCGCTCGCCCGACGGTGCCCTGTCCGAGGCCGTCCGCATCGGCCTGCACAAGCCCGATCACTTCACGGTGTGCCTCTCCTCGCAGGTGGGCTGCGCGATGCAGTGCGCGTTCTGCGCCACCGGGCGCCTGGGGTTGACGCGCAACCTCGCCCCCTGGGAGATCGTCTCCGCCTTTCTGACCGTGCGGGACGAGGCCCCCGGGCGGGTGAGCGGGGCGGTGTTCATGGGGCAGGGCGAGCCCTTTCACACCTACGACGCCGTGATTCAGACCGCCCGTGTCCTCTCGGATCCCGCGGGCGGGCGGGTGGCCAAGGAGAACATCACCATCTCCACGGTGGGGCTGGTCCCGCAGATCCGGCGCTTCACGCGCGAGCGGCAGCCGTACAAGCTGATCGTGTCGCTCACGTCCACGTTGCCGGGCCGGCGCGTCGAGCTCTTGCCCGTGGCGGGGCGCACCGATCTCGCGGAGCTCGTGTCCGCCATCCGGGACTACGCCACCATCGCCCAGGACCGCGTGACCGTGGCCTGGGTGGTGCTCGGCGGCGTGAACACGGGCCTGGACGAGGTGGAGGGCCTGCGCGCCATGTTGGGCGACCTTCCCCTCCGGATCAACCTGATCGACGTGAACGACGACCGGCCGGATGGATTTCGCCGGGCCTCGCCCACCGAGCTCGCCGAATTCCTCAACCGGCTCCAGGTGCTCGGGGTTCCCGTGGTCCGGCGCTACTCGGTGGGGCAGGATCAGAGCTCGGCGTGCGGGATGTTGGCCGCGCGGCGCTCCGTGACGCACGTCGACGCGCCGACGCAGGGCTGAAGCAGGTTAAGAGCAGGGCTAAAGCTGATCGATCCACTGCCGGATCAGGGATTCGAAAGCAGGCCTCCGAGCGTCGATCTCCGCGGCGGTACCGAGCGTCACGAGGCAGCGGTCCTTGCCCAGCCACCTCACCAGGTCGCTCGGGACATCCAATCGAACCGCGCCACCCGGCAGATCCCTCGCCTTCGCGCCCGTGTGGAACACGAGCTGAACGCTGTCCCTGGAACGCAGGTGGACGGTCGCGAAGAATTCGGTCGTGCGGAAGCTGGGCGCGTTCCACTTCACCGCCTCCTCGATCCGCGGATCCACGCCCAGCACGATCTGTCGGACGGCTGCTATTTCCGCCTCGAGCGGGTGCTCCAGCGCGAGCATCAGGGCGGAGACCGCGGCTTGGGAGCTCGCCGGGCGCGGGTCGTCGGGGGTCCGGGTCTTCCTCGTTGCCACGCTTTTTATCCAGGTGCGACAACGAGATAACTCGCCCTTGCGGGAGCGCCGCGCGCGCGGTCGCGCTACCCTCGCCCGCATGTGGCTCGCCCTCCTCCCGCTCGCCCTCGCGGATGACGTGGCGGCGTGCGCCACCCGCGACGGCGCCGCCTGCCTCCGCGCCGCCATCGTCGCGACGGACGATGCCGCGGCACGTCGAATGCTCGTGGTAGGACTGGGGCTCCAGCGGCCCGCATGTCGCCGCGAGGTAGAAGCCTGCGCCCAGGTCGCGACGGCCCTTCGGTGGGCTGGTGCCGGCGGCAACATACCAGCCGCCGCCCGGTGGTACGCGCGCGCCTGTGATCGCGGGCACCTGCAGAGCTGCATGGATCTCGGCATCCTGTACGTGTACGGGGCGGACGCCGATCCCGGATTCGCCGTGGACGTCGAGCGGGGCTGGGACCTGTGCGTGAAGGCGTGCCTGGGCGGCCGGAGCGAGGCCTGCTTCCTGCTCGGTACGCTCGCCGAGCAGGCGGGCGACACCGGAACCTCCAGCTTCTTCCACGAGAAGGCGTGCAAGCAGGGGCACGCCGTCGGGTGCGAGCGCGCGGCGGCGATGGGGCCGAAGTAGGGCGACGTGCTCCCCCTTGCCGCCGCGGCACCCGGCCCTACCTGTGGTGGGCTTCAAAGGACGAGAATGATCTTGCTTGGTTGGATTGGGTGCACAGCGCCGGTCGTGCCCGTGGAGGAGACTGGGAGGCCCGAGGCTCCGGCCGAGCGCGAGGGCCACGCCGAAGCGGCGCAGCGGCGCGGCGGCTCGTCGACCAGGTGGCCGGCGGATCGGACCGGCGCACAAATCGGCGGCGCCCTCCCGCCGGCGTACGAGCCGAGCGGGATCACGTGGCACGCGGGCCTCGGCGCGCTCCTCCTCGTGAGCGACGGCGGGGTCGTGAGCCGCATGAACCTCGACGGTTCGGGCCTGGTGAGCTGGACGTTCGCGGGTGACTTCGAGGCGATCACCGTCGCGGACCCCACCTCGACCCTCGCCTACGTCGGCGTCGAGCGCCCCGACGCGATCGTCGAGGTGGACCTCTCCGCCGGCGCGCTCACCGGGCGCTCCTGGAGGGTGGACGCGTGGATGGCCAGCGCGGACGAGAATCTGGGCCTCGAAGCCCTCGCCTTCGTGCCCGACGGCGCCCACCCCTACACGAACGGAACCTCGGGCGGGCTTTTCTACGCGGCGCTCCAGGAGACAGGGGACATCTACGTCTTCGACGTGGACCTTGCCGCGTCGGGCGTGGTGACCGAGGTGGACCGCTTCGCCACGGGCCGCACGGACCTCTCCGATCTCCACTTTCACGGCGAGACCGGCGTGCTCTACGCGCTCTTCGACACGGCCAACCTGCTGCGCGAGATGACGACCGGGGGGACGCCCCTGGCCGAATACAGCGCGCCCGGCACGGACCAGGAGGGTGTCACCCTGGTGCCCGGCTGCCCGCGGAGCACCACCACCCTCGTGATCGCGGAAGACGTGGGCGCCTCGGTGACGAGCTACGCGAGGTATCCGATCGCTTGTCCCTGAGGGCGTGAGGGCAGGAGGGCGTGAGAACCGGGGGTTGGCGGCAGGCGCGCCGCCGGCCCCCACGTCAGAACAACATTCCCGCGGCTCGGGTGGAGTAGCTGACACAGATGTCCTCGAAGGCGTCGGTGATGCCGGCCGCGTCGGGGGTCTGGAGGGAGTAGCCCCCGTAGGCGGCCACATGGTCCTCGAGGTAGTCGATCCCCGACGCTTCGGTGCCGTAGTACACCGTGTACACGTCGGTCGCGCGCTCCTCCGAGGTCGACACGTAGCCGTCCGACCAGCGCCCGTAGTCGCTGAGCGTCGGCTGCCGCTGGGTGGACCCGCTCTTGCCGAGCGCCGTGCACAGGCTCTTGAGCTCCGCTCGCCACCCCACGCCCGTGTAGTACCGGGAGGCGCAGATGGAGTCCGGGTTGGGCTCGCCGTCACTCATCAGGATGATGGCCTGACCCACCTCATCGGGGGTGTCCGCGGCGGCGAGCATCGTCAGCGCGGCGCCTTGGCCGGCAGCCGGGTTGGTGCCCGTGCACTCCGGCATCCCACTCGTGCCGCAGCCACGGATGCGGCTGATCGCGCTCGAGAGTTGGGCGTAGCCCGTCCCCACCTCGGTCATCCCGATCTGCGTCGTGTCCACCCCGGTGAACAGGACGATGCCGAGCTTGGAGTCCCCGGTCGAGCGGGAGTGGACGCAGTCGAGGAAGGACTGCGCGGCGGCACGCTCCTGGGCGATTTCGCTGCTGCTCATCGATCCCGTGACGTCGAGCGCGAGGACGACGTCGGGCGCACGCCGCCGCGTGACCGTCGGCCCGGCGCCCGCGGACGCACCGACGCGGACGGAGTCGACCCCGAACAGCCGCGTGAATGTCATCGCGACGTCGGCGTGAGCCGTCACCTTGATCGCGTTCGGCTCCTCGTCCGTGGGCCGGAAGCTCGCGCCGTCCCACGCGCCGATTTGGACCTCCTCGTACCCCACCGTGACCGGGCGATCGTTCACGATGACGCGCCCCGCGTACTCCTGCGCCAGCGCGGCCGCAGCCTCCTCGTCATCGAAGGCCGCGGTTGCCGCGAGCGCGCCGGCGTCGGCGGCCGCCTGCACCTGGATGCGCGCGACGGCGACCGCCCCCCAGTCCACCGCCATCGCCACGAAGCCGAGGAGCACGACCAGCAAGAGCGCAAGGAGGATGGCGTAGTTTCCGCGACGGGACGTGCGCATGGAGGGGCCCTCAGCAGCCAATCAGGTTTTGGGCGTAGGCGACAAGGCGGATGTCGTAGGCGCTCGGGACCGGCACGAGGCCGATCAGGCTCGTGTGCGGGAGCGACGTTTGGAAAACCAGCGCGCACGTGGAGTCGATGGCCTCGATGGCGGGCGTCACCTCGTCGGGATCGACGGCCAGCCCAATCCGCTCCAGGGAGGCGACGGCCGCGGCGGCTGCCACGGTTTGGCACGCGCCGCACTCGCTGCTCTCCTCGGTCTCGGTGTCCGGCGCCTCGAAGGAGCCCGCTCGGAGCGCCTGGTTCAGCGCGATGATGATGAGCGACTGACGCCAGAAGAACCAACCGTACTCGAGGATCGCGTACACGAACGTCGTAAACAGCGGGAGCACGATCGCGAACTCGATCGCGGCGCCTCCGCGGCGGGCGGGCATGGTTTCTCCGGGGGGCGGGGGGGCGGGCACACGCCCGGCGGGCCCTATCTGTTCACCCCTCCCCCGGGGTCAACCGACCACCGCGAGGCCGTGCGGAACGCCCGCCCCCACGACACGGTTGCCCGCGCCCCAACCTCCGCGGCGCTGGCGCTGTTCGCAACGCGCCCAAAGCGGTTAAGGGCCGGCGGCACCGCTTCGGGTGCCCCGTCAAGGAGTTGGCCTGTGGAAAATGACGAGATGGTCCTTGGAGAAGACGCCGAGGCGAGCCGCCTGTACCGCTTCCGGCACAGCCTGTCGCACGTGTTGGCGCAGGCCATCGTCGAGCTTCGGCCGGGCACGACCCTCGGCTTCGGGCCGCCCATCGCGGACGGGTTCTACTACGACTTCGTGATCGCCGGAGAGCCGCTCACCGAGGCGGACTTCTCCGACATCGAGAAGCGGATGAAGAAGATCATCGGCCGGCAGCAGCCCTTCCAGCACGAAGAGCTGCCCACGGCCGAGGCGTACGCACGCCTCGAAGCCATGGGAGAGCCCTACAAGCGCGCCTACGCCGAGGAGCTGATCACGAAGAAGGGGCTCGATTCGTTGAGCTTCTACCGCAACGGCCCCTTCGTCGACATGTGCGCGGGCCCCCACGTGGCCAACACCCGGGAGCTCCCGGCCGACGGGTTCAAGATCCGCTCGATCGCCGGGGCCTATTGGCGCGGCGACGTCAAGAGCGTCATCATGACCCGCGTGTACGTCTGGGCCTTCGCGTCGAGGGAAGCGCTCGACACACACGTCAAGGCCTACCACGACGCCCTTGCGCGCGATCACAAGAAGCTCGGCGCGGAGCTGGACATCTTCGTGCTCGACGATGAGGTCGGAAAGGGCCTGCCGCTGTGGCTTCCCAATGGCACGGTGCTGCGGGACGAGCTGGAGAAGCTCGCGAGGGACCTCGAGTTCAAGGCGGGCTACCAGCGCGTCTCGACCCCCCACCTCGCCAAGGCGGACCTGTACTATCGTACGGGGCACCTGCCCTACTACAAGACCCACATGTACCCCATGATGGAGCTGCGGGAAGACTCGGGGGAGGGTGACGGCGAGGAGGTGGTGAAGGAGGTCTATTGCCTCAAGCCCATGAACTGCCCGCACCACCACAAGATCTTCGCGGCACGCAAGCGCTCCTACCGGGACCTGCCCCTGCGCCTCGCCGAGTACGGGCAGGTGTACCGCTTCGAGGACTCGGGCGCGCTCTCGGGCCTGCTGCGCGTGCGTGGGATGTGCATGAACGACGCGCACATCTACTGCTCGGAGCAGCACCTCACCGAGGAGTTCGTGGCCGTCATGGACATGCATCGGAAGGTGTACGACATCCTGGGGATGGAGAGCTACCACATGCGGTTCTCCACCTGGGATCCCGAGGATCCGAAGGGGAAGGACAAGTACGTCAACGATCCGGCTGCTTGGGAAAAGAGCCAGGAGTTGGTTCGCCGCGCGATGGTGGAGAGCGGCCTGCCGTTCGTGGAGACCAAGGGCGAAGCCGCCTTCTACGGGCCGAAGATCGACGTGCAGTTCCGCACCGTGACCGGGCGGGAGGAGACCGCCTCCACCAACCAGCTCGACTTCGCGGTGCCCGCGCGCCTGGGCCTGCACTACACGGGCCCGGACAACAACGAGCACACTCCCTATTGCATCCATCGCGCCCCGCTTGGCACCCATGAGCGCTTCATCGCGTTCCTGATCGAGCATTACGGTGGCGCGTTTCCGACCTGGCTCGCGCCCGTGCAGGTGCGCGTGCTCACGATCGCCGATCGGTTCGACGAGTACGCCCACGCGGTCGTCGCTCAGCTCCGGAACCACATGATCCGGGCCGAGGTCGACACCTCGAACGAGCGCCTCCAGAAGAAGATCCGCACGGCGGCCACCCAGAAGGTGCCGAACGTGCTGATCGTCGGGGAGCAGGAGGCCGCCGACGGCACCGTTACGCTGCGGCGCTACGGCGTGGAACGCCAGGAGACCATCAAGGTGGCCGAGCTCGAAGCTCGTCTGCTCGCCTCGATCGCCACGCGCTCGAAGCAGCTGCTCGAGGCGTAGGAGCCCGTCAGTCGCCCAGGAGCGCCAGGAGCGCCGCGCGCCGGCCCTGCACGAAGTCGGTGAGGGCGGCGCGCGAGGCGGCACACCCCGCAGGCCCCGCCTCGCTGCGGGGGTCGGCCAGGCAGTCGGCCTGGGTCGCCTCGGCCGCGGCGCCGTGGGCGGCCTGGAGCACGTCCGTGCCCCACCACGTCGCGATGGCGGCAAGCCGCTCGCGCAGCGCCGCCTCGCACGCGGGCGCCGCGAGACAGTCGAGGTAGAGCTGGCCCTGATCGTCCGGCGTCCGCCAGCCGAGGGGCTCGCTGAAGGCGGTGTCCGTGCCCCAGGGGAGCATCACCCAGGACTCGTCGCTCTCCTTCCAATAGAGGAAGTAGTTGTTGTGCCGCGCGACGTACCCGTCGGGGTTGCCGGTGGCGATCTCGACCGCCCACACGTCCAACAGGCGGTCCGCGTCGAACCAGGCGTCGAGGGTGTCCAGATAGGCCTCCGGCGAGGCCGCACCGACCGCCGCCAGCGCGTTGACGAGCGGCGCCAGGCCCCCCTGCTGGACGACCTCGAAGTCCTCCACGCTGTCGAGCACGGCGTCCGCGCCCCCTTCGACCAGCAGGCCATCCGCGTCGGCGGGCCACAGCCGCGCGATCATGTCGTGCTCGACGGGCTCGACGACGCCGTAGAGGCCGAAGGGCTCGCCGTTCACCGAGAGGCGCGCGTACCCGTGGCGAGACGCGGGGAGATCGAGCGCGCCGTACACGCCGTAGGCGAGGTGCTCGCCCAACATCGAGGGATCCTGAACGAGGTTGTTGAGGATCAGCCAACGTGAACCATCGAAGCGTCGGTCGGCCTCCCGCCCCGCGAAGTCGATTCGGAAGGAGGGTTTGCCAGAGAAGGGACGGAAGGATCCGTTGCCACCCTTGAGGCGCAAGGTGACAGGGTACGTCACCTCGCCCATGTGAAACAACGCGGCGACATAGGGGGCGTCCTTCGCCTCGTCGGCGGTGGTGGCGAGGCGCGCGATCGCCTCCGGCTCGAAGGTCAGGCGCACGTCGTGCACCTCGTCTCCGAAGAGGAGTCCCACCTCTTCCTCGTCATTCTCCCGATCGGTCGGGGGCCGATCCGCCTCGAGGTGCTCAGGGGCAAGGGCGCCCCCACCGTTGGCGGCACATCCGACCATCAAGAATGCCCACATCCGCGGCTCTCCGTCCCAATTAGACAATTAGATAGGGCTGGTCATGCGTAGCGTCCGAGCTTCCGGCGCTCTACTTCTTCGAGGAGCAAGCGCACGTTCTGGGCCTCGCCGACCGGGGCCACCAGCATTGCGTCGGGCGTGTCGACGACGATGAGGTCGTTCACGCCGAGGAGCGCTACCAACTTTCCCGCGGCGTGAACGACGTTTCCGCTCGCCCGGATCGCGATGACCTCCTCCGCGATCGCGGCCCCCCCCTCTCCGAGCGGCAAGACTTCGAGGAGGGCCGACCAGCTCCCCACGTCGGACCAGCCGAACTTCACGGGGAGCACGCGGATCCCGCTGGCCCGCTCCATCACGCCGTAGTCGATGCTCGTCGCCTCGGAGAGCCCCCACACATCCGCGAGCGTGCTACCCCGGCGCAGGGCCTTGATCATCGCCGTGGTGCCCGGCAGATAGGCCGCCACCGCGTCGAGCAGCGCCTCGGGGGACCAGACGAACATCCCCGCGTTCCACACGTGCCGGCCCCCCGCGAGGAAGCGCTCGGCGTCTTCCCGGGGCGGCTTCTCCACAAAGCGCATCACCGGGCAATCCGAACCGTCGCCCTCCCCCATCTCGATCCACCCGAAGCCTGTCTCCGGGCGGGTGGGGCGCACGCCGAGGGTGACGAGGGCGCCGCTCTCGGCCACCGTGGCGGCGGTCGCGAGCGCGGTGCGGAACGCGGGCTCGTCCGTGATCACGTGGTCGGATGGGAGCACGAAGCACTCGCTCCCGCCCCGTCGCTCGACCTCGAGGGCGGCCCAGGCGATGGCCGCCGCGGTGTTCCGGGGGCTCGGCTCCACGAGCAGGTCGACGCCGGGAAGCTGGTCTCGCACCGCGCCGGCCATGTCCGGACCCGTCACGACGAGCACGCGCTCGTTGGGGAGGCCGGTCCGCGACACGGTTTGCTGCAGGAGCGTGGGGCCACCGCCGAGCGAGAGGCACTGCTTGGGCAGCGCGCGGCGGGAGAGCGGCCAGAAGCGCGTGCCACGCCCACCGGCGAGCACCACGGCAAAGGTGGAGTCCGAGGGCGCGTGCGATCGAGGATCCGAAGGGGTATCCGAGCGTTTCATCTCTGCTCCCGATGGCATGGTGGTGTTGGATCGGTCCGCGGCGGGTCAGAGCCCGAGGCGGACGGTCGCCCCCCGGATCCTCCGCTTGGACATGACCGCGAACGTGTGGGCCTCGGACACCTCGTGGTCGAACTGAACATCCCCGAATTCGTCCGCCGTGACCGACTCGACCTGTACGCCATCCACCCAGATCCCGTGTCGGACGCCGGGCTCGAGGCCCCCGAGGGTGAACGATGCGTTCGAGGCGGATCCCGCGGACGTGCTGAAGGAGCGGGACGCCTTGGCCCAGCTCAGCACGGTGACGCGGACGCTGCCCGCGTCGGGCATCACGGCGAAGTCCAACGCGTTGACCCCCACCACGCCGACGTGGTCCGCGTGGGTGAGCGTCAGCACGGAGCGCTCCACGTCCACAGTAGTGGCCAGCCCCGCGTTGTTCTGGAACACCCTCCCGAACGAGTCGGTGAAGGTCATGCTCGCGGTCGTGTCTCCGATCATGACGTCGGAGAAGTCGGTGTCCGCGACACCGTTGGTCGAGATGCCCTGAGCGAGCATGTAGCTTCCGCCGAGGTCGTTTCCCTGGAAGACGTTCGAGGTCGCGTCGTCGAGGAAGACGGCGTAGGCGCCGCTCTCCGCGAAGGTGTTTCCTACGAACGTGTTCTCCTCGGCGTCGCCAGCGCGCACGCCCACGTTGCCGCTCCGGCTCACGTCGTTGTTGCTGAACAGGTTTCTCGCGGGGCGGCCGTCGTTGATCGTGGGTGCATCCGTGCCCTGGTACGTGTAGATGCCGTACATGGTGTTCGCGGACAGCTGATTGTCCTGGATCACGTTGTCCGAGGCGCCGACGCTCAACCGAACGCCGTACAGATTGCCGCGGGCGGTGTTGCCCCGCAGGATGTTGTCGTGGCTGTCCATGATGGCAAAGCCGGCGTCGCCATTGTTCTCGGCGAGGTTGCCCTCGACGATGGTGTTCTCGACCCCGCGGTGGAGCATGTACCCGGTCTCGGCGTTGAACGAGGACACGTTGTCGCGGACCGTCAGCCCGTCGCACCGCTTGGAGCAGATGAACCCATGGTTGCCGTTGTGGTGGATGTAGTTGTCCTCGACCACCAACCCGTCCGAGTCGTCGTGCGGGTCGATCCCGTACATGACGTTCTCGTAGACCTCGTTGCCCGTGATGTTCATCCCGTACGCGCCGTAGCTGTACATGCCGAAATAGTTGTGGTGGATCTTGGAGCGTAGGATGTCACCCACCACGTCCACGGTCTCGAACACCTCGGGGCCGGTGGTGTCACGTACCTTCCACACCAACCCGTAGGACTCGGCCTCGTAGTACCCCAGATACCCGATGTCGCTGTCGATCACGTCCATCCGGGATTGCCGCACGGTCGAACCATCCGGCTCCAGGTAGGAGACGACACGCACGAACGCCCGGCCGAACGACTCATACTCGGTGTCGGGACCGTTGTCGTGCTCATCCCACGAGGTGATCCGCGTGCTCCGGATCATCAGGTTGCCCCACTGGGCGCGGACCTCGACGAACGCCCCGTACGCGCTGCTGTTGTTGCTCTGCAGCCGGAGCTCGGCGACATCGCCGTCGGGGCCCGACCCGTCGAGCACGAGCGTGGCTCCATTTTCGATGATCAGGTTGGCCCCGAGAAACCAGATCCGGTTGTCGGGGTCAACCAGGGTGAGCGGAGCATCCTCGGGCGCGAGACGCCGGACGTCGGTGAGCGTGCACCTCACGTCCCCCGTCACGTAGATCCGGTTCGAGACGCTCTTCCACAGGACGTTCGCCGCGGAGCACCCCATGGGCGCCGGGCCCGGCGCGGGTCCGGGAGAGAGCGGCGCCGCGGCGCGGGCCGGGCCGCTGGTCAGCAGGCCGCCGAAAAGGAGCAGAGCAGAGCAGAGGCCGAGGTGTGGTTGGCGCATGTGACTCCCGCATCAAACGTGAGCACAGCGGGTGAAATCGAAATGTCATCTCACCAACTTGTTCCAAGACTTCTTCGACACCTATTTTCGACACCTATTTTCCACACATGGTTTCGAACGTGTCCGTCCGGACACCCGCCGCTGGCCACGCCGAGCGTGGGGAGGCCAACCCTCGGATGGAGGTGAGTGCATACGTGTGCGGCGCCGTGTCCATGGCCGCCGCGAACCAGGTCGACCCGCTCGCGTCGGCGACGAGGGGCGCCAGGCGCCCACCGTCCACCCGCACCCGGTAGCGGCCACCCGGCTCGAGATCTCCCACCGTGAAGGTCGCGCGCGCAGCCCCGGACGGGGCGATGCACCACACCCGCGCCCCGCCGCTCCATCCGAGGATCCCTACGTGGGCCGCGCCTCCCTCCAGGGACACCGCGAGCGCCACGGCGTCAACCGTGACGATCCCGGCCCCGCCGGTGAGGGTGAGGCTCGATCCGTCGGCGCCCACGAGCGTCGGCACGCCCTCCGGATTGAGGAACACCCGCCCGCCGGAGTCGGTGAACGTGAGGCTGGCGCGGTCGTCCGCGAACATCACGTCCGCCGAGTCGGTGTCCGCGACGTAGTTGGACGCGTCCCCGTGGGTGAGGATGTAACTGCCGAACAGGTCGTTTCCGCGGAGCACGTTCTCGTTCGCGTCGAACAGGAGCACCGCGTACTGGCCATTGTCTTCGAACGTGTTTTCGGAGAACTCGTTCATGTACGACTGGTCGGCGCGGGCGCCGAGAATGCCGTTTCGGCTGACGTTGTTGCCCACGAACCGATTGCGGGCGACCCGGCCGTCGTTGACGGTGGGCGCGTCCGCCCCCAGGTAGGTGTAGATCCCGTACTCGAGGTTGTCGCTCAGATCGTTGTCGACGATGAGGTTGTCCGAGGCGCCGGTGGACAGGCGGATTCCGTATTGGTTGCCGTGCGCCGCGTTGCCGCGGAACACGTTGTCGTAACTGTCGACGATCGCGAAGCCCCCGGTGCCGTTGAGCTCGGCGAGGTTGCCCTCCACCACGCTGTTCACCACCGCGCGATGGAGCATGAAGCCCACACCGGCGTTCGAGGAGGAGACGTTGCTCCGGATCGTCAGGCCGTCGCAACGCATCGAGCAGATGAACCCGTGGTTGCCGTTGTCGTGAATGTTGTTGTTCTCGACCACCAGGGCATCGGAGTCGTCGTGCGGGTCGACCCCGTACATGACGTTGTCGGAGAACTCGTTCCCCACGATGTTCATCCCGTACGCCCCGAAGGTGTACATGCCGAAGTAGTTGTCGTGCACGACCGATCCGGTCACGTCGCCCAGCACGTCGACAAGGTCGAAGATCCCGGCGGTCTCGCCCCGCACCTTCCACACGAGGCCGTACGATTCGGACGCATCGTAGCCGAGATGGCCGATCTCGCTGTCGACGATGTCCATCCGCGATTCGCGAGGCGTCGTCCCGTCCAGATAGGAGAGCGCGCGTACGAACGCGCGGCCGTACGTCTCGTATTCCGTGTCCGGCCCGCCCTTGTCCTCGTCCCAGGAGGTCAGCCGGGTGTTCCGCATGGTGACGGTGCCCCACATCGCGCGGACCTCGACGAACGCGTCGGGCGCGGAGGAGTTGTTGCTGCGCAGCCGCAGCTCGGCGACATCTCCCCCGACGCTGGATCCGTCCAGCACGAGCGCGGAGCCGCCCTCGAGGAGAAGGTTGGCCCCGAGGAGCCAGATCCGCTTGGGAGCGTCGACCAGGACGAGGGGCACGGCCGGGTCCGCGTGGCGCCGGATTTCGGTCAAGGTGCATCGCGCCCCGCCCGTGACATACAGGCGATTCGATACGGCGGACCACCGGAGATTGCTGGCGTTGCACTGTGCGTCTGCCGGCTCGGCAGCGTGGGTCACCGCAGGGTGCACCCCAAGCAGCAGGAGGGCGGCGGAGCCGATGAAGCGGAGCATGACACCTCCGTTCGAGCCGTGCGTTCGGGGACGCTCACAGGAGCAGGTCCAGGAACGCGACGAGGTGGAAGCGAGCGCCTTCGTCGAACGCCCCGGTGAGCAGGAGGACGCCGACGACGAACAGGGTGACCCAGAGGGCGGTCAGGTACGAGGCCATCGCCCGTTTCCACCTCCACCCGGGCCCGAGCGCGTCGTTGGCGCGTTGGTCGCCCCGGTTGGCCCACCGTTGGATCGGCAGGCGGAAGAGGATGTAGATCTTCACGACGCTGGCCGCGATCTGGTTGAAATAGAGCACGAACGGAAACGTGACGTCGATCCGGCGGTGGTACACGAACAGGAGGCAGGACTGGACCCCACGCGTGAACATGACCCACAGCGGAAACGTGAGGAGCAGCGCCGGATGGATGAGGAGGGCGCCGCCCAGGATGGCGATGGGCCCGGCCAGGCAGCTCCACATCGCGATGCGCTGGTCGAGGATGCACCACCAGATGAAGGGCCCGACGCGGGCGGGACCGAGGTGAAGCGCGCGCCGGCCGTTGCGGAGCATGTTTCCCGACCACCGGAGCAGGTTCTGGACGACGCGGTCGAACAGCGCGCCGTCGAGCCGCTCGATCGTGTAGACCAGGGCATCGGGCACGTAGCGCATCTCCGCGCCCCGCTTCAACAGGCAATACCACGTGCTCTTGTCGTCCCCGGACAGGAAGCGGAAGCGGCCCCACAACCAATCGTCGAGGTGGTCCTCCTCGACCGTGGAGATGAACTCCTCGTCGAGCACGGCCCGCGCGCGGTACACCGAGAGCCGCCCGGTCAGGGTGAGCACCTTTCGGGAGAGGGCGTGGGAGTTCATCGTCAGGTGACGTTGGGCGAAGCGCAGGTCGAGCCACTTCTGCATCAGGATGGGCCCGCGCACGATGGCGCGCTCCAACGTGGTGAGGGCATCCATCTTGGGCTCGAGCTCGAACAGGGGCAGGCAGCGCTCGAGGCACCCCGGGGCCATCAGGCTGTCGCCGTCGAGGAACACGACCGGCGTGTCTCCGTGCACGCCGATGCGGGACATCGCGCGCAACGCGAGCCCGATGGCGACGCGCTTGCCCGGTTGGGTCTGCCGGACGAAGACCACGTCCAGCCGCACCGGGGCGTGAATCGTCGAGAGGTGCTCGGTGATGACGCGCTCGTCGCTGGCATCGCCGCTCCCGATGACCAGGCGCCCGGCCACACCGATCCGCGCGAGCTCTGCGACGATGCTGTCGAGCACGGCGCGGGTGGTGGCCGGATCCTCCTTGAAGGTGGTCATCATGAACGCCACCTCGTCGGGACGCCAACCCCGCTCCCAGAGCGCCACGCCGTCCGCACGCAGCTTCGCATAGACGACGCGGGTGTAGAGCTGGGCGCGCACGAAGTGGGTGAACCACCAGGCGAACCGCCACGTTCCCAGGGCGCCCAGACCGCCGAAGACGCCATGCGCCGTGAGCGTGCTCATCAGGTCCTCGGGGAGCGCGAGGATGCCGGCGCCGAGGACGGCGAAGTACAGCACCATCGACGCTACCTCGCTCGTGCGCCAGACGAACCGATCCTGCTCGGGCGGGAGGTCACCGCCGCTGGGAGGGGGTGGGTGAGGCACGCCCGAGCGGGTCAACGCTTCCATGATTGGTACCGGGCGAGTGCGTAGAGGTTGCGTCGTTGTACGTGCCGGGCCTCGGGCGCGAGCGGGGGAGGCGGCGCGGCCCGCGGGGCCAAAGGAAGAGTGTAGAAGGCCAGAACGGCATGCTCGGCCCTGCGGGGGTCGAAGGTCGATCCGGCCTCGCCGTATCCAAATCCGGCGCGCGCCCGGATCGCGTCGAGCGGGGCGGCGGAGCCCACGAACTCGCCCGCGGTCTCGCCCGCGAGCAGCCGCCGCTCCAACAGTTGGTAGGCGGCGGTGACCGGTTGGGTGCAGCACCCGGTCGCAAGCGCGATCTCGAGCCACGCATCCAGGTTGTAGGCGTGGTAATACAAGGCGCCGCGCTCGCGGAGATCGAGGCTCTCCCCGGTCTGCGCGTCGAGGTTGCTCGCCGCGTGGGCCTCCGCGGCGGCGCGGTCGGCCGCGAAGGCCGCCTCGTCGCCGAGGGCCCGGTCGAGCAGGAGGAGCATCTTGAGCTGGTGGGTGCGGTGGTTGTTGCGCGTGGTCCACGGTCCGAACCGCCACGCACGCTTCCGCTCCCGCATCGTCGTGAACCAGGCACGCACGGCCGCGTCGTCCTCCGGGGCCAGCGCCTCCCGCATCAACGTGTAGGCGTTCACGAGCGCGTCGAGACGGGTCTCGTCGATCGGGCTCCCCGTCGGCACGTTCGTGCCTGCCCAGGCGCGCAGCCGATTGGCCGCGGCGTCCCGGTACCGCGGCTCGCCCGACACGGTCCAGGCCATGGCCAGGATCAAGGTGTCGTCCGCGTCCTCGAAGGCGGCGCGCGTCGCGACCACGACCGAGTCCGTCACGTCCTCGGACCCGGCGCTCGCGAGCTGTTGCACGGGGCGGGGCGGGGTCGAGACGGCCTTCTGCGCCTCCTCGAG
This sequence comes from Pseudomonadota bacterium, assembly GCA_030685065.1. Taxonomy (GTDB): domain Bacteria; phylum Myxococcota_A; class UBA796; order UBA796; family SXON01; genus CAJBVW01. Next base: position 58,850 of record JAUXQH010000170.1, on the reverse strand, counting down.
CACCCGGGCTCGGGTGCCCGGCTCGAGCATCCGCGCCGCCGCGCCCCAGGCCACCGGGGCCCCCCCACCCGCACCCGGGGCGGCCCGCGCGGAGCGGAGGGCGGACAGGAGCGGGAGGGCCACGACCAGGGCGACCGCCACGCCCACCACCTGGGTCAACCGGCGTCGAGGCCGGGCGACGCCGCCGGTGGTCACCGCCAGCTCCGGGCGAAGCTCACCACCGCGGGGAGCCCGACGGAGTCCACCTCGCGCAGCTCCTGCGTGGCGGCGTCCAGGGTGTCGGGCTCCCCCGCGAACCCCGCCACCTCGAGCAGCACCTGGAGCCGGGGAGAGTCGCCCGCCGCCGCCACCTGGGCGCTCGCGCCGGGGTCGGTCTCGATGGTGCGGACAACCCCGTCGTAGGAGCGTCCCAGCCCGGCGACCGCGATCTCGGCGGCGTCTCCGATGCGCACGTACTCGGCCTGCTGGCGGGTCACCCAGGCCTCGACGAGGCGCCCGTCCTCGCGCTCGAGGACAACCACGAGGTCGCCTTGCCGCACCGGGGTCCCCGAGGTCTGCAAGACCTGGGCGACTCGGCCCGCGAACGGCGCCCGCCCGACCTCGGCGACCTCGGCGTGGGCCTGCTCCCCCACGAGCTGGTCCTTTTCGAGGGCCACCTCCGCGCGGGCCGCAACCAGCGCGGCCTCGACCTCGGGCAGCCCCTCCTGCCCGCCGTCTCCATCGAAGTAGAAGCCGCTCCGGGCCGCGACGCGCCGCTTCTGCTCCGTGGAGAGCCCGCCGCGGGCCTGCGCCAGCTGCCCCGCGACCGTGGCCCAGCGGGCCCGAACCTCGTCGAGCTCGCCCTGGGACACGCCCTGCCCCAACAAGCCCTCCACCCGCGCGACCTGCGCGCCGGCGAGGGCGAGCCGTTGCTCCAACAGCTTGACCTGCGCGCGCTGGGACCCGATGCGGGAGTTCACCATGCCTCCGTGGATGGCGAGGCGCTCCTGCTCGGCGGTACGGGCCGCCTCGAGCTCGGCGACACGAATCTCGGCCTGCGCCAGCTCGAGCCCAGCCCGCTCCACCGCGGAGCGGACCTGCGGCGACTCGACGCGGAAGAGGAACGTCCCCGCGGCGACCCTGTCTCCCACCGCGAGGTCGAGCTCCCGCATCATGCCGTCCGCCGGGCTCGCGATCCGCGCGACGGGCGCCACCAGCGTGGCCGACTCCACCTCGATGCGCCACACCCGGTGGTACAGGGAGCTGCCGATGTAGAGCGCCAGCAGCGCGCCCACGGCAAAGTAGAGGTACATCCGGAGCGGCGGCCGCCAGGAGACCTGCGGATCCGGGGCCTTGGCGTGGATGCGCGGCGGCTCGGCCGGCGCCGGCGCGATCGGCGGGGCGAGGGTGGGAGGGCCCGCCGACGCGAGGGCCGGGGCGAGGGTGGGGGGGGCGGTCGGAGCGGCGGCATCCTCCTGCGAGAGAAAGGTCAGGATCTCCCATGCGAAGGGGGGCAGGTCCACGAACGCCAGCCCCGCCTCCCCCGGGTTCGGACCGAGCCGTACCACGTGAACGCTCCCGTCGAACGGGATGTCGACCCCCTCGAAGGGCACCGTCACCCGGATCGGCACCTCCTCCGTCGCCAGGAGGCTCGCCGGCACCGAGGAGACCCGGAGCCCCCCCGGGCTCCAATCCACCACGTCCAGCCGATCCGGCCCCGACTGCACCGTGAGCGCCGAGAGCACGCGGGTGTGCTTCCGACGACTCGCATCCACATGTTTGGTCTCGATCACGTCGGCCAGCCTCCGGACGGGTAGATTCACGTTCACCGATGACGGATCACCGACGAAGGGTCAGCGATAGAGCTCCTCGTACCGGCCGAAGCGACGCAAGCCGTCGTCAGCCGTGAGGTCCAGCAGGCGGTGGTGCCCGTTGATCCGCAGCCCGTCCCAGACCTCTCCGCCCAGCTTCTGGGTCACGACCAGGTAGTCGCAGGCCTCCGTGAGCGCGCCCAGATCGTCGTCGAGGTGAGGACGGAGCTCGGCGAGCGGGTCGTGGTCGGCGCCGCGTGTCACTTGGGAGAGGAGCGGGTCATACACCCTCACCTTGCGGCCGGAGGCCACCAGGCGACGCAACATCTCGAGGAACGGCGACTCCCGCAAATCGGGCGTCCCCTCCTTGAACGACAGCCCGATGAAGCCCACCGCCACGGGCTCGGCGGCCTCGATGCGCGCCACGAGGCGGTCGATCTGGCACCGGTTGGAGGCGTCCACTCCCTGGAGCATCTTCAGCGGAACGTCGGTGGTCCTCGACACGTGTGACAGGGCGCGCACGTCCTTGGGCAGGCACGAGCCGCCGAACGGCGCCCCGGGACGGAGATACCGCGCCGAGATGTTCAGCTTTCGATCCTTGCAGAACACGTCCATGACCGCGTACGGATCGACGCCGAGCTGCTGGCACAACATGCCCATCTCGTTCCCGAAGGTCACCTTCACCGCGTGGTAGTAGTTGTCCGCGTACTTCACGAGCGCGGCGGCCCCGGGATCCATGAAGAAGGTCTCCGCGTCGATCCCCGCGTAGAGCGCGCGGCAGGCGTCCTCGGCCACCACGCCGCGCGCGCCGAACACGATCTTCGGGGGCGCGAAGAAGTCCTCGACCGCGCTACCCTCCCGAAGGAACTCGGGGTTGCTCGCGTAGCCGAGTCCCCGGTCGTAGGAGAGGCCCGACGCCTCCGCCAGGATCGCCTGGAGCCGCTCGTGCACGTCCGGCAGGCACGTGGAACGTACGATGACCGCATATTCGCCGCGTGCGCTCGCTCGCACGGCCCGACCGATGCTCTCGATGGCCGCCACCAGTTGGGAGTCGTCGGCGCCACCGTCCGGGCGCGACGGCGTTGCCACACATACCAACGCAACGTCGCTCGCCTCGATCGCCGCCTCGATATTGTTCGTGGCGGTCAACCGGCCTTCCTCGTGCGCCTCCGCCACCAGCGTCGCCAGTCCCGCCTCCAGCACGGGGGGGCGACCTTCCTTCAACGCGGCCACCTTGTGGCTGTCGATGTCTACCCCGATCACCGCGTGCCCGATATGCGGGAGGCACCCGCAGCTCACCGACCCGATATATCCAAGTCCAACAACCGCAATCCTCACGACTTCCTCCGGCCAGCGTCCCTGGCACACGTGTTTCGACGGTTGGGGCCACCCGTGACCCCCCGGTCACCCCGATCCAGCCCCCAGCCCGTTCCTTGTCCGACCTACGTCCTGGCTACCAACCTAGCTACCCACCCATCCGCGCAAGACCAGGAGCCCGAGCTCGCGGCTCGGGGCCCGCCTCCGCTGGTGGCACCCCTCCTCGCTCGTCCGCGTGCGCCAGGGCGCGCAGCGCCGGCTCCACACGGAGGAGCTCGCAGAAGGCCACGGAGAGGTGGTAGAGCGTCGAGCTGGGGATCGTGTCCGCCACCGGCCGTCCCTCCCCGTCGAAGTGATCGATCCAGGTCCCCGGCGGCCGGTGCGCCAGGTACCTGTCCAACAGAAGGCGCAGCGTCTGGCGAAGGGGCCCCCGGGGGTCCGTCCCTTCCAGGTCGAACAAGGCGATGTGAGCCTTGATCCGCTCGGTGTTGGGCCACGTGCGCGAGCCCCGATCGATTGGAACCCCGTCGTCCCGCACCGAATTGAACGTGGCGCCTGACCCTCGGTCGACACCGAACCGCTCCGCGAACGCCACGAGTGGCCGCGCCACGGTGCCCATGGGCTTGCCGAGGAGGCGTTGGTAGGCGCCGAGGATCCATGCCCATTCGAACTGGTGCCCGGGCTCGGTCACCCGGCCGGGTTCACCCGGCGCACGCGACAGCTGCTCGGTGAACGACTCGCCGAGGGTGCCGCTCCGCGCGTCGAAGAACTTCGTGGTGAAGAGGGTCGCGATCTCGCGCGCGAGGGCGGCGAACCGGGAGTCGCCGCTCGCCTCGTAGAGCACGAGCGAGGCTTCGAGCAGGTGCATGTGCGGGTTTTGGAGCCGCCAACCCGACGCCGGAAGCGCGTGGACGAAGCCCGGATCCGCGGGATGGCGGAGCCGAGCCTCGATGAAATCGAGCGTCCGGTGGGCCCACTCCAGCGGCACCGGATCGCCGCTTGCCCGGTGCAGCCATCCGAGCGCGAACAAGACGAAGGCGTGGTCATAGAGGTCCGGGGTGGCGTCCACCACCTCGCCGCGCGGCGAGAGCCGACGCGCCCACCCACGATCCGGGCCCATCCACCCCTTCGCGACCAGGTACTCGAACCCCTTCCAGGCGGCGGGGAGCCCCGGCGCGAAGCCCAACGTGGCGGCGTGGGAGAAGACGTAGATCTGGCGGCAGGTCACGCGGAGCCTACGGAAGCTCACGGCCGCTGGGCGACCACCCAGATCCAGCGCCTCGTGGAATCCGCCATACGCGCGATCCACACCCGCGTCGGCCCAGAACGGTAACGCCTGGTGGAACATCCACTGACGCGCACGATCGAGTTCAGGTAGACACACGCATTCTCCTCACGGGGACGCCAGCTGATCTACGCTCAGCCACTCCGTCGTCCATGGGGTGCCGGCGCCGCACCCGTGAGAATAAGCCGGTTCGTCCGCCGAAATACGAACAACGCGACCTAGCGCGTGGGAAGCCGCGTCAGCACGCGCGCCACCGCTACATCAGCGGCGCGGCCGGCGCTCCACGCGGGGCGGGCGGAGGGAGCTCGCGGTTACATCCCGCGACGCTCGCTCCGCCCGGGGGTGGTCCGGGGCGAATGTTGTCTCCTTCGCCCGCGGACCCCTATGCGCGGTTCTCGCTGTGCTTAGGGCCGGCTACCGGTGCGACACCACCAGGTCGTAGATCTCGACCTCGCCGTAGGCCTCGGGCGCATCCCCCCGATCGGTGTTGGACTGGGTGTAGGTGCCGGCCTTGAAGTAGCAGCCATCCGTGTCCGCACGGAGCGTCACCGCCGGGGTGGCCATGTCCTCGTAGTAGACCCCGATCTCTCCGTTTTCGGCGACAAAGCGGACCGTGAACTCCTCCCCGAGCTGGTAGCTCGTGTCGAGGTCACCGATGTTGGTGCCCCCCTGGTCCACGAACAATCGATCGGCCTCCAGCCGGATCACGACCACGTCGTCATTCGCATCGTGAATCTGACCCGCGACCACGTGGGGCTTCACCTCGGGCAGGTGGGTGATCGCCTGCGTGATCGTGAGCGTGTGGGTGCCGGAGGACGTGGACCAGCTGGCCTTGTCGGCCCCGTCATTCGTCATCTCGCGCAGCTCGGACCGCGGGTATCCGGAGCCGCTAGTGCTGACACCGCCGGCGTTGGCCCGGAACACCACGCCGTCCCCGGTGGGGCTCAGGAGGAAGTAGGGATCGATGGAGTAGCTCTCCAGCTCCGGCTGTTCGATCTCCGTCGGGCTCTCCGCGTCCCCGACCGGCAGGGTGAGCTTCCAATTGGTCAGGTTCAACACGTCCGACGGGAACTGCGGGCCCTCGCCGCCGAAGCACGGCTCGACCTGGTCCGGATCGTCGTCATCGAGGGCGCCGTCACAATCGTCATCCAGCCCGTTACAGATCTCCCCGGCGCCGGGGTGAATCGCGGGGTCGGCGTCCTCGCAATCGTCGCTGCCCGCGACCGCGCCGGCCGGCGCTTCGCACGCCAGGATGGGACTGGACGCGTCGCCATGACCGTCGCCATCGACATCCGCGTACCAGACCCCACCGTCCTCCGGAAAATCGTCCACGAGCCCATTGCAGTCGTTGTCGACGCCGTCACAGACCTCGAGAGAGGCGGGGCACCCCGTGTCGTCCGTGGGAACCTCTTCCTCCCCACAGGCACCCACACAATCGTTCGGTGCCGTTGAATCCTCGCTCGAACCTGGAACTGCACAGGCAGTAGAAAACACGAACCACATCGCAGCGCAGAGCACGTTCAATCCCTCGGGTTTCAGCCACGTTATGCCTGGGGCCCAGTCGGATCAAGCGCGAGGTGAAACAAAACCCCGACCGCGCGGGCCGCCCCTCCGGCGCGGTTCAGGTTCAACCTCGCCGATGTCGCGGCGTCGCCAAGAATGAATTCGTCGTCGGCGGCCGAGGCACGAGCTGATACTCATGCTTTCGTGACATCGCCAATGAAGCCGTGGTCGAGCTTGTAGAGCTACCGTACGTCGCTACGCCTATACGCACGCCGAACAAACGATTGTGCGGCGGTGCCGGCGGCCGGGACTGCCCCACACCCCTCGTCGCCGCTCATCCACCGGCGTCAGCGAATGTCGCGCGGCCTTCCTTCCGTGTCCCTCCTCGCTACGCGAATGTCCCCGCGCCGGCCTGCGGCACGTCCCCTCGCTACAGAGGAGCTTCGGAGGCTGAATGCACGTCTGGCGCGCGGGATTGCTGATCGGGTTGCTCGCCGCATGTGCACCGTCCGGAGGGGCGGGGCCAGAGAACGCGCCGGAGCCCGCGCCCACGGCGAACGCCCCGGAATGCGACTGCTCGGGGGCCTCGGCGGGCCCTGGCGCGGACGCCGTCCCGACCCGGATCGCGATGCGGGACGTGGAGCTCGTCCTGCCCGACGGCATCCTGCGCGTCCGCTACCTGGAGGGTACGGTCGAGAGCGTGGTGAAGGGCCAGCCGCCCACGATCGACGATCCGGGCGCGTACCGCATCGTGGTCGACCGCGCCGAAGTGGCGGTCGACGTGCACACGCTGAACACGATGATGTCGGCGGAGCACGCCACCTCCGGCAAGAAGACCCCGCTCGCGTCCGCGGAATTCTCGACCGAGGGGGGGCTGCTCGTCGTCTCGGGCAAGAAGCCGGTGCCGTTCGTGCTCAAGGGGGCGGCGAGCGTCGATGCGAAGGGGCGCATGACCATCCGCGTTGTGGAGCTCAAGGCGCTCGGCGTGCAGACGAAGGGGATCCTCGCGGCGCTCGATCTGAAGCTCGAGGATCTCATCGACGTGACGAACGAGCGCGGCGTCACCATCGAGGGGAACGTGGTCCACGTCGACCCGCTGGTCAACATGCCGGCGCCGAAGGTGGAGGCCAAGGTGACCGGCGTGAGCGTCGAGGCGGACGGGCTGGTGCTGCGCCTGGGGGACGTTGGCACGACCTCGCCGGAGACCCCCACCTCGCCGACCGCGAAGTCCGCCGCCGACACCGAGGGGAGCCTCACCAACTTCCTGTCGTACACGGGCGGCACGGTGGTCCAGGGAAAGCTCACCATCCGGGACACGGCGATCAAGCTGGTGGACCTGGACCCCACCGATCCGCTCCGACTGGCGATCGACGCGATCAACGCCCAGATCGCCGCCGGGTTCGTGAAGATCACGGAGACGGGGGACATGACCACCTTCCTCCCGGACGCGGACCAGCTCGAGGACGCGGTGGCGGTCGAAAATCCGTAGGCTCGGACATCCGGTGACCCGGCGCGATCGTTCTACACAGGGCTGGGGGTCCACCAACATTGGGCGGCGCTTCCTTGCAGGGTTCCCGGTCATTGCGCGCGGGCCACGAATTAGGAATGGCAACCAACTGGAGAAGTCATGCTAACCATCCTCCTCGTCGTCCTCCTCATCGTCGCCCTCGGTGGCGGCGGCTGGGGCCACTCCCGCTTCGGGGCCGCCGGCTGGTCGCCGGCCGCGATCATCCTCATCATCATCCTCATCATGTTCTTCACGGGCCACCTGTCCCGCTGACCCGTGAGTCCCATGCGCAAGCCGAGCCCGCCGCTTCCCCCCGTCCGCCAGTTCCCCCGCGTCACGGACGATGTGCGTCCCGGCATCGACGCCGAGTCGATCCGCCGGGACTTCGTGTCGAAGCTGTACCACCAGCAGGCGCGGTTTCCGGAGATCGCGACCACGAACGACTGCTACCTCGCGCTCGCGCACGTGGTCCGCGATCGCCTGCTCGACCGGTGGGTCCGCTCCGCGAAGGGCTACTTCGAGCAGGAGAGCCGCACGGTCGTGTATCTCTCCGCGGAGTACCTGCTCGGCCCACAGCTCGGAAACACGCTCCTCAACCTCGGCATCACCGCCGAGGTGCGCGACGCGATGTCCCAGTTGGGCCTCGATCTCGACGCGCTGATGGCCCACGAGGAAGAGCCGGGGCTCGGCAACGGCGGCCTCGGGCGGCTCGCCGCCTGCTTCATGGACAGCCTGGCAACGCTCGACGTGCCCGCCATCGGCTACGGCATCCGCTACGAGTTCGGCATCTTCGACCAGGCGATTCGCGACGGCTGGCAGGTCGAGAGCGCGGACAAGTGGCTACGCCTCGGAAATCCCTGGGAGATTCCGCGGCCGGAGGCCGGGTACGACGTCGGCTTCGGAGGCGTCACCGAGGGCGGAGTGGACGAGGTCGGGCGCTACCGCGTGCGCTGGCAGCCCGCGCGCGTCGTTCGGGGCACGCCCTACGACACCCCCGTGCTCGGGTTTGGCACGGAAAACGCCAATCTCCTGCGCCTGTGGCAGGCCACCGCGTGTGACGCATTCGACTTTCAGGCCTTCAATGCCGGCGAATACATCGGCGCGGTGTTGGACAAGGTGAAGTCGGAGACCATCACCAAGGTGCTCTACCCGAACGACGACTCGCTCGCCGGGAAGGAGCTCCGCCTCGAGCAGCAGTACTTCTTCGTGTCCTGCTCGCTTCAGGACATGCTGCGCCTGCACCTGCAGCGCAGCAACGCGCCGCTCTCGCGCTTTCCCGAAAAGTACGCGGTCCAGCTCAACGACACCCATCCGGCCATCGCGGTGCCCGAGCTCATGCGGCTCCTCGTCGACGTGCACGATCTGGATTGGGACGCCGCCTGGGACATCACCCGGCGCACGTTCAACTACACGAACCACACGCTCCTCCCGGAAGCGCTGGAGAAGTGGTCCCACGGCCTCTTCGGCCGCCTCCTCCCGCGCCACCTCGAGATCGTGGGCGAGATCAACCGCCGCTTCCTGGACGAGGTGCGCGAGCGCTTTCCGGGCGACGACGATCGCGTACGTCGCATGTCGATCATCGACGAGACAGGCGGGCGCTCCATCCGCATGGCGCACCTCGCCACCGTCGGCAGCGGCCGTGTGAACGGCGTGGCTGCGTTGCACTCGCGGCTGCTCCGCGAAACCGTGATGCGCGACTTTGCGGAAATGTACCCGGAGCGCTTCTGCAACGTCACGAACGGCGTGACCCCGCGCCGGTTCATGGCGTTGTCGAACCCCCGGCTCTCCGCCCTCATCACGGACGCCATCGGCGGCGGCTGGGAGCGCGACCTCGACCGCCTCCGCGGCCTCGAGCCCATGGCGGAGGACGCCGCCTTCCGTGAAGCGTGGGATGACGTGAAGTGGGCGAACAAGGCGCAGCTCGCCAGCCAGCTGCACGACGCCTACGGCTTCGCCATGGATCCGAGCACCCTGTTCGACGTACAGGTGAAGCGCATCCACGAGTACAAGCGCCAGCACCTGACCCTGCTGCATGTCGCGACGCTCTACGATCGGCTGAGGAGCGGAGCGCGCGACATCGTGCCCCGCACGTTCATTTTCGGGGGCAAGGCGGCGCCGGGCTACTACCTCGCGCGGCTCATCATTCGTGCGATCCACGGCCTCGCCGAGACCCTCCAACGGGATCCGGTCTCACGCGACGTGCTGCGGGTGGTGTTCGTTCCCGACTTCAACGTGAAGGTGGGCGAGCGCGTGTACCCCGCGGCCGACCTCTCCGAGCAGGTCTCGACCGCGGGCCTCGAAGCCAGCGGCACCGGCAACATGAAGTTCTCGCTCAACGGGGCGCTCACGATCGGCACGTTGGACGGCGCCAACGTCGAGATCCGCGAGGCGGTCGGCGCCGAGAACTTCTTCCTGTTCGGCATGACGGTCGAGGAGGTCGCCGCGTGGAAGACCTCCCCGCGCGAGACGCTGTCCCGCGATCCCGAGCTGCAGCGGGCCCTTCAGCTCATCGCGGAGTGCACCCCCACCGAGCCCGACGTCCTCAAGCCGCTCCTCGACACGCTGTTCGGGCAGGATCGGTTCCTGGTGCTTGCCGACTACCGCTCCTACATCACGTCGCAGGAGGCCGTTTCGGCGGCCTGGAAGGACCGCGCGGGCTGGACGCGCGCCTGCATCTTGAACGTCGCGCGCATGGGCGGCTTCTCGTCCGACCGCTCCATCCGGGACTACTGCCGCGACGTGTGGAAGGTCCGGGCCGCGCCGACCGCGAGCGCGACGCGACCGCGCTGATCCCGGTGGCCGTGGCCCCCCGCCTGCGCGCGCTGCCCATGCCTCCCAGCGACCGGCCGCCGCTTTACTTCCGAGAGGTGGGCGTCGGCCCCGTGCTCGTCTTCGTGCACGGGATCGGTGTCTCGAGCCGCTACTTCGTCCCCCTGATGCAGGAGCTGGCGGGCAGCTTCCGCTGCGTGGCGCCCGATCTCCCGGGGTACGGACACAGCCCCGGCCCAAAGCTTGCGCTCGACGTGCCGGGCCTGGCCGACGCGCTCGCCGCCTTCCTCGACGTGCTCGGGATCCCTCCGGCGAACGTCACCCTGGTCGCCAACTCGCTGGGCTGCCAGGTGATCGCGGCGCTGGCGGAGCGCGACCCCGAGCGAACCGCGCCGCTGGTCCTCATCGCGCCGACCCTCGATCCGGCGACGCGCGACCACTTCTGGCGCTCGGTGCTCCGCGCGTCCATACGCGAGCCCCTGTCGCTCCTCCCCATCCTGCTCGTCGACTACCTGCGGTTCGGCTTGCGACGCTTCATCGCGACCAGCCGCCATGCGCTCGCGGACGACATCGCGCTGCGCCTCCCCAAGATCCGGGTCCCGGTGCTCGTGATCGAGGGCGGCCGGGATCGCATCGTGACGGTGCCCTGGGCCACCCACCTCGCGCGGCTGCTCCCCCGCGGCCAGTTCGCGCTCGTCGCGGACGCGGCGCACGCGGTGCACTACAGCCGGCCGGCGGTGGTTGCCGGGCTGATTCGGACGTTCTTGGGGGGGTGAGGGCGCGCGCGGAGGGGCGGGGGAACAAGCGGGCGGAGCAGGCTTTTCGCTGGCTGACCGGGGCCCGGTCCGACATTCAGAGTTAGAGCACGGCCCCCATACCCTGGAGGCCTCGTGGCCGGATCGCTCGCAGCCGTTCTCCTCGCCTTCTCCGCCACCGGCGGCCTCCGCCTCTGGTCCGTCGACAGCAGCGGTGCGCTGTCTCTTGGCTCCTCCGAGACCGCCGACTCCCCCGCCCGTTCCATCGTCTTCGACGCCGGGGACGGCGTCGCGATCATCGCTGGCGCCGGTCCGCTCTCCTGCGGCAAGGTCGCCGGCTGCACCCCGGGCGACGCGACGATCGCGCTGCCCGCCGGCCTGTCCGGCGGCGGGCTGGTCGTCCTCGGCGGGCAGGACCTCGGCTTCAGCGACGTGTCCGGACTCGGCACCGAGATCCTCGACGCGGTGCGGGCGAGCGCCGGCGGCGCGGGCTTCGATCTCGTCCCGGGCCTGGACACCGGCATGGCCTGCGGGGTGGTGGACGAAGCGCCCCAGGACGACCTCGTCGGGGACCTCCCGAACGATGAGCTCGTCGGTGGACCCCACGCCATCAAGTCACCGCGGGACATCGCGTCGGGTCTGGCCACCGGCCTGCGCGTCTCCGACGAGGGCGGGGGTGCGGGTGCGTTGCCCTTCGTCTACGGCGTGCATCTCCAGCCCATCGGCAGCAGCGCCGGCGCCGACAGCGCGGACACCTGGGCCGTATGTGCCGCCTGGAGCGACGGTCGGCTCGCCTCCTACGCGGTGGTTGCCCTCCGTAACGGCGACAGCCTCGCCGACCGCCCGAGCCGGGTCACCGGCGTGGTGACCCACGGGTTCATGGACTGAACCGTCCGCCCGCGCGTCAGCCAGGTGGATGGGAGGGCCGGGTCTGGGTCGCGCCGGACTTCGACGACGCCGACGCCACGATCGCTACGCTCATGCTCGGCGGCGACAGCCCCGAATGAGGCTCCCGCTCGACAGCCACGTATTCCTTTGGTGGAAGGCTGCGGACCCGCGCCTCTGGACCGAGCCGGTGGTCGTCTCCGAGGCTCGGGCACCGCAAGCCCGCGGACGCAACTGGCATCGGACGCCGACTAGGGCTGGGGGCAAACGTCCGGCGCAATGAAGCACCAACGCGTCCCGGACGGGTACCGCCAGGTCGAGCCCGCAGGCGAGGCGGGGGCGACGCTCACCGGGGCCCGAATCTGGTGGACGTGCACCTCTTCGGGACCCAACCACACCACCCCGGTGCGGCTGTGGATCATCGTGATGGTTTCCCGGGTGGCGGCGAAGATCGGTCCGGCAACCCAGATCGGGGACGAGAGGCGGAAGTCCGGCGCCAGGTAGGGGGCAGGCTCCGCCGAAGGGACGAGCATGGCGGGCGACTGCCGGTTGCCCTCCCACACGGAGATGGGGATCTCCGCTTCGACCTCCAGGCCGCAGGCGGCCAGGGCTTCCCGGCATGCTGCGGGCAGGCGCAGAGTGTCGGTCCCATCGGGCTGTTGGAGGCACGGCGCGTGCGAGGCACCGAGGACGTCCAGGGTCCAGGGATCGTCGAGGCGGTTCTCCAGGTAGTCGCCGAGGGGCGGGACCCTGGAACCCTCGTCGCAGGTCGCGGGCGGGACGAGCAGCGGCGTCAGCACCTCCCGGGGGCCCGGCACGCCGGCGTCATAGGCTGCGGTGGCGTGCTCCACGGGGGTGCCGCGCGTGAGGGTCGCCGCGTAGGCCTCGGCGAGGCTCCGGGGCATGGTTCCCAACAGGGCTTCGGCGCTTGCGGGCTCGGGGTGGACGGACCAGGCGTACGGAGCCGCCCCGTCCACGAGGATCACGGACCAGGCGACGGTGTTGGCGTAGGTGGCGTTGGGGTCCACCTCGTAGACCCCCTTCGCGTGCAGGGCGACTCGGTCCCCCTCCCGGGCGATGTCGAGGGTGCGCCTGAACATCTCGTCGTGGCTGCACCCCGCTGGCACCTCGCCGCCGCAGCTCTTGCGCCCGAGCGGCCAGCGCCGCCAGGTGCCGGCGTCCTCGAGCAGCAACGTGTGCTCCACCGCGCCGCGGGTCCAAGCCTTCTCCACCGCGACGCCGTCCACCACCGGGGATGCGGAGCAGCGCGCAACGCCGTCCGCGGGGGCGAAGTCGAAGCCCGTGCAAGCCAGGGCGTCGGCCGCCGGGGCTGAGGATCGCGGGCGGCGGGGCGCGGGGGCGCAGGCGGTGCCCAGCGCAAAGACCACCGATAGGGCGGCGGCGACCGCGGGGATAGGAAGGAGCGGGCTGGACTGGCCGACAGGGCCTGGGCGCAGCCCTGGGCAAGCTGGGCCTCGAGGTAGATTGGACCGCATGCGCATTGCAGCAGCGTCCGGCATGGATCTCGACGCTGGGTTCATCCTCGATCCCCCGGTTGTGGTGCGCGGCCAAGTAGCGCCCCTCATAGCGCACCGGCCCCGGGCTCTCGAGCCTCGGCCTCGCCACCGTCGCCCCGCCGGAGACGGCGTGACCGCGACACCGCCGGCCACCAGGGAACCGGACCGGCACCCGGGGGCTACCGGTCAGGCCGCGCTTGCCGCCGGGCCCCCTGCAATGGCCTTGGACCACAGCCGCAAGCTCGCCTTCCGACGAGCCCGCGGCCACAATCAGGGCGCGTACCGCGCGTCGGGCCCGACGAAGCTCGTGCCGTCGACCAGGGTGCCCGGGCTGTACCAGCCCGCGCTGCCGCTGACGTAGTAGTGGTGGGTCCACGTGGTGCCCCACACGTCCGGATCGAGCACGTAGGACGCGTCCGTGATCGCGGGGGTGGCGCTGTCGCCGTAGGTGAACGTCGCGATCGTGGAGGCGTCCGCCGCCACGAGCTGCACCGACTCGCCGCCGTCGAGGAGCGAGAGGCCGTACTGGAGGCCCGGATCCGCGTTCTCCGCGACCACGAAGGTCACGTTGGAGGCCGAGAGCGCGCTCACGTCCCCGCCGCCGAACACGACGATCGCCTCGCCGGCGCGGAGGAGGGTCCCCTCCGCGAAGGTGTGGCGCGCAAGGAACGGGAAGCTCTCGTCGAGGATCGTGACGCCCGAGAGGTCGACCGTGGCGTCCGCGATGTTGGCGACCTCCACGAACTCGTCCTCGACGGAGTCGGACGTGCCGTCGGCGTTGGGGTCACCCTCGACGAGGCCGTCCGCGAGGACCTCGTTGAACACGAGATCTCCGGCGGCGGCCGCCACCACGGTTACCGTCACGTCGATCTCGGTCGACCGGCCGTCGTGGCTCCCGGACACCCTCGCGGTGCCCCCGGAGAGCGGTTGGCCCACGCCCGGCGCGTAGAACTTCAGGACCGCGTCGTCCCCGGAGGACCACGTGGTGGCGGACGTGACGTCCGTGCGTGAACCGTCGTCCCACTCCGCGGTGGCGGTGAACACCGCGGTCTCCCGCGTCGTGATGGCGCTGGAGGACACCTCGAAGAGGACGCTGGTGATGACGGCCACGTCGGTGTCCGTATCGGTGTCCGTATCGGTGTCCGTGTCGGTATCCGTGTCGGTATCCGTATCGGTATCCGTATCGGTATCCGTATCGGAGTCCGTATCGGTGTCGGTGTCGGTGTCCGTATCGGTATCGGCGTCACCGTCGGTATCGGCGGTGTCGTTGGGCTTGTCACCCGCGCACGCGAGCAGGAAGAACAGAGGGAGCAGGCGCATGGTCGAGTTCCTCACAGGCAGGTGGCGGAGCCGGGGCTGGACCCGGAAGAGCAGGTGGAGGCGGACCAGTTGGACGACGTGTCGCCGCCCGCGAGATCGACCTTCTGGACGCTGGTGCCGTTCCCCGGGTTGGTGGGGAAGGAGTAGCCGTCGATCAGCGCGGTGCCGCCGGACTCGTACAGGTAGAACGAATCGTCGGTGGAGAGGCCGGAGCCGATCGTGCTGTCGTCCGCCGTCAGCACCAGGGCGTCGCCGGGGATGGAGTACTCACCGGCGTAGTTCGAATCGAGGATCACGGCGTACTCGCCGGGGCCGAGGACGGTGTTGTAGATGTCGCCGTAGCCGAAGATGGTGTCGACCGCGTCGCCATCCCAGATGACCATGTACAACAGATCCACGTCGGTCGAGCCGGCGTTGTAGATCTCCACGAACTCGCCGGTGCTCTCGTCGAGCGGGTTGGACATCACCTCGCTGATGACGAGGTCGTAGCTGCTCTCGGTCGCGGAGGAGCCGCCCGAGGACACGCAGTTGCTCGCGCCGGGGGACGAGCCGGACGCGCACGTGGACCCGATCCAGTTGGCCGCGGAGTCGAGGGTGCCGTAGGTGGACACGCGCTCGACCGAGACGCCATTGCCGGGGTTGGTCGGCCACACGTAGGCGTCGATGACATGGAAGCCATCGGCCTCGTACAGCTCGATCTCGTCGCCGACGGCGAGCCCGTTCCCGAGCGTGGTGTCCATCGTGGTCACGAGCACGACGCTCGCGGCGAGGGTGTACTCGCCGGCGTACTCGGCGTCGACGACGAGGGCCCAGCCGCCCGGAGCGAGGAGGGTCGAGCCGCCGCCGAAGGCCGCGATCACGTCGTCCTGGGCGCCGTCCGTGAAGACGAGCCCGGCGAGGTCCACGCTGTCGGAGCCCGCGTTGTAGATCTCGATGAACTCGCCGGTGTCCTCGTCGAGGGGGTTGGACATGACCTCGTTGATGAGCAGGACGGCGCACTCGCCGCCGGTCGCGCCGTTCAGACGCCCGGGGGAAGCGCCGCGCACGCACGAGGAGGTGGCGGACGACCAGTTGGTCGCGATGTCCCCGGCCGCGTAGTCGATCTTCTCGATGCTGTGGCCGTCACCCGGGTCCGACGGGGACGAGAAGGTGTCGATGACCGTGGTGCCATCGGCGTCGAGCAGCGTGACGGTGTCCGACGTGGAGAGGCCATTGCCGAGCGTCGCGTCATCCGTGGTCAGGAGCACCACGTCCGTCGGGAGCCAGTAGTTGTACGTGTACGCCGAGTCCACGATGAGGGCGTGCTTGCCGGGGCCGATCAGCGTCGAGCCGCCGCCGAAGCCCTGGAGGGTGTCGCTCGACGTGGCGTCGCGCAGAACCAGGCCCGCGGCGTCGATCTCCTGGGTGCCGGTGTTGTAGATCTCGACGTACTCGCCGGTCGACTCGTCCGTGGCGTTGGCGAGGATCTCGGTGAGGACCAGATCGGCGGGGTCACCGGTCTCGGGGAAGCAGTGCTGCGCGCCGGGGCTCGACCCCGAGGAGCATTGGCTCGCGCGCCAGTTGCCGGCGGTGTCCCCGACCGTGAGGTCGTATTGCTCCATCGAGATGCCGTCGCCCGGGTCACGCGGGGAGGAGAAGGCCGCGGCGACCGTGCTCCCATCGGACTCGTAGAGGGTGACACGGTCGGACGTGGTGAGGCCGTTGCCGACCTCGGTGTCCCCCGTGGTGAGGAGCGTGACACCGGAGGCAATCGTGTAGCCGCTGACGTACTCGGGATCGACCACGACGGCGTAGGCGCCGGGCGCGAGGGTGGTGCCCGACGTGCCGAAGGCCTGGAGGGTGTCGACCTCGTCCCCGTCCGTGAGGCGGAAGCCCGCGAGGTCGACCGTGCTGCCACCTGCGTTGTAGATCTCGACGAACTCGCCGGTGGACTCGGTGCGGGCGTTCGCCACGACCTCGGTGATCAGGAGCGAATACGCGGAGTTGGCGTACTCGTCCATCCCGATGTCGTACCCGGCGCCCTGGGGACGGACCTCGCCGTCCGCGTCGTTCGAGACGCCGTGGCTGCCCCACGCGGCGTCGATGCACACGGACATGGCGGACAGGCCGTAGTCGCCCTCGCCGGCGTTGCGGAAGCCGGGGTCCGCATTGACGTCATTCGGCGCCGTCGAGGCGTCGTTGATGTAGTTGGTCGTGTTTCCCCACACGAGGTTGCCGCCCCACGCCGCCTCGCAGCCGTGACAGTCGAGCCCGTAGTAGTTGGAGGTCACGATGTTGTTCGCGACCGTATGCACGGAGCTGTCGGTGGTCCCGGAGAGGGAGATCGCGCCGACGAGGTAGGTGGCGGTGCCCGCGAAGGCGTTGCCGACCAACGTGTTGTAGATGATGTTCGTGCTCGACGTGCCGCTCACGGCGAGGCCGCCCGCGGAGTTCGAGCCGATCAGGCTGTTGAACACCGTGAAGGCGTTCGCGCCGCTGGCCACGGCGCCGTACCAGTTGTAGGACAGGAGGCTGTCGCTGACCACGGCGTTGGCGCCGCTCTCCACGCGGAGGCCGTGGAGGAAGTAGTGGAGGCCCACGTCCTCGAGGGTGATCGACCCGCCGGTGGCGTGCACGCCGTAGTTCAGGTAGCGCGTGCCGGTCGCGACGTAGTCGGGATCGATCATCGACAAGCGGGAGATCGTCACCGAGCCGCTGGTCTGGGTGGCGCTGCCGACGACCCAGGTCTGCCCCTGGCCCGCGCCCTGCACGGACACACCCGAGCGAAGCGTCAGATCTTCGGTGTAGGTGCCGCTCGGAACGGCCACGGTGTCCCCGCTCGACGCGGCGTCGATGGCGGCCTGGATCGTCGTGAAGGGAGAGAGCGTGACGGCCAGGCGCTCGTCATCCCACTCGCCGTCCTCGGCGGGCTGGACGTACAGCGTGACCCCGCCCGTGCCCGAGGGCGCGCAGGCGGAGAGGAGAGCGAGGAGAGACGCGAATTGTCGGGGCGAGGCACGCATGGGACTTCCGAAGCGGGAGGGGGCGTGCGTGATACACGAAGGTCGGCGTCATCGTCAAGTTTCGGCCAAGAACTTGACGGGGGGGCGGCGCCTGCGCGCACGGCCGCGTTCTGCGCGGCCCGACCGCCCGGTTCCGACGGTGTGGCATACTCCCGCGGCGATCGGGAGGAGGTACATGGAGTTCGTCCGCGGGATGCGCTCGAAGCTGGCGAGCCTCCCTCCGCGGGGCGCGATCGAGGTCGGCATCGCCGTCTCCTCCAAGCTCGGCGGCGACATCGACGTGTGCTGCTTCGGGCTGGATCCGGACGGCCGTCTGTCCGATGACCGGTACATGGTGTTCTACAACCAGGCGGCGAGCCCCGAGGGCGCCATCCAGCTTCGCACCGGCGTGTCCCCCGAGCGCGTGGTGTTCCGGGTCGAGGTCGATCGGCTCCCCTCGACCATCTCGCGGCTCTGCTTCACCGCGTCGATCGACGGTGAGGACGCGATGTCCAGCCTCCTCCCCGGCCACTTCCGCATCACCTCCGGGAGGGAGTCGATCGCGCGCTTCCCCTTCACCGGGACCGACTTCGGATCGCAGCGGTCGCTCATCCTCGCCGAGCTCTACCAGAACAACGGCTGGCGCCTGTGGGCTGTCGGCCAGGGCTTCGTGGGTGGCCTGGACTCCCTCTTGACGCACTATGGCGGGGTGATCGCCGGCGATTCCCCCGCCCCGCCAGCTGGCCCGTCCGGCGCGCCGATCCCGCCCCTGCCAGCCCCACCGCCGCTCGACCTGCCGCCCCTCTTCGGCGTTCCGCCGCCGCTCGACGTTCCGCCGCCGCTCGACGTTCCGCCGCCACTCGACGTTCCGCCGCCGCTCGACGTTCCGCCGCCGCTCGACACCGACGAACTTCTCGAATCGCGGGCGCCGCTCCCCGCGCCGACGTCGCCCCCCGCCGCGCCCCCCGCCGCGCCCCCGAAGGCCGCGCCCCCCAGGGCCCCGCAGGCCAGGGTCACGTCGGCACCCCCCGAGGCCGCGGTGCGCGCCGCCGAGTCCGCCTTCCCTCCCGCCTTCGATCTCCCGCTCGGCACCTGGCTCCTGCCGCGCGCCCACGACGCGGGCACGGTGCGCATCACGGTCGACGGGATCGCGCTGGCCCCGGCCGAAGTTCACCGCGAGCCCCTCGCCGAGGCGGGGCCGGCCCGGTACAGCGCGGCCGCCTCCGGGGCGGCGGCGGGGCGCTTGCGCAGCGGAAGCGTCATTCGCATCGACTACGACGTGTCGCATGCGCGCGATTGAATGCCCGGCCTGTTCCGCGCGGAACAGCCCGTTCGACCGCTACTGTGGCGCGTGTGGCGCACCGCTCGCCCGCGTCGCCTGGCGCGGCGCGAATGACGTGCACGCCACGTGGGCCGAGGGGGACGGCATCGTCGTCGTCCATCGGGACGCCCGCTCGGTGGCGGTGGAGCTCAGCAATGGGGGCGTGACCCCCACGGCGGTGGTGCTGCGCTCCGTCGACATCGCCCGCTTGCCGCCGTGGGTCGACCGGGACGCGGTTCGCGAGTGGTTCTCGATCCTTCCCCCGGGCGGCACGGCGACGCTCGTTCTCCCGCTGCGGCGCAGCCACCTCGACGCGCTGTTCGACCGCCGCCAGGGGTTGCGACGCGAGGATGCGGGCGGGCAGCTCGTCCTGCTCACGACGCTCTCCAACCCCGCCTCACTCGCGCTCGACCTCGTCCTCGCACGCGAGCCGCGCCTCGCGCCAGCAGGCTCGATCTACCCGTTCGTTGCGCGGGAGGTGCTCGGGGAGCTCGTTCACGAGGTGGAGGTCCTCAACGAGGCCGCCGACGAGCTCGAGATCACCCGGATCCAGGTGCAGGACGCGCGGGTGGAGGGCCCGGCGGGCGTCCCGCGGATCTCCGCCGCCGCGGTCGTCCGGCTCGGAGGCGTGAGCCTCCCCGCGACCATCGCCCCGAAGGACCGCCACCTCGAGCGCTTCGGGATCCAGCTCCCGGAGGGCTCGCCGACGATCGGATGGCTCGCCGCAGAGCTCGTATTCTACCGGCGCACGGCCTCGGGAGCGCTCCGGGTGCCGCTCCGCGCGGTCGTGGAGGCCACCATCGGCGCGGGCCCGAGCCTCGTGTTCGACAACGGGGAGCGCTCCATCGTCCTGGGCGTGGCGGGAGAAAACGCGCGCGCCGGCCTCGACGTGACCGTCCGCAACCCGGGCGCCGTGCCGGTGCGGGTGCTGCGCGTCGCGATCGAACGGGCGGACGGAACACCCGCCCCGTCGCGCGACTGGCTCCGTGTCACCGGCCTGGACGCGCCGGCGAACCTGGAAGCGGGCGGTGCCCGCACCTTTCATCTCGCGGTGTCCCCGGCGGAGCGCCCGCCCGACGAGCTGCGGCGGCAGAGCTGCGAGCGCGTGGTGCGGCTCTGGCACGACGGCTGGCCGAACGAGCCGGACCGCGTGGCCGTCGTACGCGTGCAGGGCCGCTTCGACGAGACCCTGCTGGACGACAACCTCTGCCTCGGGGTGGACTTCGGCACGTCCAACTCGATGGTGTGCGTGGTTCGCGGAAGCGAATGGGCAACGCTCATGGTCGACCACGGGCCGCCCCCGTCCGAGGTCCTCCCTTCCCTCCTCTTCTACGATTGCACGGGCAAGCTCGCGGCGGGCGGGGACCACTTCCTCGTCGGCGGCGCCGCGCAGAACACCGCCCAGCTGAACCCGGCGAACCTCGTGCGGAGCATCAAGTCGATCGTGGCGCGGGATCCGGGGCACACCTTCCACTTCGAGTGCGGAAACGCCGACGGCGGCTTTCATTTCCATCGCTTCACGAGCCAGGGGCTCCTCGACTACTTCATCGACCGCCTGCGGCTCCACGCCGAGCAGCTCGTCCCGTTCCTCGAGGGGGCGAAGCTGCGGCGCATCCTCCGCCAGTACACCAGCGTGCGGTTCACGCAGGCGGTGTTCACGCACCCGGTCGACGTGACCACCGAGACGCGGCAGGCCCTGCTCTCGGCCGCCCAACACGCAGGCCTCGCGGCGCCCGCGCGGGACCTCGCGGGATTCGCGCGAGCGTCCTGCATCGACGAGGCCACCGCGGCCGTGCTCGCGTATGTCTACCTGCGGATCTACGAGCACCTCAAGGTCGACCTCCAGCTCGATCGCGAGCGGGTGTTGTGCTTCGACGTGGGCGGCGGAACCACGGACGTCGCGACGGTAGAGGTGCATGGCATCCCCGACTTCCTCGCCGAGCAGGCGCGTCACGTCACGGTGTCGCTCCAGGCGACGGCTGGGAACGCGTGCATCGGCGGGGACGACGTGGACACGCTCGTCGCGCGGTGCCTCGTGCTGGAGTGCGGGGTGCAGGCGGAAGAGGCGGGTGCGCCCATCGACACGGACGAGCTCCTCCGCGCGCTCGAGTGCCGCTCGCTGACCGAGTTCCGTCAGCAGTACCACGCGCGCCGCCAGTCCCTCGGCCCCGGCGGGGACGCCCCCTTCGACCCCATCTACGAGATCTACGCCAAGGCGATGGAGCTCCGGGCGAAGGCCGAGGAGGTCAAGCGCCAGCTCAACACGCGCGAGTCCGCCGAAGTCGTGTTGTCGGGCGCGGGCTGGCCAAGGAGCGCTCCGCCGCAGACGCAGAGCTTCCGTGTCGTGCTCCACCGCCGCGAGATCGAGGAGCCGCTCCGTACCCTCGCGGACCAGCAGCTCCGCCTGCTCGACCAGGCCGTCGGCAACGCGGGCTGGGGTTGGGAGGACGTGACCACGCTCCTGTTCACCGGCGGCGGCACGCGGATGACGTGGCTCCGGGAGCAGGTGCTCGGCCACATCGCGAGCCGGCGCGGGGGGCCCATCCCCATCGTGGTCCAGCCGGGCGACCGCCATGCCTTCGACCCGAAGCGCTGCGTGGCGCTCGGGGCGGCGGTGTGGGGAGTGAGCCTCGCGGAGGGCGCCTGGATCCGGGTGGAGAACCGCACGGAGCGCGAGCTCACGTACGACGTGCAACGCCGGCTCGGTCCCCGCTTTTTCGCGATCCCCGGGCTCGCGCGCGGCGCCACGTTCCCCGCGGAGGCCGAGCTCGAGTTCGAGGACGACCGGAAGTCGCTGGAGCTCTACCGAAACCGGGCGGACGGTCCCTTCGTCGTGTTCAACTGGGCGGAGTCCGCGCGAAGGGTGCGCGTGCGGGTACTCGGCCCGTCCGACTTCCGCCTGGTCGTCCACGAGCGGGAATGTATCGCGGAGAAACCGTCATGATTTCCCTCCTCCTGCTCTCCGGATGCGCGGCCGACGCCGGCGCGGGCATGGTCCTCGGGGCCACCGGCCTCACCGCGGCGCTGCTCGGCGCAAGCGTCGCGTTGTTCGGGCTGTGGCGGCAGCTGCGCGGGGAAGAACGGGTCGAGCGCCTCGAGGCGACGGTCGGCGACCTTCAACGGCGGCTCGACGACGCCGGAGCCCGCGCGCGACGCGCCGAATCCCGAGCGGAACGGACGCCGGACGAGGGGGCGCGTGCGCCGAGGGCGCCGGTCGAGGCGGGCACCCCGCACAGCGTGCCCGCCCTCGACGAACAGGTGCGCGTCACGCCGCTTCCAGAGCGGCTTCCGGAGCGGCTTCCGGAGCGGGTGGCCGTG
Organism: Pseudomonadota bacterium; assembly: GCA_030685065.1. GTDB lineage: Bacteria > Myxococcota_A > UBA796 > UBA796 > SXON01 > CAJBVW01. The sequence continues at coordinate 36,582 of JAUXQH010000170.1, read as the reverse complement.
GCGGGGGCCGTCGTGTCGGCCGCGCCGTCGCGACAGTTCGAGGAGACGAGAGCGGTCGATCCGACCCCGCAGGAGGTGGACGTGAGCGAGAAGAGAAGCGAGCAGCCGTCGGAGCCCGCCACCGGAGCCCCGGTGGACGCGGAGCGGGCGCGCGCACGGCCCGACGACGAGGCCAGGAAGTGGCTCGACTCCCTGCGCAACCGACCCTACGGCGAGGTCGCGGTGGCGCTCGGCGCGGTGTACCTCCAGTCCCGCCAGCTCGGCCGGCAGCTGCGCGACGCGAACGCCGGCGCGTTTTTCCGCCAGGAGATCGAGCAAGGGGTGCCCCAGCGCCTCCAACGTCTCGCGCAGCTCCCGCCCAACGCCCATCCGAGCCACGTCCAACAGTGGGTCGAGGTCGATCTGGTTCCCACCCTCGACGCGCTCGGCCGCATCCTCTCCGCGGCCGCCGTGGAGCAGCGGGACGGGCACGCGCCCGCCGCTGTCGTATACGAGGCCGTCGCGGAGGCGCTCTACGTGCAGCTCCACGCCGCCTGCCTGCGAGAGCGGTGGTTCGGCATCCCGACGATTCGCCCGTACGAGACCGACTTCGACCCTCGGATCCACCAAGCGGTGGGCAACCGGGCCGAGCCGGGGTCGGCGAACAAGATCGTGGAGATCCGGAAGATGGGGCTCATCGACGCGCGTACGTCCAGCGTGCTCGCGCCCGCGCATGTGGTCGTGGGCCGCTGATGGAGGCCTTCGCCGAGTGGGACGGCGCGAACGGGCGCTTCCGTTCGCCGCTCCGCTGCCCGTACCCGGAGTGCGCGGCGCCGATCGCGCGGTCGGCCCAGGCGGGCTGGCTCGACTGGTGCGGCGCGTGCGGCCGGGTGTTCGAGCACCGCGCGGCCGGCGAAGACACCGGGATCCCGCTCGAGCTCACCCGGCGCCCCGAAGCCGCATGGTGCGCCACCACCGGCCGCGAGCTCCTCGACGCGACCGGCGTCGACTGGGCGGGAGCGGGCGGCGGCCCCGAGCGGTCCGGCGCGCAGTGGGATCCCGGCGGGCTGGTGTTCGGCAGCCCCGATCCCCGGACGCCGATCCGCATGGTCCAACGCTGGTCCGCACCGGCCTTCCCCGAGGATCCGGAGGACGAGGTCAGCTCGGTGAGCGTGCTGCGAGGACACGTGCTCGTGGTCAGCCGGCGGGGGCGCATCGCCGCGCTCAGCGCCTCGGATGGCCGGGCGGCGGTGGGCTTGCCCAGGCCCCTCGAGTGGCCGGACGGCTCGATCGATCCGCACGATCCCGACAGCGCCGTCGTCACCCCGCCCGCGCTGCGCGGACGCTCGGCGCTCCTCTCCACGGCCCTTCAGCTCCAGTTCCGTGACCTCGGCCCCGCGCTCGGCGGCCCGGGCGGCGCGACACGGGCCAGGCTCGTCCAGCCGGGCGACGGGCGCAAATTCCAGGGGCCTCCGCTCGCCGTCGACACCCGCTCCTCGAACCAGCGCGACAGCTTCGTGTTCTGCGTCCTGGAGGGCCGAGGAGACATGCTGCGCTGGCACAGCCCGCCGGTGCTCCGCTTCTTCGACCGCACCGGCGAGCAGGTGGCGGCGTGCGAGGCCCCCGGCATCGCCCGTCCTCCGGTCTACGACCGCCTCTCAGGCCTGCTCCTCTGGATCGACCAGACGGGCTGCGTGTTCTCCCTGCCCGGCACCGCGTGCGCGGGGGGCGCACCCGAGCCCGTGGCGTCGGATCCGCTCCAACCGCTGCGCGACCGTATCGGCCCGGATCGAGAGGGTTCCCTGCGCATCGCGGCGCGGCCCACCTTCGTCGTCGCGGCGGACGAGCGCCTGCAGACCGACCTCTGGCTCGCCTTCTCGCCCGACGAGCGCGAGCTCCGCATCTGCCGCGCCCCCCTCGCCGCGGTGATCGGCGGGCGCTGGTCCTGGGAGCTGCGGACCTACACCGCCCCAGGCCAGGTACACGGGCTCGCCGTCGGGGCGGGCTCGCGCCAGGAGGCCAACACGAGCGGCGATCTGTTGGCGGTGACGACGGAGATGGGGGTGTACCGCTTCTCCAAGGCGGTTGGAGGCATCATCCGATCCGAGGGGATCGTCGGGAGCGCGGTGCGTGGATCCTTCGACGCGCCCGCGATCAACGCGGCGGGCGTGCTGGCGCGCACGTCGGGCGCGCTCTTCTGTGACGGCGGGACGACGCGGTGGGGGCATCGGATCGAGCGCATCCCGCTCGACAACGTGCGCTACGACCGCGCGCAGGGCCTCGCCCTGTTTGGGCGGACGGCGTTCGTGGGGTGTGGTGGGAACGTCGTGGGCATCGACCTTGTGCCCGGAAAGGAGTCGTGATGGGCCGCCTACGTGTGATGACCTTGATGCTGTTGGGGGCCTGCGGACAGCTCGACCTCCAGGGCGCAGCCGACGCCTGCCCGGACCAGCAGGCGGACGCCACGGCGTGCGCCGCGCCCGGCACGAGCGCGCCCGTGATGGAGAGCCACGCGCCCCAGGTCGACGCCACGGCCGGCGGGCGCCTCTCCGGCGCGCCGCTCTCCATCGGGGCGCGCCCCATCCCCCAGGTGGTCGCCGTCGATTTCTCGGGGAGCATGTACGCCGGCCAGCCGATCGGGGGGAAGTGGGCGCCCCCGGCCACGCCCTATCTCTGGGAGACCCCCGGCTTCCGCGCGCTGCTCGAGGGAGGGCCCCTCGCGCACGTGGGGCCAGCGGATCCGGTCCACGCCATGCTCTTCAACCGAGACGTGTACCTGGTCGGTGAAGACGGAATCGGCGCCTGGGAGCCGACCGACCATCGCTTCTCCTCGGTTCCGCAAGCGTTCTCCAGCTCCGCCGCCGCGCTCCCGGCGCTGACCGGAAAGGCCGTCGGCGGCCGCCTCCCGGACAACCCCTGGAAGGCGGACTTCGGGCAGAAGGGCATGGCGATCGAGTCGCGACTGCCGCAGGTGTTGGACGCCGCCGAGGCCTTCTTCGGTAGCCAGCCCGACGGCGATGGCGTCCTATGGATCGTGACAGACAACTTCATCGACGGGGGCGGAGGCCCCGACGCCGTCGCGAACCTCGCCTTCTACACGCGCATCAAGGACGAGCCGCGGTGGCAGGTCGCGTACGCCTGGCCGGTGAGCCGGGCCGATTGGCTCGGCGGGAGCACGCTGCTGGTGTACGGCCTCTACTGGTCGGGCCGCGAGCTCGTGGACGCGCCGACCTACGCCGCCCTCGCGCAGGCGGACGACGCGCGTCTCGGTGGGAAGCGCCTCCACGAGACGTTCTCGGGCGTCGCGAACCCGGCGTCGCCCTCCGCGGGCCAGCCCTTCAAGCTCAAACCCCAGCACCTCGACGTCGTGCGGATGACCTTCGAGGGCGACGTGAGCTGCCCGCCCGCCGCGGCCGGCGTTGCCCGCGAGTGCGCCGCCCGCATCTCGGTCGAGAACCTGCTCGACCATCGGCGCATCGACAGCGGCCGGATCGAGCTCCAGAGCCGGCGGATCGAGGGCTGGGGCGTCCAGCCGGGGGTGCCCGACGGAAGCTCCAGCGTGCGCGTCGCCACCGTGGCGCCGATGTGCGCCGACGCCGTGACTGCCACCGTCGCGCTCGACCAGCCCATCGGTCCGCGTGAGAAGCGGGTGGTGGACGTGACGCTCAAGGTGCCCGCGGTGGCGGTCGAGACCTACACGCTCCGTGACCATTGGGAGAGCGCCGCCCACGAGCAATTCCTCATGGTCGGCAGCCTCGACGCTTCCATCCAGGATCTCCAGAGCTCGCTGGCGGTCGAGCCCGCGATGATGGCCGACGTGTATGGCACCGCCGAGCTCCCCGACATCTTCAAGAACCCCAGCACGGACGACCTGACCACCCACGTCTGCGTCTCCATGCTCGTGTCCAACCCGAGTTGGTTGGCCTCCATCACCGTCCTCGGCCTGCTGGGTGTCGTGGTGGCCGCCATCGCGCTCGGCACGTGGCTCGCGCGCCCAGTGTTTCGCGTGGTGCGCATCGACGGCGTCGATCGCGGCCGGATCCGCATCAGCCGCATCTCGTCGGCCGAGATCGAGCTCGACCGTCGGGTGGTGGCGCGGGCGCGGCGCAGCCTCGGCGGAGCGATCACGGTCGGCGGCGTGCGCCCATGGCAGGTGACCAAGCGGGGGAACGCCTGGGTCCTCCGGGATCCGAGCAACGACACCACGCGCACGCTCGAGCTCGGCACGGGGTCGGGCCGCGCCGCCGCCGCGTCCGCGCGGGACGACTTCTGAAACGGTGCGCTGGACGCCTGCGTTGAAGGTGCTGGCTGTACAACGCGATCGCGCGCGTGGTAGCGTGCGCCCCCTCGGAGGATGGATGCAGGGTAGAAACGCTTCTTTTCGGCAAAATCCGGCCCTCGTGGGCGCGGCGGTCCTCGGCGGTTCGATTCTCGGAACCGGCGCGGCGTGGGCCCAGGCTGGGCCCCCGATCCAAACAAGCGTCGGCGTCTGCATGCCCCCCACCACGACCGACAAGATCGTCATCGCGGTCGGAGACGCGGCGATCTTCGCGGTGGCGTCCTTCCTGTTCGTCCGGCTGATGGAGCGCCGCTTCATCAACCAGGACAAGAACCCGCTGTTCGGGCGGCACCTCGGGATCTCGTTGGCGCTCCTCATCACGGCGCTCGGGATGTTCGGGCTCTACTACGGCGTCACGGGCTGCCTGTCCGGGAGCATGTGGTGGTGGGTGGGCCTCGCGTCCATCGTGTTCTTCGTCCATGCGGCGTACACGGTCGTCGTCGTCCGGACCGAGTAGGCACCAACCGAATCGTCGAGGGAGGCAACATGAGTGTCCTGAATGCCGTCGTCACGGGCGACGACAACGAATACCAGAAGAAGCTCAACGACTTCGTCGAGCAGAAGGGGCACGGAAAGTACGCGCGCACCGTGTTCGTCGGGCTCGGCGGCTCGGGCGCGAAGTCACTGCTGCACCTGCGCCGGCTGGTCATGGAGCGCTTCGGGAAAGCGGGGGCGCTACCGGGCATCGCCTACCTCTCCATCGATACGGACACCAGCTCGAGCGAGCCTCCGCCGACCCAGGGCAAACGCGACCTGTTCGAGGACGAGATCCGGTTCGGCGCCGAGGAGCGGGTCAACCTCACCGCCAACTTCTCCTCCCTCATCGGAGAGAACCTCTCCCGGAACCCCCATATTCGCGAGTGGTGGGACGCCTCCTACGCCATCCCCGCGGGGCTCCGCATCGAGCAGGGCGCCGGGCAGATCCGGCCGCTCGCGCGCCTGACCTGGTTCTCGAACCGCGAGGCGATCATCGCCAAGCTGACGGCCGCCCACCGCAAGGTCACGTCGGCCGAGGTCGTCTCCGAGCGCGTCGATCTCGACGCGGGCGTGCGTTTCGTGATCGTGGCCGGGTGGGGCGGCGGCACGGGGGCCGGCACCTTCCTCGACACGGCGGCGCTGATCCGCGCCTCCTTCGGAGCGGTCTCGGTCGACGGGATCTTCATCCTTGCCGGCGTGTTCCGCGCCGTAGAAGGCGCGTTTGCGAAGGTCGCGGCCAACTCGCACGCGTGCCTGACGGAGATCAACCACCACCTGACCCACCCGTTCACCGTGCGGTGGACAGGGACCGATCTCGACACGCGGGTGAAGGGCCTGTTCGACCGGTACGTGCTGTTCTCCGGCACGAACGCGGCGGGCCAGACCCTCGCGAAGGACGACGACTGTTACCGCTCGATCGGCGAGGCCCTCTTCCTCGACTTCTCCGCCGGCAAGATGTCCGCGTGGATCCGAGGCGTCCAGGTCAACCGGAAGCAATACCTCTCTTCCTACGTCACCTATCCGTACCACGTCGAGACCCCCGAGGGCGAGAAGCAGGAGCTTAACGGCGAGCGCTGGTACACGGCGTTCTCGAGCTTCGGGATCAGCAAGCTCGTCTTCCCGAGCTGGCGGCTCCTCAACCTCGCGAAGTACGACCTCGCGGCGGAGATGGTCGCGACCCTGGATCCCTCCCTGAGCCAGGGCCCGGGCGGGGTCACCCCGCAGCGCCTGCGGCAGTTCATGATGGAAGCCGGGTTCTTCCAGGGTGAGTCCGAGGCGGACGACGGGCAGAAAAAGTCCCACCGCCAGGTCCGCGAGCGCCTGTTCCGCCTCACGGGGGATGGCAACATCACCAGCATTCCCGACGAGCTGGCGGCGCGGTCGCGCGCCTTGGTGGACGACGCGGAGCGCCTCTTCACCGAGAAGGTGACCCGGGAGGCCTGCGACATCCACCGGCGGGACGCCGAGAAGCGCATCGGGGATCCCAACAGCCCGGGGAGCGAGGGCGAGTGGGTGCGCCAGCTCGCGGCCAACCGGGTGGCCTACCTCCGCGAGCTCGACGCCGCGCTGCCGGGCCTCATCGAGACCTACCGTCGCAAGCCCGGCATGGGCCCGACCGGGGTGGTCCGCCTCTTCGACGACGTGCTCACGACGATGTCCCGGCCCAAGGAGCAGGAGAAGTACGCGGACTGGTTCCGGGCGCAGAAGGCCGAGCTCATCCGCGAGGCCGCGGAGGCCGCCGCGGCGTGGGAGAAGCAGGTGCTCAACGCCGAGCGCGCGGGGTCGGGCTTCTTCCCGAGCCTGGGCAACCACCAGGCGGCGATCGCGCGCGCGGCCGAGTCGCTCCGCGCCCACTTCGACGCCCGCGTGAAGATCCTCCTCGTCGACGAGGCCGTGAAGCTCCTCGACGGCGTCGCGACGCGGCTGTCGCAGGCGCGGACCGAGGTGGAGACCCTTTGCATGGATCTCGCGACGATCGGCGCCGAGCTGCGCAACTACCGCGAGCACTACGCGCACGCGCAGAGCTCCACCTTGTTCGTCGAGCTCGACACGCCCGGCGGCTGGCAGGATCCGATCATCGAGTACATCGGCACCGGCGAGACGCGCGCCAAGCGCGTGGGGGCGCTGCGCGAGCGCGCGCTCCGCAGCCTCGGACTCGACACCCTCGCGCAGATCCGCGCGCAGCTTCAGAGCAACCGCGCGGTGTTCCGCGACGCCCTGGCGAACACGGCCTTTCACGCCCTCAAGGGCGAGAAGGGCGAGACGACCGCGTTCAGCGAGGACGGGGAGCCGCCCAAGAAGGGCTTCATCGAGCGGTTCTCGGTGCTGAACCACCTCGCGGAGCAGGTGAAGGACCCGGCGCGGCTGCAGAAGCTGCTCGAGGACCTCTACAAGCGGGGGCTGCCGTGGCTCTCGACCGATGCCAACGCGACCGCGCTCACGAGCTACCGGCCGAAGACCGACGCCTTCGTGGGGTTCGTGAAGGGCGGCTACGGAGAGCTCGGCACCCGGATCGAGAAGCACCTGAACGGGATGCAGATGGGCGGCTTCGCGCCCCAGCACGTCGACGTGCAGGACCCCTCCGAGATCATCCTCTACACGGAGACCAGCGCGTTCCCCGCCTTCTACATCGGAGAAGTGCACGGAAACAGCGGCACGCGCCAGCGCTACGAGGAGATCCTCTACGGTCGGACGTTCGAGCCGCTCCACATCCACCAGGACTTCCACGAGTACCAGGCGATCGTGCCGCTCCAGCAGCACGAGGTGGAGGGGCACAAGGGCGCAATGAAGGCCTTTCTCAAGGGCCTCATGTTCGGCATCCTCCGCAGCGTGCGGCTCCGCAATTGGGACAGCACGCGCGTCGCGTATCAATACCGTCGGGCGGAGAGCGACTTCGAGGTGAAGTGGACGGACCTGGGGCCGGAGGGCACGGTGCTGCGCAAGCTGCGCGGCAATCACGACCGCCTGCTCTCCAACCTGCAGGCCCACATCGACGATCACCAGCGCCGGTTCCTCGCCTCGGGCGGGACCTGGGCCCAGCTCGTGGCGCTCGCCGACTACTACTACCACTGCGTCTTCGCCGCGCGCCGCGAGGGAGAGATCTCGACGACCGGCTCGGACGGCACCCAAGCGAGCATCCAGAACGTGATCTGCGCGGAGATCGCCCGTGACTGGCGGGTGGACCTCGCGCGCGCCCGGCAGACCAGCCGGGACGTCGCCGAGGCGATCGCCACGATGGACGTCTGGGCGACGCCCATCTCCCGCGCCGCCGGGGGGATCGTCCCGTCGACCTCTGCGCTACGCCGCGAAGAGCGCATGAACGACTGGGCGCTCCTCGGAAAGGTAGGCCAGGCCATCGATCGGATGGTCGCGACGGGCCGCCTGCCCGAGCATCGGAGCGCGCAGGGGCACGTCGAGCAGGTGTTCCCACGCCTGGCCGTCGATTGGGAGCAGCTCGCGACGGTGTCGGTAGAGCCCGAGGCGAACGCGGTCTACCGGTATCGGGGGCCGGTCGGCCCCGCGCGCCACGGCCTCTCCGTCGCGGACGTGGCGGCGCTCGTGCGGCAGGCGCCCGCGGGCGCACACCACGTGCTCGGGGATGGCATGACCGCCTGGGGCCCCGCCGAGAGCGTACCGGCGATCGCAGCGCTCCTGGGCGGCGGCGCCGGCTCACCGCCCGCTCCGGTGCCGGTCGCGGCGGCCGTGCCCGCCCCGGTCCTGCCTGCCGCGACGAGCGTGCCGGCCACGACCGACGTGTTGGCGTGGCACTACAAGCGCGACGCGCTGCGGCTCGGGGTCTGCGGGCCCGCGCAGATCGCGGACGGCGTGATCGCCGCGCCGGAGGCCCGCCACCGCGTGTACTACGGCACCAGCTGGATCGACGCGAAGGAGGTGCCCGAGGTCGCGGCCCTGCTGCCCGCCGAGCCACCGCCCGATGACGACGAGCAGGGCCCGCCGCCCGACGACGACGAATGAGCGTACGTCCACGCGCCGGGCGCCCCGCCACGGGCGGACGAGCGTGAACCCCCCCGAAGAAACCCGCACCGTCCGCTTGTCCACCGGCACGCTCGAGCTCCGCGTCCGGAGCGCGGATCTCCCGCTCGACACCCTGTGCGCCTTCGGCGCCCGTCGCAACCCCAAGCGCGGCTTCCTGTTCGTGTCCCGGGTGCTCGGTCGGCACATCCCCGCGCGCCCGTCGGTCATGCGGGACGTGCACGTGCGCCTCGCGGCGAAGCTCCCGGCCGACCTCCCGGGGCCGGTCGTGTTCGTAGGGCTCGCGGAGACCGCCGTGGCGCTCGGGCGCGGGGTGTTCGAGGAGTGGTGCGCCGCGAGCAGCCGCGCGGGGCTGCCCCGAACCGACGCTTTGTTCCTCCAGACGACCCGCGCCGCCACCCGCTTTCCGGTCGCCTTCACCTTCGAGGAGCCGCACAGCCACGCGTCGCGACACCTCGTGTGGGAGCCGGCGGACGCCGAGGATCGGGCGCTCCTCGAGGCCGCGCGTACGCTCGTGATCGTGGACGACGAGGTCACGACGGGCACGACGCTCGCCAACCTGGCAGAGGCGTGGGCCCGCCGGTTTCCCGCCGTCACCGACGTGCGCGCCGTGGTGATCACCGACTGGCGCGCGCCGCGCGACCCCGCCGAGGGCGAGCACGTCGGGTTGCCGTTCGTGTCACTCCTGGAGGGCAGCTACACGTTCGTCCCGGGGGAGTCCGCCCCCCCCGCGCCCAGCGCCACCGGCGACGACCGCCCGAAGGACCACCTGCTCCCGAGCCGCTCGGCGCGGACGGGCGCGCGCCCGGGCGCCAGCTGGCTCCCGACGCTGCCCGACCCGCGAACGGGCGAGCGGATCCTCGTGCTCGGCACTGGCGAGTTCACCTGGGAGGCCTTCCGCGTGGGCCTCGCGCTCGAGTCCCGCGGCGCGGACGTGGCGTGCCAATCGACCACGCGGTCCCCCGCCCTCGTCGACGCCGACCTCCGCGCGTGCCTCACGTTCGACGACAACTACGGCGACGGCATCCCCCACTACCTCTACAACGTGCGTGCGGTGGGCGATGCGGGGGGCGAGGACGCCGCCCCCGGTGAGGGCGGCATCGCCTGGGAGCGCGTGCTCGTCTGCCACGAAACCCCCGCCTCCACCCTCTCCCCGAAGCTGCTCGGCGCGCTCCGGGCCGAGGCCCTCGACTTCCACGGCGCCGCCCATCTCGACCGCCCCGCCGGCCCGCTACCAGATAGACGGCCGGATGCGCCGGATCCTCTTTCTCGACCTCGATGACACGGTGTTCCAGTCGCGCCGGAAGACCACCGACGTGGCCGCCGTGCCGGTGGGCGTCGGCTCCGATGGGGCACCCGACACGCTGATGACAGGCCGACAACGTGCCCTGTTCGACTGGTTGACGGAGGGCGCGCAGGTGGTGCCGACCACGGGCCGTAGCGTTGCAGCGTTGCGACGCGTGGCGCTGCCGTTCGACGGGTGGGCGATCTGCTCGTTCGGCGGGGTCGTGCTCACGCCGGAGGGCGTGCCCGAGCCGCGGTGGCACGCGCGCGCCGAAGCGGGCGCGGAGCGATGTCGCGACGCCCTCACGGCGCTCGTGTCCCACGTGGAGCAGGAGTCCGCGCGCCTCTCCGGAGCCGGTCCGAGCGTGACCGTGCGGGTACGCATCATCGAGGACGCCGGGCTCCCCATGTACCTCTCCGCGAAGAGCCCCCACGGGGACGCGTCCGCGGTCGCGCGCCTCGTGCCGGGCGTCCGGGCCGCCTGCCCACCCGGCTGGCGCCTGCATTGGAACGACAACAACCTCGCGGTCCTGCCGGACTGGCTCGGCAAGGAGCACGCGGTGCGCTGGTTCCGCGAGGTCCTGCTCGACGAGGACGTCGTGGCGATCGGCGCTGGGGACAGCCACAGCGACGCGCCGTTCCTCGGGGCGTGCGACTACGCGCTCGCGCCGATCGGCTCGCAGCTCTGGCGGGGCCTCCTCGGAGGGGCGGCGAGCGGCCTGGCTGGCACGGGAGCCGCGCGATGACGGGCTTCTCCGGCTCCTACCAACACGGCGACGTGACATTTCTCCTCAAGCGCGTGGAGATGGCCCCGGTCGAGCGCCACGAAAAAGAGCGCCTCCTCCAATCGGGGGCCCGCCACTACTCCGAGATGATCGGCGCCGAGGAGCCGCCGGACAGCGCGTACCTCGACCTTTTCCACGAGGCGCTCGCGACGAACACCGACCGCCTCGCGATGGACCTCGCGCGGCTCGCGCTGGCGCTCGCGCAACGGTCGCGGCCGCCCGTGCTGGTGAGCCTGGCGCGGGCCGGGACGCCGATCGGCGTGCTCCTCCGCCGTGCATTGTCACGCCTGGGGATCGACGCGCCGCACTATTCGATCTCCATCATCCGGGGCCGCGGCGTGGACGAGCGCGCGCTCGATTGGATCCTGGCCCACCACTCCGCCGAGGCCGTGGTGTTCGTCGACGGGTGGACCGGAAAGGGGGCGATCGCCGACGAGCTCGCGGGATCGGTGGGCGCCTACGCGGCGTCGCGGCGGGTCGTGCTCGATCCGGGCCTCGTGGTGGTGAGCGATCTGGCGGGGGTCGCCGCGATGTCCGCCTCGGAGGAGGACTATCTCATCCCGAGCGCCATCCTGAACGCGGTGGTCTCGGGCCTGGTGAGCCGCACGATCCTGCACGCGGACCACCTCGGCCCCGGCGACTTCCACGCGTGTGTCGAATACAACCACCTCACGACGTTCGACCTGTCACGCTGGTTCGTCGACACGCTCGACGCGGCGCTGGCCCCCGCGCTGACCCGGGCGCTCGCGACGCCCGCCGAAGCGTTGGTCTCCACCGATCGGACGCGGGCGCGGGAGGTCTCCCGGGCGTTCGTGACGGCCTGCCTCACCCGGTACGGCGTCGGAGATCCGAACCGCGTGAAGCCCGGGATCGGGGAGGCCACGCGCGCGTTGTTGCGCCGCGTGCCGGAGCGCCTGCTCCTGCGGGATCCGCATGCAGAGGCCGTTCGCCACCTGCGCCTCCTCGCCGAGCGGCGGGAGGTCCCGATCGAGGTGGATCCCGCCCTCCCGTACAACGCCGCGGTGCTGATCCGGACGCTCGGGAGGGACGCATGAGCCCGCTTCGATTGGGCGCGAGCCTGTACGTCCCTGCGACGCGCTCCGACCTCACGGCCGTCGCGAACGGCGAGCGCATGCCGCGGCTCCGCTCCGTGGTGTTCTGCCTGGAGGACGCGGTGCGCCCCGGCGATCTCGGCGCGGCCCTCGACGCGCTCGCGGCCTCGCTGGTCGAGTGGGAGCCGAGCAACACCCTCCGCTTCGTGCGCCCGCGGAGCCCGGACGTGCTCCGGCTGGTGCTCGCGCTCCCCGGCGCCTCGGCCATCGACGGCTTCGTGCTCCCCAAGCTCCACCGTCGCAACCTGCCCGCGTGGTGGGAGGCCCTGGGCGAGCACCGCGGGGTCGTGATGCCGACGCTCGAGACCCGCGAGGTGTTCGACCCCTCCGAGATGCACGCGCTCCGGCGGATGTTGAGCCGCCGCGGCGTGCGCGAGCGCATCCTCTCCCTCCGGATCGGCGGCAACGATCTGCTCCAGTGCCTCGGCGTGCGCCGCAGCCCCGACGTGACCCTCTACGAGACCGCCCTCGGGCCCGTCATCGCCGCGCTCGCGACGACCTTCCGCCCCTTCGGGTTCAACGTGACCGGCCCCGTGTTCGAGGGGCTGGCCGGCTTCGACGTGTTGCGGAGAGAAGTGGCGCTCGACCTGGCGCACGGCCTCTTCGGAAAAACCGCGATCCACCCGTCGCAAGTGGCGGTGATCGAGGCCGGATACTCGGTCTCCGCCGAAGACCTCGAGGCCGCCGAGCGCATCCTCGATCCCGACGCGCCCGCGGTCTTCCGGATGGGCGAGACCATGTGCGAGCCGGCCACGCATCGGCGCTGGGCCCAGCTCGTCCGCGAGAGGGCCGCGCTCTACGGGGTCGTGAGCGCGTGCGTGGAGCTCAGCGCCGGGTGATTCCGCGGCGAAATCGACGTACGATGTCGCCCTCAACGAAGGCCTGCATGATCACCCTGCTCCTGACCCTGACCGCGTGCGGCGACGACAAGGTCGGTATCGATGACACCGCCTCGGCCGACACCGACACCGATACGGACACCGATACGGACACGGACACGGACACGGACACCGACACCGACACCGACACCGACACCGACACCGTCCCGGATCTCACGGAGGTGACGTTCGTGCTCGACGGAGAGACGGACGCGAACGTGCTGCAGGTCAATTGGCTGGAGGAGGACTTCACGGTCGGGAGCCCGCTCGCCGGCGCGCTGATCCTCGGCAGCGAGGTCACGCTCTCCCTGCCGACGCCCGACACCGCCAACCTGTTCGAGTCCACCGACGATCCGGGGCTCTACTTCCGCTTCGCCGTTCCCTTCGTGTTCATCGACGAGAACGCCGACAATGCCCACGACAACGAGGAGATCCAGGGCGCGGGCCGCGTGTGGCCGCTGTTCCTCGCGGGCACGATCCCGGGGGCCTACGGGGTGCTCGGCATCCACGCCGGCTGGAACTCCCTCTACATCGCCGAGGGCGAGACGCCGGAGGCCTTCCCGCTCGACGGGGTTCCCCTCGCCATCAACCTCCGCGCGCACCTCGACGCGCTCCTCTCCGGCGGCTCCGCCATCGACCAGGACGGGCTGCGCCTCGCCCTGATGCCCTCCAGCGCTTTCGAGGGCGGCGGATTCACCACGCTGATCTACGACCAGCCGCTCGATCCGGCCGGCTTCGAGCTCACGGTGTCGGCCGCGCCGCCGGCCGACCACCTCGTCGACGTCGACGGCACCGGGATCTACGGCTCCATCGAGGTGCCGATCGTCTACGCCGATGCCGACGCGAGCGGCACGCCGAGCGAGACCGAGTTCCTGACGCCCGTGTGCGCGGGGGACGAGGTCGCGGCGCTTTTCTGGATCGAGCCGGTCACCGAGGTGCAGATCGCCCTCTCCCTCGCGGCGGGCGGCGTTAACGTCGGGTGGAACCCCATCAAGTCAGCCGCGAAGGAGGACTTCGTGCTGATGACCGAGGCCGAGGCCACGGCGTTGGTTGCCGGATCGGGATGTAGCCTCGAGTGACACCCGATCGCGGTGTTGTACACTCCGCGCCGCCTGGGAGGCGCGGAGTGACCCACGAGGATCCGACACCGCTGGCGCGGTTGCTCGCCACCCTGTTCGATACGGCCCACTTGGAGCGTCTCGTACGCGGCCTCGGCCCGTTCGTGCACGCCCAGGTCGACTGGGAAGGCGAGCGGGAGCTCGTCGCGGCGAGCGCGGCGGCCGTCCTCCTGCGACAGGAGCCGCTCCACGACGCCGTCTTCGGCGCCCTCCTCCGGGACAGCCCGGGGCAGGCCGACCTCATCGCCGGGGCCTACGAAGCCAAGTTTGGTCGCCGGCTCTCGCTGGGAGGCGCGGGGTTGCCCCTCGACGAGCGACACCCCGCGATGTCCGAGGACCTCCTGGTCGCCCTCGATCGGTGCGCCGGGCACTGCCTCGCCACCGGCTGGGGCGACCTGTGCACCACCACGGTGTTCCAGGTGTACCGGTTCGCGCAGCCCTGGGTGGTCGCGGCCCTGCCCGCCGGGGCGCTCCGGGAGGTCGAGCCGGAATACACCGGGCAGGCCCGAGCCGTCGCGCGCGCGGGTCTGCTTGCCTCCCCGTGCGTCGGGCGCAGCCTCGCCGGCCTCTGCGCGCATGCGCCGCCGGGCGTGCGGGTCACCTTCCATGACCTGTTCTTCGATCTCGCCCGGTTCGGCACGGGGCGCTCCGTGCAGCGCCTTCGGGACCACGGCGTCGATCAACCCGAGCTACGTCGCTTCACGACGATTCTCGGGTTCGGGAGCCTCACGCGGCACGGGCCCCTCGCGGCAGCGTAGCGGCTGCCCCGCTCACGTCGCCAGGCGGGTCAACTGGGCCATGTCGGGCACCACGATGAAGTCCGCCTCGACCGTGAGCGTGCGGCTCAGCAGCGGGTCCTGGAGCGCCCTGCACAGGGTCTCCGGGCGACATCCGAGCACGAGCGCGAGCCTCGCGCGGCTGATGCGGATGGGGACGACGGTGCCCCGCGCTCCGAGCGCGCCGTGCTCGTTGCAGAGGCGCAGCACCACGCGCGCGAGCCGCGCGGCCACCGAGCCGTACCCCAGCTCCGCCACGCGGCCACCGGACTGCCGAGCCACGGTGCTCATGAGCCCCGCCACGGCCAGCGCGGCCGCGCCGCCCTGCCGGACCTTGTACCGGAGCTGGTCCCCCGTGAACACGAGGCACGGTCCGGGGATCACGACCTCCGCTTCACAACACCGCGACCGCCCCGACAGCGCGTCACCGAGCCCGAGCACCGAGCCTCGGGTCATCAGCTCCATCACCCGCCGATCGCCGCCGGGCGTGCACGTCGACACGATCGCGGCCGCGCCGCAAAGAATCACGACCCGATCCGCCGGCTGGCCCTGTCTCCACAGGATCTGTTCGGAGGAGAGAGTCACGACGCTTCCCTCCGCGAGGAGCTCGCTGGGACGGCCCATCTCTGAACAGGGGCGGTCGCAGGGGCACGCGCGGCGCGGGGCTGGGCACATCAACATCCTTCGTGGGGGAGCGGGGGACTCTTGGGATTTGCGATTTTAGGACCTTTTAGGAATTTCGCACACCATCCGACGCGCAAGACGACAATTGTCGCCACCAGGCGCCGACCAGCTCTGCATTCTCTCGAAATGTTAACTTCTTCTTACTTCCCTCGCCCACCGGGTTCCCTCCCCCCTCCCCCGGCACCCGGGAGCCCCCCGTGACCCGCGCCCGCGCGCCCCTGGTGCTCGTGGTCGAGGACAACGCCGCGAACATGGCGCTCACCACCACCCTCCTCGAGATCGAGCAATGCCCCTTCGTCACCGCCATCGACATCGAGCGAGGCGAGGAGTGGCTGCAAAAAGTGCGTCCTTCCCTCGTTCTCCTCGACATCCAGCTCCCTGGCGGGGGCGGCGAGCTGCTCCTGCGGTCGATCCGCGCGATGCCTGAACTCGCCCGGATACCGGTGTTTGCCGTGACCGCGCTGGCCATGGACGGCGACCGCGAGCGGCTCCTCCGCGAGGGCTTCGACGAATATGTGAGCAAGCCGTTGGACACCCGCGCCTTCCGGGCGCTCGTTCGTCGTCACCTCGACGAGCTGACGGCTCCATCGGCAGAGCCCGGTTGACTCCGCCCGCCACGTCGACGACCGAACGCGGCGCGGCGCTCCTGCTCGACGCGATCCGGCGGGCTCAGGGTCTGTCGATCGCCGACGCGCCCGGCCCGGCGCTGCACGCGGCGCTCCTCGCGGATCTCCTGGCCCTGACCGAGAGCGAGCACGGCGTCATCGGCGAGGTGACGCCGACGTCCGGAGCGAGCGTCTTCAGCGCCCATGCGTCTGTCGACGCGGACGCCGCGGCTCCGGGCGGCGCCGCGGGGCGGATCCTCGCGGAGCGCTGCGAGGCCGCGCTCGCCGCGACCGCGACCGGCTCGCCCGAGCACTCGCCCGAGCACGCGCCCGAGACACTCCACTCCCTCGTCGTGCTCCCAATCCGGACGAACGACCGCCTCGTCGGGATGCTCGGGCTGGCCAACCGTCCGGGCGGGTACGACGAAGCGCTGCTCGCCTTCGTGCAGCCGCTGTTGGATTGGTATCGCGACTTCCTGGTCGCCCGGTCGGCGGCGCGCGAGCTCGCCGCGCGTCAACCCCGTTGCGACCAAATCGGGGCGCGCCTCCGCGCCGCGGTCGAGGCAACCGTCGACGCGGTGATCACCATCGACAGTCGAGGGATCATCGACACCTTCAACTCGGCGGCCTGTCGCATGTTCGGGTACGCGGTCGAGGAGGTGGTCGGACAGAACATCTCCATGCTCATGCCGCGGTTCTACGGGCGGAGGCACGACGGCTACCTGGAACGCTACGAGCGCACCGGGGAGAAGCACATCATCGGCGTGGGCCGGGTCGTCCCCGGCCGGCACAAGGATGGGAGCACCTTGCCGCTCGATCTCGCCATCAGCGAGTTCGTCGTCGAGGGGGAGCGCTTCTTCACGGGGATCATGCGTGATGTGCGCGCGCGTCAGGCGCTGGAGGATGCCCTCGCCGTCCGCACGGCGCTGCTCGAGGAGACCCAGCGGGCGGCCAAGATTGGGAGTTGGGAGTGGGATTTCGCCCAACGGACCGTCACGATCTCCAAGGAGACCGCGCGGCTGCTCGCGCTGCCCGAGGGCGTCACGGAGATGGAGGCGGACGCGGTGGTGAACCTGATCCACCCGGGGGATCGGCAACGGGTCATCCGGGCCCTCGTCACCGCCCAGACCTCCCTGGAGGGCGCGTCGGTCACCCACCGGATCCAGCGCCCCGACGGGACCGTCCGAACCGTGCAGACGCTCGGGCGGCTCCTCCCCCCCGAGCGGAGGAGGCCCTGCCTGATCCGGGGGTCGCTGCAGGACGTAACCGCGCTCCACGACGCGACCGGGGCGTTGCATCGGAGCGAGGCCTGGTTCCGCCGCGTGGCCGAGAGCGCCGAGCAGGGCATCGTCGTCACCGATCTGCGCGGCATCATCACCTATGCGAACCCGAAGGCGGCCGGAATGTTGGGGCTTCCCGTGGAGGACATGCTCGGGCGACCCGCGTTCTCCTGGATGAGCCCCGACGCCGCCGCGGGCATCCAGAGCGCGCTGGCGCGCGAGCTGGGCGTCATCGAGGTGTACGAGAACACCCTCCTCCGGGCGGACGGCACGGAGCTGCCGCTGTTGATCTCGGCGAGCCCGGTCCGCGACGAACAGGGCCGGGTCATCGAGTCGCTCGGGCTCCTGACCGACATCACGGCACAAAAGGCGCACGAAGCCGCCCTGGCGTCGGCGAAGGAGGCGGCCGAGTCCGCCAATCGGGCAAAAAGCACGTTCCTGGCGAACATGAGCCATGAGCTGCGGACGCCCCTCAACGCGGTGATCGGCTTCGCGGAGATCCTCGAGGGGCAGGACTTCGGGCCGCTCACGCCCCGTCAGCTCGCCTTCGTCCGACACGTCCACGGCGCTGGCCGTCACCTGCTCCGCCTCGTCGACGACGTGCTCGACCTGTCGAAGGTGGAGGTCGGGCGCATGGAGATCGCCCAGGAGCCCGTGTTCCTGGAGGCCCTCGTCGACGCCACCCTCGGCATCGTGCGGCGGCTGGCCGAGGAGGCCGGGGTGGAGCTGATCGCCGAGGTACCGGACCAGCTCCCGTCGGTCATCGGAGACGCCGTGCGGCTGCGGCAGGTCCTGATCAACCTGCTCTCCAACGCCATCAAGTTCACGCTCCCGGGCGGGCGGGTCACGTTGACGGTGACCGCGAACGAGGACGGCGTGCGGCTCATCGTCTCGGACACCGGGATCGGCATTCGGGCGGAGGACCTCGGTCGGCTCTTCCGTGAATTCGAACAGATCTCCTCGCCCGGCGGGACGCGGCCCGAGGGCACCGGCCTCGGCCTCGCGCTGACCAAGCGCCTGGTCGAGCTTCACGGGGGCGACGTCTCGGTCACCAGCGAGCCTGGAGAGGGGTCGACGTTCACCGTTTGGCTGCCGCCCGCGGTTCATGGGGTCCTCCCCGCCGCCGGCCTCACGGACCAGCCCCCCCGAGCGGAGCCCCCGGAGGCCGCGGGTCATCCGTGTGCGCGGATCGTGGTGGGGTGCGAGTCGGCGGGCGCGTCGACCCCCCTCGCGCTGCTGGACCTCCTGACGGACCTCGGGGCCCTCTGCCGTGACCACGGAGTCCCGCTCGTGGTGAGCGGCAAGGGGCCGTGGCCCGACCCGCTCCCCGACGGCCATCAGGAGTCGCAGCCCGGGGAGTGAGGAGCGCTCCGCGGGGGGCTACTTCGGTGCGGCCGGCCACCCCATCCGCGACCCTGGATCCGCCTCGCCTTCCGCGGGGAGCGCTCCGCCGACCTGCCCGACCACGATCGCCCCCTGCACCGGGGCCACGATCACGCCCGCGCGCGGCCTGGGCACATCGGCGGGGGCCGCGTTCCCGAGCGCGAGCTGGACCGCCCAATAGGGCAGCGCGGTGCCCGCGAGGCAGGCGTAGAGGAGGCCACCGGACATGCGGGCGTTGACCTCGAGCAGGCGCGGCTCCCCGCGGCCGTCGCGCGTCTGCACGTTGACCAGCCCGTCGAGCCGCAGCGCCCGAACCACCTCGCGGGCGATGTCGACGGCGGGGCCCTCGGTCTCGATCACCTGGTGATCCCCCCGCTTCTGACGCGCCACCGCCACCACGAGCTCCCCGTTCATCGCGAGGCAGTCCACGCTGCGCTCGGGCCCGGGCAGGTACTCCATCAGCAACAACGCGCGCGGGCGTTCCTGCCCCACGAGCAAGCGCCGCGTGGAGGCCACGGAGCGGGGCACCGGATCCGCGCCCAGGAACTGAGAGTACGGATCGTCCCGCTCCACCAGGGTGTGGAAGCCGAGCCCGAACATGGACACGACGGGCTTCACGCACAAGCGGGGATGGCCCGGACGGAGCGCGTCCATCGCGGCGTCCATGTCCTCCGCGGTGCGGACCACGCGCCAGGCGGGCTGCGGCACCCGGCTGCCCAGGTGCTCGTAGAGGGCCGCCTTGTCGTCCACCAGCGCGAGCGTATCGGCGTCCCCCGCGACCATCAGCCGCGTGCCCACCGCCGCGAATTCTGCCCGCCGCCGCGCCAACGCGAGGACGCGCCCTCCCGGGAGGAACGCGCGCACGCCCCGCTCCACGCAGACCCCGAGGCACCAATCGACGAAGGCGGTCTCCGACACGCCGCGCGGCTCGAGCAGAGCGTCGTCCGCGATGGACAGGGCCGGCGCATGCGCGCGCGTGTCACTCGCGAGGACCCGCAGGCGCCCGGCAGGGTCGGCGGCCCGGAGCAGCCGCACCGCGTCATAGACATTGGAGAGCCCACGGGAGAACCACACGAGATCGGGTGCGGAACGGCTCACAATCCGAGAGCCGTGCTACGATCGGCGCCGGCAGAAATCATCGCCGCCAGGAGTTGGACATGGCACTCAGCCTCAGCAAGGGACAGAAGATCTCCCTCGAAAAAACCGCAGGTAACACGCTCAGCCGGGTGATCATGGGCCTGGGTTGGGACGCGAAGAAGACCGGCGGATTCTTCGGCTTCTTCCAGCAAGATCAGGCGATCGACCTCGATGCGACCTGCGTGCTGTTCGACGCCCGCGGAGAGGTTGTCGACACCGTGTGGTTCAAGCAGCTTCAGAGCAAGGACGGCTCGATCGTTCACACCGGTGACAACCGCACGGGCGCGGGGGACGGTGACGACGAGCAGATCAACGTCGACCTCTCCCGGATCCCCTCGGGCGTCCAGAACCTGGTGTTCGTGGTGAACTCCTTCACCGGCCAGTCGTTCGACCAGATCCAGAACGCCTTCTGCCGCCTGGTGGACTCCACGACCGACAAGGAGATCGCCCGGTTCGAGCTCTCCGGCGGCGGCACCCACACCGCGCAGGTGATGGTCCGCCTCTACCGCGACGGCGGCGCCTGGCAGATGCACGCCATCGGCGAGAAGACGAGCGGGCGCACCTACCAGGAGCTGCTCCCCGCGATCAAGCCGCACCTCGGGGCCTGATCGGCGGGCGGCCAGGCTACGGCCTGGGCAGCGGGGCCCGGGCTACGCGATCCAGCCGAGGTGGTAGAGCCGCCGCGCGTCGACCGCGAAGTTCACCAGCATGCCGCCGGAGCGTTGGGTGAGCCCGCTGGTGAGCACGCCGACCACGTGCCCATCCGACCGGCGGAACACCGGGCCCCCGCTCGATCCTGGAGCGGCGCCCGTGTCCACCTGGAGGATGGGGATGTTCTCCGCCTTGCGCAGGCTGTTCACGACGCCCTGGGAGTAGGTGAGGTTGATGCCGAGGTCACCCCCGAGGGGGTACCCGAGCAGCCCCAGGTTGTCTCCGAGGCTCGGCGCCATGTCGGCCCGGGAGAGCACGAGCCAATCGGCGCTGCCGAGACGATCGACCGTGTGGAGCAGCGCGAGGTCACCCTCGGGATCCACGTTCACGATCACGGCGGGGCGCATCTCCTGCGTGCCCTCGGGCATGAACGAGACGGACTGGGCGTCCCGGATGACATGGGCACAGGTGACGAAGTAGCCGCCCGGCCCGATCATGAACCCGGTGCCCGTGGCCGCGCCCTCGGAGCGCTCCACCAGCACGAGGCCCACCGCCGGGATGAGCCCGGTCGGCACGGGGGGCTCCTTGCGGCCCGCGAAGTGCGCCGGGACGCGCAGGGGGCCGGCCACGGGCTCGCCGACGGGCAATCCTCCCGGGCTGCCGCCGCCTCGCCCACCGGCGGGGGGGCTGTCGCCACCCGAGGGGCGCGGGAGCGAGCTCCCATCGAGGTCCTCGAGGCGCCCGCCGTAGCGCGAGACGAGCGAGGGGAGGCCTCCGAGGAAGCCGACGCCGGACGCCATGACGCGCCAGCCGTCCTTCTTGTAGACCTCGACCAGGCACAGGGCTGTTTCCCGGCCGAAGTCAGACCCGTGGAACTTGTAGGTGCCGACGGTCGAGCCCGCCGCCTTGAGGGTCACCGCTCCGGTCTGGATCGAGTGGGCCTGGGCGCCCTTGGCGCGCGCGCTCTCCGTGACCGCGAGCACGATCGCGAGGCGGTTCACCCGCGAGGGGAGCCGCGCGAGCTCGATGTCGAAGCCGTGCGGGCCCCCGGAGGAGGTCACGCCCTCGCAGGTGCGCCGGCCTCCCGAGGCGTCGACGATCTTGCCGTCCACGAGCTGCTCGGCGGCGTCGAGCGCGAGCAGGAGCACGCGGAGATCCGATGCCGGAATGCCGCTGATCTCGCACCGCACCTCGAGCTTGCCGGACGCCTGCGCGTCCTGCAGCTTGAACCGCTGTCCTCGTTGAAGCTCCATCTGCGACCCCACGCTCCGGGAGACTCTCCTACTTTCGGCCCGCCCGCCAGGAGAAACCGAAGCCGAACACCTCGTCGGCCTGCTGGTGTCCCGGGAAGTAGCGCTCTTCCTTGACGATCTCGATCCGATCGCCACGCTTGTGGATCATCGCGATCGAGCAGAAGCGCATGCCCGGATCGGGGTTGTCGAGCTTGATGAGGATCTCGCCGCCCTGGTCGTCCTTGATGGTCAGGCGCGCGTTCACGTCGCTGAACTTGGCGGCGCCCTCGTAGATCATCGCGAAGATCATGACCTTCTCGATGAGGTCGGGCCGGAGGAGGTAGAGGTTCTCCCCGTCCGTCGCGGCGCCGCTGCGATCATCCTTGTCGAGGTAGACCCAGGGCTCGCCGTTGCGGTTGCCGAAGTTCCCGCCGAGCGGCTGGATCACGGTCATCACGCCGTTCGACAGCTTGACCATGCAGCCGAGGTCGAGGTCGGGGGCCGCGGGCGTGCCGGTGAGGAACCCCATGATGCCGGCCTGCTTCTTCGGCGCATCCCAGTTGAGGTTGATGTGGAAGGGCTGGGAGCCGCCGCCCTTCTTGAGGCTGATGGGCTGCGCGGCGCCGCGCTTCTCGAGGGTGACCTTGCCGAGGTTCACCTTCGGCGCGGGAGCGGCGGGCGGCGCGGGGGCAGCGGGCGGCGGAGCCGGCGCGGGCTTGGGGGCCGCGACGACGGGCGCCGGAGCGGGCGCGGCTTCCTGGCCGCCGAAATGCACCAGGACGGCCGACAAGCCGCCGGCGAAGCCCTGGCCGACGGCGGCGAAGCGCCACACGTCCTTGAAGTAGAGCTCGGCGATCATCACCGCCTTCTCGGCGGTGAAGGCGCCGCCGTCGAACGCGAAGGTCGCGACGGGGCGGCCCTCCGCGTACATCCGGAGGTGGCTCGGGCGGATGTCGTGCATCGTACCCGTGCCTTCGAGCGTCGCGACGAAGACGAGGCGCCGAACGGACGCGGGCAGGCGCCCTACGTCCACGCGGAACACCTGGTCGTCCCCGTGCTTGGCGCCGAGGACGCCCAGCGCACCGCACGGAGACTCTTTCTGGTTGTAGAAGATGAAGTAGCGCTCGTCCGACAACTTTCCGTCGGCGTCGAGCCCGAAGCAGCTCACGTCCACTACCTGGCCGGGGGCGGAAGCGAGCTTCACCCCGATCTCCAGCTGTGTGGACGTCGTCATGTCCGACAGCTTCTGCTTCTGACCGCGTACGAGCTCGGACATGTCGCTTCCTCTCCTTTCGATCGGACCCCTTCGAACGGACGAACTAGACGTTCACGCCGTAGTTGCGCGCGAGCGGCCCGAGCCCGCCCTTGTAGCCCTGCCCGACGGCCTTGAACTTCCACTCGGCGCCGTTGCGGTAGATCTCGGCGAAGACGATCGCGGTCTCGGTGCTCGCGTCCTCCGCGAGGTCGTAGCGGGCGATCTCCTGGTTCGTGTCGCTGTTCACGATGCGCACGAACGCGTTGCTCACCATGCCGAAGTTCTGGCGGCGCTGCTCGGCCTCGTCGATCGTGACGCAGACGGAGACGCGCTGCACGTCGGCGGGCACCTTGCCGAGGTCGATCTTGATCGACTCGTCGTCGCCCTCGCCCGCGCCGTCGCGATTGTCACCGGTGTGCTCGACCGAGCCGTCAACCGACTTGAGCTGGTTGTAGAAGATGAAGTCGGCGTCGCTACGGACCTTGCCGGCCGCGTTGAGCAGGAAGGCGTTCGCGTCGAGGTCGAACTTGCCGCCGTCCGTGGCGCGGGGATCCCATCCCAGGCCCACGGTGATCCGCGTGAGGCCCGGGGCCTCCTTCGACAACGAGATGTTTCCGCCCTTGGAGAGAGAGATGGCCATGGTGTTGCTCCTTGGTGGTTGCGCTGGTGGTTGCGCTGGGATTCTACAGGGACAGGATTCTACGTGAGCGGGCGAGGCGAGATCAGCCGACGTCGACGCCGAAGCTCTTTGCCAACGCGTTGAGGCCGCCCGTGAAGCCCTGGCCGACGGCCTTGAACTTCCACTCGGCGCCGTGGCGGTAGAGCTCGCCGAAGATCATCGAGGTCTCCACCGAGGCGTCCTCCGAGAGGTCGTAGCGGGCGAGCTCGGTGCTGTTCCCCGCGTCGAGGACGCGGATGAACGCCTTGGACACCATGCCGAAGTTCTGCCTGCGGGTGTCCGAGTCGTGGATGGTCACGCAGAAGGCGACGCGCTGCACCTCCGCCGGGACCGCGCCGAGGTTGACCTTGAGGGTCTCGTCGTCGCCATCGCCCGCGCCGGTCTGGTTGTCGCCCGCGTGCTCTACCGACCCGCAGGTCGAGCGCTTGCAGTTGTAGAAGATGAAGTCGGCGTTTCCGCGCACCTTCCCCTCGCCGTTGAGGAGAAAGCCGCTCGCGTCGAGGTCGAACGCGGCGCCATCGGTCGAGCGGGCATCCCAGCCGAGGCCTACGGACACCTTGGTGAGCCCGGGCGCGCTCTTGGAGAGGTTGACGTTTCCGCCCTTGACGAGACTTACGGCCATGATTTCTCCGGAGAAGTAAAGAGAGGGGGTGCTACTGCGCGGCCTCGGCCGCAGCTTCGGCTTCCGCGGGATGCGCCCGGTTGTACCTGACGGACGAGATCAAGGCAACGCCGATGAAGGTGGCGCCGATCAGGCCGGTCACGAGCTCGGGGATGTGCAGGAACGCCTGGAGGAACATGATGACGCCGAGCGCGACGATCGCGTAGAACGCGCCGTGCTCGAGGTAGCGGTACTCCGCGAGGGTGCCCTTCTCGACGAGCATGATGGTGAGGCTACGGACGAACATCGCGCCGATGCCGAGGCCGATGGCGATGATGAGCAGGTTCGTCGTGAGCGCGAACGCGCCGATCACGCCGTCGAACGAGAACGAGGCGTCGAGCACCTCGAGGTACAGGAACGCGCCCAGGCCGGTGCGCACCACCGCTTCGCCATGGCCGGCCCCGCCGTCCTGCATGAGCGCGCCGACGCCGTCGACCGCGATGTAGGTGACGAGCCCGAAGATCCCGGCGACCAGGAACTCGACCTGCTCCGCCGCGGCGACCTGCGTCGAGACGGCGTACAGGAGGATCATCACGATCGCCAGCTGCAACGCCTCGATCCGGCCCAACCGCGAGATCGGCTGCTCGATGATGCGGATCCAGAACACGTCCTTCTCGACGTCGAGGAAGTGCTTGAGCCCGACCATCATGAGGAACGCCCCGCCGAACGCCGACACGGAGATGTGGGCTTTCGTGAGGATCACGCCGTACTCGGTCGGGTCCGTGATCGCCAGCATCACGGCCTCCCACGGGGAGATCCACGCGACGATCGCCACGATCACCAGCGGAAACACGATGCGCATGCCGAACACGGCGATCGCGATGCCCCATGTCAGGAATCGACGGCGCCAGATCGCGTCCATGTCCTTGAGGACCGTCGCGTTGACGACCGCGTTGTCGAAGGAGAGGCTCACCTCGAGCACGCCCAGCACGGCGACGATGAACAACGCCGAAAGCGCGCCTTCTACGGACCCGCTGGCCCGCCACCCGATGACAGCGCCGAGCACGAGCCCGACGAGGGTGAACAGGAAGCTTCCCTTGAAGAATTTCATCATCGGTACTGGGCTCCTTCCGCGCGAGCACGGGGGTTGAGACGCGCGTTTATCGCAGATGCTGGCCGGGAGTGCAACAATCGCGTGGGAGTCGGCCGCGCGTTCGCGCACCGGTGGCCGGCGTCACGCTCGGCGGCGTCACGAATGGACGCGGGCCTCCACGCGCGGTCGCCCGGCCCCCTTCATCCAACATCAATCGTCCTGGTCCAGCATGAATTGTCGCTTCCTTGCGTCGGCGGGAAGACAACGACGCGACGAGTATGGGCTTGCCTCCGTGCGATCGCGCCCGCGACAATCGGAGACACGCCCGGGTGGTGGGCGGCCGCCCGCCCTTCCCCTCCCCCCAAGTCGCGCCATAGGCTCCGGTGTGTGCGGGCGCCCCCTACGGATGTCCGCCCCCACACCGGGATATCCATGCCACGCCCCAGCGTTTTTCTCTCGTTGCTCGTCCCCTCAACGCTCGTCGCGCTGGCCGGTTGCAGCGTCGGCCTCGAGGACCTGGACTCCTCCGACTCCTCGTCGCCCTTCCCGCTCGCGGCGGCCCTGCCGGACACCGCCGGTGACGTCCGCGCGCCCATCCTCGGCACGGGGCCGGACGAGGACGGTGACGGCTACAGCACGAGCCTCGACTGCGACGACGCCGACAGCACCGTGTTCCCCGACGCGACCGAGGCGGACAACCTCGTGGACGACGACTGTGACGGGTGGGTCGACGAGACCTTCGTGGCCGTCGGCGACATCGTGTTCACCGAGGTGAACCGGCAAGCGCGCTTCGGCGGGGCCACGATCGTGAACAACGGGAGCTGGCTGGAGGTGTACAACACGTCCGCCCGCACCGTGGACCTCGCGAATTGGGTGCTTTCGCGCGGCGCGGCCGTCCCCTACAACGCCGTGACGCTCGACGCCGCGAGCGCGCCCGTGCTCGCGCCCGGCGCCTACGCGGTCTTCTGTGACACGGACAACTACCAAGGCTCCGTGGCGTCCTGGCCGCTCACGTGCGACTACGTCTGGGGCGACGAGGCCCAGTCCGCCTCGTACGTCGGCGTGAACCACGACAACACGTTCTTCCTCCGCCGCGACGCGGAGACCGTCGCCCTCTACATCGGCGGCGGCCGCACCACCGGCACCCAGGTCGACTCGGTCCGCTGGACCTACGACGCGGTGAACGGCTACTGGCCCCGCGACGCGAGCTACTCCCTGAGCCTCGACGGCGGCTACCGCGACGCCACCGACAACGACTCCCGGAGCGTGTGGTGCTCGACCTCGAGCAACGCCGCGGGAGCGGTGGCGAGCAGCACCTCCTGGCGCTGGTTCGACAACCTCGCCTCCAGCCGCGACGAGCACGGCACCCCCGGCGCGGACAACTACGCCTGCCAGTCCCTCCCCGACCTCGACGCCGACGGCTTCGACGGCACGGAGGACTGCGACGACCACGACAGCGCCATCTTCCCCGGCGCGGACGACGCGTGCGACGGCGTGGACAACAACTGCAACGGCATCATCGACGACAGCTCGAGCGGCACCCCGTACTACGCGGACACCGACGCGGACGGCTACGGCGACCCGGCGGGGATGATCTTCGCGTGCGCCCAGCCCATCGGGTACGTCGTGGACGACACGGACTGTGACGACGACGCGGCATCCAACTCGCCCGCCGGAGTGGAGACGTGCGACGGCGTGGACAACAACTGCGACGGCGCCGTCGACGAAGGCGAGCTCTCCGGGGACGCGCTGTTCTACGCCGACCTCGACGCCGACGGCTTCGGGGACGCGACCAACACCACCACCAGCTGCACCGCGCCGATCGGCTACACCGCCGACACCACCGACTGCGACGACAGCGACGCCTCCGCGTACCCCGCCGCCGTCGAGGCGGACGACCTGGTGGACGACGACTGCGACGGGTTCGTGGACGAGGACTTCGTCGCCGTCGGCGATGTCGTGGTGAGCGAGATCCACCGCCAGGCGCGCTTCGGCGCGGCCGCGGTGGTGAATGACGGCTCCTGGGTGGAGGTGTTCAACGCCTCCGCGCGCTCGGTCGACCTCTCCAACTGGACGATCGCCCGGGGCACGTCGAGCTCGGGCAACCAGGTGACGATCGACCCGACGGCGGCCCCGATCCTGGCGCCCGGCGGGTACGCCGTGTTCTGTGACACGGACAACTACGAGGCTTCGACCGCCGCGTATCCGCTCATGTGCGACTACGTCTGGGGAGACGAGACCCAACCCTCCTCGTACCGTGGCACCTACCACGACAACACCTTCTTCATCCGCCGTGACGCGGACACGTTCGCGATCTACGCGAACGGCACCCGCACCACGGGCACCCAGCTCGACAGCGTGACCTGGACCTACGACGCGACGAACGGCTACTGGCCGCGAAACGCGGGGTATTCCATCACGGTCGATCCGCTGCACGTCAACGCCACGGACAACGACGCGATCGGCTCCTGGTGCTCGACCTCGAGCGGGCTGACCGGCGCGGTCTCCGTGAACGATGCGTGGCGCTGGTACGACACCCCCAGCACCACGAACGACGAATTCGGCACGCCCGGCGCCGCCAACTACGACTGCCCCGCGGACAACGACACGGACGCCGATGGCGTCACCGCCGCGACCGACTGCAACGACACGGACGCCACGGTGTACCCGGGCGCCGTCGAGACCTGCAACTCGGTCGACGACGACTGTGACACGGTGGTGGACAACGGGGTCACCCCGGGCACCTGGTACGCGGACGCCGACGGCGACTCGTTCGGTGACACCGCGACGAGCACCAGCGCGTGCACCGCGCCGACCGGGTACGTCGCGGACGCCACCGATTGTGACGACGCCGAGGCGCTCGCCTTCCCTGGCAACACCGAGGTGTGCAACGACGGGGTCGACAACGACTGCGATCCCGATCCCACGGTGTGTGAGTGGAGCGGCAGCGCCACGGCCAAGGCCGACTACGGCTTCCGCGCGTACGGCACGGCGGCGAGCCACGCGGTCGGGCACTCCATCGCCAACAACGGCGACTTCAACGGCGACGGCTTCGACGACGTGGTCATCGGGCAGGCCTACCACGACACCTCGCCCCGGGTCGACAACGGCCGGGTGCACATGTGGTACGGCCCGGTCGACACCACCGACGCGATCGGAACGGCCGACCTCGCGATCGACGGTGACACCACGCTCTCGAGCGACCAATTCGGGTGGGCGAGCCGCTTCGCGGGCGACGTGGACGGTGACGGCACGGACGACCTGCTCTCGTCCGCCTGGCGCGCCGAATCCAACGACCGTGGCCGCACCTACCTGTTCCTCGGCGGCTCGTCTCCCACCACGGTCGCGGACGCCTTCGCGACCTTCACCGCGCCCGACACCAACAACTACACCGGCGTCGCGATCGACGGCGGAGACGTGGACGGGGACGGCCTCGCGGACGTGATGGTGAGCGCCTACAACCGTGCGAGCGCCGCGGGTGCCGTCGGGATCTGGAACGCGCTCGACATCGCCGGCGGCGCCGAGAGCCTCACCACCGACGCGACCCTGCTCGTGACGGGCGTGTCGGCCGGCGACAACCTCGGCTACGGCGCGGTGCTCGCCCCGGACCTCGACGGCGACGGGCTCGCCGACCTGGTCCTCGGCGCCCCCGCCGCGGTCTCGGCGACCTCGCCGGGCCACGCCTACGTGTTCTACGGGGTCGAGGCGCTGTCCGGCAGCGTGTCCGCGAGCACCGCGGACGCGGTCCTGACCGGCACGGCGGCGGCGGATCGGTTCGGACTCGCGGTCGCGGGCCTCGGGGACATCGACGGCGACGGCTACGGCGACCTCGCCGTGAGCGCCGACAAGGAGGACTCCGCGGCCACGGACGCGGGCGCCTTGTACGTCTACACCACCGCGCCCTCCGGGGCGGTCGCCGCGGCCTCGGCGGACTCGATCCTCACCGGCGAGGTGTCGAACGACTTCTTCGGCCGCACGGTGGCGGGTATCGGCGACGTCAACGGGGACGGCTTCTCCGACCTCTTCGTGGGCGCCACCGGGTACGACGCCGACGGGCTGAGCCTCTCCGGCGCCACCTACGTGGTGTATGGTCCGGCTCCCGTCGGTGTCAGCTCCGCGGCCACCTACGACGCCCGTTACACCGGCGCCAACACCTCGGACGCGGTCGGCTACGCGGTGTCCGGCGGCGGCGACGTGAACGCGGACGGCTACGCCGACTTCATGACCAGCGCCCCGAGCTGGGACGGCTTCGGCTACAGCAACAGCGGCGGCGCCTGGCTCTACTACGGGCGCGGCGAGTAACGCTCCGCTCGGATGGCTGACGCGAGATGCCCCGGCCGGAAGGCCGGGGCATTCTTGTTTGTGACACTTGGGTGTCCCCTCACCCGCCCAGCGGGCACCCACTCCCGGAGGGAGAGGGGGGGGAATAGTTCCTCCCCTTCTCCCTGTGGGAGAAGGTGGCGCGCCAGCGCCGGATGAGGGTGCGGGAGGAGCAAGATCCTCCCCGTCTCCCTCCAGCGCCGGATGAGCGCCCCCAAAAACAAGAAAGCCGGGGTCGAA
Organism: Pseudomonadota bacterium; assembly: GCA_030685065.1. GTDB lineage: Bacteria > Myxococcota_A > UBA796 > UBA796 > SXON01 > CAJBVW01. The sequence continues at coordinate 6,681 of JAUXQH010000170.1, read as the reverse complement.
ACCCCGGCTCCCCCCTCGTAGCGACCCCGCTCAGCCCGCGAGGCTCGCCCGCAGCTGCACGCGCTTGCGCAGGCGTTCGACGGCCTTGCCGCGGAGCTGACACACACGGCTCTCGCAGATGCCCATCTGTGCGCCGATCTCGCGGTACTTCATGCCGCGCTCGTAGTACATCACCACGACCTCGCGCTCGTCGTCCGGGAGCTGCTCGATCGCCTCGCCGACCGCGCCGCGATCTTCGTCGTTGATCCAGCGCTCCAGCACCAGGGCGTCGGTGTCCGCGATGAGGTCGGACACGCGGGTGTTGCTGTCCTCGACGGCGGGCGCGTCGAGCGGGACGAGGCGGCGGGGCGCGGTCGAGCCGATCACCTCGTCGAGCACCTCGGGGGTGACCTCGAGCGCGGTAGCCAGCTCCACGCGGGAGGGCGCGCGGCCCAGGCGGTGACGGAGGGTGCGGCGGGCGTCGTCGACGAGGTTGGTACGACGACGAATCTCGCGTGGCACCCAATCCGTCTTGCGGATGGCATCCACCATGGCACCGCGGATGCGGAGCTCGGCGAAGGCGCGGAAGGGCACGCCGCGGTGCGCCTCGAAGCGGTCGACCGCCTCGATGAGGCCGATGGTGCCGACGTTCGCCAGATCGTCCACCTCGAGCGACGAGGGGTAGCAGCGCGCGATGCGGATCGCGATCACCCGCACCAGCGGAAGAAAGCTCACGATCTGGGCGTCCCGCTCGGAGTTCTGGGGGGGAGCCATCGGGGGGCGGCGCCCGGCGGCGACAGATACCGCCGTTACAGATACAGTGAGGGCCATTGGGTCGTCTCCGGTGCCGGGTGTCACACCACCAGCCAGGCCAGCTGGGGGTTCGGTACCAACGGCGGGGCCGTGGACCGGAGGGACAAACTTACTGTCCCCGTACTTTTGATTCGGTCACCGCGTCCCCATCCTTAGCGGATCTGTGTCAGTGTAAATCTTCGTCGTCACGACATCCGGTGACGCTTCCGGTACACCGCAGCCAGCACCTGAGCGACCGGCCCGTACAGCTCGCGCGGGATGGCGGAACCCGCGCGCCCCTGCGCGTACAATGCCCGTGCGAGCGCGCGATTTTCGATTATGGGGATGTCCACCCGCATCGCCGCCGCCTTGATCTGGAGCGCGAGGTGATCGACCCCCCGGGCGACGATCACGGGCGCCGCGTTCTCCTCCTTTCGATAGCGCAGGGCGATCGCGTAGTGGGTCGGATTCACGACCACCACGTCCGCCTTCGGCACGTCCGCGAGCTGCCGCCCCGATGCGAGCTGGCGGGCACGGCGCCGCCGCTGGGCGCGCACGTGGGGATCGCCGTCGCTCTCCTTGTGCTCGTCCCGCACCTGCTGGCGGGTCATCTTCATCTCCTTGTCCATCCGCCACCACTGAAGGCCGTAATCGGCCACGCCGAGCAGGATCGCGGCCGGAATCGCGCGGGCGAGCAGCGCGCGCGCGATGTCGGCGATCACCTGGGCTTGGGCCTGGACCGACCAGGACGGCGCGACGGGGAGCCACGCCCACCAGGGAGAGAGCGCGGACCACGCCGACCAGACGACGAGCGCCCCCGCGAAGAGCGCCTTTCCCAGGCTCTCGAAGGACTGGCCCGAGAACAGCTTTTTCGTCCCCGCGATGGGGTCGAGACGCTCGGGCTTCCACTCGATCGCCTCGGTCGAGAGGTTGAACTTGGAGAGGAGGAGGCCGGTCGCCGTGGTCACGAGCGCGGCGGGCACCAGCGTGACGGCGACACCCGGCGCGACCGCGGCGAGCGAGCCGTGGATGATCGCGAGCACGTCGGCGTCCGTCAGCGAGGGCGACGCCGCGCGCGCGAAGCTCGCGTATGCGAGCCGGAGGATCCCGTTCCCCAGCATCGGGGCGGCCACGACCATCCCGAGCGCACCGGCGGAGAGCGACGCGGCGCCGAGCAGGTCCCGGGACGTTGTGACACGCCCCTCCTTCCGGAACTTCTCGATTTGCCTGTCACTGGCCTGCTCGGTCTTTTCGCCGGCCTGCTCGGACACCGGCTACCCGCCCGCGAGATGGACGGCTTGCATCATGGCCTCGAGCCCAGTTGGGAGCAGGTCGACCCAGACGCGCAACATGGCCGGGAGAGCGAGCGTGAGCAGCGCGAGCCCGGCGACGACGTGGAGCGTGGTGCCGACGGCGAAGAAGAACTGCTGCCCGGGCGCCATGCGCCCGAGGATCGACATCGCGAGGTTGACCGAGAACACGAACACGGTCAGGGGCGCGGCCAATTGGACGGAGGTCAGGAGCATGGTGCCGGAGAGCCGCACCAGGCCCTCCGCCCCGCCCAACGCCATCGTGACCGCGCCGGGGGGCACCTCGTGAAAGGAGCTGCCCAGCGTGGTGAGGCAGAACAGGTGCATGTCGGCCCCGAGGAACACCCCCGCCCCGAGCCAGGTGACGAGCACGCCGAGCACGCCCGGCTGCGCCATCGTGACGGGATCGACCATGCCGGCGAGCTGCAAGCCGGCTTGGGTGCTCGCGAGGTCGGCCGCCACGCCGAGGGCCGCGTACACGACCTGCATGCAGAAGCCCATGAGCAGGCCGAGCACCACCTCGCTGATGATGCCGCCCAACAGCGCCGAGAGGGTCGCGGGCAGCGGAACCTGCCCGGCGGACGGAAGCAACAACAAGGACAACGGCACGGCCACCGCGAGGCGCGCCTGAACGGGGATGCCCGACGCCCCGAGCACCGGCATGGCCATGAGCAGCCCGCCGATGCGCGAGAAGACGAACATGCCGCCGGCGACGAGCGTCACGGTTGGCCGCCGCTCATGGTTGGCCAACGGTGGCGGCGTGTGAGAACGAACGCGTGCCGAAGCGGACCAGCTCGCTCGCCATCCACCCGGCGCCGATCGCGAGCACGATCGCGACGGCGACCAGCTTGGGCAGGAAGCTCAGGGTCTGCTCGTGCACCTGGGTGACCGCCTGGATGACCGACAACGCGGTGCCGACGGCGAGCGTCACGAGCAGCGCGGGCCCGCCGACGAGGAGCACGGTCCAGAGCGCCTCGCGGCCGAGCACGGTGGCCTCGGTGAGGGTCATCGCGCCACCCCGGCGACGAGATCCTTCACCAGCAGCACCCACCCATCCATCAACACGAAGATGAGCAGCTTGAAGGGGAGGGAGACGAGGACCGGCGGCAGCATCATCATGCCGAGCCCGAGCAGGATGCTGCTCACCACGAGGTCGACGACGAGGAACGGGATGAACACGTAGATGGCGATGACGAAGCTGGTCTTGAGCTCGGAGAGCACGAACGCGCTCACCAGGGCGGGTGTCGGGATCTCCGCGAGCGACTCGGGGCGCGGGATCGCCGCCACCTCGAGGATCGCGGCCATGTCGTTGCGCCGGGTGTTCGCCAACATGAAGGTGCGGAAGGGCGCGACCGCTCCCTCGTAGGCCTGCTCGGGCTGGGCCGCCCCGTCCAGGAGGGGCGCGACGCCGTCCTTCCAGGAGGTCTCGAACACCGGCTGCATGACGAGGAGCGTGAGGAAGAGCGAGAGGCCCACGATGACCTGGTTCGGCGGCGACTGGGCGAGCCCGAGCGCCTGGCGGAGCAGGGAGAGCACGACGACGAACCGGATGAACGGCGTCATCACGATGACCATCGCCGGGAGGAAGGTCATCCCGGTGAGGAACAGGAGCAGGCGGACCGCGGTGCTCGAAGAGACGGCCTCGTCGCCGGTGAGCCCGTTCGGCCCCACGGCCTGGGCGATCAGGCCGCCGGCGTCCATCGGGCCCGCGGCCGAGCCGGCGACAAAATCGATGGTCCCCGGCGCCGCGGCGGCAACGCCGTGGAGGTCGGCCGCGAGCGGCGCCGCGTCGGCGACGGCGGCCAGGACAGCGAGCAGGATCAACATGCGATCTTCCTGCGCTCGGCGAGCAGCTCGCTCGCGACGTTGCGCGGCGCCGGGGCGCCGTCGATGTGGCCCTCGGCGGCGGCGGCGTAGGCCGCGTAGGTCGCGAGCCCGGGGGCGGGGCGCGGGGCGGCCTTCGGCGCGGCGGCCCTCGGGGGAGCGGCCTTCGGGGGGGCGGCGTTCGGAGCGGCGGCCGCCAGGGGAGCGGCCTTCGGAGCGGCGAGCCTGGCCGCGGCCGCCGGCGCGACGGCCGGCACGGCCACCGCCGCCTTGGCCACCTCCGGCTTCGCCACCGGCGCCTTGGGAGCTGCCGGTCTGGCGACCGCGACCTCCGGCGACACCGCCGGCATGTCCGCGTAGACCTCGACCGACAGGCACGTGCCGAGATCGGCCACGAGCGACGGGGGGCCGCCGCCGGTCCCGATGAGGAGCCGGCGCGTCTCGCCGTCGGCGTCGAGCACCTCGATGAGCACGAGGGTGCCGCGATCCCCGAGCGCCTGGCGCCACACCACCGAGAGCGGCTTCGCGCCGCCCACGGCGGGCGCCCGCTTCTTCACCCACCAGGCACCGGCGAGGCCGACCACCGCGAGCGTGGCCGGTCCGACCAGGCGCCACGGAGACGGAAGCTCCGCGCTCTCGACCGTCGCCGCGGGCGCGGGCTCGTCGCCGAACAACCGGTCGTACGTGGCCGCCTCGTCCGCGCGGGCGAGCGTCGCGAGGAGCAGCAGCGCCGCGATCATCCCGCGCTCCGCACCGGCTCCTCTCCGGCCACCTCCACGACGCGCAGGGCGACGCGATCGCGCACGGTCACCATCTCGACGCGCGCGATCACGCGGCCGCCCACCACGAGATCGAGCGGCTCGCCTTCTCCGCGGTCCAGCTCGACCACGTCGTCCCGATCGAGCGATGCGAGCTGACGGATGGTCATCCGCGCGCGCCCGAGCTCGACGACGACCTCGACGGGCAGGTCCTGGAGAAAACCGATGGTGCGATCGGGCACGTGCGCTCCCTTCTGGGAGAGCTATCGGTCGTCCACCTTCTGACTTGAGGCTGAATTCGCGCGCCGCGTCACTCTGAGCGATCGGACCCCTCCCTGCGTGCCGGCTTCGCCGAAGAACGCCGGTAGACCGCCGACCCGGCCCATCACCTCGGTCGAGGTGGGAAGAGGCAGCTCGTCTCCGACCGCGAGGGAGCGAAGCGTGCGGAGCGACACGGTCATCCGGGCGAGCTCCGCGACGAAGTCGACCTCGACCGGGAGCACGCGATCGTACTGGGGCGGGCGCCGGGCCGAGACGACGCGCAGCTCGGGCGGCGGGGGTGCCGGCAGCGGGGCGACGCCGGGCACGATGGCGGCGGGGAGCGCGACGAACAAGGTGCCGAGCGGCACCCCGAGGGGGCCGATCTCCATCGGCACGGCCACGTACGCGCTCATCGGATCGAGGCCGGCGCACACCCGCGGAGAGGGCGCCACCTCGCCCACGGTGAGGCGCGGGGCCGGGCTGCCCGCCCAGCAGGCCAGCAGGGAGTCGATCAGCTCGCGGCACATCCGCGCCCCCACGGCCTGCTCCACCTCGGTGAGGCCTCCGCCGCGCCCCGGCGCGGTGTCGCCCGCGGGCGCACCGAACAGCTGCCCGATGAGCCCGGAGAGGAGCTCCGCCTCCACCAGGACCAGCGCGGGTGGGCCCCCGGCGGGCACCGGAAAGGCGCACCAGAGGCCCCGACCGGCGGGGACGGTGGCGACGAGATCCGCGAGCGAACACGCGTCGGGAGCGCCGACGACAACGGGCGAGTCGCGACCGCTCCGGCTGGCGAGCTTGGCCCGCAGCCGACGCGCGGCGCTGCCGAGCACCTCGGTGAACACGGGGGCCACGGGGCTCCCGCCTTCGCTCCGGGGGTCGGCGGTGCTCACTGGACGACGAACTGGGTGAAGTAGATGCGCTCGATGCTGGAGGGGGAGGCGGCGGAGTTGACCCGCGCCATCAGCTCGTCGCGGAGGCGGATCTTGCCGCTCGAGCCCTCGAGCTCCGACCAGGTGTAGTCGCTCACGGCGGTGATGATGGTGTCGCGGATGGGCGCCGCCCGCGACGCGAGGGCGTCCGACTGGAGCGCCGGCCCCTCCACCTGCACCTCGAGCCGCAACAAGCGCCCGCCGCCCGTGCCGCGGAGGTTGACCGTGAACGTGCCGAGGCTCGTCACGGCGAGCCCGGTAGCGAGCGCGTGTCCCTCGACGGCACCCTCCCCCGGCGCGGCACCGTGGCCCTCTGTGGGCGCGGCACCGTCCTCCGCGGGGGCGCCCTCGGCGGTCGCTTCCCCGTGCTCCGCGGCGGGCGCCGTGGGCGCCGCGAGGAACCACGCCCCCGCGCCGCCGAGCCCCAGGCCCGCCAGGAGCATGGCAGCCGGAACGAGCAAGCGCGCGCGCAAGGTCGAGGGGGCGGGCATCTCGGCGGCGTCATCCTGCATCGTGGGCTCCAGCGGTTCGGGCTACATCCCTCCCATCGGCGCCCGGGAGGCGCCGCTTGAGGGGAAACGGATCACTACAGGAGCTGGACCAGCGTCTGGAGCGACTCGTCCGCCGCGGAGATGACCTTGGCGCTGGCCTGGTAGGACCGCTGCGACGTGATCATCGCGACGAACTGGTCCTCCAGCTCGACGTTGCTCCGCTCGAGCGCGCTCCCGCTCAACGAGCCGAGGGTGCCCGTGTTGGCCGCCCCGATCACCGGCGCGCCGGCGGCGGCCGTGGCGGCGAACAGGGTGCCGCCCATCCGCGTCAGGCCGG
>JAUXQH010000161.1 GCA_030685065.1 Pseudomonadota bacterium | reverse complement strand
GTGCCCTCCCCGCGCTTGTAGGCCCCGACGACCCGTTCTCGTAGATCCAGGGAGAGTGCCTTGCCCATCGGTTGACCTCATCGTGTGTGCTGATCACACGTTTGGACGAGACGATCAAGCCTTTTGCACACGGCAATGAGTCCAGTTCGGTCGCGGATCGCCGCTCAAATGCGACCAAGGTCAGGGAGACCTCGACCTCTGAGTTCAGTCCGGTCGCGAAGAAGGGATCAAGTGCGACGGAAGTCGAGGATGGTATCGCGGTCAAGTTGAGTCCGGTCGCATGGCGCCATGGTCATCACTTGGGCGGCCCGCGGTGGCTCGAGCGCTACCCATCCAGGCGCGCCCACCGTTCACCCTCACACACGCGGCCAGAGAGTTGGAAACGCGAGGTGCCCGGCGGGCGGCCGCGCGGGCGCGGACGGTTCGGCGCGCCGCCGCGGCAGCGGCGGGAGCGCCAACGGAGCGGCTTCGCCGCGACCCCGGGAGGGGACCGACCCCGGCGCCTCGACGGGGGCGCGCCCAAACCAGCCCGCCGCCTCACCCCGCGCCACACCGTCCGTGCAGCTCGCCAAGTCCAGCCCGTCACGGTCGAGGATGGAAGCCGCGCGCCCACCCTCGGCAGACGCGCGACCGCCCTGCTATTTCACGCTATTTCACCGCGTCGTGCGTGTCACCGCCGGCGGCACCCAGCGCCCGTCCAAGGCCGGCGGCGCCGGCCAATAGATGCGCATCGTCAGGTTGAACGGTCCCTCCGGCGCGGGGAGCCAATTCGCCTCGCGGTCCCGGCCGGGGTTGGTTCGCTGGATGTAGAGGTCCAACGAGCCGTCCGGGTTGCGCCGGAGCGCGTCGCGATCGCCGAGCGCAAACCGATTGAGCGGATTGGCCACCGGGAAGCCCTTCGCGTCGTACAGGGTCACCGACCAGAACGCACACGCGGGCGGATCCTGGCCCGGGTCGAAGTGAAGGACGTAGTCGTTCGTCCCGGTGTACGGAGCCCCGCTCTTGTCGACCATGGATTGGGGGTAGGTCGCGTCTCGTGGCAGGTTTGCGCCGAGCCCCACGAGCGCGATGGCGGCGCGCCGCAGGTAGTCGATCCCGTAGGCGCCGATCCCCTCGGTGACCATCAACCACCCATTGTTCATCGGGCCCAGGCAGGCCACCTTCGACGCCATGCGCTTCTGCGCCTCCGGCACCGCCTGCGTGAGCGCGTTGCGCACGAGCGTGTCGGCGGTGGCGAGGTCATAGGGCTGGCCCGGGTAGAACCCGATCTGTCGCAACCGCGCGAGGACCGGCCAGTCGTTGATGTGGGACGGCTGCGTCCGCATCAGCTCCGCGGCGTAGGTGAAGAACGTGGTCGCGTTCATGCCCGCGACCTGGTCCATCGGCGGGGTCTTCGCGTCTACCGGCGGGCCCGCCGCTGGGGTCACCGGGGTGGTTGGAAGCGGGATCTGCCCCTTCCCCCACGCGCTCATGGACGTGATCCGGAAGCCGTCCTGGATCCGGCGCACCGCCTCGTAATCGTTGGTGCCGTTCGTCTGGGTGCGGCCGAGGACCCAGACACCCGGGGTCGGCGCCCGGATGACCTCGACGCCCTGCGGCGCCTTCCCGTTCCAATCCGGCGGGACCACGGCGAAGTGGCGCTCGCCGGTCCCCGTGGTCCGCGCCCCGGGGTCGGCGAACACGTCGCTCCACATGTCGAGCATCGGGAGCAGGTAATACCGGCCCGCCGTATCGGGCGCCGTGACGATCATCGGCTCCCGCGACAGATCGAGCCACGCGCTCGAATAGAGCGTGTCGAAATTGGGCCGCACGACCGTGCGAAAGTCACCCACCGGAAAGGCGCGGACGTGATTGAACGTGTTGGTCGGACCCCGTCCGGTGACATCCCCCGCCTTGTCCGTGCTCGTCATCTGGCGGCGTGTCACGTCCATGAGCACGAGGGGGTATGCGTACAGATAGGCCTCGACGCCGATCTCCAGCGCCTCCTCGTTCGAGAGGCGCCTGGCCACCCCTTCGGGCGTAGTCGACAGATCTTCTTCCACACTTCCTCCACGGAGGCCCGAAGGATCGGGCCGCCGAACAGGAGGTAAGACCGGCGTTGCGGCGAAGCGGGTGGAGCTCGCCCGCACGCTGCCAGTTTGTGTCACCCCCCGGAAACGATCCACGCGCGCACCTGGCGACGCAGCACCGGCAAGGACACCGCGCCCTGATCGAGCACCACGTCGTGGAAGGCCGGCAGCGAGAAGCGCGCTCCCAGCGCGGCCTCGGCCTCCTCGCGGAGCGCGCGGATCTCGATCTGGCCGAGCTTGTAGGCGAGCGCCTGGCCGGGCCACGTGATGTAGCGATCGACCTCGTTCGTGATGTTGTTCTTCGCCAGCGGCGTGTTCTCGAAGAGGAAGCGCTCCGCGCGCGTGCGGTCCCACTTCATCGTGTGGATGCCCGTGTCGACCACGAGTCGCGACGCGCGCCAGCTGTCGAAGGACAACATCCCGAGGCGATCGAGGTCGCCCGTGTACAGCCCCATCTCGTCCGCGAGGCGCTCGGTGTACAGCGCCCAGCCCTCTACGAACGCGGTGGTGCCGAGGTGCCGGCGGAACTCGGGGAGCGCCGGCAGCTCCTGCGCGATGGCGATCTGAAGGTGATGCCCGGGGATGGACTCGTGGAACGCGAGCACCTCGGCCTCGAAGCGCGGGCGGGTCTCGGGGGCGTACACGTTGACGTAGTAGTAGCCGTCCTGCTCGCCCGGCACCGGCTGCCGGTAGTAGGCGATCGTCGTGTACGGCGCTTCGTGATCGGGCACCCGCCGCACACCGCAGCTCGCGACGGGCAGGCGCCCGAAGAACGCGGGGATGCGCAGCCGGGCGGCCTCCAGCGCGGCGGCCGCCTTCGCCTCGACCTCCTCTGCCGTCGTGAAGCGGAGGGCGGGGTCGTCCCGGAGGCGCGCGAAGATCGTCGGGATGTCCTCGGTGTCGAACAGGCGCTTTCCGAGCACGCGCATCTCCGCGTGGATGCTCTCGAGCTCGGCGAGGCCGATCGCGTGGATCTCGGCGGGGCCGAGGTCGAGGCTGGTGTGCGAAGCGGCGAGCGCGGCGTAGCAGCCCGCGCTGTCGGGCAGGGCCCACACGCCGGCGCGGTCCTCGCCGCGCGCCGCGGGGTGCAGCGTGGTGGCGAGGAACGTGCGGTAGCGCAGGAGCGCGGGGCGGGCGCCGTCCGCGAGGGTGGCCAGCACGTCGCGCTCGAACCGCTTGCCCCCGTCGGCGGGCCATTCGGCGTGCTCCTCGACCCCGGGCGCGGCGGCGGGCCAGGCGTCCACCGGGCGCTCGAGCGCGGCGTCGAGCTGCGCGAGCACGATGGTCACGGACGCGCGATCGGGCGTGCGCCCCGACGCGATCCCGGCGCGCAAGTTGGCGATCTCGGCGTCGACCAGCGCGGGGTAGGCGCCGAGGCGGGCGAGGTAGGCGGCGCCCTCCTCGGGCGTGCGGATGGGCATGACGTCGCCGAGGTCGAGCAGCACGATCAGGGCGTTGCTGCGGGCGGAGAGGCCCCACTGCTCCATGTGACAGGCGTCCACGGCCTCGTTCGAGATCAGCTCGCCCAGGAAGAGCTCGAGGCTGACGCGATCGATGGGCGAGAGCCGGGCGGGATCGATGGCCTCCGCGCGCGCGCGATACCCCCGGCGCGCGATCCGGTCGGCGGCGAGGGCGGCGGCGGAGATGTCGTCCAGGCGGTCGTCGTAGCGATGGTCACCCAGGCGGGTGGCCCACACCGGCTGCCGCGCCATCGTGGCCTCCCACTGGTCGCGCAGGAGCGCGCGCAGGGTCGGGTCGGCCACGGGGTCGTCGGTGCGGACGTCGGACACGGGGCTCTGGGGGGTGGGGAGGGGGTGCACGCACGCGAGGGCGCCGAGGAGCAGGAGCATGGCTGGCTCTACTCCGTCCGGGCCGCCGGCGTCGGACTGCCCGCGGCGGCGCTCATCGCACCTTCACCTCGGCCAGGAGCGCCTCGATCTCGGTTCGCCGCGCCTGCGTCTCCAGCAGATCGAGCGTCAGCGCGAGCACGACGGCGGCGCGCTCCTCGTCCAGGCCGGGTCCGTGGACGAGCGCCAGGAGGGCGCGGACGCGGGCGCGCCGATCGATCGTCGGCCACTCGTCGCGGCGCGGCGCGGGCGGGATCGGCGCGACCTCGGGTCCGTAGCGGGCGAGGATGGCCTCGATCAGGATGGGCAGCTCGGGCTCCAGCAGGCGCCCGGGCGGGCCCACGAAGACGGGCTCCCCCTCGGCGAGGGAGAGCCCCTCGGCGCGCTCCGCCTTGGTCAACAACGACCCCACGATCAAGCTCCACTCCTCCTCGCGCACCATCGCGGCCTCGGCCTCCGCGACGAGCGCCCGGAGCTCCGAGGGCAGCCTCGCCACCTTGGTCCGCGCGCGCAGATCGGCGGCGGTCCGCTGGCCCCGCGGCGCGACGAGGAAGGCCTCCAGGCGCGTGTTCACGGCCTCCGCGGCCCAGCCGAACCAAGCGACGCCGAGCGCGAGCGCCAGGAGCCCGCGCCTCACGGCGTCCCCTCCAGGCGGGGCCCCGGCCGCGCGTAGTCGCTCGGCTTCGGCTCCTCGGGCCGCCGCTCGCTGGCCACCTCCGCGCGCGGAGCGTGCTCGCCCGGCACCCGCTCGCGCTGGACCTGCACGCGGGTCACGTTCACCACCACCGTGCCCGTGGCCGAGAGGGCGAAGGGCCCTTCACCGGAGGCCTCCACCCAGGTCCAGCGGTCCTTGACGAGCTCCGTCGGTACCGACTTGGCGTTCGACCCGGAGCCGGACAGCACCACCAGCTGCTCCCCGCTGATCGGCCGCGCCCAGAACGAGAGCGTAGCCGGGCCATCCCCCTCCCAGAGCGCGAGGCGATCATCGGCGCGCAGGCGGACGGAGAGCCCGTATCGACGCACGTCGTAGGGGGTGTCGATGTCGAGGGTGTCGGTGCCGTCCCACGTCCACACCCGCCCCTGGTCCTCCCACGTGGCGGGCAGGCGGAAGGCCCAGGTCTCCGCGTCGGCCAGGGCGGGCGCGCCGAACATGTCCCGCAACATCCCGATCGCGGGCTGCCCGAGGAGATCCGCGGTGCCGACGTCACCCGCGAGGTGCTCGGCCTCGGCCTCGATCTGGGGGTGCATCACCACCCAGCGGAAGCCGTCTTCGAGCAGGGCCACCAGGTCCGCGTCGGTCCAGGTGAGCGGGCTCTCCCGGCGGCCGAGATCGAGCAGTGTGCCGAGCAGCGCGTTGGTGCCGACGTAGTCGCGGAACGCGAGCAGGTCCGTGCGGCGGATGAGCTGGTTGCAGTTGAGCGTCGGGTGCCCGTGGGCCACCTGCGCGTATTGGAACCGGGCGTTGGCGATGGAGAGCGGCTGGTACTGGAGCGGCAGCACGATGAGCCCGCCGGGCTCGGCGTCGTGGAGGGTCGCGTAGAGCGGGGGGATCCGCGCGTCCGCGAGCGGGCGGGCCGCCGGGCGGTCACCGGCCCAGAGCGGCTGGGTGAAGCCGAGGACCGCCAACAGGGTCACGCCGATGCCCACCGCCGGTTGCCGCATCGAGAGCCGGAGCGTTCCGGCCCCCGCCGCCGCCGCGCCCGCGAGCGCGAGAGAGGCGATGACACCGATGCGGTAGGGCCGGTAGGCCTTCGAGAAGAAGGGCACGTGCTCGTACGCCCACGCGTACGGCAGCGGCATGTCGGCCGACCACTGGGGGAGCGGCGGCGTGTCGTCGATCATCAGGAACGGCCCGAGCGTCAGCACCGTGGCGCCCGCCGCGATGACCAGCCATCCGCGCCCGCGCCTGCCCGCCGCGACCGCCCCCGCCACGCCGAGCACCCACGCGAGCGCGCCCGGCGTCGAGTCGAGGGGGTTGGTGACGAAGCGCGCGGCGAGCACGGCGCGCGCGCGCGTGCTGTTCTGGATGACCTGCATCGCGTCGTGCTCTTCGAGGGTCGCCACGTCGAGGAGCGCGAGCGGGAGCCGGCCGTCCGCGAGCTCCCGCTGGCGATCCCACGCGTCCGGATCGGTGAACAGCGCGGTGCCGAGCGGCGGGCGCACGGGGGTTTCCCGGCGGACGAGCGGGATGAGCGGCGCGTTCAGGGCCCCCGCCAGCGCGAACGACGCGAGCATCCACCCCGCGGCGCGCGGCCGCCCGTCGAACGCCTGCCACGCGGCGAACGCCAGCCCGAACATCCCGGCGAACAACGTGTAGTACCAATTGAACGGCCCCACCGACGCGAGCACGAGCGCGGCCACCAGCGCCCGCCGCCATCCCGGCGCCCGCGCGAGGTTCACCAGCGTGAGCCCGAACAGCGGCAGCAGGCCCGCCGCCACCAGCTCGATGCAGCCCGCCGCGCCCTCCCCGTACAGGTACGGGCTCGTCGTGAACACCACCGCCGCCAGCACCCCCGCGGCGTCCGACCGCCCGAGCGCCCGCCCGAACGCGTGCGCGGCGAGCGCCGAGGTCACGATCGCGCCGACGAGCAGCAGGTTGTAGGCGGTCACGAGCGGCACGCCGATCATGACGAGCCCGGCGCCGATCGCTTGGAGCGCCGCGTGCCCGAACGACCACAGGTTGTAGCCGATGGGGAACAGGATGCGGTCGGTCACCGCGGTGAGCGTGCCCGCGGCGAGCTGGTCGGCGAGGTGCCAGATCAGCCAGAGCGTCGTCCAGGCGTCGAAGCGATCGCCCCAGATGTGCGTCGAGAACCGCAGCGGCAGCGGCCACAGGAACACGAGGGCGCCGACCGTGTAGGCCGCCGTGAGCCCCGCGTACCGCGCCGCCTCCGTGCGAAAGCGCGAGCGTTCCCCGGGCGGGGCGGCGTCGGGGCGAGGCGGCGAGGCGTTCACGTAGGGCGGAGGCTACGGGGTCGGGGGAGGGGGGTCAAGGGCGGAACGATCGGGCGCCCCGGCGCCGCGCGGACGCGGCGCCGTCGGCCCCTTCCAGGCCGCACGATCCACCTTCGGCCACGGGCCGAAGGTGGCTTTCGCGCGCCTTCGGCAGCGGCGCGCGGCGCCTCGGTCCGCGCGCGCTCGGGGGCCGAGCGCGCGCGGGACCAGCCGCGCCCGAGCGCGCGGCTGCCCTCCAGGCGCCTGGCGCGGGGTGCTGGCTACGGGAGCGCCAGCACATCTGGCGGTGTCAGCGCGGGAATCCGCGGCGAGAAGCGGGTGAAGTCGCGGACGTTGAGGGTGAGCAGCGCGTCCGCGCCCATCCCTCACCAGGCCGTCGCGTCGTCCCAGGGCACGTCGAAGCCGGGGACGACCCAGGCGTCCATCGTCTCCGTGTCGTTGTCGGGATCCCAGAAGATCAGGTCTTCGCGCCCGTCTCCCGTGATGTCGCTGCACGCCCCGTAGTAGCCACACCACCAGGTGCCGGCGTCGAAGCGCAGGCGCCGCTCGGGGAGCGGATCGCCGGGTGCGGGGACGGTGCCGCCCCGGATGACCGACTGCTCGTCGTAGCCGCTGAGCAGTAGCTCGCTCAGGCCGTCGCCATCGATGTCAGCGGCGCGGAGCGCGCTCACGCCGGTGTCGTCGACGGGGGACACCCAGCTGCCGTGGGCGTCTGCGGCGCCGTAGCCGTCGACGAGCAGGTTCGCGGCGGAGAAGATCCACACGGCCGTCTCGCCGGTGTCATGGCCGCCGGGCGCGAACGTGCCGAGCTCGCCGTAGCCGTCACCGTCCCAGTCCCCGAGCGGCTCGCCGAAGAACCAGCCATGGAAGCTCTCGTCCCGCGACCCCACCGCAAGGTCCTCGAGGTAGCCGTCGCACAGGGCGCGCGCGTCGGCGCCGGACACGATCCACGTCCCCCACTCCACGGTGAACGCCAGCTCCGGCAGTCCGTCGCCATCCCCGTCCCCGAGCACGCCCGCGGGCCCCGACGTCGCCACCGCACCGCCGTTCCGATGTCGGACATTACAGGGAATCCCCCAGTCGCCGCCGAAGTAGAGCGTGTAGTAAACCTCCGTCACGACTTCGTCTCCGTCGCCGTGACCGTCGTTACCGGCGCCGATGTCCGCGGCGCCATCGCCGTCGACGTCGACGCCAACCCAGGCGGCGCCCCACTGGCCGTGGTGGGACACCTCCACCTCGGTGGCAGCGCTCGCCGTGGTGGCGCCCGCGGCGAGCGACCCCGGGAGGTGCGCGATCGAGCCCCAGGAGGCGACCCCGACCAGCGAGAGATCGTCGGCGCCGTCGCCGTCGACGTCGCCGGTGTCGAGCAGGGTGGCGAACCAGGTCAGGTCGGAGACGGCGGCGTACGCCTCGGACGGGTCTCCCGACCAGGGCGTCGCGGGGAGCGCGCCACCTGCGTACACCAGAAGGGTCTGGTTCCCGACGCCATCGATGCGCTGCCGGTGCACCAGCTCCACGTCGCCCACGCCGTCGCCGGTGAGGTCGCCCACGCCGGCGATGGCGGTGATCGGGGCCCCGGCGAGCAGCTGGATGCCGGTCCGGGCGGGATCGACGGTCTCGCCGCATGCGCCGACCGCCAGCGGGTCGCCGTCGCAGTCCTGGTCGACATCGTCGCAGGCCTCGAGGGCGCCGGGGAACACGTGCGGATCGGCGTCGTCGCAGTCGTCCCCGCCGCGCTCGCTGGCGTCGAAGCCATCGCCGTCGGCGTCGGCGTCGGCCGCTGTGTCCGCGGAGTGGTCGGTGTCCGCAGAGTCGTCGGTGTCCGCGGAGTCGGCGCTGTCGGGGGCCGAGGTGCCACCCTCGCCCGCGGTGTCGGGGGCCGGGCCGGGCGGACCGCTGCAGGCGAGGAGCGCGAGGAGCATGACGGCAGGGTAGCCGCGGCGCGAGGTGGCCGCAGCCAGTCGACGACTCCAGCGCGGGCGCCCCGACGCCGCGCGGACGCGGCGCCGTCGGTCCCTTCCGGGCCGCACGGTCCACCTTCGGCCACGGGCCGAAGGTGGCTTTCGCGCGCCTTCGGCAGCGGCGCGAGGCGCCTCGGTCCGCGCGCGCTCGGGGGCCGAGCGCGCGCGGGACCAGCCACGCCCGAGCGCGCGGCTGCCCTCCAGGTGCCTGGCGCTTCGGGGCCGGTGCCCCATCGCAACCGCCTGGGGGTTTCGTGCTCGTCAAGGGCGAGATCGGTTGCGAAGTGAACCGTCGCCCCACGCCCGCGAACGAGCTCGCCCACCTATCGACACCTGGGCCGGTTCGTTCGCTTCCGAAGCCGACGTTGTCTCGCCCAGCCCCCGACCAGACCCGTTTGGGCGAACGAGCTCGCCCACCTATCGACACCTGGGCCGGTTCGTTCGCCCCCGAGGCCGACGCTGTCTCGCTCCGAGCCGGTGACGATCCGGTCGGGGCTTCGGAGCTACGCGTCGCTCGCGGTAGGCGACTTCGACGGAGACGGGCTGGTCGGCCTCGTCGTCGCCCCGCTGGGTATTCTGGAAAGACGGCGGCGGCGCGTTCACCGAGGAGCGGGTGCCGTGCGCGCGGGACGCGGCGTACTTCATCGGCGCCGTAACGGTGTCCTCCGATGACCGCGCGACCCTCCTCTGCGGCGACGAGGGCTTCGTCGGCGCGTCCGACCGGGCGTGGTCCGCCGCGACGCTCGACGAGGGCGGCCGAGGTGTGCGTCCGGGATGGCACCGGGGCACTGTTCCACGGGGAACACCTCTTCGAGGCGACCGACACCACCCGGGTGTCGAACCTCGGCGACGCCGACGGAGACGGGCGTCACCGGCGAGTAGCCCCCGCTCATCCCCGCCCCAGGTTCCTCTCCAGCCACTCCTCCATCGAGGCGGCGGCCCGCGGCACGTTCACCTTCGCCCCCACCTTCTCGCGGGCGTTCGCCATGGCCTTGGTGACCATCGCGTGCTGGATGGGCTCGTCCGGAGACTGGCCCATCCGCTCCATCATCGCGACGATGTTTCCGCCGCCGAACCGCAGCATCATCGGCTCGTCCAGCGCGGCGTGGAACATCGGCCGCGCGCGCGTCCGCGTCTCGAGGGCCTCGAGCAGCGCGCGGTTCGGGTACGGCAACGGGTGGTACTCGGTCACGCACACGTCCAGGGCCTCCGGGAGCTCGCCCACGAGGTGGGCGAGGCGATCCGCGAGCACCACGTGGGTCATCGGTTGCCAGCCCACCAGGCCCGTCCCCACCTCGACGAACGGGATGCTCTCGAACGCGAGCCGCGCGCAGAGCCGGGCGGCGCTGGCCTCGAAGAAGGCGACGAGGAGCACGTGGTTGGGGCTCTGGCGGATCAGCCGGACGATCGCGTCCGCGCGGGCCGCCTGGGTCATCCACACCGCGTCGTCGCTCTGTGGCGCCTTGGGCTTCCGCGTGAACCAGGAGAACATCGGGTGCCCCACCTCGCGGGAGCTTAGCGCGCGCCCCTTGACGTTCGCCCGGACCGCGCCGAGGTTTGTCGGGAACCCAGGCTCCTCATGAACCGCACCTGTGCCTCCTGTGGCGCCCAGAACCGCATCCCCGCCCGCCACCTGGCCAACGCGGGCAAGTGCGGCGCGTGCAAGGCCGCCCTGCCGCCGCAGTCCGAGCCGCTCGACGTCGACGTGGCCACGTTCGACGACATCGTGGCGAACGCGCGCGTGCCGGTCCTGGTCGACTTCTGGGCCGCGTGGTGCGGGCCCTGTCGCACGGCGGCGCCCGAGGTCAAGAAGGCCGCCGCGGCGCTCGCCGGGCGCGCGGTGGTGCTCAAGGTCGACACCGAGAGCCACCCCGAGGTGGCGCAGCGCTTCGGGGTGCAGGGCATCCCCAACTTCGTCGTCCTGCGGAACGGCAAGGTCGTGTCGCAACAGGCCGGCGTGGTGCCCTCGGCCCAGATGGTGAAGTGGATCGACAGCGCGGCGGCGAGCGCGTAGCGGTCGGCTCGAACGAATCTCGAAAGAAGGCGCGATCCCGCTGACCGCGTGCTTACCGATGGTGAATGCCGGCCGTTTTTTCGGTCTGTGTCTCCGCGGGCGGCATCGCCGCAGTCCCCGCGGTGAATGCGTTGCGCGCACCAGGTGATCCCTCCATGGGCGACAAGAACCCCAAGTCCAGAGACAAGGCGAAGAAGCAGGACGCGGCCACCAAGAGCAGCCAGAAGGCCGCGCACGACGCCAAGCAGGCCGCCCCGGCCGCCCCGGTGTCCAAGTCCGGCAAGAAGTAGGCCGCCGAGGCACCGCCCGCCCCGTCTGAGTCGAAGGGATTCAGGCGGGCCGGCGCCCAGAAGGCGCGCCCAGAAGGCGCCCAGAAGGCGCTAAGGTGGGCCCGCCCCGCTACTGGCCGAGCAGCCCCGCCTTGAGCGCGGCGGTCGGGGGCGTGGGGCCGAGCCAGATCCCGAACGCCATTCGCATGAAGTCGACGCCGGGCACCGTCACGGCGGGCTTGCCCTTGATCACCAGGGTGGTCCCGACGCCCGGCGCGTACTCGAACACGATCTGGTCTCCGCGCAAGAGCTCGTCCGGCACCGCGGCCATCATCTTGTCGACGTTCGCCTGGTGCGCCTTGACCCCCGGCTGCTTGCCGAAGTCCTCGAGGAAGGACTTGAGCATCTGCTCGCGCGTCACGCGCCCGTACACGAACTGCATGACCATTCGCTTGGGGGCGTCCTTCTGGAGGGCGGCCACCGCGTCGCTCGACTTGCCGTCCAGGTAGAGCCCGCCCACGTAGATGTCGATGAAGTACTTCTCCCGCAGGCCCATCCCGTTGAGCACCAGCGGCTGGTCCGCGACCGTGGCGGTGTCGGGCAGGGTGACCCCCGCGAGCGAGGCGCCATGGGCCACGAAGGACTGGGCCACGCAGAACAGAAAGGCGAGGAGCATGCGGCCTCCGAGCGCGCGAGCGTAGCCCAGGCGGGGCCTACTCGATCGTCAACATCGTCCCCTGCGCCGCCGGATCGAAGCTCGGGTCCGACGCGGGGTACGCGGCCAGCGTGTTGGGCAGGGTCCAGGTCTGGCCCGTGAACTGCACGACGGTGACCGACCACTCGCCGCGCGGGATGTCCGCCGGCGCCACGGCCTCCGACGTGCCGTCCGCGAAGTAGTGGAGCGCGGCGCCGGGAAACAGCACGTCGTAGGTCGTGATCGGCGTGGGCGTGTTCACCGGCGGCAGCCCGAAGCCGAAGAGCGCCGAGGACGCCACCGCCTCGCTCCCGTAGAACTCGCCCTCGGGGGTCTCCCCGTTGTAGCGGAGGTAGACGCGCGGCCAGAGATCCTTGGCGCCGGACGCGGCGAGGTTCGCGTTCGGATGGGCGTCCGATACGCCATCCCCGTCCGCGTCGGTGGAGTAGGACCAGAACGCCGTGTCACACGTGTCCGTGCCGTCGTAAGGGCCCGCGAGCTCGTAGACCTCGGAGTGAACCCCGACGGTGGCGAGCTGGAAGGCCTCCCCGAACGTGGTGGTGATCGTCGCATCCGTCGTGTCGGACACCGCGATCACGAACGCGGGGCGCTGCGTGAGCACCTCGCGGCCGATGGACACGGTGAGGCCGTCGAGCAGCTCCCCGCCCTCGACCGAGATGGCCGCCGGGGTGCCCGACGTGAGGCTCGTGTAGTAGGCGCCCGACCAGTCCCCGCACGTGCTGCCCGAGTTGGACGTGGTGATGGGGTTGAAGTTGGCGTCGACATCCATGAGCCCGGACACGAGCCACTCGCCGTCCGGCACCTCGGTGAGCGCCCACGGCGCGGATCGGACACCGCCCGCCTCGGGGTCGGTGTAGGCGCTCGCGGGCACCGTGGCGAAGCTGACCGGGCGCCCGGTTCCCGCTGGCGGCGGCGGGTTGTTCGCGTCGTACAGGACGAGGATGGTGTCCGCGACGTCCGCGGGCCCGCTCACGACGACCGTGCCGGACAGGACGTTGAGCACGTCGGGCGCGTCGGGATCCGTGGGGACCTCGTAGGCGCACGCGGACAGGAGCAGCGCGAGGGCCATCTCAGTACCTCCAGGTGAGCTCGCCCCAGTAGCGGGCGCCGACGAGCTGGCCGTTGGGGTGCTCGCGGAAGGTGTTTCGAAGTGACCCTGTGCCGGCGAGCGCGCCGAGGTTCCAGCCGGAGGCGGCGATCTCGAGCTTGTCGTCCGCGAAGGGGCGCACGGCCACGCGCGCGGTCACGATCGTGCGCGCGGGCACCGCGACGTCGCGGGGCACGACCTGCCCGGCGGCGTCGAACTCGCGCAGGCGCCACACCTGCGGCGACACGTAGTTGACGTGGGCGCCCAGATCGACGCGCCAGGGGCTCCGGTACATGACGCCGCCGTTCACCTTGACCAGGGAGGTGGACTCGTCGGGAGCGACCGCGTCGCCGTCCTGCTCGAGGATGCGCTCCACCGCGAGGTTGGCGTACACGTCCAGGCCGTCCGTCGGGAACACGCGGGCCTCGACCTCGCCGCCGAACGCGAGGTAGGTCGGCGTCAGGTTGACAAAACCGGTCTCGCCGGCGGAGTAGCCGTTGAGCTCGGGATCGTAGGGGCTGAACCCGGGGGTCACGTCCTTGAGGCCCACCAGGTTGGTCACGCGGTTCACGTAGACCGCGGCGTCCCCCACGTGAAAGGTGGTGGACTCGTCGTGCAGCCCGATCTCGCCCGTGAGGATGCGCTCGGGGAGGAGGTTCGTGTCCCCCTTGGTGCTGACGTACACGCCGTCCACCGAGCTCGGCTGGGCGAGGTCCATGTAGCTCTCGAGGAACGTCGGCGACCGGTAGGAGGTGCCGCCGGTGACACGGAGGCTCGTGCGCTCGGCCACGCGGAGGATGGCGGCGCCGCGCGGCGAGAAGGTCTGCTCGAGCGGGACGAGCGGCGTGCGATCGGCGCGGAACGAGGCCACCAGCGCGAGCGGGCCGATCTTGGCCTGGTCCTGGAGAAAGGCGCTGAAGTGGTGCTCGAACAGCGGCTCGCCCAGGTTGATGTACCCCCAGGTGATGCTCTTGTAGCGGTATCCGAAGCCCGTGTTCAGCCGGTGCGCGACCGGGCCGGTCTTGAACTCGGCGTTGGCCTCGAGCTCGATGTCCACGGTGTCGGAGTCGAAGGAGCTGTTCAGCGAGTCGCGTTGGCCCGCGTAGGAGGCCCACGGGCCGGTGGGGCCGGCGAGGCCGTTGTAGAAGGTGCGGAGGTGCACCGGGCCGTAGGAGAGGTCGCCACGGGCGAAGCCGCCGCTGTAGTCCATCGTGAAGGCGCCGAGCGCGCCGAGCGCGTAGAACTCGTTGGTACCGCGGACGTAGCCGGCCGAGACCGACGCGAGCCCCTTGTCGAGGAAGCCCTGGTCGATGCGGCCATCCGCGCGCGCGCCCTTCCAGGCGTGCACCTGGTCGTCCAGGAGGGGCACCAGCGCCCCGCCCTCCTCGATGGGCTGGGACTCGGACCATCGGCCGGTCTGGTCCCACCCGGCGCTCATGCGCCAGGACGTGCGGTCCTTCCGGCCGTCCACCATGGCGGTGCCCCGCACGTAGGAGGGCGAGCCCCCCTCGATGTGGACGAGGCTCTCGCCCTCGCCCGGCACCTTCGTGATGATGTTGACCACGCCGGTCATGGCGTTGGCGCCGTAGATCGCGGAGCCGGGCCCCCGGATGACCTCGATCCGCTCGATCTCCTCGAGGCCGATGCCGAGCACCGCCCAGGACACGATGCCGAGAAAGTCGAGGTAGATGCTCCGGCCATCGACCAGGACCAGCACCTTGTTCGAGAATTCGCGGTTGAACCCGCGGATCGAGAGGTCGGCCTGGCCGGCGGAGAGGAACATCACGTCGATGCCCGCCACGCGGCGCAGCACGTCGGGGATGGTCGAGGCGCCGGAGAGGCGGATGTCCTGCTCGGTGAGGATGGTGACGGTGGACGGCGAGTCGAGCGGTGACTGCCCGTAGCGGGACGCGGTGACGACGACGCGCTCGTAGGCGTCGGAGAGGAGGTCTCCCTGGGCGGGGAGCACGACGGGCGCCGTGCCGTCGGTTGCCGAGGGGGCGCCTTCGACGACGGCCGGCGTGGCGTCCACCGGGGCGGCGGCCTGCGCGGCGGCGCGCGCGGCGAGCCCCTCGGAGAGGGTCTCCGAGAGAGTTCGGGAGAGGGCTTCGAGCTCGCGTGCGATCGTCGTGAGCCGCTCAACCTCGGCGGCGTCGGCCGCGGTGAGGGCGCGCGCGGGCCCGGCGGCCGGGGTGGCGTCCGCCGCGGCGACGGGCGGCGGGGCGCGCCGGAGCTCGAGCTTGGCGCGGATGACCTGGATGACGGGATCGATGTCGCCGATCTTGTCGGGCGCGGCTGCCCGATAGAGGAGGAAGTACTCCAGCGCCTTGTCGAGATCGTTCAGATCGTTGTACGAGCGGGCGATGTTGTAGAGGGACGCCGGGTGCGGATAGGCGTCCTGCGCGGCCAGGAACTCTACGAGAGCGCCCTGGTAGTCCTTCGCCTGGGCGGCCGCGAGCCCCGCCACGAAGTGCCGCCGGGCGTCGTCTTTCGGCTCCGCGCGCGCCTCCGGCGCCCACGTGGCGAGGGCGAGCAGGGCGAGGAGGGCGAGGGGCCGGCACCCGAACGGGGCGGCGCTCACTTGAAGTCGTCCGGGAGCGGCATGTACCCTTCGGGATTTTCAGGGGAGGGTACCGCGGTACCGGGCTTGGTAGAAGGAGAACCCGTGGTTTTGCCGGCCGGCGTGCGGACGCGCTTCGGGACCCCCTCCGGGTGCGCGGGGACCGGAGGCTCCGGCTGGGCCCCCGTCGGGGCCGCGTCGTTGCCGGGCGGCGTCACGCCCTCGACCGCGCCGCCCTCGACCGCGCCGCCCTCGACCGGCGTCGGCAGCGCGGCCGCGGCGCCGACGGGCACGCCCTCGAGGCTCGCGCCGGCGGGCGTGGCGGGCACCGCGAGGTTCTCGGGGCCGGGCAGCGTGGCGAAGTAGACGAGGCCGGAGAGGGAGAGGAGCACCAGCGCCGCGACGGCGAGGAGCGGCCAACGCCGCGCGCTCGAGGCCGGTGCCGCGTCGGGAGGCTCGGGGAGCGGCACGAGGGTCGGCAGCAGCGACGGCGCCGCTCGATCCGGTCGGGTGGCCTCGCCCGACTCCCCCTGGGCGAGCAGGCTCGCGCTCCTGGAGCGCGACGTCGTGTCCTCCTGCGGGGGAAGCCCGAGGCAGAGGTTGAGGTCCTCCATCAGGGCGCTCGCGTCGGGGTAGCGATCCGCCGGGCGCTTGGAGAGGCAACGCCGGACCACGTCTTCCAGGCGCCCCGGCACCCTGAGCTCGGGCGCGACGGAGGCGAACGTCGGGATGGGCTCGTTGAGGTGGGCGACCATCGTGGCCGTGCTGGTTGCGCCGTGGAAGGGGTACACCCCCGTGAGCGACCGGAAGAGCAGGATGCCGATCGCGTAGATGTCGGCGCGCTGATCGATGTCGCCGCCGCGCACCTGCTCGGGCGCCATGCAGTGGGGCGAGCCGAGCACGAGCCCCTCGCGCGTCAGCGACTGGTCGACCTCCGCGACCTTGACCAGGCCGAAGTCGACCACCTTCAGGCGCTCGCCGCCCTCGCTGTCGGCGCCGATGAGCAGGTTGGACGGCTTCAGATCGCGGTGGATGACCCCGCGCTTGTGGGCGTAGCGCAGCGCGGCGCAGACCTCGAGGATGAGCCGGATCGCGCGGTCGGGTGGCAGGGCGCCGTGCCCGAGCAGGTCGGTGAAGCGCGGCCCCTCGATGTACTCCATCGCGAGGTAGAACCGCCCGTCCTCCGCCTCGCCGTAGTCGTACAGCGTGACGATGTTCGGGTGATCGAGCGTGGCGAGCGTCTCCGCCTCGAGGCGAAACCGCTTCTCGAAGTTGCCGGACTCGTCCGCATCCGGCGGCGGATGCAGGATCTTGAGGGCCACTCGCCGGCGCAGGGCGATGTGCTCGGCGAGGAACACGGCCGCCATCCCGCCGCGCGCGATGAGGCGCTCCACCCGATAGCGCCCGGCGACCACCGGCCCGCCCGGAGCGGGGGGCACGCGGCGGCGGGGGAGTTCAGGGGAATCGTGCTCGTCCATCCGGGGTGTCCGACCACAGGTTCGAGCATGCTACCACGCTTCTCTTTCCGGGATCCCTTCCACGACGCCCCGGATTTCTGTAGCGTGTCGATGCATGAGGCGCGGATGAGCCTGGTCCTGCTCGCCGCGTCGGCGGCGCTCGCGGCCCTGCCGGTCGCCCGAATCGGTGGGCTGGTAGACGCCCGATCGGTCGCCCTCCTGGTCCAGAAGGGGGATGAGGTCGCGGCGGTCGCCTGCAACGACGCGGGCGCCTTTCCGGATGCCGCGCCCGACGCGATCTGGACGTGTGGGCCCCTCCCCCCGGCGCAGGGCCCGGTCTACGTGGGGATCCTCCGCAACGGCTACCTGTTGGACGCGGGGACGATGGAGATCGGCGGCGCGGGCCTCGATCTTCTGGTCGACGGGAGCGCGGTGACCTCGGGCGCGCGGCTCGTGCGGGCCTCGGCCGTGTCCAACCCGGGTGCGGCCACCATCGTGGCGCGGGCGTCGGGGCTCGGTGAGGGCTCGGCCCCGGTCGTGCGCCTCCAGTCGGGGCGCGGCGGCGTGGAGATGATGTGCCGCGATGACGGCGTGTTCCCCGACGACGCGCGGAACGACGCCGTCCATGGCTGCGCCGGACCCGCGCCGGACGCGCGCGCGGAGGTGTTGGTCAACGGCAAGGACGGGAAGTCCCGGTCGTACGGCACGGTCTCCTGGGATCCGAAGGAAGCCCTGGGTTTTCTCGCGGTGGACGGCGCCGCGGGGACCAGCAGCTCGGAGCCGTTCGCGATCACGCCGTTTCGTTTGCCCGACGTGGTCGCCTCGGGGGGGCCCTCCACGAACCCCGAGGGGCCGACGCCCCCCGAGCCCGGGCCCGATGACACTCCCCCGTCGCCGCCGAAGGAGGCCGTCGAACGGTCACCGGTCGCGACGCGCGAGTCCCTGCCCGTCGGCACGACGTCCCCCGTCGCGATCGTCGTCGCCTTCGCGCTCGGGGCCGGCGGCGCCTACGCCCTCGGCCGCCGCGGCACGCGCCTGCCCCCGGTGCTGCTGCGGCACCCGGCGCCCCCCCTCCTGCCGGGTGGGCCCACCCTGGGGGACGGCGCGGTCGCCCTCCGCGTGGCTCGGCCCGTCGACACCCCCGCCGAGCTGGCCGGCGCGCTCCTCCCCTCCCTTGCCCGGCAGCGCCGCGTCGTGCTCGTGGCACCCGAGGGGATGGTGTTGCCGCCCGCGTCGGATGGCCCCGTCTACCGCGTCGCGGTCACCGATTGCCAGGAGGTCGAGGCCGCCGTTCGGGTGTTGGCGCGGACAGCCGGCCCCCCGATCGCGGTGCTCGTCGTCGGAGACGACACGCTGACGGATCTGGGCGCGGTGGCGCCGGACGCGGTGCGGAAGCTGCGCGAGGGCCTCGGCGCGGAGGTGTGGCTCGGCGTCGTCGGGTCGGGCCCCGCGCCCGGGGGGCTCCCGGCGTGGACCGCGGAGGGCCCGCCGTGGACGCTGCGCCCGATGCCCCTGTGATCGTGCTTCTCCTCCCCCTCGCGGTTCGCGCCGCCGAGCTCCCCGAGGTGGGCCCCGCCGATCGGGTGCGGGTCGACATCCCGGATCTCCCCGGCGCCGAGGCCACGAGCGACCTCGGGAGCGTGCTGCTCGCGCCCCCCGGGCCGGGCACGCGGTGGCGCGTCGAGGAGGCCCCGTCGCTCGACAGCTACGACGCCATCGAGGGGATCGAGGCGCTGGGCGCCGAAGCCTGGCACGCGGCCGGGATCACCGGGAGCGGGGTCAAGGTCGCCGTGTTCGACGTGCAGTGGTTCGACACCGGACTGTGGGCGGACGAGCTGGGCGACGTCACCACGCAGGATTGTCAGAGCCACCGCTCGTGTGACGTGCCGATGGACACCTTCCGCCCGCGCTACACGTTCGAGGAAGGCAGCCACGGGGTGGCCTGCGCGCAGGTGATCCGGGACATCGCGCCGGGGGTCGAGCTGTACCTGGTGCGCGTGAACGGGCAGACCACGCTCGAGAACGCGGCGGCGTGGGCGGTTCGCGAGGGGATCGACGTCGTGAGCATGTCGATGTCCTTCTTCAACAACAGCTTCCATGACGGCAGCGGCGGCGTGAACGACGCGGTGGACATCCTCACCGCAGGCGGCGTGCTCCTCGTGAACTCCGCGGGCAACTACGCCACGGAGCACTGGGTCGGCGAGCTCGACGATCCCGACGGCGACGGCGTCCACGACTTCCCCTGGGAGAGCGCCTACCTGCCGGTCTTCTACGGCGTGGGCACGCAGAGCGTGCAGGTGTCCTGGGACCAATTCGGCGCCTGCGGGGACACGGACCTCGACGTGTTCGTCTACGACCGCGCCGGCAACGTGGTGGGGCGCGCCGAGGCCCGCCAGGACCCCGACGCGGACAGCTGCTCGCCCGTCGAGCGGGTCCGCGTCACCGCTTCGACCGCCGACTGGTACTGGATCCAGGTCGTCCGCCACGCGGGCGATCCATCCACGCGTTTCTCCGTGTTCGCACGGGGCGGGGAGCTGTGGCGAACCGAGCCCGGCAGCCTCGCCGATCCCGCGAGCCACCCCTCCGCCTACACCGTCGGGGCCGTGCGGGCCGTCGGGTACCTCGGCAACGACAGCGAGAGCTTCTCGTCCGTCGGGCCGACGCACGCCGGGTATCCGAAGCCCGACATCGCGGGCCCGGATGGGCTCACCACCGGGGTGTACGGCGTGCGCGGCTTCTACGGCACCTCCGCCTCCACCCCGGCCGTCGCGGCCGCGATCGCGCTTCTGCTCGAGGAGGATCCGCAGCTCACGCCCCGCGAGGCGGCCAATCGGCTCTCCGCCAACGCGATCTCGGGGCGCGCGACGTGGGACGCGCCCGACGGCACGTTGGGCGCGGGTTACGCGCGGCTGCCCTCGCCCGGGAGCGGAGGGGGTGGCTGTGGACAGGGGTCGGTCAGTGCCGCCTTCCTCCCCTCCCTGCTATGGTTGTCGTTGCTTCGTCGGAGACGCCCGTGATCCCCTTGTCGTTGGCCCTCGCCGGCTGCCATGTGTTCGATGTCGTCGAGATCGTGTGCGCGTCCGACGAGGCGTGCGCGGAGCCCCCCGCGGACGCGGACACGGACACCGACGCCGATACGGACGCCGATACCGATACCGACACCGACACCGACATCGTCGCCCCCACGAGCGGCTGGGTGATCTCCGGCGCGAACTCCTCCGGGAGCCGGGTCCTCGTCTTCAACGCCCTCGGGGTGCAGGTCGCCGCGTGGACCGAGCTGGGCGATGCCGCCGGGCCCGTCGCGTTCGATCCCGCCATCGGCGCGGCGTTCCTCGCCGCTGACGACGCGCTCTACCGCCTCTCGGCGGACGGCGCGCTCAAGGTCGCGCGGGCCGAATACCCCGGCGTGCTCGACATCGCGTTCGCCGATGGCTTCGTCTACGCGGCCACGGGGGACGGCGTGGTCACCTGGAACGCGTCGGACGACACGGCCGAAGTGGCGGCGTTCGACGCCCCGGTCAGCGGCCTCGTGGGTGTCGGGCGCGCGCCCGGCGCCTCGATCTACGCGACCGACACCGACGGCGGCTCGCCCGATCTGTACCAGTGGTCGGTCGGCGGCGGGGCCCCGGTCGTGCTCCATACCGACTTCGACGTCAGCGCCGCCCGGGCGACCATCGTGTTTGCCGGACCGGACGACCAGCCGTACACCTGCTCGGCGGCCGGCGCGTTCTACAGCGTGGCCGACCTCGCCGCGGGTGGCTCCCGTCACGTCGCGTACTACGAAGGCGGCCTCACGGACGTGAGCGCGTGCGCGTTCGACCGCGGGGACGGCACGTGGCTCCTCTTCTCCCCGTCGGCCGGGGTGATCCGGCTCGATATGCAGAGCCGCGCCAAGGTGGTACTGGAGCCGAGCTCCTCGTATGACCTGATTCGAGGCGGTTTCTATTAGCCCAACGCTCCGTCGAGGTTCCCTATGACCATCCTTCGCCAGCCTCCCGTTCTGCCTCGGGGCGGCGTCGCATGCCTGCTCGTGCTCGTGGCTGGCTGCAAGGGCTGCGCGAGTGATGACGCGCTCCCGATGCTCCTCGAGGCCGAGGACGCCACGTCGGTGGGCGTCTGGGTGGGCGAGGGGCTCGGCGTGTCGCCCGTCCTCGTGCCCGTCTACGCGACCTCGGCGCTCGGCGCCGCCGTGCCGTCCGACGCGATCACGCTCACGTCCGAGGGCGCGGTGAGCGGCACCGTCACGCCCGGGGCGGATGGCTGGGCCATCGCCGAAGTGACCACGCCGGGCCGGGGCCGCTACGGCGTCCAGGCGACGGTCGGGGGCGCGAGCGCGGACGGGGCGGCCTGGGACGTGGCGGACGCGCCCGGCTCGATCGACGCCCTCTCCCTGCCCGTGGCGGGGGACGCGAGCCAGATCGCGCGCGCCGCGGGCGGGGTGGCCTATGCGCTCGGGGGCGAGGTCTGGTGGCGCGGCTGGGACGGCGCGCCGCCCACCCGGGCGCTCGCGCTCGAGGAGCCCGTGGTGCGCCTCCTCTCCGCGGAGATCGACGCGGACGGTGTGACCGACGTGGTGGCCATCTCCGAGACGCGGATCGTGCTCCTGCGTGGTCGCGACGACGGAGGGCTCGTGTGGGGCGGCGGGTGGTCCGTGGCGGAGGGGCGCACGATCAGCGCGGTGGCCATCGCCGATCGCAACGGCGACAGCGTGACGGACATCTCCCTCGCCCTGAACGACGGCGAAGGGTCCTGGATCTACCAGCTCGATGGCGACGGAGTGTGGGGCTTCACCCCGGCCGACGCGCTGGAGCTCAAGGAGTACCAGGTGTACGGCCTCTCGGTCGAGGACCTCGACGGCAACGGCGTCTCCGAGGTCACCGTCCTCACGGAGGACGGCTTCCTGCGCCGGTACACGCGCATCGACGGCACCTGGGCATCCACCCTCACCGGCTCGCAGTTCGCGCTGGAGACCGGCGCCGGCGGCCGCCTCTGGCCCTCGGTCGATCTGACGGGGGACGGCGTCCCCGAGCTCATCGCCTCGGGCCCCTCGCTCGACGGCACCGGGTGGGTCGCGTGGGTCGTGACCGCCGGAGTCGCCGAGCCTTCCCAGTTTCCGATCGTGAGCCTCGAGGGCGCCTACCCCTGGCTCGGCATGGCCCTCGGCGATCTGACGGGGGATGGCCTGCTCGACATCGCCTTCACCACCCCGAAAAAGTTGTACTGGGCCGCGTGGAACGGCGAGACCTTCACCTTGACCGGGCGGCGCGACGTGCCGGCGGGCCCGTCCCTCGAGCTGGACGACGTGGATGACGACGGCATCGTCGACGCCATCCTCGGCGGCACCTCGCTGCGGGTGCTCCACGGCGCGCGCGAGCATACGGAGGCCGGGGCCGACGTGCCCAACTCCTGGGCCGTGCGCGCGGCGGCGCCGACGGTGTTCGGCATCAAGCTGGTCGCGGAGCCCGCCATCCAGGACGTGAACGGGGACACCGTCGTCGACGTGGTCGCCCTGGTCCTCCCGAGCGGCGCGACCTCGGGCGTGGCGCTCCAGGGGTTCTACGGCGTGCCGAGCACCGACACCACGGTGGAGACGATCCGCAGCGGCGGCAGCCTCACGCTCACCGGCAGCGGGACCGCCCTCGACGTCGTCGTCTGCGGCACGAGGGCCTACGCCCTCTACGAAGAGGCCGATGACGCCGGTGTCGTCGGGGCCTGGCTCGCGCGGGCGAACCTCGCCGTGGGCCTCGGACCCACCGAGGACGGCGAGCCGATCGCCGTGCAGGGGTCCGCGCTCGCCTGCGGGGAGTTCCTCGAGGGCGAGGTCGCCGTGGCCGACGAGACCGGCGGGGTCCAGTACGTGGGCGCCGACGGCACCGTGGTCGCGGGCGCGTCCCTCGCGGGCGGCGCAGCCCTCGCCGCGGGCGACATGGATGGGGACGGCCTCGACGAGCTCTACGCGTGCGCCGCGCCGGGCTGCTCGGTCGCCGTCGCGGACATCGACGGGGACGGCCTGCTCGACCTCGTCTCGGCGGCGGACGCGGCCGCCGACATCGTCTACGGGGACGCGACCCTCCCCTCGTCGAGCTTCGACCTCTCGGGCGCTCTGCGCGTGGACGACGCAGATGGGGACGGCCTCTCCGACATCGTGATCGGGCAGGACGGCGCGGTGCGGGTGATCCGCGGCGTGCCCGGCGGCCTCGCCCCCGCCGTCGGCACCTGGACCTTCCGCCCCGTGGCCGACGCGGTCCGGTACGGTGACCTCGACGGTGACGGCCTCCCCGACGCGTTCCTGTTCGGCGAGGATCCGAGCCCGGACGTGGATGTGGAGGGGGACGACTGGGTCGGCACGCTCCTCTACGCGCGGGCCACGGAGTAGCGATGCGCACCGCCGCCTGCGAAACGGTCCTCGTGACGGGCGGCACCGGCCGCATCGGCGCGCCCCTCGTGCGGGCGCTGCTGGCCCGGGGAGACACCGTGGCCGTGCTCACCCGCGATCCGGGCCGGGCCACCACGATCCCGGGCGCGCGCCTGGTGAAGGGAACCCTGTTCGACCCCGCCGCCCTCGCGGACGCGCTCACCGGCGTCACGGTCGTGTACCACCTCGCGGGGGGCGTGCGCGGCGCCGGGATCGACACCGCCGACCGCCTGAACCGCGAGGGCACCGAGGCCCTGCTCGCGGGGGTGCGGGCTGCCCAGCTCGCCCCGAAGGCGCCGCCCCTCCGCGCGTTCGTCTACGCCTCGAGCTGCGCCGTCTACGGAGACCGGAGCGGGCTGTGGGTGGCCGAAGACTACCCGCCCAGCCCGCACACCACCTACGGCGCGGCCAAGGTCGCGGCCGAGGCCGCGGTCACCGCCGCGGGGATCCCGGCGCGCATCGCCCGGATCGCCGCCGTGTACGGTCCCGGGTTCAACTTTCTCCTCGCCGACAAGATGCGCGAGAACAAGGCGTGGCTCCCGGGCGAGGGGCGGAACATCGTGCCTGTCGTGCACGTGGACGACTGTGTCGCCGCGCTGCTGCGCATCGGGGACAGCGACGCGAGCGGGGTCTTCCACGTGGCCGGGCGCACCGCGCCGACGCTCCGGGAGTTCTACACGTCGGTGCACGCGGCCAGCGGCGGTGCCCCGGTGCGCTTCTGGTCCACGTGGATCCCCAGCGCCCTCCAGCTCGCCGTCGCGCGCGCCAACGAGCGCATCGTGGCGGGCCTCGGCAGGAGGCCCCGCTTCACGGAAGACAACCTCCGGCTCTACACCGCGTCCGTGCGGTTGCGCACCGAGCGTCTGGAGAAGGAGCTCGGCTTTCGGTGGGCCTTTGGGGACCACAAAGACGGCGTACGCGCGGCAGTCGAGCAGGCTGGCGATCGAGCGGCTTGACGTCTGGGTGTCCCTCGGCCTATAAGCCACGGTCGGAGTCGAGCCCATGACGCTGCTTCCCTTCTCCCTGCTGTTCGCCGGCTGTGCGCCGCAAGACGCCGAAGTCACGGCGGACTACGCGATTTTTCTCGCGGCCACGAGCTCGGAGAACATCAACCGCCTCGAGCGGACCGGAACCGATGTGGAGGGCGCGCCGGGCAAGCTCGGGCTCACCCCGATCGACTGCCGCGATCTGACCTACCTCGGCGGCGTCGAGGAAAAGGAAGCCGCGCGCCTGGAGGGAGTCGACTACGGCGCCGAGTGCTGCGCCTCGGGTGAAGGCGAGGACTGCACCGATCCGATCGTGCCCGCGTGGTTCAGCTGGCTCGACGACTACGCCTACTACCTGAACGAAGGCAAGGTCGACGCGTGGCGGACCGAGGCCGTGCTCACCACCGAAGGTGACCTCCAGCTCACCGTCCACATGGACTTCCCCGAGTTCGGAGACTTCCGCTTCGGCTGGGTCATCAACCCCGACTTCCAGCCCACCGAGTGTGTGGACGGGGACGCCGGCGCCGAGCTTGTCGATGTCGACGGCAACTGGCTCGAAGGCTGGTCCGCACCGGAGGAGTCCGGCACCCTCTGGCACCTCAACTCGGGTGCCTACCAGATCAACCCCAGCGACAACGGCGTGTACTGGTCCTTCGAGCGGGAGTGGCAGGCCGGCAACACCTTCGCCCGCTTCGCGGACGAGGAGTTCTACAGCCACTCCGTCGACTACGCGGACGAGGCCTACCGGCCCTTCTACGTCAACTCCTACGCCGGCGCGGAAGACGGCCAGCCCGGCACCGCCATCCCCGTGCCGCGCGGCGCGAACCCGGCGGAGATCTACAACAACTGGGTCACCTCCGTCGAGGATTGGTTCGTCAGCGACGTGACCGAGCTCTCCACCATCGGCAAGTCGGCGTTCCCGCTCCAGCTCAAGGTCGAGGACAACTCCTGGCGCCCCACGGATGACGTGGCCGCCGGCCTCGACGGTTGGCTCGGCGTGAGCCCCTCCTGGGTCCGCATCGACAACCCGGAGGCCATCGAGGTCGGGAACGACACGCCGATCACCGGCGAGTTCCAGATCTACCTCGAGGGGCTCGCCGCGGCGTCGAAGGTGCTCGTACGCGGCACGTTCAAGATCAACAACGTGCGTGAAGACATCTGGGGCTTCGACCAGGGCACGCTCGACGAGGTCAAGCGCGAGGAGAACGACACGCCGGTCTGCGGCGAGTAGCGCCTTCGCGACGATTCGCGCGGCCCCCGCCTCCGGAGTTTCCTCCTGGAGCGGGGGCCGTGCTCGTTGAGGGGCCCGCGCCGGCGTCGTGCGGGGTTATGCGCGAGGCGATGTTGTCCCTCCTGCTCCTCGTCGCGTGTCAGCGCGAGCCCGCCTCGCTCGGCGTGTACCGCTCCGGTCCGAACGCCA
This sequence comes from Pseudomonadota bacterium, assembly GCA_030685065.1. Lineage (GTDB taxonomy): Bacteria > Myxococcota_A > UBA796 > UBA796 > SXON01 > CAJBVW01. The sequence goes on along the minus strand of JAUXQH010000161.1, from coordinate 41,716 downwards.
TCGCGAAGGGGTCGCGCGCCGAGCCCGTGCGCGTGTGGGGCACCGGCGGCACGCAGCTTCGCGTCCCGACCGCCGGAGCGGCAGGCACCGTGCTGCTCGGGGAGGCCGGACCGCTCTGGATCGTCGACCGCGACGTCCCCGCGCCCGCCAAGGCTCCGCCCGTGGCGGCGGCGATGGTGGAGAGCGCCGGGTTCCGCATGAAGGGGCTGCTCGTCCCGGCGGACACGGCGCCCCTGGTCGCCGGCGCGGCCGCGCCCGACGCCGCGAAGTCGGGCGGGGTCTACGTCCGGAGCGTGGTCAAGGTGCGCCAGGACAAGGCGCCGCCCATCTACATCGTCACGGCGACCGGGGACGAGGTGGGAGCGGGCGCGTACGCCGGTCCGGCGGACGTGCGGAAGGGCGAGAACTGCAAGGCGGCCGTCGGGCTGCTCGACAGCAAGGGGGAGGTCCTCCTTTCGGCCGTCCTCCTCACGGGGGCCACGCGCACGTGCGCGGTGCCGATGGTGGTCCCCCCGGTGGACCGAGATGGGGACGGTGTCCTGGACGTGCTCGTGCACGGGCAGAACGGCACCGGGGGCTTCCGGAGCTGGTTCCGGATCGACGGCACCACGCTCGTGGCGGGCCCGGAGGACGTATGGGAGACCATCCCGTGAGCGCCGCGCGTCAGGAGCCCGGCGAGCCCATCGTGCTCGATGGGCGCTCGCTCACCGTCGACACGCTGATCGCGGTCGCGCGCCAGGGCGCGACGGTGGCGCTCGCTGCCGACGCCCGCGCGCGCATGGAGCGCTCGCTGGCCTGGGTGCAGGCCGTCACCTACGGTGACGCGCCCATCTACGGCGTCAACACCGGGTTCGGGTCGCTCGCGCGGGTGCGCATCCCGCCCGAGAGCACCGCCGCCCTCTCCCGCAACCTCATCCGCTCCCACGCCGCCGGCGTCGGCCCCCCGGCCCCGGCGGAGGTCGTGCGCGCGATGATGCTGCTGCGCGCCAACGCGCTCGCGCACGGCGCCAGCGGTTGCCGCCCCGCCCTCGTCGAGACGCTCCTCACGATGCTCGCGGCCGGCGTCATCCCGGTGGTGCCGCGCCAGGGCTCGTGCGGCTCCAGCGGAGACCTCGCGCCGCTCTCGCACCTCGGGCTCGTGCTCTTCGGCGAGGGCGGAGAGGCCGAGCATGGCGGGCTCAAGCTCTCCGGGCCCGACGCCATGCGCCGCGCCGGCATCCCGACGCTCGCCCCGGCCGCCAAGGATGGCCTCGCCATCACCAACGGCGCCCAGCTCACCACGGCGATCACCGCCCTCGCCGCCCACGACGCCGACGTGCTCCTGCGCGCGGCCGAGGTCGCCGCCGCGATGAGCATCGAGGGCCTGCGCGGCGTCACCCGCGCGTTCCACCCCGCGGTCCACGCGCTCCGCCCCTACCCGGGCGCGGTGGCCTCCGCGGCGCGCCTGCTGAGGCTCCTGGAGGGCTCCTCCCTGGTGAACTCGCTGCCGGGCAAGGTGCAGGACGCCTACTCGCTGCGGTGCACCCCCGTCGTGCTCGGCGCCTGTCGCGACACGCTCGCGTTCGGTCGCTCCCAGGTGGCGGTCGAGATCAACGCGGTCACCGACAACCCCGTGATGCTGATGGACGAGGAGGGCCCCGATCACGCGTTCTCCGCCGGGTTGTTCCACGGAGAGCCCGTCGGCATGGCCGCGGACGCGATGCGCATCGCCGTCGCCGAGATCGGCTCCCTCTCCGAGCGCCGCCTGTTCCGCCTCACCACCGGCTCGCTCTCGGTGCGCCTCCCGCCCGCCCTCGTCGGCGCGGATCGCCCCGGGCTCGGCATGATGGTCCCGCAGACCACCGCCGCCGCCCTGGTGTCGGAGAACAAGGCGCTCGGCTGGCCCTCCACGATGGACTCGATCCCCACCTGCGAGGACCAGGAGGACCACGTCGCCATGAGCACCACGGCCGCCTGGCGCCTCCGCGAGACCGTCGAGAACAGCCGCCGCGTCGTCGCCATCGAGCTGTTGTGCGCCGCGCGCGCGCTCCGCTTCCGCCTGGGAGAGCCGTCCTCGACCGGGGCCCCGGTCACCCTCGGGGCCGGCGCGTCGGTGGCGTTGGAGCGCGTCGAGGCCGCGCTCGAGGGCACCCGCGTGCCCGCCGAGCAGATCGAAGCCGTCGCGCGGCTCATCGCCGACGGCCAGCTGGAGGGCCTGTGAGCACCGTCGTCATCCTCAACGGCCAGGCCCTCACCCCCGACCATGTCGCCGCGGTCGCGCACGGCGCGCGTGTCCACCTCGCGGGGGATGCGCGTCAGCGCATGGAGCGCTCCGCCGCGGCGTACGCCGAGCTTCCGAGCGTGCTCGAGCAGAAGCGCCGCTACCTCGTCGGGGAGGCCCTCGCCCCCGACGGCGACCTGGTCTCCACCTTCATCCTCGGCCACTGCGCCGGCGTCGGAGATCCGCTCCCCACGCCGATCGTGCGCGCCCTCATCGTCTGCCGCGCCAACGTGTTCGCCACCGGCTACTCGGGGGTGCGGCCCGCGCTCGTCGAGGCGCTCCTGGACCTGCTGAACCGCGGCATCACCCCCGTCGTGCCCTCCCAGGGCTCGGTCGGCGCCGCGGGGGATCTCGCGCCGCTCGCGCACGTGGCCCGGGTGCTCTGCGGCCTCGGCGGGGCCGTGCGCCTCCCGGACGGCACCCTCGCCGAGAGCGACGCCTCCGCGGCCTACGACCTCCCCGCGTTTGCGCCCACCCACAAAGAAGCCCTCTCCCTCATCAACGGCGCCACGCTCACGAGCGCGCTCGCCGCGATCGCCGTGCACCGCGCCGAGCGCATCCTCGACGCGATGGAGGTCGCCTGCGCCATGACGATGGAGGCCCTGCGCGCCGATACGCGCTGCCTCTCGCTCCACGCGATCGACGCGCGCGGCCACGGCAGCGCCACCCTCGTGGCGAGCCGCCTCAAGAACCGCCTCGCCGGCAGCACGCTCGCCGTCCCGAGCCGCTCCCCCGACGCGTTCTCCATCCGCGCCGCCCCCGCCGTGCTCGGCGCCGCCCGGGACGCCCTGGGCTTCGCGCGGGACCTGGTGCTGCGTGAGCTCAACGGCGCGTGTGACAACCCGCTCTGGATCGACGGCGAGGGCGTCGTCGAGGCCGGCAACTTCCACGGCGCGCCGGTGGCCCTCGCGTGCGACGTGCTGCGCATCGCGCTCACCCAGGCCGCCACCCAATCCGAGCGCCGCACCTATCGCTTGACCAGCGGCTCGTTGACAGGGGATCTCCCCAGCTTCCTCGTCGAGGGCACCGGATTGAACTCCGGCTTCATGCTCGCCCAATACACCGCCGCGTCGCTCGCGAGCGAGTGCAAGGGCCTGTGTCATCCCGCGTGCGTCGACACGATCCCCACCGTGCAACACCACGAGGATCACGTCAGCATGGGCCCCATCGCCGGGCGCCTCACGCTGCGGGTGTTGGAGTGCATCAGCGAGATCGTCGGCATCGAGGCGCTGCTGGCCGCCCAGGCGTTGGACTTCCGCCGGCGCGGCCTCTCGTTCCCGGACGGGGTGCGGACCGAGGGGCCGCCGGCCGTGATCGCGCCGGGCGTCGAGGCCGCGCGGCAGGCGGTGCGCGCGGTCACGCCGTATTGGGAGGACGACCAGATCCTCCATCCCGTGTTGGGCGCGGTGGGCACGTTGGTTCGGAGCGGCGGGCTGTCGGGGAAGGGGGGCGAGGCCTGGTAGGTCTCTCCCCGTCCCGCTCAGCCTCTCAGGGGTCGAGCCGCACGAGATCCTCGGCGTAGGCGGAGATCCGGCCGAACGTCGGGAGCTCCACCTCCGCGGAGGAGACGCGCGAGATGGACACCCGGTTGTCGCCCTCGTCCGGCACCGATCCGAATTGGATCGTCACCGCGCCGTCGTCCCGGACGTGGCAGCGGGTGTACCCGCCCTCGGCGTTCCGCCGAAGGACGTGGATCCAGGTGTCCCCGATCGTGGGCGGCTCCCACTCCATCGTGAGCGTGCCGGCCTCGAAGTACGCGACCCACATGTTCGCGAGCTGGTCGATCACGAGGGGCTCGGGCACGATCACGGTGGTGTCGACGCCGTCGACCCCGAGCGTGGTCCCGGGGAGGATGGCCCAGTCCTGCGCGGGAATCTCCGCGGTCCAGGCGTACAGCACGCCGTCGCTGCCGGTCGTGGGGAGGAACTCGACGGTTTCGGCGCCCACCTGGACTGGGAGCGACTCCCCGATCTCCACGAACTCCGTCCACCCCGGCGCCCATGCGTCGGCCCAGCAGCCCTCGTCCTGCATCACGTCGAACGCGCCCCAGCTCGCGGGCGCGAAGAACGAGGCCGACGCGGTGAGGCGCTCGACCTCGAGGTGCGGGCCCTTCTCCCCGTACGAGTACGGGTGGACCCGGCTGTAGTTGAACTGGCCGTCCCAGGCGCCGGTGGACGCCGGCAGCCCGGCGGAGACCGTGTAGGGATCGGGCTCGGGCGCCGGCCCCGTGTCGACCGGACCGGTGTCCTCGGCCTTGCCGGTGCATCCGGCCAGGGCCGTGCCCAGGGCGAGCATTCCCGCCAGCAGATGGGTCCGGCGTGAAGTAGACATGCGCATGGTGGGCCTCCACGCGTGGGCTAACCGGATGGGGTCGGGGGCGGGGCGGCGGGTCGGAGGCCGCGGCTTCCCCGGGGGACGCGAAGTCAGCTATGGTCGCCACGTGTCCCGCGGTCCCCCTCCTCCCCGAAGCTCCGCCCCCGTCGAACGCGCCGTCGGGATCGTCCTGCTCGGCCTCGTCCTCTGGGTCTACTCCGGCGCGCTGGAGCGCGATCGCTGGCCACCGGGCCACCCCTGGTCCGGCCTGACGCTCTCGCTGCTTGGGCTCTCGGCGCTCCTCTGGCCCTCGCCCCGATGGGCGGAGGCCTCGCCGGCGTCACGCGCCGCGCGAATCGTGGTGGCGATCTTGGCATTGGTAGGTGCCCTGCTGTGGTTCGAGTCGGCGCGCATCGCGACGACCGTGCCGCACATCGGGCTCTGAACGGAATAGGCGACGGGCATGCACTTCCTCCCCCTCGTGGCGCCCGCTCTCGCCGCTCCGCTCGCCGGCATTCCCGAGTTCTAGCTCGACGGGCTCGTTCGCCGGGCCACCGCGAGCTGCGCCCAACGCGCGGGCGTGTCCGCGGGCACGTGGAGCGTGGTGCTCGACGCCCCCGGGGCCATGACGGGGAGGGGGAGCCAGGGGCCGCCGTGACACACTGGGGGGATTGTGTGGTACCTCCTTCGGCGTCCGGTAGGCTTGATGGTGGACGCTGGCGGCACGTGCGCGTGCGAACGAGGCGACGAGGGGGGCGACCGGACAGAGGTCGGGCCTCGGCCGGTCGCGAGGCGACCTCTGTCGTGTGGATCCGCGCGTTCACGCCGCTGCGCGAGGCGACTGGAGGGCGGCCGCGCCCCGCGCGGCCGGTTCCGCCGGCCCCGCCGGGGCTCCACCACGAGGGGAAGCGCTCGCCGGCGAACCGAGGCGCTCGCGCCGAGCCCGGAAGGCGCCGGCCCCGGCGCTTCGCCGGGGGCGCGCCCAAGTCACGCCCAGGTTCTGTCAACCGAAGGCAACCAGGAGCTCCGCCCCTCCCCCGGTGAGCACGGTGTAGGCCGCCTCCGGCGCCACCACACCCAAGGCGGCGAGCTCCGCCACGCCCTGCTCCGCGTGACGCATCTGGTAGCCGGCCGTGCCGCCCTCCCGTACCGGCCTCCCCTGCTTCAGATCGATTACGAACACCACTCGCCTCACGATGTTGGTGCAGGACAGGTCCACCAGCAGGAAGTCGCCGCAGGCCGCCCCCTGGTGCGCGCGGAACAGCCAGAGGCGGGTGTGGCGCGTGAGCAGCGCGCAGGCGAAGTCGCGCTCGTCGTTCTTGAACGCGTAGGCGTGGATGGCGCGGGAGAGATCGGCCCCGCGCGGCTGGAGGGTGCGGGCGACATGGCGGGCGAGATCGTTGCGTCCGGCCACCGCGTGGAGCGGCAGACGGAGCGCACGTGGAAGCGTGCGTGGCATGGGGAATCCGAGCCCCGAAGCGGGGCGATGCAGGGCGACACGGCGCGCCACGCGCTCGGAGAAGCGCGAGGGCGCGGGGACGAACGAGGGCCACCCACCCGAGCTACGGGCGGGGGTGTCCTCGCGTCAACCGAGGGTTCGGAGGGCCTGCATCCAGCTCTTCAAGACACACCTTTTGCCCGACGACGGTAGCCGCCCGCCGCCCCGACGTCCACTCGCGATCTCGGCCACCGCTCGCCCCGCGGATCGCCTACCATGCCGCCCATGCTGCTCTTCCTCCTCGCGTGCGCGGCCCCCCCCGAGAACCTCGTCGACGCCGTCCCCTTCTGCGAGGGGGACGTGGCGTACAAGTACGCCCCCGCCGAGGCGTTCCACACGTTCCCGGACGACCATTGGACCGTGGACGACGCAAGCACCGCCACCGGCCTCCGGCTGTCGCTCCGCGCCGAGGATCCCGCGCTCGCCGAGTTCCCCGAGACGTACAGCAACCTGCTCGAGCAGCTCGGCACCCTCGACGGCTTCGGGCTCACCCCGGCGCTCGTGATGCAGTTCTTCCCGGCGCCCGCCGCGGAGCTCGATGTCGCCTTGCTGGTACAGGTGGATGGCGCATGGACGCGTCCGAACGCCGCGATCAGCATGATCGAGAACGGGCGCACCCTCACCGTGACCCCATGGCAGCCCCTGCCGCCCGGAGCGCGGGCCGTGCTCGCCGTCCGGACCGACCCGGGGAGCGACGATTGCATCTCCCCGTCCCCGGCGCTCCGCGCTCTCCTCACCGATCCATCCCTGCGCCTCGCGGACCGCTACGCCGAAGGCCTGGACGCATTGGGGTGGGCGCCCGAGGAGGTGGGCGCCATGGTGGTGTTCACCACCCAATCCGCCGAGGATGTCGACGCCGCCGTCGCCGCGGACGTCGAGTCGCGCGCGATCCAGCTCGATGCCCCGCTTTCCTGCGTCGACGAGGGCGGCTGGCGGGAGTGTAACGGTAGCCTCACGGTCGGCGATTACCGTGGCAGCGACGGGATCGTGCCCGAGGGGACGGTGGCGGTCCAATCCAGCTACCCGCTCCCCATCGGCGTCTGGCTGCCCCCCGCGGGCCTGCCGGGGCCGTACCCGGTGGTCGTGTGCGGACACGGGCTGGGGGGGAGCAAGAGCCAGTGCGAGTTCACGGCCCAGCTCAGCGCGAGCGAGGGGTTCGCGACGGTGGCGGTCGACGCCCAGCAGCACGGCGACCATCCGCTGCGCATCGCCGACGACGATCTGGAGCAGATCATGGCGCTGTTCGGGTTCACGCTCACGCCGCCCAGCCTGAACGCGCTGGTGATGCGCGACAACTTCCGCGCGTCGGCGTGGGACAAGCTCCAGGTGGTGCGCGCGGTCACGCTCGGTTTGGATGTGGACGGGGACACCGTGGCCGATCTCGACGGCTCGCGCATCCAATATGTGGGTGCCAGCCTGGGTGGCATCATGGGGCCCGAGTTCATCGCATGGAGCCCGGCCGTGCAGGCGGGCACCCTCATCGTGCCGGGCGGGGGCTTGATGAAGATCGTCATCGACTCCGACAGCTTCGGCATCATCGCCACCGTGATGACGCCCGCGGGTTGGGACGAGGATGATCTCACGCGCACCATCCCGATGGTCCAGACGCTGATCGACGCCGGGGATCCGCTCGTTCACGCCGCCGCCCTCACGCGGCGCCGCGCCGCCGCCCCGGGACCCGACCTTCTCCTCCTGATGGCGTTCGAGGATGCGATCGTCCCGAACTCCTCCACGGCCGCGCTCGCCCACGCACTGGGTGTCGCCGGCGTGGGCCTCGAGCTGCTCCCCATCGATGGGGTCTCGTTCGGGAGCGGCCCGCTCTCCGCCAACCTCGCGGACGGCGCCACCGGCGCGCTCCTCGAGTGGGCCGAGATCCAGCGGGAGGACGGGGCGGCGTGGGAGATCGCCGACCACAGCTACCTGCACGAGAGCGTCCAGGCCGCGTCGGTCATCCGGCCGTTCCTCGAGGCGGTGCGGGACGGAGAGGTGCCGGTGGTGACGGATCCCATCGGCGGGTGATCCGCCGCCGTGCCGCGGTGCTACGCTCGGGGGCCGCTCGGAGCCCCCATGTGGTCAATCGCCCTCCTCGTCCTCCTGGCCAGCGAACACGCGGACGCCAGGCCCCTGCGCACGGTGATCGTGCGGCCGCTCCCGCCGTTGGTGCCGGTCCGCTCGGAAGGCGCGCCGACGAAGGGCGAGCTCATCGCTGCGTCGTTCGTCGAATACACGGTCACCCACACCACGATCGGCCGGGTCGACGCGGCGGACGGCGGCCTCGAGCCCTTTCCGTCCGTCTTCACCTGCGTCGTGAGCGAGCACGTGCTGACCGTCAGCTACACCCGGGAGGGGATCGACGCTGCCTCCCTTCCGAGCATCGGCACATGCGGGCTCGGGGAGGCCGCCGTGCGGTTCCGCATCGAGGTCGAGCCCCCGACCATCGAGATCTAGCCTATTCTTCGCCGCATGCGCCTGCTCATCGTCCTCGCCCTCGTCGCCTGCCGCCAGAATCCGGATGACTTCAAGCCCGACACCGGCGGCCTGTCCGACCCGGACACGGGCCCGGACGACACCGACACGGCGGTCGATACCGACACGGTTGATACGGACACGGCGGTCGACACCGACACGGCGGTCGACACCGACACCGCGGCCGACACCGACACCGTCGGTGACACCGACACCGCGGTTGACACGGACTCCGGCGGCGACACCGACACCGCGGTTGACACGGACACCGGCGGCGACACGGACACCGGCGGCGACACCGACACCGGCGGCGACACCGACACCGGCCCGGTCGAGGACCTCGACGCGGACGGCTACTCCATCGACGCCGGCGATTGCGAGGACGCCGACCCCACGATCCATCCGGACCAGGTGGACGCGTGTGATGGCGTCGATCAAGACTGTGACGGCACCGTCGACGAGGATGGGCTCGCCCTCTGGTTCACCGATGCCGACGGTGACACCTACGGGGATCCGGCGACGGGCGCGCTCGAGTGCGCGTCCGCCGGCCGGGTGGCGAGCTCGGACGACTGTGACGACACCGACGCCGCGGTAAATCCGGGCGCGGCCGAGGTGTGCGACGGGATCGACCAGGACTGCAGCGGCGCCGCCGACGAGGGCCTGATCTCCACCTGGTACATCGACGACGACAGCGATGGCTACGGCTCGGACGCCTCCACGGAGGAGGGCTGCTCGGCGCCGGCCGGCTACGTCGGCACGGACGACGATTGTGAAGACACCGAGGCGAGCACCAACCCGGGCGCGACCGAGGTGTGTAACCTCGTGGACGATGACTGCGACGGTGTCACCGACGAGGACGCCGCGGCGGACGCCGTCACCTGGTACGCCGACACGGACGGTGACACCTGGGGGGACGCGGCGGTCTTCGCGGTTTCGTGTGAAAGCCCGGAGGGCTATGTCGCGCCCGACGGCGACTGTGACGACACCGATGCCACGGTGTACCCCGGCGCGCCCGAGCGGTACGACGGTGCGGACGACGACTGTGACGGCACGGTCGACGACAACACCTGGATTGGTACCGGCGCGGACGGCGCGCTCGTCGTCGCGGGGGTGACGGATCTGTCGACCGACGCCTCGGGCGGCCGGGCCGAGCCGGACGGCGTCACCTACGCCGTCGAGGCGTTCGGCGCCGACACCGTCCGGCTCACGGAGAGCGCGGACGGCCTCGCCCCCGGGGACGAGGTGCTCGTCGTGAACGCGCAAGGCACGACCGCGGCCTACAGCGCCGTCGGCACCTACGAGTTCGCGTGGGTGGCCTCCGTGTCGGGCGACACCGTGACGCTCGAGGCCCCCCTCGCCGAGACCTTCGGGGAGGTGAGCAACACCGATCTCTCCGGCCAGATCGTCATCCTGGTGCGCGTGCCCCAGTACACGGACGTGACCGTCGGCGCCTCCGGCCTGCTCACCGCGGGCACCTGGTTCGCCGGGATCGACGGCGCCGCCGGGATCCTCGCCTTCCGCGCCACCGGCACCGTGGACATCGCGGCGGGCGGCGCCATCGCGATGGACGAGGCCGGCTACGCGGGCGGCGCGACCGGCAGCGCCTACAACCTGGACGCGTTCCAGGGCGAGTCCTACGGCGGCGAGGGCCAGGGCGACGGCAACTACAACGAGCTGTACGGCTGGTGGGCCAACAACCTCGGGGCTGGCGGCGCGCACGTCACCGGCGGCGGCGGGAACCACGGCGGCGGCGCCACGCCCGGCGCCAGTTGGACCGGAGGCTCGGCCACCCCCCCCGAAGCGGGGGACGCCTACGGCGAAGTCGATCTTTCCCGCCTGTTCCTCGGCTCGGGCGGCGGCGGCGTGTGGCACGGCCTGTCGGATCCCGGCCCGGGCGGCGGGGGCGGCGGCGTGGTCTATGTCGGTGCCAGCGCCATCACGGCTGGCGGCGCGGCGGCGATCACGGCGACCGGCGGCACGACCACCTACTGGGCCACGGGCACCTGGACCTACGGCGCGGGCGGCGGCGCGGGCGGGAGCATCTGGCTCCTGGCGGACACGCTCATCCTCGCGGCGGGCGCGATCGACGCGCAGGGCGGCCTGGGCGAGTCCACCCACATCCGTATCGGCGGGGACGGCGGCGAGGGCCGCGTGCGACTCGACTGTGTCACGGTCAACGGCGCCACGTGCACCACGGTCGCCGGCGGCACCGAGCTCGACGCGGGCTCCGAGCCCGACGCCGGCTATGTAGCGGCCCCGTAAGGAGATCCTCCACCATGGCGCATCCGCTCCTCACCGACATCGACTGGGCAGCCACGGGGGACGAGGCCGTGGGCCTCCTCCAGGCGCTGCTCCGGATCGACACGACCAACTCGCCCGATTGCGCCCCCAACGACACCGAGGCCGCCACGTTCCTGGCGGATCGTCTGCGCGCGGACGGGCTGGAGCCCGAGCTGTTCGAGCCCATCCCGGGCAAGGGCAACGTGGTGTGCTGCCTCCGCGGCGATGGCACCGGCGGCGCGCCGATCCTGCTCTCCGGCCATGTCGACGTCGTCCCCGCCGACCCCGCCCGCTGGAGCCGCCCGCCGTTCTCCGGCGACATTCACGACGGGTGGATCTGGGGCCGCGGCGCCATCGACATGAAGAACATGGTGGCCATGGAGTGCCTCACGCTCCAGCTGTTGGCGCGCTCGGGCGCGAAGCTCAAGCGCGATGTCATCTTTGCCGGTGTGTCGGACGAGGAGGCGGGGTGCCGCTGGGGCTCCATGTGGCTCACGGACAACCACCCCGAGAAGGTGCGGGCCGAATACGCGATCTCCGAGATCGGCGGCTTCACGCTGCATAGTGGCGGGAAGCGCTTCTATCCGGTGCAGGTGGCGGAGAAGGGGATGTGTTGGATGACGATCCGCGCCAAGGGCACGCCCGGGCACGGCTCGCTCCCAAACAGGGACAACCCCATCCCCAAGATCGCGCGCGTGGCGCACCGCCTCGGCACTACCCGGCTGCCGCACCACGTCACGCCCGTCGTCGACCGCTTCATCCGCAAGCTCGCCTCCCATCAGCCGCTCGCGAACCGCCTCGTCCTGCACGGCCTCCTCCAGGCGCCGCTGTGTGGGCCGATCCTCGACCATGCGTTCCCCGAGCCCGCGCTCGCGCACACGTTCGACGCGAACCTCCACAACACCGCCAACCCGACCATGCTGCGGGCCGGGGACAAGGTCAACCAGGTGCCCGGCGAGGCGATCCTGAAGGTCGACGGCCGCCTGTTGCCCGGCCAGACCAGCGCGGACCTGGTGCGCGAGATCCGCGCCCTGCTCGGCAAGGACGGCGACGACCTCGAGATCACCATCGATCTGGAGATGCCGCCGGTGCTGACCAACCCAGACGATGCGATCGCCGCCCACATCGGCAGCATCATCGCCGAGCACGACCCCGACGCGACGGTGCTGCACACCATGATCCCCGGCTTCACCGACGCGAAGGCGTGGTCCAAGCTTGGGATGAAGTGTTGGGGCTTCTCCCCGGTGGATCTGCCCGAAGGCGCCAAGTTCACCGCGATGTTCCACGGGGACGACGAGCGCATCCCGGTCGAGGGCTACAAGTGGGGGGTGCGGGCGTTGTTCGATCTGGTGGCGCGGTTGGCGGTTTGATGCGTTCCGTGTGGGCGAGGTGCAGGGAAACGTTGCCTTCGAGATCAAGAACACGGTCACCGCCGTGGACGGCGCGCCCGGGTGACGATCGCGACCGCGGGTTCGGGCACGCTCCTGCCGGCGGCGCAGCGAAGGGCTCGACCACGCTCGATGGTTGGAAGCTACTGCGATTGCTCGTCAGAACAACGCCCGTTGCTTCCGCTTTCTAGGAAGTTACTCGCGACGTTCGCGAGAACACCGGTCGTAACTTCCGGGGATCGAGAAGTTACGGGCCTCGTTCTGGAGAACGGAGCGAGTAGCTTTCCCGGGTCGGGGACGCGGTTCGCCCCAGCAGGAGCTCTCACCCGCGACTTCGGATCGGGCATCCTCCAGGTGCGCGTCCGTCGGTCCGAGCTACCGGAGTTGGAGTAGCGACGTTGTTTCAGATCAAGACCACTGACGCGAGGCACTACTGGCGCTTCTTCCTGCCGACGCGGGGCGCCGGTGGCCGCGCGAGCCCCTCGGGCCACAACACCTGGAGCATGTCGCGGGCGGGGATCGCGATCTCGGGGGCGAAGCGGCCGAGCAGGGCTACGTCCTGGCCCTTGACGGCCACCATCGCCGCGTGGAGGGGCTCCGCGCGATCGCGGAGGCCGAGGGCGATCTGGTAGGCGTCTTCGGGGTGGTTGGCGCGGACGAGGGCGGCGAGGAAGGCGAGAAGTACTGCGGGGTCGAGGAGGGGATCCAGCGCCCGTGCGAGCGCCAGGGCGAGATCGGCTTCTTTGGGCGCCCCGAGCAACTGCGCTCCGAGCGCCTGCAAATCGTCAATGTCGTAGAGGGTCTCCAGACACCGTGCGAGCGACATCACCCGCCCGCGGTGGCGGCGGCTGGCCCGCATCAGGTACCAGAGGTTGAAGAAGCGCTCGGACACCTGGAAGCCCTGCCGCGCCTCGCCAGGGAGGTCCACCTTGTCGACCAGGCCCTCGTTGTGTAGGCGATGGAGCTGGGTGGACACGCTGTTCACGTCCATCCGCGTGCGCTCCGCGACCATCGCGGCCGTCGCGGGGTCCCAATGGTGCGCCAGCGCGTCCAAGACGAGCTGGGCCTGCTCGGCAAGCTCCTCGAAGCGCGCTTTGTACAGGGGCGTGCATTGGTCCAACAGCCCCTCGAGCTGCCCACGGATCTCGGCGCCGGGGCTGGTCGAGACCACCTGGAACAATTGGACGACGGTGCGCGGGTTTCCGCCCGTGAGGACATGGAGCGCGCGGAGACGTCCACTTTTCTTGGCGAACGAAGCGGCGAGATCGGGCTTTCCGGCGTGGAGCGCGAGATTGGTCAGCACCTCGCGCGTCTCGTCCAGGGTCAGGCCGCGCAAGGCGTGGGCCTGGAAGAAGTCGTAGAACGCCTCCCCGTACTCCGTCGTCTCGGCGGGTGGCGCCGGGCTCGCCGCGAACACGACCAGCCGCTGGTCCTCGCCGAGCACCTTGCGCAACGCCCAGCGTTCGTCCTTGTCCAACCGCCCCAAGAGTTGTTGGAGGTTGTCGATGCACAAGACCATGCCGCGGCCAGCGCGGGTCCATGAGAGCAGCCGCTCCAGGGCGAGGGGAGCGCGCGTGGCCTCGTCGGTTGGCAGCCCCTGGACGAACTGGTCCAGGGCTTCGACCTGGGCGGTGTCCCCTTCCTGCTCCAGTGCATCGGCCAGCGCGTCGAGGCAGTTGAGCCACAAGTCGGAGAGTCGGGCGACGTTGTATTGCTCTTCTGGAAACGTCAGGGCGATCCACCGGGCCGCGAGCTCCGGATCCCGAGCCACCTCCGCGGCGATCCGGCGGAGCAGCGTGGTCTTTCCCATCCCGCGCTGGCCGATGAACAGTTGGTGCTGGGGCTGGCGCGCGCGGAGGTCCTCGACCACGCGGGCAAGCAATTGGGTCCGCGCGACGAAGCGCTGTACGAGCTCCTCGGTGCCCTGGAGGCCCGGATTGTAGGCGAGCCCAGTCATCGAGACGCCCGCGGCAGCGCGTCGCTCATCACTACAAATCCGTTGTACAACAACAGTGTAGTACAACAAGTTTGTAGTGTCGAGCCCGCGGCCCCCCTCAGCAGTCCGAAGCCCCCAGATCCTCCCACTCGTCGTCGCAGCCCACCGACGAGGGGTTGTAGCTGTCGGGGTTGTAGTCGTCGCAGTCGACGTTGGCGACGCACTCCCCGAGCGCGTTCAGCGCGTCCTCGGCCGCCCGGCACTCGCCCCAGTAGTCGTAGGAGGCCTGCATGCACTCCTCCTCGTTCTCGTAGTAGCCGCCGCCGCACTCGAAGAAGCGCCGGCACATGGCCTCGAGGCCGGTCTCGTCCCCGAGCACGCCGGGGCCCGTGGTGGGCTCCTCCTCGGTGTCCTCTTCGTCGTCGGTGTCCTCCTCGTCCTCGGTGTCCTCGTCCTCGTCCTCGGTGTCGTCGACGTCCTCGGTGTCCTCGGGATCAACGTCGCCGGACTTGTCGGCGGCCTTGCCACCGAGCGCGCAGCCGAGGGCGAGAGAGAAGGACAGCAAGAGCAGCAGCTTCACGGGAGTTCCTCTGGGTGGGGGCTCGGGGCCGGGCCGGTTCGGGACGAACGCGCCCACTGTAAACGGCGTCAGGCGGGTGCCAACGAACAAGTTTGTTCGGCCGGAGCCTCAGCCGCTCAGAAGCGGCCCTGCGCCTGCAGCGTGAAGTGGTAGCCGACCCCCGCGCCCACCTCGCCCTCCGCGTTCTCCTGCGTCATCAACGTGACGCCCTGGCTCGCGCCGATGGAGAGGTTCGGGGTGACGTCCAGGAGGAAGCCGGGGCCGGTACGCAACCCGAGATCCCCCTGGGCGCCGTAGACGATGATCACGGTCTCCGTGAAGGGCTTCGCGCGCTTGTACGCCTGCATGTAGTAACGGGCGCCGACGCCGATCTCGGGGGTGTAGCCGCCCTCTTCCGGGCCGATGGGCGTCAGGGCGAAGACGATCTCCGGCTCGAGGCTGCCGCCGAAGTTGCGGCCGAGCGCCACCTCGAAGTAGGGCCCCGTCGTGAGGCCGGCGTTCTTGGTCGCGGTGATGAACGCGACCTCGGCCCCGGCGGCCACCCGCGCGGTCCACTGGCCGGTGTGTGGGTAGCCGGGATGCAGCTCGCGGGTGACGGACGCCACCTCGGCCTTCTCGACCACGACCTCGCTGTTGTCGTCCAGCCGGATGCGGAACACATCGCCACGCTCGATGATCTTCCCGCGCCACTTCGAGCCCGAACGGGTGGTCAGCACGTCCTGGTAGCGGAGCTGGGTGCGCTTGGAGAGCCGGTTGCCCGCCCCGCTCGGCGCGGCGTGCGCGCTCGGGGTCAGCAGCGGGATCAGCGCCGGCGCCAGGAGCGCGGCCAGGAGGAGTCCGGGGATCATTCGGAGAATCATGGCAAGTCCTTACGCGACGCGGCGTAACACAGGTGCGTAACGCAGGATGAATGCCGGCTCATTCGCCCCCCGCCGGAGCGTCGGGTTATGAAGACCGTCTTTTGCCCGGAGAGCTGTTTGGCGCGCACGATCTTCTGCGTTCTTCCATCGGAAGTGCTGTCCTCCGCGCCCGTGAGCCTGGCCAGTCGGGTCGAGGCCGCCGGCGCCACTCCGATCATCGATCTCATCACGAGCGCCGCCCCCGCCTCCGAACCCCTCCGGAGCGGCGCGTGGGTACGCGTCGTGTCGACCGTCGGCGCCCCCGGAACGGGCCCGATCCTCGCCGCGGAAGGGCCCGCGATCGCCGGCCGCCCGTGCTGGCGCGAAACGACGACCGTCATCCCCGTCCCCGAGGGGTACGAAGGGCTCGTCCTGCGCGGCCTCGGCAGCGGGGGGCGCTCCGGTGAGGCCGACGTGCGCTCGCTCCTGGGCCAGGTGCCCGCGGGAGTGCGCGTGCTCGTCGAGTGGCCGCACCCGCCCGAGGAGCCCCTCCCCGAGGTCGAGGGCATCGTCTTGTCCGACGTGCTCTTCGCGTTCTACGCGCCCGCCGGCCACGCCGCGCGGCTCGACCGCCTCACCGCGGGGGACCTGCTGCGGGTGAGCGGCCAGGCAATCGTCGCGTCGTCGGCGTCGCCGGTTGCCCGCCGGCTCCTCGGCGGCGAGGCCGTCGAGTCCGTGGCCAAGGGCTGGTTCGCCGCGGATGACGCCTTCGAGCACGCCTGGCCCGGCGGCGCCGGCCTCCTCCACGCGGTCGCGCTGCGCAACGCCAGCGGCACGATCGGAGCGGCGCTCGCTTCGTACGGGGCACGGCCCACGGTCACGACGTCCGCGGTCACGGCGTCCGCGGTCACGACGCCCGCGGTCACGACGCCCGCGATCACGACGTCCGCCCCCGCCGATCTCACCCACCTCGATTCGGGCCCCACCGAGCCCATCGCGGTGGTGGGCCTCGGCTGCCGCCTGCCCGGCGCGGCCGGGATCCCGCGCCTCTGGGAGCAGCTCCTGGCCGGCTTCGACGCGATCATCGAGGTGCCGATCACCCGCTGGGATCCCGCCCTTTTCTGGGACCCCGACCACTCGGTGCCCGACAAGACGTACGCCCGTATCGGCGGGTTCATCACCGACTTCTCGTTCAACCCCCGCCGCTTCCGCATCCCGCCCAACGCCGCCCGCCTCATCGATCCGATCCAGCAGATGGCGCTCGAGGCCGCCGCCGACGCGCTGGATGACGCCGGATACGGCGGCTCGAAGGCCTTCGATCGCGAGCGCGTGGCGGTGATCCTCGGCAACTCCATGGGCGGGGAGATCGGTGACGAGTACACGCTCCGCGTCATGTTCCCGGCGATGCGCAAGGCCCTCGAGGAGGTGCCGAACTTCGCGCAGCTCCCCGAGCTGGTGCGCACCCGCATCATGGCCACCTACGAGGAGTCGATGAAGCAGGGGCTGCCGCCCATCACCGAGGACTCGATGCCCGGCGAGCTCTCCAACGTGGTCGCCGGCCGCATCGCGAACGCGCTCAACCTCGGCGGCCCCAACTTCACCACCGACGCGGCGTGCGCGGGCGCCATGGCCGCCATGCAGGCGGCGGTGAAAGGCTTGCAGGACCACGACTTCGACATGGCCCTCACCGGCGGCGCCGACCGCTCGATGGGCGTCGCGACGTACACCAAGTTCTGCAAGATCGGCGCGCTCTCGCCCGACGGCTCCCGCCCCTTCGACGCGAACGCCAACGGTTTTGTGATGGGGGAGGGGGTCGGCATCCTCGTGCTCAAGCGCCTGGCCGACGCCGAGCGGGACGGGGATCGCATCTACTCGGTGATCCGCGGCATCGGCGGCAGCTCCGACGGCAAGGGCAAGGGCATCACCGCGCCCAACCCCGAGGGGCAGCGCCGTGCGCTCACGCGTGCGTACGAGAACGCGGGCATCGATCCGTGGGACGTCGACCTGTTCGAGGCGCACGGCACCAGCACCGTGGTCGGTGACAAGGTCGAGGTCGAGGCCCTCGGCGAGCTCATCGGCCGGGGCCGTCGCGCGGGCCGCCCGGCTCGCCTGGGCTCGATCAAGTCGAACATCGGGCACCTCAAGAGCGCGGCGGGCGCGGCCTCGGCGCTCAAGGCCAGCCTCGCCTTGTTCCACAAGGTGCTGCCGCCCTCCATCAACTACAAGACCCCCCGCAAGGACATCGATCTGGACGTGGTGCCGCTCCGCGTGCAGACCGCGCCCGAAGCGTGGGAGATCGGTGCTTCCGGCGCGCGTCGCGTCGGCATCAGCGCGTTCGGGTTCGGCGGGACCAACTTCCACATGGTGGTGGAGGAGCACCGGCCGGGCATGCTCCGCTCGAAGGCCAGGGCGGTGACACATGTATCAAATGTATCAGGTGGTTCAGCCATGACGCATGTATCGCCGCCTGCCGCGATTGCGGGCGCTTCGGCTCCTGGGGCGGGGGGCCAGCCCCCCGCAACGCCCCCCGTGCCGTCGGAGTCCGTCGTGACCTCACCTGTGCTCGAACCCCGTCCGACCGCCGCCGTCCCCGTCCCCGCCGGGATCTGGGCCCTCTCCGCCGACACGCCGGAGGAGATGGTCGCGCGGTGCCGCGCGCTCAAGAACGGCCAGGTCGCGCCCTTCGAGCCGGACGCGCCCTTGCGCCTCGCAGCCGCCGCGGCGGACGCCGCCGAGCGCGACATGCAGCTCGACAAGGCCGTGGCCGCGCTCCAAAAGGGCAAGGGCTACGACCTGTTGCGCCAGCGCGGCATCTACCTCGAAGACATCCCGTGCGACGGCCAGCTCGCGTTCCTCTTCACCGGGCAGGGCAGCCAATACATCGGCATGGGGCTCGACCTCGCCGAGCATTTCCCCATCGTCGCGGACACGTTCCGCGAGGCCGACGAGGTCATGACGCCGCTCCTCGGGCGCCCGCTCACGTCGATCATCCGCCGGGACGAGGCCCTCTCCGAGGACGACCAGTTCGAGGCGCTCCGCGCCACCGAGATCTCCCAGCCCGCCACGTTGACGGTGGACGTAGCGATCCTCCGCCTGCTCGCGAGCTTCGGCGTCCGGCCGGACATGGTCGCGGGGCACAGCCTCGGCGAGTACGGCGCCGCCGTGGCCGCCGGGATGTTGACGTTCCGCGAGGCGCTGGTCGCCGTGAGCGCGCGCGGCCGGGAGATGGCCGCCGTCAAGCTCGACGACTTCGGCAAGATGGCGGGCATCGCCACCTCCGTCGAGGTGGTCGAGCAGCTCCTGGCGGAGATCCCCGGCTACGTCGTGGCCGCGAACAAGAATTGCCCCACGCAGACCGTCATCGCGGGCGAGACCGAGGCGGTCGAGGCCGCGATCGAGGCCTTCAAGAGCCGCGGCATCACCGTGTACCCGCTGCCCGTGAGCCACGCGTTCCACAGCCGCATCGTGGCGCCCGCCACCGCGCCCCTGCGCCGCGTCCTCCAGAGCCTGGATCTGAAGGCCCCGCGCCGCCGCATCACGACGAACGTGGACAGCAAGTGGTATCCGACCGGCCCCGGCGCGGTCGAAAAGGCGATCGAAATCCTGGCGAAGCAGGTCGCCTCGCCGGTGGAGTGGACCTCCCAGATCGAGCGCATGTACGCCGAGGGTGCGCGCATCTTCGTCGAGTGCGGGCCCAAGCGCGCCCTCGCCGGGTTCGTGGTCAGCATCCTCAAGCACCGGCCGCACCGCGCGCTCTACACGAACCAGCCCAAGCGCGGCGGCGTGTTGTCCTTCCTCGACACCCTCGCCAACCTGCTCACGCTCGGGTTCCCCGTGCACGGCGTTCCGGCGGCGACGGCGGACCTCTTCGCCGAGTCTGGCGCCCGCCGCTCGACCAGCGCGCGCCTCGCCGCCCGCGCCGAGGCGCTCCGCGCCCCGCGCGAGCTCTCGTTCATCGCCACCGGGCCCGCGGACGGCGCCCGTGGCACCGCCGCCGTCGAGCACGGCATCCTCACCATCGTCGCGGCGAAGACGGGCTACCCCGTCGAGTCGCTCGATCTCGACTTCGACCTCGAGGCCGACCTCGGCATCGACACGGTGAAGCTGGCGGACATCATCGCGACCGTTCGGGATCACTTCCGCCTCGAGCAGGACCCGACCTTCCGCATGGGCGAGCACCGCACGTTGCGGTCGCTCATCGACTACGCGGGCGGCCGTATCGGGGCCACGCGCCCCGCCGGGGTGCCCGCCCGCCGCGCCGCCCAGGCGGATGACGGGCTCGATCCCGACGTCGCCGCGCGCTTCCTCGCCGAGGTGGCGGGCAAGGACCTCCATGGGCTCGACGCCTCGGGCTTCGCCCGCGCCCTGCTCCCGGCGCTCCAGAGCTTCCTCGTCGCGAGCTGGAGCGCGTTCGAAGGCGCCCGCGGGCCGGTGCCGACGTCCCTCTCCGTGGCGCACGCGGCGCCCGTCGCGCTCGCACCCGTCGCACCCGTCGCACCCGTCGCACCCGTCGCATCCGTCGCCGTCGCGCCGCTCCCTCCTCCCGCCACGCCGCCGGCGGCAACCGTCGTGACCAAGGGGGCAACCGTGCCGACCCCGAGCCGCATGTCTCCTCACGACGTGAAGGTCGTCTGCTCCGGCGCCTCGCTCGGCCTCCCCGGCGGGGACGAGGTGTTCGCGCCCGACAACGTCGCGCGCATGCTCGCGGGCGAAAACCGCATCGGGCTCCTCGGCGACGACCAGCTCGATCGCCAGCTCTCGAAGCGCCTCGTGAAGCTCGTCAAGAACGCGCAGACGGGCCAGGGCGACTTCGTTCCCGTCGACGATCGCGAGGGCGTGGTCCACCTCGCCGGGTACAAGCGGCACTTCGACCTGGTGGCCGACTACGGCGTCGACGCCGCGCTGGTCCGCTCGCTCGACGTGACCACCCAGCTCGCCTTCGCGGCCGGGCTCGAGGCCCTCAAGGACGCGGGGATCCCGCTGGTCCGCACGTGGCGGCAGACGACGACCGGTAAGCCCGTCGCGACCGGATGGGCGCTCCCGGAGGCCCTTCGGGATCGCACCGGCATCGTCTTCGCCAGCGCGTTTCCGGGCGTCGATCAGCTGGTGACCAAGATCAAGTCCAACGGGGACGACGGAAACGGCCAGTTCGACCGCCGCTTCCTGTTCCAGATCCTGGCGATGGGCCACTCCCAATTCGCGCAGTTCGTCGGCGCGCGCGGGCCCAACACCCACGTGAACGCCGCGTGCGCGAGCACCACCCAGGCGCTCGCGGTCGGGGAAGACTGGATCCGCCTCGGTCGCGCCGACCGGGTGATCGTGATCGGCGCGGACGACGTGACGAACGAGAACCTCCTCGAGTGGATCGCCTCGGGCTTCCTCGCGGCCGGTGCCGCTACGACCAAGGACAAGGTCGAGGACGCCGCGCTGCCCTTCGACAAGCGCCGCCACGGGATGATCCTCGGCATGGGCGCGGTGAGCCTCGTGCTCGAGAAGGATGAGGACGTGCGGGCCCGCGGCATGGTGCCCATCGCGGAATTGCTCGGCACGCGCATCTCCAACTCGGCGTTCCACGGCACGCGACTGGACGCGGACCACATCTCGCGCGAGGTCTGCACGTTCACCGACGCGGTGGTGGCCCGGGCGGGCGTGAGCCACGCGGCCTTCGCCGAGCGGTGCGTGTTCCTCTCCCACGAGACCTACACGCCGGCGCGCGGCGGCTCCGCGGCCGCCGAGATGGCGAGCCTCCCCGCGGCCTTCGGCGCCGCGGCGTCGAAGATCCTCATCGCCAACACCAAGGGCTACACCGGGCACGCGATGGGCGCGGGCATCGAGGACACGGTCGCGGTCAAGGCGCTGCAGTACCGGCAGGTGCCCCCGATCGCGAACCTCAAGGAGCCCGATCCCGACCTCGGCGATCTCACGCTCGCCACCGGGGGGCACGCCGACATCGACTTCGCGCTCCGGCTCGCGGCCGGCTTCGGCTCCCAGCTCGCCCTGGCGGCGTGGCGCAAGATGGCCGTGGGGGACCAGCGCATCCTCGACGCCCGCGCCTACGGGAGCTGGCTCGCGGAGAGGGGCGCCGGCCACCTCGTGGTCGAACATCGCCAGCTCCGCTGGGCGGCGGACACCGCGGAGAGCGCGGCGGTCGTGACGCAGGTGTCGGCGCCGGATGTGTCGGCGCCGGATGTGTCGGCGCCGCGGCCCAGCGTCACCGCCGCCCAGGTCCTCGACACCCTGCTCGGCGTGATCTCCAGCAAGACCGGGTACGATCGCTCCGAGCTCGATCTGACCTACGAGCTCGAGGCCGACCTCGGCATCGACACGGTGAAGCAGGCCGAGATCTTCGGGGAGGTGCGCGACGCGTATCACCTCGAGCGCGACGACTCGTTCCGGCTCGCCTCGTACCCGACCATCGAGAAGCTCGCGGCCTACCTCGCCGAGCAGGCCGCCAAGGCCGTCGGCGCTCCGGGTGGTGAGGCCACGGTGGGCGATGCATCGGCTCCCGCCGCTGAACCATCGGCTCCGGTCGCTGAACCATCGGCTCCCGCCGCTGATACATCCGGCCCGGCGCCCTCCGAGGAGGAGGTCCTCGCCTCCCTCCTCGCGGTGGTGGCCACCAAGACCGGGTACGAGGTGAGCGAGCTCGACCCCTCGTACGAGCTCGAGGCCGACCTCGGCATCGACACCGTGAAGCAGGCCGAGATCTTCAGCGAGGTCCGGGCGAAGTACGGGCTCGGCCGCGACGACGCGTTCCGCCTCGCCGACTACCCGACGTTGTCCAGCCTCGCCGGGTGGATGGCGCGCCAGGCC
Source organism: Pseudomonadota bacterium (assembly GCA_030685065.1). Classification (GTDB taxonomy): domain Bacteria; phylum Myxococcota_A; class UBA796; order UBA796; family SXON01; genus CAJBVW01. Next base: position 19,343 of record JAUXQH010000161.1, on the reverse strand, counting down.
GCGCTCACCGCCGGCGCTGCCGTGGGTGCGGTCCCCACCGAGCCGAACGCGGTGCCGACGCCGGCCGTCGACGAGGCGACCGAGCTGGAAGTGACCGTCTCGGTCATGGGGAACGCGGATGCGACGCCCGGGCTCGCGAGCGCCGTGGCGACCGAGGCGGCTCCCGCCCCCGACGCGGCGCCCTCCCCCGAAGCGGAGCCCGCCCCGGGAACGCCGCGCTTCCTCGACCCGGTTCCGGCCGAATACGAGGCGGAGGCCTCGTCCATGTGGCCACCCGCGACGCCCGCTCCCGTGGACCTGGACGACGTGCTCCCGCCTGCCTTCCGCGTACGTCGTCCCGTCTACGTCGATCGCCTGTCCAGCCCGCGGAGCTCGGTGCGCGGTCGCCGGATCCGGGTGCTCGGGTTCGGTCCCCTCGCGGATGCGCTCCAGGGCGCCATCCTCGAGGCCGGGGGTGACCTCGACGGCGCTCCCGACACCGTGATCGACGTGGGCGTGCCCTTGCTCGCCGCGTTCGCCGAGGCGAAGGCGCTCGGGGATGCGCCGCCCGCCCAGTGGATCTGCGCCATCTCGCACCCCACCTCGCTGCGCGAGGCGCGCGACGCGGGTGGCCGCGCCGGGCTGACCAAGGCGCTCGGACGCGAGTGGCCCCGCTGCCGGGCCCGCGTGGTCGATCTCGCGGCCGACCTCGACGTCGCCATGGCCAGCGAGGCCATCCTCGGGGAGCTGTGCGAAACCGACAACGCCGTGGAGGTCCTCATCGACCTGACGAGCCGCCGCGTGGCCACCCTCGGGACCGATCCGCTCCCGGCGCGTGGCCACTTCGGGATCGGCGCGGGCGGGGATTCGAGCCGCGCGCCGGTGATCCTCTTGACCGGCGGCACGCGCGGAATCACCGCCAAGGTCGCGGCGACGTTCGCACGGCAGGGCGCGTGCACGCTGATCCTGGTCGGGCGCACGGCGCCGGGGAGCGAGCCGCTCGACGAGGACAAGGCGAAGGGCGAGATCCGCGCGCGCCTCGAGACCGACGGCCTCCGGGCCACGCCGAAGCGCATCGAGGACGGCTTGCGGCCCCTGCGCGTAGCCGAAGAGGCGCGTCGCACCGTGCAGCTGCTCGAGTCCTTCGGCGCCGAGGTCGAGACGCACGCGATCGATCTGGCCGACGAGCTCGAGGTGCGGCACCTGATCGAGCTCACGCTGGCCCGGTATCAGCGGATCGACCTGTGCATCCACGGCGCGGGCGTCGAGGAGTCGCGCATGCTCCCCGACAAGGACGTTGCAGCCTTCTGTCGCGTCTACGCCGGCAAGGCCGAAGGCGGGCTGACCCTCGCCACGGAGCTCCCCGCCGAGACCTTCTTCGTCTCGATGGGCTCGATCGCCGGGCGCTTCGGCAATCCTGGGCAGGTCGACTACGCCGCTGCCAACGAGGCGATGGCGCGCCTGTGCCGCGCTCGCCCGCGGTCGCTGCACGTCTGCTGGACCGCCTGGGGCGATGTCGGGATGGCCGTACGCGGTGGCATGGAGGCGCTGCTCACCAGCCGCGGGGTCGAGCTGCTCCCGGCGGAGGCGGGCGCCCGCCTGCTCTACGATCTGGTCGCCGCCGGGACGACCGGCGAGGTGCTCGTGGCCGGGCGCCTGGGTGACTTCTCGCTGCCCTCCCTCCACCCGATGCTCGACCACGTCGAGCTCGACGGGGACGCCGCCATCGGCCGTCGCACGCTCTCGGTCGAGAGCGACCCGTGGATCGTGGACCACGCGATCGACGGGGTGCCGGTGCTCCCGGGCGTCATCGGCATCGAGATGATGGTCGCGGCGGCGCTCGCGGCCCTGCCGACGGGTCGGTACGCCGGCGTGGAGGACGTGCGCTTTCACGCGCCGCTCAAGCTGCATCGCGACGAGCCCGTCGAGATCCAGGTGCGCGCGGAGCCGCTGGGCGAGGGGGCGGTCCGGTGCCGCCTCGCGTCGAGCCGGGCCACGCGCGCGGGGCGCACGCTCCACACCGACCACTTCGAGGCGGTCGTCCAGCTCGAGGAGATGCCGGTCTTGCCGGAGCTCCGCTCGGCCTTCTTCCCCGAGGAGCGGCTCTCCCAGCGCGACATCTACCGGCGCTTCTTCCACGGCTCGCGCTTCCAGGTGTTGTCCGAGGCCGAGGCGGTCGCGGTCCAGGGCCTGCTCGCGCTCGGTTCGGTCGAGCACGCCTCGATCGCCGAGGGGCTCGTGACCGATCCGCTCGTGCTCGAGGCCGCGTTCCAGGCCGCCGGCCTGCACCGCATGGCGCTCGACGGCGTCATGGCGCTGCCCGCCAGCATCGACGCCGTGCGCCGGTTCCGCCCGGTCGTCGAGGGCGATGCCCTCCAGATCGTGGTGCACGCGCGGGACGGCGCCTACGACATCGACGTCGACGGGTCGGAGGGCCGCGTGCTCGTGGTGCGCGGGTTCCGCATGGTCGACCGTGGGCCTCTCCCGCCGGGCGATCGTTATCCGGAGCCCGAGGGCGGCTGGCCGTCCGCGAGCCTCGCCACGTCGTCCGAGGCGCGCACCTCGCTCTCCCCGGGGGATGTGGCCTGGTCGACCGCGCGCGGCACCGCCAAGCGGCAGTCCGACCGCCTCGCGGGGCAGCTCGCGGCCCGCCGCGCGGTCGAGGCCCTGGTGGGCCACCCCCGCTTCACGGTGGTGCGCGCGCCTTCCGGCGAGCCCCGGGTGGAGGGCGTCGCCGATGTCCACGTGACGATTTCGCACGTGGAGGGCGAGGCCCTGGCGCTCGCGGTGCGCGGTGCGCGCGTCGGGATCGATCTGGAGCGGGTCGAGGCGCGCCACGCCTCCTTCGCGGAGGAGTGGTTCACCCCCACCGAACAGGCGCGGTTCACGAGCGACACCGCGCTCACCCGCGCCTGGGCGGTGAAGGAGGCCGTCCTCAAGGCGCTCGGCGTCGGCATGGCGCTCTCGCCGCGCGAGGTCGAGGTGATCGCCCTGCGCGCCACCGATGCCGACGTGCGGCTGGTCGGGGACACTGCGCGCCGACACGCGGAATTGGGCGGGGCTCCTCTGCGTGTACGCCTCGGCGCCGTAGGGGGGCGGGTTGTGGCGACCGTCATCTTCGCGGCATGATGTCGGCAACCATGTACGTAGTTGCCGAACGCGACGATGAAGTCCGCATCATCCGCCTCGAGACCCCCGCCGACGCCGAGCCGTGGATGGCGGCCTTCGTGGGCGCGTACCAGGCGATCTGGAGCGAGCCGCCCTACAACGAGCGCTTCTTCCCCGACGAGGCCGCGGCGGTGCTGCGCCGCTCGTTGGAGGTCGCCGACAACATCACGCTCCTGGCCGTACGGCCGAGCGGTGTCGTGGTCGGGTTCGGCATCGCCTACCCGGTGAAGAGCAAGTCGGACGTGTCGCGCGACATCCGCGGTCTCCTCCCGATCGAGGACACCTACTACTTTGCCGAGCTGGGCGTGCTCGAGCACTGGCGCGTGCGCGGCCTGGGCCGCCAGCTCATCGATCTGCGGCTCCAGCTCATCGACCGCCAGCGTTGGCGCCACGTGCTCCTCCGCACCAGCGCCGCCCGCAACACATCCTACGAGATGTATCGGAAGATGGGGTTCGAGGACACCGGCGTCTACATGGAGGTCCCGGCGCGCCGCAACGACGGATCGACCCGCACGGATCGCCGGTTGTTCTTGTCGATGGTGCTGTAGCCGCCGAGCGTCAGCGCCAGTCGTACCGCGGCGGCGCCTTGGGCTCCGCGAAGGGCCCCGCGGCCAGGTCGAACAGGTAGCCCTCGTCGAGCAGGAGCTGGTAGTCGAAGATCACGACGCCACGGGCCCCCTGTGCGCGCGCCGCGTCGATGCAGCCGAGCACGTCCGCTTGGCCGCCGTCCATCTCCGCGGTGATCCCCGCGTAGACGTGGCGACCGTTGGCGTGCGCCACGTGGTCGGCGATGAGGGTGGCGAAGTCGAGGCGGTCCCCGGGGGTGGCCGTGACCGGCCAGTACACCATGGGGATGTTCGCGTCGATGACGCCCTCCGAGGCGAAGGCGCGGGGGTCCTGGTAGTAGTCCTCGCGGCCCTGCGACACGCCCGACCACCCCCAGTCGTTCGTGTAGATGCCCCACACCGCCGCGGTCACGGGGACCGGGCTCGCCGCGTACACCCCCGCCACCGCCTCGACGATCTGCGCCCGCTGCCAGTCGGCCCACTCCGAGCCGTCGTACAACGCCTCGCTGACCGCGTCGTGGGAGTAGGCGGCGCCGGGGTAGCGCACGAGATCGAGGTGGATGCCGTCGACTCCGTAGCGGTTGCCGATGTCGGCCGCGACGTCCGCGAGGCGCTCCTGCACCTCGGGGTTGGCGGGGTTCATCCAGACGTAGCTGCTGTTGAGCGCCATCGGCGTGCCGCTGCCGTCGGCCACGAGCCACTCGGGGTGCGCCAGGTACGCATGCCGTGGGGTGGACTCGGCCGGCGCGGTGGTCCCGGCCCAGAAGGGGAACGCGTTGATGTACGCGTGCACTTCGAGCCCGTGCTCGTGCCCGGACTCGACGGCGACCGCGAGCGGATCCCAGCCCGGATCGCGCCCCAGCGTGCCGGACAATCGGGACGCCCAGGGCTCGTAGGAGGACTGGTAGTACGCGTCCGCGTTGCCCCGCACCTGGAAGAACACCGTGTTGAAGCCCGCGGCGGCGCTGTTCGCCATGATCTCGCGCACGTCGGCTTCATCGGAGAAGGTCCACCGGTCGACCCACACGCCCCGGAGCTCCCCGTCGTCCACGGGCAGATCGGTGTCCGTGTCCGCGTCGGTGTCCGCGTCCGTGTCCGTGTCCGCGTCCGTATCGGAGGCCGTGTCGTGCGGCCCGGTCGGCTTGGATTGGCGCACCTCGCCCGAGGGCGCGTCGAACAGGCAGGCGAGCAGGAGGAGCATCGGGCCCCGGTATCAACATCGGCGGCGATCGACCGTGAACAGCGCCGCCCCGGGTCGGTTCGCGGGCAGGCCGGTTATCGGGCAGGCGTGTTGCCGTTGCTCCTGGCTTGTACGCCGCCCGCGCCCGATGTCGTCCTGGTGAGCCTCGACACCACGCGCGCCGACGTGATCGACGCCGAAACCACCCCCACCCTGTGGGCGCTCGCGGCCCGTGGCGCACGGTTCACCCAGGCCTTCGCGCACGCGCCCACCACCCTCTCGTCCCATGCATCGGTGTGGACCGGGCAGGATCCCCACGGGCACCGGGTGCCGCGCAACGGATACCCGCTCCCCGCCGACCTGCCCGTCCTGCCCGAGCGGATCGCGGCCGCCGGCTTCGACACCATCGGCGTGATCGGGGCGAGCGCGCTGGCCCGCCCGATGGGGATGGATCGCGGCTTCCGCGTGTGGGACGAGCGGCTCTCCCACAAGCACGAACACCGCTACGAGGCCCGCGCCGCCGAGGTCACCGACCGCGCGATCGCGCGACTGGCCAGGCGTCCCTCGCGCACCCGCGCGTTCCTGTTCGTGCACTACTACGATGCCCACGCGCCCTACGACGCCCCCGCGCCGTGGACCACGCGCTGGTCCGCCCCTGGTTATTCCGGCCCATTCGACGGATCCCGGCGTGCCATGACGGCCCTCGCCGACGCCTCCCGGCTGGACATCGCGGCGCCGGCCGACATCGCGGAGGCCCGCGCGCGCTACCGGGGCGAGGTCTCCTACATCGACGCCGAGCTCGGGCGCCTCCTCGCCACGTTGGAGAACCCGTACGTCGTGGTGTTCGGGGACCACGGGGAGGCCCTCGGGGACGTAGCGGAGCGCGCCTGGGGCCACGGTCCCGACGTGGATGCTCCCGCCACCCACGTGCCCCTGATCGTGGTCGGCCCCGGGGTGCCCGCCGCGGTGATCGACACGCCCGTCGCGCTCTCCGACGTCGGTGCCACGGTCCTCCGCCTCGCCGGGGTCTCCGGGGGGCTCGGCGCGGGGCGCGATCTCGCGCCGCTCTGGTCCGAGCAGCGCGGCGAGGCGTGGTCGGACGCCCCGCTCTACCTCGAGGCCACCCAGCCGCGCGAGGCCGAGGCGGCCGCCGCGTGGAACAACCTCGCGATGGAGCGCGCGGTGGTGCGCGGCCCGTGGATGTTGCTGCGCGCGCCGTGGCTCGGACAGGGGCCGACGCTCACGCGTGTATCAGGTGGTTCGAATGTATCGAATGGTTCGAATGTATCGAATGTATCGAATGTATCGAGCGCGTCGGAGGTGTCCGACGCTGCTCCCGCCGGCCTGTCCGCGGAGCTCGACGCGCTGTTGTCGGCCTGGGACGCCGCGGCACCCCCGTGGCGGGATGTCCGGATGAGCGCCGAGACCACCGAGGGCCTCAAGGCGCTGGGATATCTGGAGTAAGGGCCGGCCTCGGGGCCTGCCAGGTGAGCACCCCCGGCTCGCGCGCCTGCACCGCGCCCGGCATGGCGGGCCACCACATCGTGAACGTGGCGCCCCCGTGCACCGCGCCCGTGGCCTCGACGCGGCCCCCGTGCCGGTCGGCGACACGCTTGACGATCGCGAGCCCCACGCCGTTGCCTTCGAACTCTGCCTGGCTGTGGAGCCGCTCGAAGGGCTTGAAGAGCTTGTGTGCGTAGGCGGGGTCGAACCCCGCCCCGTTGTCGTGCACCCGGAAGCCGGTGAATCCTGGCTTCACCAGGCCTTCGACGCGGATCTCGGCGCGTTCACGGTGACGGGAGAACTTCAGGGCATTCGAGAGGAGGTTGACCAGGGCGATCCGGACCATTCCCGGGTCGGCCTGCACCTCGATCCCTTCGTCCACCTCCACCCGCACCCGCGCCGCGGAGCCCGCGGCCGGGAGCTCCTCGAGAAGCTCGTGCGCAAGGCGGCTGACATCCACCCGCGTCGACAGGAGCGGCAGGCGCCCTACGCGGCCGAGCGCCAGTAGATCGTCGATCAGCTGGCTCATCTGTCCCGCCGACGAGCGGATTCGGAGGAGCGGGTGGGCGAGCTCGGGCGGCCGATCGGGGCCGAGCGCCTCCTCGAGGATGCCGGCGAAGCCGTCGATGGACCGGAGCGGCGCACGGAGATCGTGGGCCACGGAGTAGGAGAACATCTCCAGGTCCCTCTGCGCCGCGACCAGCTCGCGCGTGCGTGCTTCCACGCGCATCTCCAGCGTCCGGTTGGCTGTTTCGACCGCCGCGCGGGCGCGCCGCAGGTCTTCGGAGAGCCCGCAGATCAGCACGCACACGAGGAGGAACATCGCCACCGACACGAGGTCCACCGGCGCGTAGGAGAGCCTCCAGCGGGGGGTGAAGAAGTACACGTCGGCGATCACGGAGCTCAGAAGGGCGGCGACCATGCCGGGCCCCGGGCCGCCGTAGCGGCTCGCCGCCATCACCGCGCCGAAGAAGAGCAGGAACGGGGTGGGGCGCACGTAGGGCGTCACGAGGTATTGCAGCAGGGTCGCGCAGAGGACGAACACGACCGCCAGCGCGTACAGGGCCCATCCCGGCGGCCGTGAACGGGACGACGCCCTGGCTCGCGCGCCCGCGGGCGCAGTCCCATGCGGCACGGGCGCAGGAACCGACATCGGTCGATTTTAAGCACGTCGGGTCACGGGACTACCGGAAGCGCGAGCGTCCGATCCGGACGCTACTGGAACCGCAGGAGCTCGAGCTTGCCGGCGGCGTTGGGGGCGCCCTTCAGGTCCATCAGGGCGGCGGCGACGCAGTCCTCGAGGTTGAACGCGGGCTGATCGGCCGCCACCTTGATGCGGCTCGGCTGTCCGCGCGCGTCCAGGCGCAGCTCGATCGTGGCGCCCACCGGCTTGGGGCTCGTGTCGAAGCAGCTCGACACCGCGCCCACGAAGGGCCGGGCCTCCTTGCGAAAGTCACCCTTGAGGGTGGGGCGGGAGCCGGTGTCGCCGGGCTTCTCGAGCGGCGTGGGGCGGCCGATGCCGTATTGGAGCGTCGGCGCCGCGCGGCTGGCGATGACCTGGACCGAGCCGAGGCGGTCCCGCCAGTGGAGCACGGTGCGGGCGCCCACGGTCCAGCTCGTGGCGACCCCGTAGGCCAGGAACCCGTCCTCCGCGGGGCCGAGCACCACGCCGGTCCAGTCGGCCTTGGCGGTCTCGACGAGCGGGCCGGGGTCGAGCTTTCCGGTGCGCACCCACCACGCGTCGACGAGCTGGCCACGCGCGTAGCGGAGGAAGCGGCGCTCGCCCGGCGGCGCCTTGATCTCGAGATCCTCGGGCCGATCCTGCTTGTTGGCGCCGATGAAGCTGCTGTCCGGCAGCACGAAGTCCCGGGGGCGAGGCACCGCGTCGAACGGCATGCTGTCGCTCTCCCAGGCGTAGCCCTCGACGCCTCCCTGGGTGATCCAGCCCAGCTCGCCATCGTCTTGCGCGTTCGCCAGGGGAACGACCGAGAGGGAGGCGAGCGCGAGGAGGCGGAGCATCGTGAGCCTGGGATGGGGCCTCAGTAGCCCGACGGCGCGCGCGCTCACGCGTGCATCCGAACGAGATCCTCCCCTTCGGTGACCAGCGCGGCCTCGATCTGCGCGAGGTGGACCAGGCGTGGAGCGGGATCGCCGAAGCGCGCGGCGGCCTCGAGGAGGAGCAGGTGGTGGCGCTCCTCGGCGGGGTGGAGGGCCTGGTAGAAGCTCTTGAGGTGCGGATCGTCGATGGCGTCGGCGAGGAGCCCGATCCGCTCGCACGAGCGCGCCTCGATGAGCGAGCCGGCCACGAAGGCGTCGACCAGGGCCTCCGGCTCAGGGCGCTTGCGGCAGGCGGCGGCGAGGCGGCCCGCGTAGGCGGACGGGGTGAGCCTCTCGTAGGTGCGCCCGCGGCGTCGCAGCTCGCGCAGCGCCATCTCGAAGTGGGTGAGCTCCTCGCGGGCCATGCGCGAGAGCGCGCCGGAGAGCTCCATCTCGGGGGTGCGGAACACGAGGCCGAGCATGGTGCTCGCGGCCTTTTTCTCGCAGTGGGCGTGGTCGAGCAGGAGGGTGTCGACATCCGAGAGGGCGCGGTCGAGCCAGCGGGCGGGGGTGGGGCACAGGAGCGGGTTCATGGCGGGCCTCGCGGGATCGCGCCGTTAACGGAGCGGGGCGCGGAGCGCGCGAGTTGCCGGGCTCAGCGCGGCGCCCCTCTCAGCGCGCCGCTGGGCTCAGCACGCCGCCGGCGCCGCCGCGATCCCCGCGTCGAGCAGCGCGCGCAAGGTCGGCGCGGCGAACCCGGCTGGCAGCACGGAGGGCGCGGCCACCCCGAGGCGGGCGCTGCCTTCGAGGAACACGAGGCAGGCGGCGGTGAGGGCGGGGGCGGCGTGCGCGCTGCGCTGCTCTGCCTCCAGACACGCGAGGATGGCGGCGTGGAGGCGGGCCCGGGTGCGCTCCATGGCGGCGGCGTAGACCTCGCGGACCTCGGGCAGGTGCGCGGCCTCGCTCCCGACGGCGACCCAGGCAGCCAGCGCCTCGCCATCCGCGCCGGGACCGGGGGCGAGGTGCGCGTCGAGCAGGGCGCCCAGCCGGGCGCGCGGCGTGTCGGGGGCCGACGCGAGGAGGGCCGCCTCGCGAGCGCACACCACGGACTCGAGCTCCTCGACCAGGGCGACGAGGATGTCCTGCTTCCGCACGAAGTGGTAGTGCAACAGGCCCGGCGTGAGCCTGGCGGCACGCGCGATCGCGACGATGGACGCGCGCTCGTAGCCCACCTCGGCGAGGACGACGCGCAGCCCCGCGACGATCTGGGCGCGGCGGTCGGCGCGGTTGGTGGGGCGGGCCATCGCGGGGAGGTATCGCGGACGCGTTCATGGGGGGTCGCATTTATAGGGTGCATGACCAAACTATTCGCGTCCGGGGGGTGGACGCCGCCGGGATGTGGGGTTTATTGGGCAATCACCCAACAAACGAGGGACCCATGCTCTCCGCCGCCCCGCGCCCCCTGGTGTACGACGAGCTCCCGCTCGGGGCGGAGGGCGCCCCCCCCGCGGGCGGCGCGGTTTGCCGCCTGGTCGCCAATCTGCTCGACGAGGCCGAGTCCGCCGCCCTCGTCGCGTGGGCGGACGCGCGGGGGTTCGCGCCCACCGGGACCGCCTACCCAGCCACCTACCGGGACAATGACCGCCTCGTGGTCGACGATGCGGATCTGGCCGCCGCGCTGTTCGCGCGGCTCCGGCCCGCGCTCCCCGGGGTGCTGGTGCGGGAGGGCGCAACGTGGGTTCTCGAATCGCTGAACCCGCGCCTCCGCGCTTGTCGCTATCGCGACGGCCAGGCCTTCGCCGTCCACCGCGACGGGCCGTGGTGCCCGGATCCCACGCGTCGCACCTGGCTCACCGTCATGCTCTACCTGGACGACGCGGCGGGCTTCACGGGCGGCGAGACCCGCTTCGTCGACGGCCCCGCGGGCGCGGGCACGCTCACCACGATCGTGCCGCGGCGCGGGACGGCCGTCGTGTTCGACCATGCGTGGTGGCACGAGGGGCGCCCGGTGACCGCGGGCACCAAGCGCGTCCTGCGGACGGACGTGCTCTACCGCCGGATCGACGATGGATCGGGCGTCCCCACGGGCGACGGACACCGCGGCTACGTGTGGTGCCTCACGACGACACCCGACGGCTCGCTGGTCAGCGGCGGGCGCGACGGGCGCGTCTTGTCCCCTCCGGTGGCGAGCGCCGACCCCGCCGAGCTGCGGGCGCACCCGGCCACGGTCACGGCCCTCGCGTGGTCCGGCGGGCTCTGGAGCGCGGATCGGCGCGGCACGATCCGCTCGCCGAGCGCCGAGTTCACCGCGCACGAGGGGGCAACCCTGGCGCTCCAGGCGCTCCCCGACGGGAGGGTGGCGAGCGCCGGGGCGGACGGTCACGTCCGGATCTGGCGCCCCGACGGCACGTGCGCGCGGAGCTGGCACCCCCACGACGGCTGGGTGTGGGGCCTCGCGGCGAGCCCGGACGGAGCGCTCGTGTCGGTGGGCGAGGATGGGCGCGTAGCGACGCTCGGCGTCGGGTGCACCCACCGGGATCTCGGCGTGCCGCTCCGCTGCGTGACCCACGCCGATGGCCGCGTGGTGGTGGGCGGCGCGGACGGCCGGCTCTACATCGCCGCGGAGAGGCCCCGCGCGGCCCACGTCGGCGCCGTGCGCGCGGTCCTGGGGCTCCCCGACGGCGGGCTCGCCACCGCGGGCGAAGACGGGCTGGTGCGCGTCGAGGACGCGGACGGGGTCGAGGTCCTCCGCTGGCGGCACCCCGACATGGCGGTCGCGCTCGCCGCGGCGAACGGCGGGGTGGCGAGCGCTTCGTACGACGGGACGGTACGGTGGGAGCGGATGCCCGAGGTGACGCTCTCGGACGCCCGCGGTGTCCATGCCCGCTGAGGTATCCATGCGCGTGCTCGGCTCTGGTCTCGGGGTGTTGCTCCTCTCGTCGTGCGGCTTCCGGGAGTGCGAGCCGATCGACGAGGCCCTCGTGGCGCTGTTGCCGGCGCGCCTGTCCGAGTCCGGCCTGTACCCCGCGCTCGCGCCGGGAGAGGTCCCCGGTGACATCGTCGCCGACGATGTGATCGCGTACGCCCCCCGATTTGGGTTGTGGAGCGACGGGGCCGAGAAACGGCGCTGGATCCGCCTGCCCGCGGAGGGGGTCATCGACACCTCCGATCCCGACGAGTGGCGTTTCCCCGAGGGGACGCGGGCGTGGAAGGAGTTCGTACGCGACGGCGTTCGTGTCGAGACGCGGGTGTTCGAGCGGGTGGGCCCCGAGGACGCCGATTGGGTGGGCGCGGCCTATCTCTGGAGCGAGGACGACACCGACGCCACGCTCGCGATCGAGGGCGAGGTGGACGCGCGGGGGACCGCGCACGACGTGCCCGCCGCGGAGACATGCGCCGGGTGTCACGGCGGCCGGAAGAGCTTCCTCCTCGGCTTCTCGGCCGTTCAGCTCGCGGGGGTCGAGGGGGTGGACCTCGCCGCCCTCGCCGCGGCGGGCCGGCTCTCCGAGCCCGTCCCCGAGCCGACGGTGCCCGGAGACGACCTCGACCAGCAGGCGCTCGGCTACCTCCATGCGAATTGCAGCCACTGTCACAACCAGGACCGCCCCGAGCGATCGGGCTCGCGCTGCTACGATCCGGACAACGGCCTGGACTTCTCGCTCCTGGCGGGCTCGCCGGCGTTGGCGGACACCCCGGCGCTCGAGACGGCGGACCAGGCGATCGGCCACGGCGAGGCGAGCGAGCTGCTGTGGCGGATCTCGGAGCGGAACACGAGCGGCTTCGCGCCGTCGATGCCGCCCCTGGCCACAGAGGTGGTAGACGCCGAGGCGATCGAGACGCTCACGGCGTGGATTGCGAGGCGGTAGGCCTCCGTCCCCACGGACGCCGAAGGGGCGGTGCGCGATCCCCTCGGGGTCGCGCGGCGGCCCCTATTCGATCGTCGCGAGGTTGAGCACGAACCGCGCGTTGTCGCCGCCGTTCAGCGCGTACCCGAAGAGCGAGCCGTCGGGGACGAGCACCACGTCTCCGCCGCTCACGGCCTCCCACGCGATCCCGGGTTCGCCGTCGGAGCGGGTGCCGAGCGCTCGGCCCTCTCCGAGCTCGATGTCCGCGCAGTAATAGAGCTCCAGCGACGACACGCCCGCGGTCAACGGCGGCACCGAGGCAATCGTGAGCGTTTGGGTGCCACTGGACAGCGCGGACACCGACTGGAGGGTGCTCCCGATGTCCGCCAGGTACTCGCTGGCGCCCGCGTGGTCGCCGTACGCGCTGTGCTCGGTCACCACCACCACCCGCCCGCCGCGCGCGAGCAGCGCCCGCCCCTCGCGCACGACGTCGGTGCCGAAGCCGTCGGTCGGCGACAGGAGCAGGAGAAGCCCGTAGTCGTCGACGAGGTCGGCCGGGATCTCACTCGACACCGTCGCGGCGATGCCGGCCTCGGCGTACAGCGCGACCAGGTCGTCCTCGTAGATGTCGTAGTTCCCGCCGCCGCTGCCGTTGTAGAGCAGTACGCCGGGGCCTACGTCGGCGTCGGTGTCGGCGTCGGTGTCGGCGTCGGTGTCGGCGTCGGTGTCGGCGTCGGTGTCGGCGTCCGAGTCAGCGTCGGTGTCGGCGTCCGAATCAGCGTCGGTGTCGGCGTCCGAATCGGCGTCGGTGTCGGCATCCCCCTCCGAGTCGGTTTTCGGGGAGGGGGTGGTGCAGGCGAGCAGGAGCAGGAGGGAGAGCATCCGCGCAAGGTAGCGCGAGATGACGCCCGCTTCAGAACCGCATCCCGGCGTCTGGGCGATCCGGGCGAGCAGGGTGTCGTCCTGGAGCTCGGGGCGGCGGCGTTGGCTGCGGATCGGGTTCAAGCTCCGCGCAGAGGCGGTTCACCATCGGCCCGTGCCGGCGGTAGAGGTCCTCGGGGTCGACGGGCAGGGCCTGGCTCCTCCACCCCACCTGGAACACCGGCGCCCCGAGGAAGTGTCACCGCGGGGCTCGGAGGGCGGGGTGAACATGTGGTGCGCGTGTGGGGGCTCGTCTGGGCGGAGGCGGGGCGGTCGGCTGGGCGCGGCCCCGCCGAGGCGCCGGGGCCGGTGCCCCGCGGGGTCGCGGCGAAGCCGCTCCGTTGGCGCTCCCACGCCGCTGGCGCGTCGCGGCGCGCCGAACCGGCCGGCGCAGCCGGCCGCCCGCGGGTCCCCTCGCGCGGGGGATCCCCTTGCCCGAAGCAGCGGTGCTTCCGGTTCGCCGCTGGGCGGCCGTCGGCCGGGTACCTGCGCGACAGGGGGTGCTTGGATGGCCGGGACGCGACGAGAAACGGACCGACTGAAACCGATCCCCCCCCGAGAGCGGTTTCGCAACCGCACGCGCCTTTGCCGAGCACGAAACCCGAGATCAGTTTCACTTCGCAACCGAACTCACCTTTGATGAGCGCGAAACCCGAGGACGGTTTCACTTCGCAACCGATCTCGCCTTTGAAGAGCACGCCCACTCATCCGTAGCCATCAGCCACTGCTCCGCGAGCCCGCCGGAACCTCGCGACCAAGCCCGACGCCGGAACGCGAGCGCGCGAGGGGGGCCGAAGGGCGCCGCGGGCGCTCCGGCGCCACTTCTCCCCGCACGGCCCCCCGCCCGCGGCGGTCGGCCCGCACGGAGCGGGCCGACGGAGGCGCTCGCGCCGACCCCGCAGGACACCCGGCCCTGCGTCCGCGCGGGGCGCGCCCCGTCACCCCGCGTGGGCCGGTCACACCTGGTTGGGCGCCCCGGCGCGCCCCGTCACCCCGCCTGGACCGGTCAGAACTGGATGGGCGCCCAACAAGGCGCCACCCCGCGTGCGCCGGTGGCGCCTTGTTGGGCCGCCCCCAGCGCCCCCCGCTACTCTTCCTCTCCGCCCGCCGCCGCCGCATCCTCCTGCTCGGGCCCGCCCTCGGACTGGCGGCGACGCGCGGACCAGCGCCCGCCTGCGTCATCGGCGGGGGGGACGGGAAACTCGCCGTCCTGCTCGGGATCCCAGTCCATCCGCAGCTCGTAGAGCGCGCGGTCCCACCGGGCGAGCATGGGCGGGATGGCGAAGGGCACCGGAAACGCCTCGGCGGCGCGCGCGGTCAGATCGAGCAGGCCGTCCGACTCGAGCGGCTCGCGGCTGTAGATCGCGATGGCGGGCGCGTGCTTGTCGAGGTGCAGGAGCACCAGCGCCTTGGCGTGCTCGAGCACCTGGGGGATCGCGGCGGCGGCGTAGCGGCGCGCGGGGCGATCGTCGGGATCGCCGTAGCCGACGAGGTAGAAGAGGGCCTCGACCAGGGCGGGCTTGACCGGGGTGTGGAGGATCACGAAGCCGTCGGCGCGGGGGGCGGCCATGCCGTCCTTCTCGCCTTCGATCCAGGTGTCGACATCCTCGGGGTTGCGCACGGGGGCAACCCAGCGCACCGCGGGCTCGAACCGGAGGCCGCCCGCGAGGGGGCGCACGTAGTCCTCCTCGACGACCATCTCGGGCGGGAGCGCGCGGGGATCGCCCGTTTCGCAGAAGCCGAAGATGCGCGTGCCCGGAAACAGCGCCCGGAGGAGCGGGCCGGCGCCGACGCCGCTGTAGCGGAAGCCGCGCTTCGCGTCGCGCGCGCTGTCGTCGCTGAAGATGGCCCCGCTCACGACCGTGCGGGCAACCCGCGCGGAGGTGGTGTCGGGGAGGCCCTCGATCCAGCGCTCGCGGCCGCGGCAGAGCCGCCCGTGGGCGTGGGTGTCGAAGGTGTCGTTGCAGAAGCCGAAGGCCCGAATCATGCGCGCCGCTATCTCCCGGGGGGGGGAGGGTCAAGCAAGTAGTTCGCGGACGTGCCACGGGCCGGAAACGGACCATCATCCTACGCAATGGGCCCCGCCAGCCCCCCGGGCGCCATGGTCGGGGCTCACGATGGGAGATAGAAAGGCGCGCCCCGGAGGCCAGGGTGGCCCGCTTCTACGTCACGACCCCGATCTACTACGTCAACGACGTGCCCCACGTCGGCCACGCCTACACCACCGTCGCGGCCGACACGGTGGCGCGGTGGCGCCGCCTCCGCGGGGATGACGTGATGTTCCTCACGGGGACGGACGAGCACGGGCAGAAGGTGCTGCGCGCCGCGGAGAAGCTCGGCCTCACCCCGCAGGCGCACGCCGACGCGACGCACCTGCGCTACCGCGCGCTGTGGGAGCGGCTCACGATCAGCTACGACCGCTTCATCCGCACGACCGACGCGCGCCACCAGGCGTTCGTGCAGGCGCAGCTCCAGAAGCTCTACGAGGACGGCCAGCTCTACGCCTCGGACTACTCGGGCTGGTACAGCACGAGCGCCGAGCGGTTCTGGGCGGAGGACGAGCTGTTGGATGGGAAGTGCCCCGACAGCGGGCAGCCGGTCGAGTGGATCACCGAGAAGAACTGGTTCTTCAAGATGAGCGCCTACCAGGAGCGGCTCCTCGCGCACATCGCCGCGTTTCCGGACTGCATCCAGCCCGAGCTGCGCCGGAACGAGGTGCTCGGCTATCTGAAGAAGCCGCTGGGCGACCTGTGCATCTCGCGCCCGAAGGCGCGCCTCTCGTGGGGCATCCCGCTGCCGTTCGATCCGGAGTACGTCACCTACGTGTGGTTCGACGCGCTCTCGAACTACCTCTCCGCGATCGACGGCGGCGACGAGGCGTTCTGGCCGGCCGACTACCACATCCTCGGGAAGGACATCCTCACCTTCCACACCGTCTACTGGTTCAGCATGCTCTTCGCGACCGGGTACGCCCCGCCGAAGCACGTGTACGCCCACGGCTGGTGGACGGTCGAGGGCACGAAGATGAGCAAGTCGCTCGGAAACGTCGTGGATCCGCACCTCTTGGTGGACTCGTACGGGGCGGACGCCGTGCGGTACTTCCTGCTGCGCGAGATCCCCTTCGGCGGCGACGGGGACTTTTCGCACCAGGCCTTCCTCGTCCGCTACAACGCGGACCTCGCGAACGATCTCGGCAACCTCGGGCACCGCGTGCTCGCGACGATGCTGCCCCGCTGGCTCGGCGGCGTGGTCCCGGAGGCCGGCCCGCAGACGGAGAACGACCTGGCGCTCGCGACGCTCGCCCGGAGGGTGACCGAGGCGTTCGACACCAACGTCTCCGCGCTCCAGTTCCGGCAGGCGCTCGAAGCGTTGTGGGAGCTGGTGCGCGCGGGCAACAAGTACGTCGACACCGAGGAGCCCTGGGCGCTCAACAAGCGCGGCGACACCGCGCGCCTCGGCACCGTGCTCCGCAACGTGCTCGAGATCTGGCGCATCGTCGCGAGCCACCTCGCGTGCGTGTGCCCGCAGAAGAGCATCGAGATGCTCGCCAAGCTCAGCCTGACCGAGCCCGACCTCGCGCCGACGTTCGACCGTCTCGTGCCCGGCACCCCCGTGGCCGCGGGTGACCCGCTGTTTCCCCGGCTCGACGCGATCCCGGCCGCCATCGCGGACCTGATCGCCGCCGCCAAGCTCGCGGCGCCCGCGCCCGAGCCGAAGGCCCGCCGCGCCCCCAAGCCGATTTCCCCCACCCCGGAGCCCCCCGTGTCCACCGACGCCCCCGCCACCCCCGTCGCCACCCCCGCCGCCGCCCCCGCGGCCCCCGCCGCGCCCGCCGCGCCCGCGCTCATCGAGTACGACGACTTCGGCAAGGTGCAGCTCCGCACCGGCCGCATCGTCTCGGCGGAGCGCCACCCGAACGCTGACAAGCTGCTCGTCCTGCAGGTCGACGTGGGCGAGCAGGCGCCCCGCCAGATCGTGGCCGGCATCGCCGCGGCCCACACGCCCGAGTCGCTGGTCGGAAAGGACATCGTGGTCGTCGTGAACATGAAGCCGGCGAAGCTGCGCGGCCTCGTCAGCCAGGGCATGCTGCTCGCGGCCGGCGGCGGCGACGTGGCGGCGCTCCTGACCGCGGGCGCCGACATCGCGCCGGGCACCGTCGTCAAGTAGGGCGATCGCGGCGGCTCGCCGCGGCGCCTCGCAGCGGCGCCTCGCAGCGGCGCCTGGAAGGGGCGCCGCGCGCGCGTCAGCCGTCCTCTTCCTGTTCCCACGGCTCGGTGGGCACCTGGATCTCGGGCAGCGGATCCGGATCCGGTAGCGGCCAGTGATCGCCCCAGAGCGAGCGGCCGCCACACACGGAGAGGGTCTGGCCGGTGATGTAACCGCCGCCGGGCGAGGCGAGGAAGGCCACGAGCCAGGCCACCTCTTCGCAGGTGCCGAGCCGCTTGAGCGGAACGGTGGACTGGAGCTGCTTCGCCCAGAGGAGGCCCTCCGGGTACCGCTTCAGGCCGCTCGAGGCGATGTACCCGGGGGCGATCGCGTTCACGAGGATGTTGCGCTGCGCCCACTCGACCGCGAGGTTGCGCGTCATCGCCTCGACACCGGCCCGCGCCGCGACGGAGTGCGTCATCCCGGCGAAGCCACGCGCCGTGAGCATGGTGATGTTGATCATGCGGCCGCCGTGGGCGAGCATCCACGCGTCCGCGACGGCGCGGGACAGGTTCCACGTGCCGGTGAGGTTGGTGGCGACCACCGCGTCCCACCCGCGGGGGGTGATGGTCTCCGCGGGCGCGAGGAACTGGCCGCCGCCGTTGTTGACGAGCAGATCGATGCGGCCGTGCCGTTCGAGCGTGGTGGCGACGAGCTGGGCGACGCTGTCCCGATCGCGGATGTCCGCCACGAGCCCCGTGACGGGGCGGCCGAGCTCCGCGGAGAGGCCGGCGGCCGCGGGCTCGATGTTGGACGCCTTGCGGGAGGCGATGACCACGGTCGCGCCGAGCGAGCCGAGCTCCCGGGCGATGGCGGCGCCGATGCCGGTCCCGCCGCCGGTCACCAGGGCGACCTGGCCGGCCAGCACGTCGTCGCGAAAAAGGGCACTCGATCGGGGGGGCGTCAGTGTCATGGCGAGGAAGGGCTAACCGGTCCCGGGCGTCCGCCGGGGGCTCTCGCGCGGTGGCCCGCGGCCCGGCTCGGGGGCCCGCACTCTCGCGCGGGGGCACCCCGGGCGGCGCGGCGGGGTAGACTCCCGGCCGGATTGCCTCGACCGGGCGACCTCTGCGCGGAGACCACTTGAGCGGCTACTATTATTCTCGCGAAGCGGGCGCCGAAGGCCAGATCCTCACGGGTGAGGGCGTGGCCCCCGGCGTGGGGCTCGACACCCTGCTCGATCGCGAGCGTCCGCCGCTCCGCGCGGCCCTCGCCATCGGCTCGGCGATCGCGGACGTGTTGTGCATCGCCGTCGAGGATCGCTTCATCCACGGCGACATCCGTCCCGCCCACGTGAAGATCGACGCGCGCGGCACCGTGTCGATCGAGGGCTACGGCGTGGCCCGCCGCACGACCAAGGCCCCCGAGGGCAAGCCGGACTCGCACGCGGTCGACGTGTACGGGCTCGGCGTGGTGCTCCACTCCATCCTCTCGCCCGAGCCGCTCGGGAACCTCTCGAAGGATCCGGACGGCCACGACGACGAGGTCGTGTCGCGCGTCCTGTCGATGGATTTTCGCCAGGTGCAGGGCAAGCGCTGGCTGGAGGACGTGCGCAAGTTCCTCTGTCAGATCCTGGCCTGGGCCCCCGCCGATCGGCCGGCGGCGCTCGACGCCGCCAACGTGCTCGCGTCCGTGGCCGGGCAGTGCCCGGGGGAGACGTTGGAGGCCTGGGCCCAGCGCGCCACCGCCACGCCGGCCGCCCGGAGCGCCGCTTCGCTTCCCGGCCCGCGCCCGCCCCCCTCGGACGAGGAGGATCTCGGCGGCCCCGTGGCGCTCTCCGGCCCGCTCTCGAAGAGCGCGGGCGTACGCAAGGCGCCCGCCGCGAAGGGCGAGAGCACGGCGTTCTGGAGCCGCGAGAAGATCGCGGCGATGCTCGCGGAGGATGACGACGAGCCGATGCCGCCGCCCGTCAAGCGGCCGGCCGCGCCGCCGGCCGCGCCG
>JAUXQH010000154.1 GCA_030685065.1 Pseudomonadota bacterium | reverse complement strand
CGGCGCTCGCGCTCCTGCTCCTCGCGCCGGCCCCGACCTGGTCCGTGCCGCCCGCGATCGCCGTCGCCGAGGGCCCCGTGCTCGAGTACCCGGTCCCGGCGAGCGGCTGGCCGCTGTACGCGGCGGCGCGTGACGACGTTTCCACCTCCGGCGGGCTCCCCGGCGCCGCTCCCCCCGGGCTCGAGGAGGTGATGGGGCGGGAGGGGTGGAGCCTCGTCGCGCTCCAGACGTGGGCGAAAACCCACGGCTTCCGCACCCTGCGGGTCGACGAGGCCGCTGGTCAGGGCGCCGCGGTGGCCCTGCTGCTCGGGGACCTCGCGCCGATCGGGGAGGTCGACGCGGCCGCCCCCGCGTGGCCCGACGTGCACCTCGTGGCCCACGGCACCCCCGACCCGGTGCCGCCCCTCCCCGAGCGCCCCACGATCCCGCCTTCGGACGATTGGGCGTGGCGCGATCCGGAGCTGGTGCAGTTCCTGGACGCGGGGTTCGCCTCGCGGGCCCGCTACCTCCTCCGCCTGTACACCTCGCCGGACGGGTTGGACTGGACCCGCGCCGCGGCCCCGTTCGCGCACTCGTTCACCTCGCTCGGGCTGACGATGGTGGGGGACGAGGCGCTCATCGTCTCGGGAACTCCCGGGCTCACCGCCTCGCTCGCGCGGGAATTTCCGCGGATGCATCCCGCGTCGGTGATGGCGTTCACCACCACGGACCTGGAGAACTGGGGCGTGCGCCGCTGGTGGCTCGACCGAAAGCTCTCCGTCGTCGACCCCCAGATCGACGCGGACGCGGACGGGCTGCGGCTCACCGCGTGGATGCGGACCGGCGCGCTCGGGACCGATCCCATCAGCCTGACGGGCGATCACCCGGTCTTCGAGGCCCGTCTCGGTGCCGACGGGCGCTTCCACCCGGAGACGCCCTACGCGTCGCTCCCCTGGCTCGCCGACCCCGTGCGCGTGCAAGGGTGGCTCTACGCCACATCGCTCGCGCCCGGCACCGCGCCGCGCGTGGTCATCCTCGGCCCGGGCCCCGACGGCTGGGCAGAGGTCGATTCGCTCCCCGGCCTGTCCGTCCCCTTCGTGACGAAGCCGGGCAGAACCTGGTCCATGCTGATCCACCAGCCGGAGGAGGCGGGGCACGTCCGCGTCGCCCGGTCCACCTCGCTCGACGGCCGCGCCTGGTGGGCTCCCATCCCGCTGCGGCTCCCCGAGGGCGCGGGCTGCGAGAGCCCGGTCGGAGCGAAGTTCCGCGGGACCTTCGTGCTCCTGTGCAGCGAGCGGCTGGGGGGAGCGGAGATCTTCTGACGCTACCGGGTGTCTCGGTTACCGCGGTCGGCGCCTACATCTCCGCGATCCGACGCGCGAGCGCCGCCGCCCACGTCGGGTCATCGTTGACGCACGGCACGAGCCGGAGCTCCTCTCCGCCCGCGGCCAGGAACTCGTCGCGGGCGCGGACGCCGATCTCCTCCAGCGTCTCCAGGCAGTCCGCCACGAACGACGGGCACAGGACGGCCAGGCGCTTGACCCCGCGCCGCGCGAGCTCGGGGACGACCTTGTCGGTGGTGGGCTTGAGCCACTCCTCACGCCCGAGGCGGCTCTGGAAGCTCTCGCTGAACGCGCCCTCGGCCAACCCGAGCCGGGAGACGAGGCCGCGCGTGGTGGCGAGGCACTGGGCCCGGTAGCAGGAGGGCGGAACCCGCCCGGACGGCGGCAGGCAGCACCGCGTCGTGAGCTCGCAGCCCGGGGATGCGTCCCGGATGTGGCGCTCCGGCAGGCTGTGGTAGCTGAACAGCACGTGGTCCGCGCCGTCGACGAGCGGGCGGGCGAGCGCGGCCTGCGCGTCGAGAAAGCCGGGGTCGTCGAAGAAGGGCGGCATCACCGACACGGGCGGCACGAAGGCGCGCCGGGAGAGCGCGGCGAAGAGGGCCTCGAGGGCGGTGCCGGTCGAGGAGGAGGCGTACTGCGGGTAGAGCGGCACCACGACGAGGCGATCCACCTCCCCGAGCGCTTCGAGCGCGGCCTCGATCGACGGGTTGCCGTAGCGCATCGCGAGGGTGACCGGCTGGCCGAGCTCCTTCTCGACCGCCGCGGAGAGCGCGCGGCTGTACACGAGGAGGGGGGAGCCATCCTTGCGCCAGATGGCGCGGTAGGCCTTCGCGCTCTTCGGAGCGCGGGTGGGCGTGATGAGCAGGTTCACCAGGATCCACCGCGCGGGCGTCGGGATGTCAATCACGCGCGCATCCATGAGGAACTGGCCGAGATAGCGGCGCACCTCCGCTGTCTCCGGCGCATCCGGAGTGCCGAGGTTGATCAGCAGCACGCCACGCCGCTCGCCTTGTCGATTTCCACCGTGACTACGCATCGCCTCCGCCCGTGCAGCCGAACGTCCTCCGGTATACACGCCCGCGCTGAACGGTCACCTATGCTCTTCCGAGACCTCACAATCGAGAGCCTGAGCTACGAACTCGCGCCCCACAGGGTGACGAGCGTACAGCTCGAGGACCGTTTGAACGGTGCAATGTCGCGAATGCGCCTGCCACCGCACCCGATCGAGCTGCTCACCGGCATCACGGAGCGCGGTTTCTGGGCGCCCGGCACGCTCGTGTCCGAGGTGGCGGCGCGCGCGGGGCGGAAGGCGCTGGCCGAGGCGGGGATCGATCCGAAGGACGTCGGCCTGCTCATCAGCACCTCCGTCTCCAAGGACTACCTCGAGCCCTCGATCGCGAGCCTCGTGCACGGCGAGCTGGGCCTCGACACGCGATGTGCCAGCTTCGATCTGGCCAACGCCTGCCTCGGCTTCATGAACGGGATCGAGGTGGCCGGCCGCATGATCGAGGCCGGCGTCATCGACTACGCCTTGATCGTAGATGGCGAGAGCTCCGGCAACATCGTGGACGCCACGCTCAAGCGCCTCGTCGGCCCCGAGGCCACGAGCCAGGACTTCTGGGACAACTTCGCCACGCTGACGCTCGGCTCCGCCGCGGTCGCGATGGTGCTCGGCCACACCAGCCGCACCCGCACGGGGCACCGCGTGAACGGGTCGGTGTCGCGCTCCGACACCGAGAACAACCGCCTGTGTCTCGGCACCGCGGAGCGCATGGTCACCGACTCCACGCGCCTCCTCAAGGCCGGCGTGGCCCTGGCGGGCCGCACCTGGGCCCACGCGTCCGAGGCGCTGCCCAACTGGTCGCCCGGCGGCATCGACCAATTCATCCTGCACCAGGTCGGCAAGTCGCACATGGTCGCGATCTGCCAGGCGCTGGGCATCCAACAGCAGAAGTGTTTCCTCACCTACCCCACGTTCGGAAACGTCGGCCCGGCGGCCGTGCCGCTCACGCTGGCGCTCGCCGAGGAGGCGGGGCGGATCCGCCCCGGTGACCACGTGGCGCTCATGGGCATCGGCTCGGGGTTGAACGTGGCGATGATGAGCGTGACCTGGTGAGCAGCGAGCTGGCGCGCGTGGAGCCGGCGTGGCGCGCGCTGTACCCCTTCGCCTCCCACTGGCACACGGTGTCGTCCCCGGGGGGCGCGCATCGCATCCACTACGTCGATGAGGGTCCGACCGACGCGACGAACGGGGAGCCGATCGGCGGCCCGGTGTTGATGGTTCACGGCAACCCGACCTGGTCGTTCTACTGGCGCGCGTTCATCGCCGACCTCCGCGGCTCCCACCGCGTCGTGGCGATCGACCACCTCGGCTGCGGGCTGTCGGACAAGCCGCAAGAGGGCCCGTACCGCCTCGCCGATCACATCGCCCGGCTCGAGTCCCTGGTCGTCGCGCTCGACTTGCGGAACGTGACGCTCCTGATGCACGACTGGGGCGGCGCCATCGGCATGGGGATGGCGGCGCGCCAGCCCGATCGCATCGCCCGCATCGGTGTCTTCAACACCGGCGCCTTCCCGAGCCCGCGCATCCCCTTCCGCATCGCGGTCTGTCGCGTACCCGGCCTCGGCCCCCTCGCGGTCCGCGGGCTCAACGGCTTCGCCGGCGCCGCGATCCACATGGCCACCGCGAAGGGCCTCGCGCCCGACGTGCGCGCGGGCCTGCTCGCCCCCTACGACTCCTGGGCCAACCGCGTGGCGGTCCAGCGCTTCGTGGAGGACATCCCCATGCGCGCCGCTCACCCTTCGTGGGCGACGCTGCTCGAGGTCGAGCAGGGCCTTCTCAAGTTCGCGGACCGGCCCGTGCTCATCGGCTGGGGTGACAAGGACTGGTGCTTCAACCACACCTTCCGCCAGGACTGGGAGCGTCGCTTTCCCGGGGCGCTCGTGCACCGCTTCGCCGAGGCCGGCCACTACGTGATCGAGGACGCGCGCGAGGAGCTCCTGCCGATCGTCCGCGCCTTCGCGTCCGGCTCCCAGGACCAGATCGCCACCCGGAAGCCCGAGCCCCCGAAGAAGCAGCGGCGCATGGCCGTCGCCGCCGATGACGAGACCTCGGCCGCAACCCGGAACACCCCCGAGGCCGATCCTTGATCAACATCGCGCGGCACCTGCCGCTCCAAGCGGCGGCGCGTCCCGACCAACTGGCGGTCATCGCGGGGAAGCGCCGGGTGACGTTCCGCGAGCTGGACCACCTCTCGAACCGCTACGCCCACGCGCTGAACGCCGCCGGCATCCAGCGGGGCGAGCGCACCCTCCTGATGGTCAAGGCGGGCGTCGATCTGATCGCCATCACCTACGGGATGATGAAGGCCGGCGTCGTGCCCGTGCTCATCGACCCCGGCATGGGCGTCAAGCCGTTCTTGCGTTGCGTCGCGGACATGGCCCCCACCGCCATGGTCGGCATCCCCCTGGCGCACGCCCTCCGCGTCGTGTTCTCCGGCTCGTTCACCAGCGTGCAGACCCACGTGACCGTCGGCACGCGCTGGTTCTGGGGCGGCCCCACCCTCGCGGGCCTCGCGAAGAACGAGCGCACGTTCCCGGTCGCCGAGACGGGGGACGGCGACGAGGCGGCCGTGTTGTTCACCTCGGGGAGCACCGGGCCGGCCAAGGGCGTCATCTACACGCACGGCATGTTCGAGGCGCAGGTCACCGCGCTGCTCGACACCTACGGGTTCCGCCCCGGAGAGGTCGACTGCGCGGCCTTTCCGCTGTTCTCCCTGTTCGACGGCGCGCTCGGAATGACGAGCGTCATCCCCGACGTGAACCCGTCGCGCCCCGGCACGTGCGATCCCGCGAAGGTCGTCGCCGCGCTGCGCGACAACCACTGCACCACCGCGTTCGGATCGCCCGCGATCTGGCGCCGGGTGGCCCCCTACTGCATCGCGAACGGGATCAAGCTCCCGGAGCTCCAGCGGGTGCTGATCGCGGGGGCGCCGGTTCCGCCGCTCCTCGTGGAGCAGCTCCACCAGGTCATCGGCGGCGACGTGGAGACCCCCTACGGCGCCACCGAGTCGCTCCCGGTCGCCAACATGACCGGGAAGGAGATCGTCGGGGACACCGCCGCGGCCACGCTCGCCGGAGCGGGCACCTGTGTCGGCCGCCCGGCCGCGCACATCGAGGTCCGGATGATCCGCATCTCCGACGCCCCGATCGCCCACTGGTCCGAGCAGCTATGCGTACCCGACGGTGACGTGGGGGAGATCTGCGTGAAGGGCCCCGTGGTGACCCGGATGTACGCCAACCGCGCCGAGGCCACCGCGTCCGCCAAGATCGCCGAGGGCGCGGGGCTCGGTGGAGAGGCCGCGGTGTGGCACCGCATGGGAGACCTCGGCTACCGCGACGAGAAGGGCCGCATCTGGTTCTGTGGCCGCAAGGGTGAACGCGTGCGCACGGCCGCGGGCGAGCTGTACACCGACAAGATCGAGGGCATGTGCAACGGCGATCGCCGCACCGCGCTCGTCGGCGTCGGGCAGCCGGGCCAGCAGCGCCCCGTGCTGATCGTCGAGGGCACCCCGGACGACGCGCTGGCGAAGCGGCTCCAGGAGAAGGTGCCCGTGCTCGTGGCCGTGTTGTTCTACCCGGCGTTCCCGGTCGACGTGCGGCACAACGCCAAGATCCACCGGCACACCCTGGCGCTCTGGGCCGAGCCGCTGGTCTCGAACGCCCTGGTGGCGCCTTCCGGGGGCACGCGGTGAACGCGTTGGTCACCGGCGGCGGCGGCTTCCTCGGCCTCGAGATCGTCCGGCGCCTGCGGGCGCGCGGCGACACCGTCACGGTGCTCGCCCGGGGCGACTACCCCGTGCTCGCCGAGCTCGGCGCGCGTCTGGTCCGCGGCGATGTGGCGGATGCGGGCGCGGTCCTCGCGGCCGCCGCGGGTACCGACATCGTGTTCCACGTCGCGGCGAAGGCCGGCGTGTGGGGAAAGCAGGCGGACTTCGAGCGCTCGAACGTCACCGGCACGGAGAACGTGCTCGCCGCCTGCAAGGCGCACGGGATCGCCCGGCTCGTCTACACGAGCTCGCCGAGTGTCGTGTTCGACGGCGTCGACCAGGTGGACGTGTCGGAGGCCCCCTACCCCGTGCGCCACGAGAACCACTACGCCGACACCAAGGCGCGCGCCGAGCGGCTCGTGCTCGCCGCGAACGGGCCCGACCTCGCGACGATCGCGCTCCGGCCCCACCTGATCTGGGGCCCCCGCGATCCGCACATCCTCCCGCGCCTGTTGGCCCGCGCCCGAACCGGCCGCCTGCGAAAGGTGGGGAGCGGCACCAACCGCGTGTCCATCACCTACGTCGACAACGGCGCCGCCGCGCACATCCAGGCGGCCGACGCGCTCGCGCCCGGCGCCCCGTGCGCGGGCCGCGCCTACTTCGTCAACGATCCGGTCGGCGTGGCCCTCTGGCCCTGGCTGAACGACCTGTTCGGGCGCATCGGCGTCCCCGCCGTCGGCGGCTCGGTGCCCGTCGGCGTGGCGCGGGCGGCCGGGGCGCTCGCCGAGGCGGTGTGGTGGCTCTTCGGCCTCGCCGGGGACCCTCCGATGACCCGCTTCGTCGCCTCGCAGCTCGGCACGTCCCACACCTACGACGTGGGCCCGGCCGTGCGCGACTTCGGGTACACCCCCGAGGTCGGCCCGGAGGAGGCGCTGGAGCGCACGGCCGCGTGGTGGAAAAGCCGACCGCGGGGCTGATCGTACGCTACGGAGTGACGACGGGCGCATCCCCCATGCGAGGGAGCGCGGCGCCCGACTCGCGGCGGCGAAGCACGTCGGCGAGGGCCCGCCCGATCACGACGTGACCGGCGGGGGAAGGGTGCTCCCAATCGGCGGTGTTCGCGGAGGGAAATCCGTTCACGCCGGCGCCCCGCAGGTAGGGCAGCGCGCTCGCGTGCTCGACGCCGAGCGCGTCCAGGAGCGCCTCCTGCTCTCCCGCGATGGCGAGCTGCTCGCGGCAGGCCTCGTGGCAGGCACCTCGGTCGAGGCCCGCGCTCACGTGCGGGACCTGCTGGAACACGAGCAGCGGCACCCCGTGCGCGCGCGCCTGGGCGCGCATGTCGTCGACCGCGCTCCGGAAGAACGCGTAGTCGGGTGTGGGCTCGACGCGCCGGACGAGAAAGGCCCCCTCGACGCGCCGCACCACCGAGGAACGTCGGCGCATCCAGAGAGGAAAGAGCTCGCGCCGCGCGCTCACGGACTGCGGCATCGGGGGCTCTCCCGTGTAGATCACGCGGGTGGGAACGACGTCGTTCGAGTAGCTCGCGTAGACGACGAGGTCGGGTTGGTAGTCCCACACCCGGTGGCGGAGCGTCGCGGCCGACTGTCCGGCGTCGTATCCGTATTGCGAAAAGTTCAGGATCTGCCACGGCACGCCGCTCTCGGGCGCCCCCAGGGCGGCTTCCGCGTGGCGCGTGAACGTGTCGGCGGCGCCGCCGGTGCCGTAGGTCATCGAGTCCCCGAGGACCGCCACGCGCCGCACCCCGGGGTCACGACGCGCGGGGAGGTCCCGCTCGAGGAACCCGCCGCCGTTCGTCCCATAAGCGCCCGGAATCGTGGCATACCCGCGCCCGTCGACGGGGAACTCGAGGTGCTCGTGCCACCGGCCGAGCCCCTCTGCAAACACGACGAGGAGGGCGGCGCAGGACACACCGAAGGTCAGCGCCCGCGCCCTCACCGGGCCCGCAGCGTCAGGATCGCAAAACGGCCGTGCGTCCGCACCCACGGCCAGCGAGCGGCCGCATGGTCGAGGCGTCGGAGCGACCGAACCAGGCCGGCGGGGACGCGCGAGGGGCCGTCGTCCGGGATGAAGGCCCCGACCTGCTGCAGATCCTCGAGCAGGAACCTCGCGGCGAAGTGGCGGGCGTAGAGGATGTCCGGGCGGATCAGCTGGTGGGAGACCGCGGTGTGCCCCACGAACAATTCGCGTGTCCGCTCCTGTCGCCCTCCGAAGGCGCTCGCGACGCGGCCGCGGCTCAAATCCCCCAACCGATCGAAGAGCGCGCCGGGGGTGAGCACATGCGCGACGAGGAACCCTCCGGGCTGGAGGCTCGCGTGGGCCGCGGCGGCGAACCCGGCCAGGTCGGGCACCGTGTTGAGCGCCGCGAAGCCCGACACGATGCCGTCGACCGGGGCGGCGAGCAGGGTGCCCAGGCGCTCGATGTCCGCCTGGACGAACCGCACCGAGGCCCCGGCCGGCGCGGCCCGCGCGCGCGCGATGTCCAACATCCCCGCGGAGATGTCGATCCCGACGACACGTGCACCCAACCCGGCCAGGAACACGCTGTCGATGCCCGTGCCGCAGCCGGCGTCCACGACGGTGTGGCCCGCCCGCACGCACCGGCGGTAGGCGGCGTGCAACGGGGCGCGCGGGGCGTCGACCAGGAGGGCATCGTACGTGGACGCCGCTGCGTCGTATGCGCGCTCGGCCTCCCTCAACGTCGCCATTCGTGGTGAAGCGTGGCGGTGTCCCGCGGCGCCTCCTCCGCGTGCTGAACGCGCCCGACCACCAGCACGCGGTCTCCCCACTCGCGCGCGTCCTCGACCGTGCACTCCAGCCGTCCGATCGCCGCGACGAGGCAGGGAGCCTCGACGAAGAGCGCCGGAGAGGTGCTCAGCCCGAGGGCGTCGAGCTTGTCCCCGTCGTGACCGCTCCTCCGCCCGGCCTCCAGGATGATGGGCTCCAACTCCGCGGGGATCGTGTTCACCACGAAGCAACCGGCCCGCAGCAACAGCTTCGTGCCGTGGGCGTCGCGCCCGAACGCGAGCGCGTACCGCGGCGGCTCGAACCCGACGGGCATGTGCCAGTCCACCGGCCAGAGCGCCCGTTCGCCGGCGTGGCTCGCCGTGACGAGCACCACCTGCCGCGGCACCTGGTAGGCCACGCGCATGAACGCCGTCGGACCGCGGCCGAAGCGGGAGAGGAAGCGACGCGCGCGTGCTTGCAGCCGTTGTCGCCCTTCGAACATCGCCGGCAGATAGCCCGCCCGGAAGGAGGCGGGCAAGGTGGCGCCCCCCTACTCCCGGGTCAGCAACCCCTCCGGCCGCGTCGTGATGTCGGAGGGCACGTCGAGCGCGCCGTCCAGCGCCTGCCGTACCCGCGCCACGAGGGCGCGCGAGCCGAAGGGCTTGCGCAATACGTCGCGACGCGACCTCCCTTCGGCGGCCTCCGGCACCGCGTAGCCGGTCATGAAGAGCACGCTCATCTCCGGGCGCCCTTCCCGCAGCCGCTCGGCGAGGGAGGTGCCGTCCAGGCCGGGCATGACCATGTCCGTGAGCAGCAGGTGGATCGGCCCGTGGTGGGCATCCGCGCAGGCCTCCGCGTCCTCTCCGTCCACGGCCTCGATGACGTCGTAGCCCTCGACGGACAGGGCCTTGCGCACGAAGGCGCGAACCGCCGCGTCATCCTCCACGACGAGGATGGTCTCGCTGCCGGTGGCGACGCTTCCCTCGTATTCGCGCACGATCTCCAGGGGCTCGGTCGTGCCGGGGATGTCGAACGCAAAGGTGGTGCCGACGCCCGGCGCGCTCTCGACGCGGATCGCGCCGCCGATGCGCGCCACCACGTCCCGCACGATCGAGAGCCCGAGGCCGGTCCCCGTCGCCTTGGTGGTGAAGAACGGCTCGAAGATCCGAGCCTTGATCTCGGGAGACATGCCGGCCCCGCTGTCGGTCACCGAGATCTCGACACGCTCCCGGCCCAGCGCGCGGGTGCGGATGACCAACGTTCCGTTGCGGGCCATCGCGTCCCGCGCGTTGACGGCGAGGTTGAGGATGACCTGCTCGAGCTGGCCGCCGTCGGCCTTGACGTTGGTCACCGCCGGGTCCAGGCCGAGCTCCAACACCACGTCCTCGCCGATCACGCGGCGCAGGAGCTTTTCCATCCCGCGCACGAGCGCGTTCGGATCGAGCACGCGGGGCGCGAAGGTCTCCTGGCGGCTGAACGCGAGGAGCTGACGCGTGAGCGCCGTGGCGCGGTGGGCCGACTTGATGACCTCGTCGAGCTCCTTCGGGGAGCGCGTGGGCCCCAGCCTGTCGCGCAACAGCTCGCCGTAGCCGAGGATCGCGGTGAGGAGGTTGTTGAAGTCGTGCGCGACGCCGCCCGCGAGCCTGCCCACCACCTCCATCTTCTGGGCCTGGCGCAGCTGCTCCTCGAGCAGGATGCGCCGCCGCTGGTCCGCGAAGACGATGACGGTGCCGGTCACGCCGGTGTCGTCCCGCAGGGGGCTCGCGACCACCTGGACCGGCAGGCCGAGGCCGCTCGCCGAGAGGAAGATGTCCTCGACCAGCCCGGCCTCGGAGAGCACCTCCTCGAGGTTTCCCCGCGTCGTGTCGCCCTTGGCCGGCCGCTCGAGCGGGCAGCGGCCGGCCGGGTGCGCGTCACCGTGCACCAGCTCGTGCAGACGTTTTCCCTCGAGGGACGCGGCCGACCACCCCAGCAACGACGACGCCGCGGGGTTCACCGACACGATGCGCCCCGCGAGATCGACGCTGACGATGCCCTCGCCGGCCGAGGAGAGGATCTGCCGCGTCTGCCGCGTCTGGCGGTCGAGGGCCTCCGCCATCGCGTCGAGCGACAGGGCGAGCTGGCCGACCTCGTCCCTGCCGTGCCGCAGCGAGTAGCGCGCCGCGAGGTCGCCGTGCGCGAGCCGCGCCGCGAGCGAGGAGAGCGCGCGGAGCCGCTGCACCAGGATGCGGTCACCGGCGTACCACGCGACCGCGATGGTCAGGATCGCGAGCACCGCCACCGCGGCGAGCCCGCCCCAGAAGTTCTGATCCGAACGGACGAACATCGCCGCCTTGGGGAGCTCGAGCGCGCCGTAGGCCAGCGACGGCCCATCCGCGAGCGGCATGATGGCGTACAGGCGGTCACCCTCGTCGAGGACGAACCCCTCCGGGGTGACGTTCGCGATCAACCGCGCATACACCGGGTCCGCCGCGAGCGAGGTGCCGACCGTCTCGGCGTGGTCGGGCTCTCGGACGAGGACGGCGCCGTTGCGGTCGAGCACGGTGAACAGCGCGCCGGCGGGCAGCAGCGAGCGCGACATCGTCCGCCCGAGCGCCTCGAGGTCGAGCGCGACATACACCACCGCGCGCACGCTTCCCGTGGCGTCATACGCCGGATATCCGATGTTCACCGACGCCCGGCCCGTGATGCGCCCCACCTGGTACTCGCCGATGGCGAACCCGCCGGTGCGGATCGCATCGCGGAAGTAGCTGCGGTCGCTGAGCACGGTGGTGCCGAGCATGGGCACCGCGCTACAGAAGACCGTGCCATCCGGCGTGACCGCGCCGATGTTCGCGTAGCTCGGGTTGTGCTCCCGGATCCGCGCCACGACGAGGTTGCAGGTGGCCGGATCCGTGTCGAGCACGGCGGGGAGCGCCGAGAGCCCGACGAGCATCCCCTTCGCCTCACCGAGCGTGACGGTCTGGATCTGCGCGATCTGGCGGACGGCGAACAGCGCCGTGTTGCGCGCCGCGGCATCCAGCAGCGCGCGTTCGCTCCGCACCGTGCGCACGAGCACGACGGTCGCCGGAAGCACCGCGAGGAGCACCAGGATCACGAGGCGGGAGCGCAGGGCGAACATCGGCGGCCAGCCTATACCATTCGCGAGCGAGCATCCCGCGCTCGTTGCCTTCCGGGGGCCGTTGCTTTCCCGGCACCGGGAGAGGAGGATGGCGCCCCACATGCTGACCTTCCTCCACACGTCCGACTGGCACCTCGGCCACGCGCTCCACGACAACCCGCGCGCGGAAGAACACGGGGCGTTCCTCGACTGGCTCGTCGACCTCGCCGAAGCCGAGGCCGCGGACGCGTTGATCGTCGCCGGCGATCTGTTCGACGGAGCGAACCCGCCCGCGCAGGCCCAGGAGCAGCTCTACCGCTTCCTCGTCACGCTCCGCCAGCGCCTCCCCCTCATCGACGTGGTCCTGGTCGGCGGCAACCACGACTCCGCGCAGCGCCTGGACGCGCCCGCCTCCGTGCTGCGCGCCCTGGGCCTGCACATGGTGGGCGGGCTCCCGCGCCTGCCCGACCGCTCGCTCGACCTCGATCGGCTCCTGATCCCCCTGACGGACGCGAACGGGACCGTGGCCGCCTGGGTCGTCGCCGTTCCGTTCTTGCGTCCCGCCGATCTCCCCCTCGTCCCCGACGCCCAGGATGCGCTCGTGGAGGGCGTCTCCCACGTGTATGCCTCGGCCCTCGAGGCCGCGCGGGCCCGACGGATCCCCGGGCAGGCGCTCGTCGCCACCGGGCACTGCTACATGAGCGGAGGCGCGCTGTCCGAGCTCTCCGAGCGCAAGATCCTCGGCGGGAACCAGCACGCGCTGCCGGTCACGCTGTTCCCCGAGGACATCGCCTACGTCGTGCTCGGGCACCTCCACCTCGCGCAGTGCGTCGGTGCTCGCGAAAACGTTCGCTATTGCGGGGCCCCCCTCGCCCTGTCCATGCCCGAGCGCGGCTATCCACACGCGGTCGACGTGGTGAAGCTCGACGGCGAGCGGCTCCACGAGCGGCGCTCCGTCCCCGTGCCGCGGAGCACGGAGATGCTGCGGGTGCCTCCCACCGGCGCCCTGCCCATCGGCGAGCTCGACGCCGCGCTGCGCGCGCTCCCGCCGCACGACCCGACCGTGCCCGAGTGGCGCCGCCCGTTCCTCGAGGCCTGCGTGCGCCTGGACGTGCCCGAACCGGGGCTCCAACGCCGGGTGGAGGCCGCGCTCGAAGGCCGCGCGGCGCGGCTCGTCAAGCTCACCCGCGAGCGCACGGGGACCGGCGTCACGTTCGGCGACACGAGCGTCGGCACCCTCGCCGACGCCACCCCCGCGGACGTGTTCCTCATGCGCTGGCGGCAGGAATTCAAGACCGACCCCGATCCGGTCTACCTCGCGTGCTTCGGCGAGCTGCTCGCCGCCGCCGAGGAGCTGCGCAAATGAGGATCCTCGCGATCCGTGGCAAGAACCTGGCGAGCCTCGAAGGGGCGTTCGAGCTCGACCTGGTGGACGGGCCGCTCGGCGCGGCCGGGCTGTTCGCCATCGCGGGCCCGACCGGGGCCGGCAAGAGCACCATCCTCGACGCGATGTGCGTGGCGCTCTACAACCGGACCCCGCGGCTCGGCGGGCAGGGCGGCGTCGAGGTGGGGCGCGCCGACGGCACGATGCGCGGCATCCCCGCGAACGATCCGCGCAACCTCCTCCGGGACGGCGCGACCGAAGGGTACGCGGAGGTCGACTTTCTCGGGCGCGCGGGCCGCCGCTGGCGGGCGCGGTGGTCCGTGTGGCGCGCGGGGAGCCGCTCGGAAGGCAAGATCCAATCCGCGGACCTCACGTTCGAGGAGATCGGCGGCGCTCGCGTGGGTGGCACGCGCACGGAAACCCTCGCGGCCATCGAGGCGGAGCTCGGGCTGGACTTCGACCAGTTCAAGCGCGCGGTGCTGCTCGCCCAGGGAGAGTTCGCCGCGTTCATCAAGGCGAAGCCGGCGGAGCGCGCCTCGCTGCTCGAGCAGATGACCGGGACCACCATCTACGGAGACCTGTCGAAGCTGGCGTGGGAGCGGGCGGCGGCCGAGCAGAAGGTGCTCGAGGAGGTCAAGGCGCGGCTCGCGGAGGTGGAGCCCGCGGAGGCGGAGGCCCGGGCAGCGCTCGAGGCCACCGCCCAGGGCGCCGCGGCGGCCCGGAGCGCGGCGGAGGCGGACGTTGCCCGCCTGAAGGCGGCGCTGGCGTGGCATGCCGCCGCGGGGGCGCTGGCAGAAGGGGTGGCCGCCGCGCTCGTGGAGCAGGGCGCCGCCGAGCACGCGCGGGATGCGTTGACAGAGGCGCGCGCGGAGCTCGCGGCCGCCGAGGCCGCGGAGCCGGCGCGGGGCGCGGTCGAGGCGCTGGACGTGGCGGTCGGGCACGCTTCGATCGCGGCGAAGGCGGCGGACGAGGGCGAACAGGCCGCCGGCCTCGCCGCGACCGACGCGGAGGAGGCGCGCGGCCGATCGGAGCGCGCGGCACGGACCGTGATCGACGCCGAAGGGGCGCGGATCGCCGCGGGCCCCCTGCTCCAGGAGGCACGCGCCGCCGATGTCCGGGTGGTCGAAGCTCGCCGACGGGCCGAAGCCGCCGCGCTCGAGGCGAGGCAGGCCGCCGATCTCGCGCGGGTCGCGAGGGAGGCGCTCCAGACCCGGGACGCCGCGCTCACGGCCGCGGACGCACGCCTCGCGGAGCTGGACCAGTGGCTCGTCCGACACGCGGCCACCGCGACCGTCGCAGCCGCCTGGGGCGAGCTCCAGGTGCACCTCGGCGTGCTCGCCGAGGAGGGCACCCGCCGCGCCCAGGCCCTCGCCGGGTCGGCGGCGCTCCGCGGCGAGGCGGAGCGTGCGGCCCAGGCTCATGCGCGCGCGCTCACGACGTGCGACGCGCTGCGGATCGAGGCCGAAGCCGCGCGGGCGCAAACGGACGCCGCGCGCGCCGCCGTCGCGCTCCTCGACGTCGCGAACGCCGGCGGGGACCGTCCGCTGCGTCGGCTGGGCCAGGAGGCGCATCGTGACGGCCTCGTTCGCTGCGCCGAGCTGCTCGCCACGTGGTCTCGGCTCGGGCAGGAGCGCCACGCGGAGCTGGCGGGCGTCCACGCCGCGGAGGCCGCGGCCGGAGAGGCCGACGCCGCGCGGATCGTAGCGGGCCGGGCCCGTCTGGAGGAGGGCGCGCGGCTCACCGAGGCGCGCGATGGCCTGCGTCGGGTCCAGGCCGCCCTCGACCTGACCGGGCACCGTGCGTCGCTCGTGGAGGGTGCGCCCTGCCCGCTCTGCGGCGCGATCGACCACCCCTGGGCCGACGGCTCTCCGCTCGCGGGACTCGTGGAAGACACGGCGGGGCGCGTAGCCGCGCTCGAGGCCGAGGTCGGCCGCCTGGGGAGCGTCGAGGCCGCGGCCGGCACCAAGGCCGCGGCCGACACCGCAGAGGCCGCCCGGGGACGTGCGCGGGTTGCCGACAAGGACGCCCGGCGCGCCGCGATCGCGCCGGCCTGGAGCGCGGCCCGCGTCACGCCCGCACCCGAGGACCTGCCCGAAGACGACGCCACCGGAGCGCTCGCGGACGCGCTCGCCGGCGCCCTCTCCACCGTACAGGCCGAGCTCGTGCGGCTCGCGGCGGAGGAGCGCGAGGCCGATCGGCTCGGCAAGGCCCTCCTCGCCGCGATGCACGCCGCCCAGGCGTGTGCGGCCCGCGCCGCCGACGCCGTGAGCGCCGCCGACGGGGCGACGCGTGCCCGCGACGAGTCCGCCCGCGCGGTGACGGAGAACGTCCGCGTCCGCGACGAGGCCGATCGCCGCGCCGCGACCGCGCTCGAGGCCGCCGCGCCCGCGTTCCCGCAGGACGACAAGTGGCGCATCCGGGCCACGAGCGATCCCGCGGCGTTCCGCGACGCGTGCGCGAAGGAGGTCACCGACTGGCAGGGCAAGCGCGCCGAACGGGCGGAGGGGACCACGAATCGGGCCGCCCTCGAGGTGCAACGCGCCACGTCGGCCGCCACCGCGACCGGACAGGCCGAAGCCGCCGCCCGCGCGGCCGGGGCCGCCGAAACCGCGGTCGCGACGAAGGACGAGGCCGAGCGCGTCCGCGCCGCGCTCCTGGAGGGGGCCACCGCCGACGCCGTCGAGGCCGCGCATGCCTCCGCGGTGGCCGACTCCCGCCGCGCCGCCGACGACGCCCGGGCGCACGCCGAGCGCCTCGCCGCGCGTGCGACCGAGACCCGCGCTGGCGCCACGGCGGCGCGCGCCGAGCAGGCGCGTCGTGATGCAGAGCTCGCGGGAACCCGCGCCACGGTGGAGAGGGCGCTCGTAGAGCTGGGCCTGGACGAGCCCGCCCTCCGCGCCCGGCTCGTCCGCGACCGCCGCTGGCGGGAGGAGGCCCGCGCGCGCCTGTCCGGCGCCGATCGCGCCGTCTCCGAGGCGATCACGCGCGCGACCGAGCGCGCCCGCGCCGCCGCCGACCACGCCGCGATCGACGCGCCCGCGGACGACCGCCCGACCGTCCTCGCGGCCCTACCCTCCGCCGAGGCCGCGCAACGCGCCGCGGACGACGCGTGGACCGGCGCGCGCGCCGTGATCCTCCAGGACGACGAGCGTGGTGCGCGCGCCGCCGTCCTGCGCCCCCGAAAGGACGCCCAGCTCGAGGTCGCCGACCGCTGGAGGGTCCTCAACAAGCTCATCGGCTCGGCCACGGGCACGGTGTTCCGCCAGTTCGCGCAGTCGCTCACCCTCGACCGCCTGCTCGACCAGTCCAACGTCCAGCTCGCCTCGCTCAACCCGCGCTACCAGCTCCAGCGGGTCCCGAACGTCGAGATGGAGCTCCAGGTGGTCGACCTTCACATGGCTGAGCAGGTTCGCCCGCTCACGAGCCTCTCCGGCGGCGAGACCTTCCTCGTCTCGCTCGCGCTCGCCCTCGGCCTCGCCGAGCTGGCCGCCACACGTACCCGCGTCGAGTCGATCTTCATCGACGAGGGCTTCGGCACCCTCGACTCCGACACGCTCGCCCTCGCGCTGAGCACGCTCGAGAGCCTGCGCGCGGAGGGGCGCACCGTCGGGGTCATCTCCCACGTCGACGGGCTCGCCGAGCGGCTCGGGACCTGGGTGTCCGTGAAAAAGGTGTCGCCCGGGCGGAGCCGCATGGAGATCCGGACCGGGTAGCGGACCGGGTAGCGGCACTCGCCCCTACTCGATCCCGCGCACCACCCGCACCACCCCGTTCTTCAAGTCCGCCACGTACAGATCCCCGCCCGACACCAGCGCGTGCACGGGGAAGGAGAACGTGGCGTCGATCGCGGGGCCGTCGTCGCCCGTGAGGCCCTCTTCGCCGGTGCCGGCCACGGTCTCGATCGTGCCGCCCACGACGCGACGAACCACGTTGTTGCCGCTGTCCGAGATGAAGAGCGCGCCGTCTGTTCCGACGTTGACGCCGTAGGGGTACATCAGCTGGGCCGCTGTTGCCGGCCCGCCGTCTCCCGCGTAGCCGCGCTCGCCCGTGCCGGCGACCGTCGTCACCGCGCCGGTATCGATGTCGATGGCCCGGATGGCGTGGTTGTTGGCGTCCGCCACGTAGAGCACGCCGCCCTGGACGGCGAGTCGCTGGGGGCCCGAGAAGCGCGCCTCGGCGGCCGCTCCATCGACGAAGCCGGGCTCCGCCGCGCCCGCCACGGTGCGGATCACGCCGTCCGCCACGACGCGGATCACGTTGTTCTGGGTGTCGGCGACGTAGAGCGCGCCGTCGTCTCCCACCGCGAGCCCCGAGGCCTCCGAGATCTTCGCGGCGGTCGGGTCACCCCCGTCGCCTTCGTACCCGACCTCGCCGCTGCCCGCGCACGGCTGAACGATCCCGTCCGCGCCCACGTGGACCACCCGGGCCTCGTGCGTCGGCATGATGTAGAGCGAGCCGTCGGGTGCGAAGGCGGCGTCGACCGGATTTTCGAGCGCCGACTCGAGCGCAGAGGCGCCCGGTGTCGACCATGCGTGTTCGCCCGAGCCGACGATCGTGACGAGTGTTCCGTCGGGATCGACGGCGCGCACGCGCATGTTGTTGAAGTCCGTCACGACCAGCCGCCCGTCGGGGTGCTCCCGCACGGCCGAGGGGAAGTAGAGCCAGCTCTCGAGCGCGGGAAGCCCCTCGCCGTTGAAGCCGAGCTCGCCCGTGCCGATGGCACGGCAAACCGTGCCCGGCGTGTCCGGACACGGGGCGTCGATCGGCGACGGGCCGGTGCACGCCGCGAGGAAGAGCCCCCCGAGGGTGAGCCCTCCCGAGGTGACCTTACCGATACACGACACGCACGACCTGGTTGTAGGTGTCCGCGACGTAGAGGTTTCCATCCGCGTCGAAGGCGATGCCGTAGGGCTGGTTGACGAGGGCGTCCGCGGGCGAGCCGCCGTCCCCTTCGTAGCCGAGCTGCCCGCACGTACCGACCACCGTGGAGACGATCCCGTCGCTACCGATCGCGCGCACGCAGGAGTTGGACGTGTCGGCCACGTACAGGTCACCGTCCGGGCCGAAGGCGAGGTCGGTCGGGCCGTTGAAGGCGGCGGCCGAGGCCTGCCCCCCATCGCCCGCGTAGGCCGCGGTGCCGGTGCCCGCGTACGCGTTCATGGTGCCGGCCGAGAGGTCGACGTAGCGGATGACGTGGTTGCCCGTGTCCGCGAAGTACAGCCGCGTGCCGTCGGGCGAGAGCACCATCCGGTTGGCCGGCGCGGCCGCCTGGCCGACGGAGGCGTGGACCTCGGCGTCCGTTGCCGGCCCGCCGTCGCCCGCGTACCCGGGCACGCCGTTGCCCGCGATCGTGTCGATGACACCGGCGCTGTCGACGCAACGGATGCGCTGGTTCGCCTGGTCCGAGATGTAGATCTGGTCGTGGCTGTCGAGCACCACGCCCGAGGGCAGGTCGAGCTTCGCCACGGTGGGATCTCCGCCATCCCCCGCGAAGCTGCGCGTGCCGTCCCCCGCCACGAATTCGAGCAGCCCCGTCGTGAGATCGATGCGCATGACGCGGCTGTTGTGCCACGCCGCCACGACCATCCGCCCCTGGGAGTCGAACGCGATGTTGGTCGGGTGGTTGAACTTCGCGTCCACCGCGGGGCCCACCGGGCCGTCCCCGAGCTCGCCGGTGCCAGCGACGGTCGTGAGCACGCCTTCGGGGGTGACCTGGCGGATGCGGTGGTTGTTCCAATCGATCAGGTACGCGTTGCCGTTGGGGCCCCACGTGAGATCGATCGGGAGGTACAGGTTGGTCTCGAGGAGCGGCGCGCCGTCGGCGGTGAGCCCGGCGATGCCGGTGCCCGCCCAGGTGCAGATGGTGCCGGAGGCCTCCGAGCAGGCCTCCGCGGCGGTGTCGTCGGCGGGGCCGGTGCAGGCGAGGAGGAGAAGGGAGAGCAGCATGTTCACTCCTACCGGTTCACGACGCGGACGCGGTGGTTGTAGGTGTCGGTGACGTATACGTTTCCGTCGGTTCCGAACTCGATGCCGAAGGGGCGATCGAGCTCGGCCTCGAGCGCGGGGCCGCCATCCCCGGAGAACCCGGCGGACGCGGTCCCGACGACGGTCTCGATGGTGCCCGCGCTCAGGTCGATGCGGCGGATCACGTGGTTGTCGGTGTCGGCCACCCACAGGGACCCGTCGGTGTCGAACTCCAGGTCCCGGGGGAGGTTGAGCATCGCGTCGAGCGCGGGCCCGCCGTCGCCGCCGAACCCGGCGGTGCCGTTGCCCGCGACGGTGGTGATGAGCCCCGTCCCGAGGTCGATGCGGCGGATGCGGTTGTTCTCGGTGTCGGCGACGTAGAGGTTGCCGTCCGGCCCGGTCGCGATGGCGCCGCCCGGCTCGGGCTGGGCTCCGGTCGGGAACGAGAAGTTGGCATCGGTCGCGGCCGCGTCGTCCCCGGCGAAGCCCTTGGTGCCGTTTCCGGCGATCGTGGCGATCGTGAACTCGGGCGTCAGGACGCGCACCCGTTGGTTCTTCATGTCGACGATGTAGACGTTGCCGGCGGCGTCGAGATCGACCGCCTTCGGCATGGAGAACCGCGCGTCGGCGGCCGGGGCGTAGCCCTCTCCCACGAAGCCGGGGGTGAGGCCGCAATGCACGTGCACGTTGCCCGTGGCGGGATCCCACGTGCGGAGCTTGTGGGTGTGCCACGAGGCGTTGAGGAGCGTGCCGTCGGGCAGGTAGATCACGTCCGTCGGGTGGTTCAGGTTGACCGTGGTCCCCGGCGCGCCCGGAAGCTCGAGGTCGGAGAAGTCGGCCGGGCCGTCCCCCACGAAGTCGGTGCCGACGATGGTGGTGATCGTGTCGTCGGACTCCACGAGGCGCAGCTTGTGGTTGTTCCAATCGACGATGACCGGATCTCCGTACGGGGAGAACTCGACATCCATCGGCCAGTAGAACATCGACGCGAGGCGGTCGTTGCCGCCGCCGTCGTACCCGATGTCGCCCGTGCCCGCCCACGTGCAGATGTTGCCGACGGCGTCATCACACGGGACGACCTCGGCGGTGTCGTCAGGGCCGGGCCCCGTACAAGCGGCAAGGAGAGCAAGGAGGATCATCGGGAGGCCTCTCGGTCAGAGGGAGGGAGGATCGGCGTCCCCACTATAGGCGAGAACACCATGATCGAGCGGGAAAGAGGCGAGCTTGCCGCCGACGGTCCAGGTGCCGCCGTCCGGATCACTCCACACGGCATGCAAGTCGTATGCCGTGAATGGGCCAGCGGGATCGGGCGCCCAACCATCGGCACCACGAGCGTACACGGCGCCTTGGATGCCCACCGCGACCGGGACGGGGCCGCTGGCGCTCACCCCATTGAGCTGGGGCGCGAGCGCCGGCGTCTCGTCCGCCCAGGCGCCGCCGGTGCTGGTGACCACCGTGCCGCTGGCGAAGCCCCCTACTGCCCAGACCGCGACATCGGTGCCGTGCACCGTGAACAGGTTTCGCGTGGTCCCCGTCGCGAACGAGGCCCACGCGGCGCCGTCCCAATGCAGGCCCACGCCGCCCGTTCCCACCGCGTACACGTCCGTCGGCGAGCGGCCCCACACCTTGTAGAGGGCGAGCGCCCCCGAAGCCTCGGCCGGGATGGTCGCGAGCGCCCACGCGGCGCCGTCCCAGTGCCACACCTGGCCCGATGCGTCCGCGGACTCGATGTTTCCGCCCACCGCCCACACGTCCCCCTCGGCGGCGGCCCACACGCCGAACACCGTGATCGCGGGGTCGAGCACGTGCTCGACGGTCACGCCCGTGGCCCGGCTGAGCTCGAGCACTCGCCCGCCGGCCCCGGACATCCAGACGGTCTCTGCGCTGGACGGCCCCTCGGCGGCCACCCACCAGAGGTCCCCCTGCGTGGCGGTGTCTACCGGGGTCCACGCCGATCCATCGTAATGCAGAACAGTTGGACCGGAGCCCGCGTCCGCGCCCACCACCCACACGTCGTCCGCCGCGGTGCCCCCCACGCTCAGCAGCGCGGCGGGCTGATCTTCCGCGAGGAGGGACCAGGAATCGGTGGTCGGCGACGTGTCGCCCGTCTCCTCGTCCTTGTCGGTGCAGGCCGCGAGGGGAAGGAGGAGGAGGAGGGCGATGCGGCGTGCAGACATGAAAGACCCCTTCCGCGTCGTGACCCGCCGGCGACGGTCAGCCCGCGCCGCTCTTGGGAGCATCGGCGTCGGTCGGATCGTCTGGGCGTAGGATGGGGACCCACCGCCCGCGTACGAAGCGCTCGTGCGGATGGTAGCCCGACTTGTACCGCAGCGCCTTACAATCCTCGACCCAGAGGCCCAGGTAGTACCAGCGCATCCCGCGCGCGCGACACTCCTCGATCTCGTTGAGCACCGAGTAGACGCCGAGCGAGCGATCCGCGTGCGCGGGGTCGAAGAAGTGGTACGCGCTGTTGGCCGAGGTGAGTCCCAGATCGAGCAGGCTCAACGCCACGAGCTTCCCATCGAGGAAGTAGCGCACCTCCGTGGTGGGGGCGCACGACTCCACCAGCCACTCCTGGTAGCCCACGGGATCCTTGCGGGAGTGCTCGGTCAGGAGCCCGCGGGCGCGCCGATGCCTGTTCCAGAGCGCCACGCGCCGTCGGGACAGGACCGGGGGGCCGAGCTCCACGATGAGGTCCTGGTTGCGCCGAATGACCCGGCGCTGG
This sequence comes from Pseudomonadota bacterium, assembly GCA_030685065.1. Classification (GTDB taxonomy): domain Bacteria; phylum Myxococcota_A; class UBA796; order UBA796; family SXON01; genus CAJBVW01. The sequence continues at coordinate 8,461 of JAUXQH010000154.1, read as the reverse complement.
GCACGCGACGGCGCGAAGGCCGCGATGTCGATGCGCACGGGTTCGCATGCCGAACAGAATGGGCACTCCGTACGAAAGACCGTGCCGCCCACCCGCTGGTCCCCCTGCTCGAGCAGCAGGTCGAGCTGCTCGGGCGAGAGGGGCTGCGTCGGGACGCGCGCGGGGCACCGCGCCACCTGGCCGGGCCGGTAGATGCAGTCCTCGAACCGATCCTGCACGATGCGCGTCTCGGGAGGATTGCGGGTATCCGACATCGACGACAGCGTAGCGGGTGGCCCCACGGATCGCACGCACGTCGCAGCGCAGAATGACGCGGAGGGCCGTTACGGCGTACCGGAGTCCGCCGGCGTCTCGGCTTCTTCAACCTGCCCGCCCACCTCGTAGTAGACCTCGAGCAGGGCGCCGCGCGGCGGGATGGCGGTCCCGTGGAACTCGATCTGCGCGTACTCGGCGATGTAGGTCCAGCCGTTGACCGCGTCCTTCGTGACGATGGTGGGCTCGGCCTCCTCGTCCAGGCGCATCGTCACTTCGATGCTCTCCTCGATCGCGGACTTCGACAGCTGGAACACGGTCAGGATGCCGCTCGCGACCTCCCCCAGGGCGCTCATGATCGAGGAGTAGTCGGTCTGGCAGATGTCGGCCTTCACCCCGCCCAACAGCTCGATCGCGGTGAAGTAGCGACGGCCGGGCACGGTGGCCTCGCAGTTGTCGACGATGTCGGGCCCGACGATGCCGGAGATCACCACCGGATCGCCGTTCTTCAGATCCACGAGCTGGCGCACCAGATCGGTGACCGGCGTGAGCTCGGTGGCGCGGGTGTAGCAGTCCTCCCCCGTCGAGGCCTGGCCGAGCGAGCCGTTGTCCGAGCAGTCGTTCTCGTCCGACACGACGACGATGGAGAGCATCGCGCCGTCCCGCAGGAACCCGTCGTTGATGGTGTAGGCGAGCGGCGAGGAGAGCGCGGAGACGGCGGCCTGGAGCCCCTTCTCCTGGTCGGATCCCGTGTTTCCCTGCTGCACACGCGCGCGGAACGCGTCGGCATAGCCGGGCGTGGCCGCCGAGAGCACCTTCGGCTCGCCGAGCAGCACGCCGGCGGTGCCGTTCGTGCGGTCCACGTCGGTGGTGATGACCCCGAGATGAAAGTCCATCGAGGTGCTGTCGAGGTTCGCGGTGAAGTCCTCGGCGCCGAGGGCCACCTGCGCCTGCTCGTTGATCATCGAGACGGAGTTGTCGATGACCCACAAGATGTCGACGAGGTTCGACGGGGCCTGCTGAAACTCGTCCGTTCGGGACGCCCGCGTGAACTCGTTGTCGCTACAGCCGACCAGGAGCAGGAGCGGAAGAAAAGCGCGCACGGACACCTCGACGAGCACAGCGTAGCAGACGAGGGGCCCAGCCCGGGCCCCAAATCACGGGAGGACGTACGCCTCGGAGATGCACAGATCGTTGAATTCGGATCCCTTCTTCACGCCGGTGAAGGTGACGCGCACCTTGCTGGTCGTGTGCGGGGCGAACGTGATGGTCTGCTCGCTGATGCTGTCCTTGAGCGTGACCGCCTCCGAGCTGCCGTCGGAGAACGTGAGGCTCGCCGAAGTGGCCCGGTTGCTCTTCATGAAGTAGCCGAACGAGTACGCGTTCCCGTTGCGGAGGACCAGCTTCGACACGCTCTGGCTCCCGCCGAGGTCGAGCTCGAACCACTCGCTCAGACCGTCGCCCGTCTTGTTGCCTTCGCACCACATCGAGTCGAGGATGCCGTCGGCGGTGTTGACGGGCTCGTAGTTCCCATCGCCGTCCGCCGGGAAGGTCGACGAGGTCTTGTAGGCCTTCACCGGGAGATGGGACGCCGCGGCGGCGTCGTGGAACACGACCTCGGAGATCCCGGTGTCGTTGAAGGTGTTGCCGGCGTAGATGCCCTTGACCTTCAGCTTGATCGAGCTCGTCTTCTTCGGCGAGGCGAACGTGATGGCCTGCGGCTTGAATTCGTCGGTGAGGGTGACCTCCTGCGAGGTGCCGTCCGAGAACTCGACCACGAGGAGCTTCGGGCGGTTGTAGCGGTTCCAGTACTCCTGCGTGTACCAGACGCCGGCCCACACCGTGAACCCGGTGAGGGTCTTCTCGCCGCCGAAGTCCGCCAGGACCCACGAGCCGAGCCCGCTGCCCTCGTCCCCTTCGACCCAGGGGGAGGACTGCCGCGCATCCGCGACGTTCGCGATGTCGTAGCTGACGCCGTCGGACCCGGGCGCCGAGGAGGAGGCCGCCCAGGTGGTCGGCTTGACGACAGCGGCGTCGGCGGAGGCGATGAGACCCGCGGAGAGGAGCGTAGCGACGAGGCCGAAAAGCATCAGGATGGACCCCAGAGAGGAGGAGACGGCGGACGCGGATGATGGTAGGGACGGAGGCCCGTGTCAATCCGAAGTGTCATCCGCGGTGTCCTCCGCGGCGCCACCCGGAACGGTCATCCGGAACGGGGCCGTACGACCTCCGACACCTTTACCCGGTGGATTCATCCGTGCCTCTGCTGGTGGACACCATCATCCCCTTCGCGCCGGACGGCCACGTCGACCTCGGCGCGATCCGCGCGCACGCGCTCTGGCTCTTCGCGCAAGGGGTCGACGGGCTCGTGCCGGGCGGCGCCGAGTTCCTGCACGTCGATCGCAAGGAGAAGGAGCGCATCCTCGAGGTCGTGACCGACGTGGCCGGGGGGCGCACGCTCCTGGTCCCGATCTGGGACCCCTCCCCCGCGTACGTGTTGAAGCTGGGCCGCCTCGCCGCCGAGCGCGGTGCCACCGGGGTCCTGCTGCCCCCGCCGCTCCTCCTGCCTGCCCCGGAGGACGCGCTGGTCGACTGGTACCGGTCGGTCGCCCTTCACCTCACGCTGCCCCTCTACGCGTGGCACCACCCACGCTTCGGCAACGCCCTGACGCCGCGCCTGCTCCAGCGCCTCACGACGGAAACCAAGGTGGCGGGTGTGCTCGACGCCTCGGGTGACCTGCACCGCCTCCGCCGGATCGTCGCCGCCTGGCCCGGCTGCGTCTGGGCGTCGGTGGACGAAGTGGTGAGCGCCTCCGAGCTCCACGCCCTCACGACGCTCCCCGGCCTGGCCGGGGGGGTTTCCCGCCTCGCGAACGCCTGGCCGGAGCTCGTGCGGCGCGCCTGGGGCCACGACACCCTCGCGGGGGATGACGAGCTCTGCGACGCGGTGATCCACCGCGGCTCCGCCGTCGAACGTGCGGGCAGCGCCGCGGCGTTGAAGCGCGCGCTGGGTGTCGGCAGCCGGCTTCCGTTGACCGGGGTGGACGAGGCCGAGTTCGCGCGGCTCCCGGTGTCGTCCTTCCGGTAGGCGCCGGGCGGATAGAGAGCCAGCCTCATGTACTTCTACGACTTCGACGACCGCATGTGCAAGTGGCACGCCTTCGTGTTCCCCGCCGACCACACCCGCCTCTGCGAGCTCCGCGACGCGGCGCTCCCAGCCTTCTCCGAGGGTGATCCGCAGCCGCTCTACGACTTCTTGGGGCGCCATCATGCCGCCTACGCGCGTGACTGGAAGGCGGCGCGCAGGCTCGTGCGTGCGGACGTGCTGCGCGCGGCGGTGTCCGCGGCCGGGCGGGCCGCCGGGAGCACGCCCGGGCCGATGTTCTCGCAGGTTCCGGACCACCACCTGGTCCCCGTACACCCGATCCCCTGGAAGATCCTCGGAAGTCGGACCTCGCGGCTGGCCCGGCTGCGCGAGCTCGGCGCGCCCCCCGAGATCGTCCAGAACGAGCGCGAGCTGGTGCTCGACTGCCTCACGGAGCTCTTCGACGGGTCCCCTCCACCCGAGCCGGAGGACGATTCCGCCCTGGCCCTGATGCGGCGCCCCCTCGTCGCAAAGGGCGGCGGCAGCGTCGAGTTCGCGGATGAGCCGGGAGTCGACGCGACGCAGGCTCGGACGTTCGCGATGGACGCGCTCTTCCAGACAGCGGTTCGCTACTGCATCCCGGTAGGCGCGGAGGACATTGGCCTGCTCGGGTTCGATCTGCCCACCGTGTGCGGGCGCGATCCGATCGTGGGGTACGTGCCTTACGCCCAGGGGCTGCGGGCGCCCTACCCCGCGCCCTACATGGTGCCGCCCGAGTACGTCGCGAAGGTGAGGGATGCTGTCGCGAACACCAAGATGCCGCGCACGGTGGGCGCCTTCCAGGGTGAGGAGAACGGCTGGCCCATCACGCTCGAGGAGGCGGCGGAGTACGAGCAGCCCGAGGACCTCTCCATCGTCGAGCACGAGGACGACGAGGAGGACGACGACGCGATGACCAGCGCCGGGCGCATGCTCGTTCTCTACGTCCAGCGTCGCAAAGGCTTCCTCGCCGCCGTGGGGAACGTCCTCGCCCGGGGGCAAGCGCTCCTGCTGTTCGAGGAGAAGAACGAAAGTTGCTGAGCGCGCCCGAGCCCACCAAGCTTTTCTACGAGGTGCACGAGCGGGACCCCTGGGTCGCCTTCGTGTACGCCCACATCACGCCCATCGCCGCCACGCCACCGGCCGGGCTGGTGGGCGCGCCCGCGGCCGCCGTCCCACCGCCCCGCGCCCCGCACAGCGTCGAGATGACGCCCGGTCTCGACCCCCTCCCCGCGATCCGAACCGTTCAGGACGGTGCCATTCGCTACCTCGACGCGCACCCCGACGCGCGCGCCCGGGTGCTCGACCTGCTGTGCGCCGTCGCGACCGGCGCGGAGCTCGCCTGGGATCATGTCCGGGTCGGCGCCTTCGACCAGCTCGTGCGACTGGACCGCAGCCGCGCGCTCACGACGGCGGGCGGGCGGGACCCGGCGCTCCTCGCCGCCCGGATCGCCCTGCTGCAGCGCTTCCCCGAGCCGGGCGCGCTCGAGGCGTTCCTCATCGAGCTCGATCTCGTGTCCGAGCCCGCGCGCGCCGCGGACGCGGTGACCGTCGTCGACGTGCTCGCCCGCCACGGGCGCTGCGTTCGCTTCGACGAGGGCCGGGATCTCTCCCCGATCCCCTACGACGCGCTCCTCACGCGCCTCGGTGCAATCGCCTCGCCCGTGCTCGACGACGTCGTGTTCGACATGGTGCCCGGCGATCCCCCGACCGACGTTCCGTACCGGCTCCGCGCGTTCGCGGGCGGCCGGGGGTGGGAGGTCGTGATCTACGACGAGGGGCTCGGCTTCGACCGGGCCGCCGTGCTCGGGATCCTCAACACGATCTGCCGCCAGCTCGACTCCGAATTCCGCTTCGTGGCGACCCCCACGGACTTCGGATCGATCGAGGTGTGCGGGGGTGACGGGGACGCGCTCTACGGCGCTGTCATGGAGGGCGTGATGCGCCTCGCGCGGGTGGACGAGTCCGACTGGGACTAGAAAGTCGTGGTCAACGACAGCTTGGCGCCCTCGAACCCCGGCAGGTTGCGGCACTGACCGCCCGCGCAGCGGATGCCCGCGCGGTAGGCCCCGTAGAAGGCCTTGAGGGTGGTCGAGCTGTTCGGCATCCACTGGGCCTCGACCGCGGCGTAGAGGGAGTCTCCAGCGGCGCCGAACATCGTCCCCGAGAGGTTGCCCGTGCTGCTGATCAGCGGGTTGTCCGAGTAGTCCGTGTAGAGGATGAACGCCCACGGCGCGCCGACCTTGAGCGCGAGCGCGTTGGAGAAGTCGGTGAAGTCCGTCTGTTGCTGGGCGTTCTTGCCCCACTGGTAGCGCATCAGCGCGGGCGCCAGCTCGAGCGAGAGCTTGCCGCCGAGCGGCACGGAGATGTCGAAGTCGGCATGGAGGAGGCGGTCGGCGCCGAGCGCGAGGGCGTCCGCCCCGGGATCGCGCACATCCACGCGCTGGCCCCCGTTTGCGAGCACGTGGAGGTCACCGTTGATGTACTGCACGCCCACGATCGGGTGGAGGATGGTCTCCGCCGCGCGGTTGAAGTGCAGGCCGCCGAGGTCCTCGTCGCGGAACACCGCGAGGCTCGCGTAGGGAACAAGCGTGACGTGGCGCTCGGGGTTGCCGAAGCGCAGATCGATCCGCGCGCGGCCGCCGGTCATGTCGTTCGAGTTGACGGCCGCCGAGCTGTCCTCGGTGACGACGCGCTCGTACTCGAGGGTCGGCCCGCTCACGAGCTCGTAGTTGTCGGAGAAGGCGTTGATCCACTCCGTGTCCTTGTTGCGCCGCGCCTCGATCAGGATCGATGCGCGGCCGGGGTAGGCGGCGGCGCTCGCGTAGAGCGCGTAGCCGGCCCGCACCGGGATCTCCTCGGCCTCGTACCCGAAGGCGTTGCCTTCGACGTACAGATCGATCCCCTTGACCCCGAGGGCCTCGACGCTGCCGCCGGCCGCCCACGCGTCGATGGGTTGGCTGTAGGCACGCCAGCCATCCTGGCCTTCCTCGTACCCGCGCGAGTACTGGAACAGGACGCCGTGCGCGCCGAGGTTGATCGCGCCCAGGCCGTAGCGGTCGATCCGGACGCCGCTCACCGCGTGCGCCACGTCCGGCTGGAGCAAGAGGTTCGGGTTCTCGAGCGCCACCTGCTGCGGGTTGGTGAGCCCCGTGGCCAGCGTGAAGTCCCAGGGGCCGACATGAGCCACGCCGCGCACGCCGCGCAGCGACGTGTCGACGTCGATGTCGGTGTTCTTCACCGTGTTGAGCGCCATGCCGCGGCCGAAGGAGAGATACCCGTCCCCCAGCGTGAGGGTGGCGGAAGGCCCGCGCGCCTCGACCCACACCTTCTCCAGGTCGAAGAAGGCGTCCTCGAACGGGGACGCGAGCTGGTCGCTCAGCAGGTCACGCTCGTGGTGCAGCGTGCCGTCGAGGCGGTACCGGTTCGCGAACAGGCCTACGCCGTCGACCCGCGCCCCGACCCCCACGTTCGGCGTGCCGCCGGAGAGATCGAGCCGGTTCACGACCTCGACGTAGTCGAGGATGTTGCGATCCTCGAAGTTCTCGAGCTTCTGGGGAACGTGGGAGTAGCGGATCCGCAGGTCTTCGGAGCCGTGGATGCCCGAGAGGATCCCCAACGAGGGGGCAGCGGCCGGCTCGGCAGCGGCCGGCTCGGCAGCGGCGGGCTCCTCGGCATGAGCGTGGCCCAGTACGAGCGCCAGGATCACGGAGCGGGCACGGCGAGGAGCTTCTCGACTGCGGCGCGGAGCGTGACCTCGTCCCCCGGATTGTAGCCGCTGAACACCTGGTCGATGTTGCCCGCGCGGTCGACCAGGACGTTGAACGGCAGGGTCTTCGTGGGGTTGTACTGCGCGACCACGGTGGTCTGCGGGTCGAGCAGGATCGAGTAGGTGAGGCCCTTGCTCACCACGAGGGGCTTGACCTTCGACGCGTCCCGCGCCGCGTCCGCCGAGATCCCGAGGAGGACGAGCCCCTTGGGCCCGAGCTCCCGCGCCATCGCCTGGAGGTGCGGCATCTCGACCTGGCACGGGCCGCACCAGGTGGCCCAGAAGTTGATCAGGACCACCTTGCCCTTGTGCTGCGAGAGGGTCTGCGCCTGATTCGCGAGGTCCCTCAACGAGAAGTCGGGGGCGGCCTTGCCGGCGGCGCCAGCGGTGACGGGTACGGCGAGGGCGACTGTCGCGAAGAGTGCGAAACGGAGCCAGAGCGCGCGCATGTGCCTCCTTGGGGGGGTGCAGACGAGACGCGCAAGCCTATCCCCGTCTTCACGCTGTCGACACCCACCGGCCCCGTGCTACCTTCCGTAACCATGCGCTCCCGTATCCTCGTCGTCGATGATGAACCGTCGATACGGAAGGTTCTCCAGGCACACCTCGCGCGTGAGGGCTACTCCGTCGAGAGCGCGACCGACGGCGCCGAGGCCATCGGTCGCCTCTCGGGCGAGCCCTTCGACCTGGTCATCACCGACCTGAAGATGCCCGGCGTCGGGGGGCTCGAGCTGCTTGCCCACGTCCGGCAGAACCAGCCGGGCCTGCCGCTCATCGTGATCACGGCCCACGGCACGGTCGACTCGGCGGTAGAGGCCCTCAAGCTCGGGGCCTTCGACTACATCACCAAGCCGTTCGACCTCGCCGAGCTCCGCACCGCGGTCGACAAGGCGCTCCGGGTCGAGCGCGCGAGCCGTCGCTCCGTGCAAGAGGATCCGAGCTGGCGCGCCCCGTCCGCGAGCTCGGCCCCGGGCCGCTTCGATCTCATCGGTGTCACCTCGTCCATGCAACGCGTGTACGCGCTGGTGGAGAAGGTGGCCGACTCGCCGACGACCGTGCTCCTTGTCGGCGAGAGCGGCACCGGCAAGGAGCTCGCTGCCCGCGCGCTCCACGCCCAGTCCGGGCGCCGGAGCCGCCCGTTCGTCAGCGTCAACTGCGGAGCGATCCCGGAGAACCTCTTCGAGAGCGAGCTGTTCGGCTACGAGAGGGGCGCCTTCACGGGCGCGGTCACCTCCAAGCCTGGGCGCTTCGAGCTGGCGGACGGCGGCACGTTGCTGCTCGACGAGGTGGGCGAGCTCCCCCGTGACATGCAGGTG
>JAUXQH010000153.1 GCA_030685065.1 Pseudomonadota bacterium | reverse complement strand
AACGACTACGCCGGCTCGTCGGTCTCCGGCGCGGGCGACGTGAACGGCGACGGCTACGACGACATGTTCGTCGGCGCGCCCTACAACGCCGACGGCGGTACTTATGCTGGCGCGGCCTTCCTCCTGCTCGGGAGCGCCGCGCCTGCCTCCGCGAGCCTCTCCACGGCAACCCAGTACACCGGCGAGGCGGTCGACGACTCCGCCGGCTCGTCCGTCTCCAGCGCGGGCGACGTGGACGGCGACGGCTACGACGACATGCTCGTCGGCAGGCCCACCGGCGCGGCCTACCTCGTGCTCGGGAGCGCCGCGCCCGCCTCCGCGAGCCTCACCACGGCAACCCAGTACACCGGAGAGGCGGCCGGCGACGGCGCCGGCTCGTGCGTCTCCGGCGCGGGCGACGTGAACGGCGACGGCTACGACGACATGCTCGTCGGCGCGTATGGAAACGACGACGCCGCGAGCGACGGGGGCGCGGCCTACCTCCTCCTCAGCCCAGGGTTGTAGGGGCACCTCCGGGCGCTCGCGGTGGATCGCGTGGAAGCACTCGTCGAGGATGGTTTGGCTCCACCGTGCCTGGACCAGCCCGGCCTTCCCGACGCGTACGGGCAGGTCCCGAAGCGGCGCGGGGTAGAGGACGCACGCGTCGTAGACGACGACGAAGCCCACGGTCAGTAGCCGAGGCCCAGCTTCTGCGCCTCGGCCGTGAGCTCGGCCAGGATGCCCTGCCGCTCCGCATCGTCCTGCCGCTTGTACTCGAGGAGGTCCCGAAGCATGACGCGGCGGTGCGTTCCGACCTTGCGGTAGGGAAGCTTCCCCTCGTCGAGCAGCTTGATGAGGTAGGGCCGCGAGACGTTGAGCACGTCGGCTGCCTGCTGCGTCGTGACCTCGGCGTGCACGGGGACGATCGTGACGGCGTTGCCGTTGGCGAGGTGGGCGAGGACGCGCATGAGCAGCTCGAAGGCCTGCGTCGGGAGTGTCACGGCCTCCTCTGGGGCTCCCTCGAGCTGAACCCGGACGACCGCGGCGCGATGCTCCAGCACGGCTCCACGTAGGGCCCGCACCGCGATCTCCGCTTCACGCGTCGTGTTCTCCGAAGGGTAAATGTGGGGCGCCGGACGCGACGATTGAAGGAACGTTCAGCCTTCAACCGGCCGAACTTCCAGCCCTACACATTGAACCGAAAATGCATCACATCCCCATCCATCACCACATACTCCTTCCCCTCGACCCGCATCTTCCCCTGCGCCTTGAGCGCCGCCTCGCCGCCCGCGGCGACCAGGTCCTCCACCGAGTAGACCTCCGCGCGGATGAAGCCGCGCTCGAAGTCGGAGTGGATGACGCCCGCGGCTTGCGGCGCGCGTGACCCGACGGGGATCGTCCACGCGCGGATCTCCTTGGGACCCGCGGTGAAGTAGGTCTGGAGGCCCAACAGGTGGTAGGTCTGACGCGCGAGCGCGGCGAGGCCCGCCTCCGCGATGCCGAGGTCGGCGAGGAAGCCGGCGCGGTCTTCTTCGGGGAGCTCGGACACCTCGGCCTCGATCTTGGCGCAGAGGGTCACGGTGCGGGCGCCCTCCTTCTCGGCGCGGGCCTTGACCCGGGCCACGAAGGCGTTGTCCCCGGTGAGCCCGTTCTCATCGACGTTGCAGATGTAGAGCACGGGCTTCGCGGTGATGAGCTGCGCGTCCTTGACGCTCGCGGCCTCGTCCTCGGTCCACGGGCCGGAGCGCGCGGGCTTGCCCTGGTCGAGCATGACCGCGAGGCGCTCGGCGACGCCGAGGTGGAACAGGGCGTCCTTGTCGCCGAACTTCGACAGCTTCTTGAAGCGATCGACCCGCTTCTGCGCGGTCTCGAGGTCCGCCAGGCAGAGCTCGATGTCGATGGTCTCGATGTCGCGGTCGGGATCGACGTCGCCGTCGACGTGCACCACGTCGGGGTCCTCGAAGCAGCGGACCACGTGGAGGATGGCGTCCACCGAGCGGATGTGGCCGAGGAACTGGTTGCCGAGGCCCTCCCCCTTGCTGGCGCCGCGCACGAGCCCGGCGATGTCGAGGATCTCCACCGCGGCGGGCAGGATCACCTTCGAGGCGATCACCTTGAGGATCTTCTGGAGCCGCGCGTCCGGCACCGCCACGACGCCGACGTTGGGCTCGATGGTGCAGAACGGGTAGTTCGCCGCGGCGGCGCCGGCGGCGGTCAGCGCGTTGAACAGGGTGCTCTTCCCGACGTTCGGGAGGCCGACGATGCCTGCCTGTACGGCCATGATCCACTCCAAAGGGGGGGCACGGCTAACCCACCGGGGAGCGCCCCGCCTTCCTGGGCGCACGGACGGCCGGACCTACGGCCGCGCCTCGACGCAGCAGCGCGCGGCGATGGTGCCCGAAAACGAAGGAGGATGGTCGAGAAACGGCCCGACCACGCAGTTGCCGTTTCCCGGCCCGGCGTAGTACGCGCCGCCCATCTTCGCGGCCTGGGGGAGCCCGTCGGCGCCGGTCGCCTCGGGGTCGACCCACTCCCACGCGTTCCCGATCTGGTCGAACACGCCCTCGGGCGAGCGGCAGTCGGGCAGGGACCCGGTGGGCTGCAGCGCGGTCCACTCGCTGGTCAGGTCCTGTGCGGGGATGGCGCACACCTCCTCGGCCGGCGGCTCCTCGCCCCAGGGGAGGGGGCCGGTGCCACACGCCGTCTGCCACTCGAGGACCGTGCAGAGGTGTTTGCCCGCGTTGGAGCACGCCGCGCTCGCCTGGTACCAGGACAGGAGGACGGTCGGCAGCACGCCTTCCTCGGGTTCGGCCACGGCGCTCGTCGTCGTTTCCGGCCAGGTGTCCCCCTGATCCGCCTCGCCGGTGTCTCCGGTCAAGGTGGCCTCCCACGCGTCGATGCAGAAGCTGTCGACCTGCACGGCGCCGGGCGGGCAGGGGCCGGTCCAGGTGGTCTCCTCCCCCGTGTCTCCCGCGGAGTCGGGATCGGTGCCGTGCGCGCCCACGCAAGCGTGGAGCAGGAGGAGCGTGAACATCCGCGGAGCGTAACGACGGAGGGGCGCCCCGGTCACCCGGAACGCCCCTCGAATCAACACCTCGAACGGGTCGAGACTACTGGACCGTGACCGTGACGCCCGGGGACCAGACCTGCTGCGTCAGGTTGGTGTGGTCGTTGTTCACGAGGGTCGCGGTCACCACGTGGGTGCCCAGCTCGAGGCCGGTCACCAGGACCGACGCGTCGCCGCTGAACGTGTTGTAGAGCCCATCCACGTACACGTGGTAGTGCCCGGTGCCGGCCACGTTCGCGTTGCCGATGTTGGCGGGATCGAGGACGAAGCTCTCCGCGTTCACGCTCACCGTGAAGTCGCTCGTCACGAACTCGCCGGGCGCGGGGGAGGTGATGAACACGTCCGGGCGGCCGGTCGCCACGCTGAAGCGCGAGTAGTCGATCGATCCGCTCGGAATCTCGGTGTGGTCGTTCTCCGCGAGGCGCACCTCGACGGTGTGGGGGCCCGCGGCCACGTGGTAGAGCATGGCGCTTTCGCTGGCGCTGTAGTCCGAGTACGTGCCGTCCAGGTACACGTGGTAGTGGCCGTACCCGCTCTGGTTCGTCCCGCCGACGGCGTCCGGCGCGAGCGTGAAGTTCGTCACGGTCACCGGGACCACCACGGATGCGGTGTTCTGCTCCGTCGCGAGGGGGGCCTTGTCGATCCAGATGCTCGGGGCGTCACCGGCTACGTCGACGGTGATCGTGTCCATCACGGCCGGCGAGAGCGAGGTGTGGTCGGAGTTGACCAGCTCGACCGCGAGCGAGTGGGAGCCGGCGTCGAGCTGCGTGGCGAGCGCGCGGGTCGGGTCGGTGCCGTAGTCGAAGTAGGCGCCGTCGATGAGCACGTGGTAGTGCCCCTCGCCGATCACCGGCGCGCCGCCGACGTCCGACGACATCGTGAAGTCGGAGATCGAGAGGCCGAGCGAAGCCGAGTTCGCGTTCAGCGCGGCGGCGTCCGTCGGGGAGAGGATCTCGACGGTCGGGTTGAGCACGTTGAGCGTCACCGAGTCGCTGATGGCCGACTCCGCGTGATCGTTGCCGGCGAGCACCACGGACACGGTGTGCGCGCCGGCGGTCAGCCCTTCGAGGGTGTACGTCATGTCCGACGTGGCGTTCACGTACTCGCCGTCGAGCTTGATGTGGACGTGACCCTCGCCTTCGACAGGGACGAGGTCACCGCTGGCGAGGGCATCGGTGTCGATGACGAAGCCCGCCACGGTGTAGGTGAGCGTGACAGCGCCGTAGGCCGGGCCGTCGACGGGGCTGGTGAGCGTGATGCTCGCCGTCGCCACGTCCGTGTCGGTGTCGGTGTCCGTGTCCGTGTCGGCGTCCGTATCGGTGTCGGTGTCGGCGCTGCTGGTGTCCTCGCCCTCGTCCTTGGGGCGGCAGCCGCTCCCGATGAAGAGCAGGGGCGAGAGAAGCAGAGAAAGCGTGAGGGTCAAGCTGGAACGATGCATGAGAACGTCTCCTGGAGGGTCCGCGAACGGGAGCGCATGGTGTCTGCTCTGTCGTACGCTTGTCAACAGTTCATGGATCGGTTTCACGGTCGAAGCGTGTGCTTCACCACGTTTGTGGTGGTCCCGCAAAAAAATCGTCATTGGCGCGATCCTTGTTGCGCCGGAGTTCGTATATGCTCCGCCCCCTCCCTCACCCTGCGTGGCCTCAGCGCCATCAAAAGGGCCATTCAAAGGGCCATTCACAGGGCCACACAACCGGCCATTCACAGGGCCATCCCAAGGAGTCTCCACGCATGATGCGGATCCCAGCTAGTTTAGCGTCATTGTTGGCGCTTTCGCTGCTCGCCGGCTGCCCGGGCGGCGAAGCCGACAAGGACATCGACACCGCGGCGGACACCGACACGGACACCGATTCGGACACCGACACCGACACGGATACCGACACGGACACCGACACGGATACGGACACGGACACGGACACCGATACCGACACGGACACGGATGTCGAGCCCGTCTTCAGCGCCTGGACCTACGGCGCGCTTCCGAGCTTCGCCGAGGCGACGGACCTCGCGGTGAGCGACACCACCCTGTTCGCGGTCGGCTACGACTCGAGCGGCGAGCCCGCCGTCATCTCCATCGATCTCGCCTCGGGCGCCACGAGCACGCTGTACACCGGCGATCCGCTCGTGCTCCCCACCGGCATCGCGCTCTCGGCGGACGGCAGCACGCTTTTCGTCTCCGACGTGGCGTCGCAGACGATCTCCGGCCTCACCAACGGCGGCGTGTACAGCCTCGGCGTGGGCGGCGGCGCGCTCACCGAGATCGGCGCGTCCGGCTTCATCGACCTCCCGGGGGACGTGACCCCCGCGCACGGCGGCACCAACGTGTACGTCAGCGGCTTCACCGCCGCCGGCGACCCCGCCATCTTCTCGATCGTCGTGAGCACCGGCGCGGTGTCGGTCGAGTTCAGCGGCGATCCCCTGGTCGATCCGGTCGCGCTCGACGCGAACGCGGACGGCACGAGCCTCTACGTCCTCGACTCCCTCGCGGGCGGCGGCAAGGCCGCGATCTTCGCGTTCAACACGCCGGGCTTCGCGCACACGGAGCTCGCCAGCTGGTTCGACACGTCGTTCCCGGGCGGCCTGGGTGTCGATGCGGATGACGCGCTGATCTACTACACGACCATGGGTGACCCGGGCCTCATCGCCCTCGCGACCGACGGGTCCGGCTTCGAGGTGCTCGACACCCTGGGCGTGCTCGAGCTCCCCGCGGGTGTCGCGGTCGCCACCGATGACGTGTTCGTGGCCGAGCAGTCCAGCCTCGGCAGCAGCGACATCTACGTCCTCTCCTACTGAATCTCTTCCTGAGAATCTCTTCCTGAGAACCTTCTCGCGGCGCACGCCGCTTCCGAGGAACTACATGCTCTCTACTCTCGCGCTCCTCGCGCTCCCCGCCCTCGCCTCCAGCCACCGCGAGGCCCCCGCCATCTCGCTCGATCCGGCGGCGGACATCACGGACTTCTACGCCTTCCGTGACCCGAACGACACGTCCAAGGTCGTGTTCATCCTCAACGTCAACCCGCTCGAGGCCCCCGGCGGCGGTCCGAACTTCCACCGGTTCGACGACAACGTCCTGTACTCGATCAACATCGACAACGAGGGTGACGGCGAGGAGGACATCGTCTTCAACGTCCAGTTCGAGACCACCTACAGCGCCGTCGACGCGTTCGGCCTCGAGACGTTCATCTACAACATCGGGTCCGTCGCCGACCCCGCCAACGTCTACCAGAAGCAGTCCTACACGGTCACCCGCGTAGATGACGGCGTCTCGAGCGTGGTGCTCTCCGGTGGCTCCACCGCCCCGATCAACGTCGGCACGCAGAGCGGCTCGAGCAGCTACAACCCGGGCGGGTCCACCCCCGGCGCCATCACCACGGCGAACATCGAGACCTCCGGCAGCTACAGCTTCTTCGCGGGCCCCCGTCAGGAGGGCTTCTACGTCGACCTCGAGCGCACGTTCGACCTGCTGAACGTCGCCAACCTCGACGGCACCGCGAACCAGAACACGCTGCTCGGCTACAACGTGCACTCGATCGCGATCTCGCTGCCGATCACCTCGATCACGAAGGACGGCCTCGCGGCCACCGCCGCCAACCAGAACCACGTCGTGTCGTCCTGGGGCACGACCTCGCGTCGCGCGGTGACCGTGCGCCGCTCCACCGGCGTCGACAACGCCTACCGCGGCGGCTGGGTGCAGGTCGCGCGCCTCGGCAACCCCCTCGTGAACGAGGTGGTGCTCCCGGTGCAGCAGAAGGACATCTTCAACGCCAGCCACCCCCGGGACGACATCCAGTTCCTCTCCTACGCCCAGAACTCGGTGCTCGGCGCGTACATGAACGTGGTGCTCGGCACCACCTGCCCGACCAGCTTCGACGCCGGCCTGGGCATCGGCGGGCGTGAGGACCTCCTCCTCGCGTTCCTCACCGGCCACCCCGACCTCGGCGTGTTGCCGGCCGGGTTCTCGCTCGGCGGCGCGATCCCCGGCGAGTCCGGAAAGGTGTTCGGCGCGTTCGAGGCGCTCCGGATCAACCTCGAGGGCACCGGCTTCGGCCAGTGGCCCGACGGTCGCTACGTCAGTGACGACGTGGTCGACGTGGCGCTCGGCGCGGTGTGTGGTGGGCTCGCCGGCTCCGGCGAGGGCTTCGCGGTGGTCGACGGCGTCGACTCCACCGGTCTCCACTACCTCGACTCGTTCCCCTTCCTGGGCGATCCCTGGGCGGGCGACGACCACCCGAACGGCGGCCACGACGAGCTCGGCGGCTACTAAGCGGGGCTGATACACGCCTGACACATCGGGCGTGTATCACCAGAGAGGATGGGGAGCTTTCCGGGGGAGAACCTGGGGAGTTCCCCGTCTTCGTTTTGGCGAGGGCGCTCTACATGGGGCGGGGGGTGCCCCCCCGCAACGCCCCCCAGGAACCGTGCGCTACGCCGTCACGCGCTCCGCGAACCAGTACACCCCCGCGAGCGCCACCCCGATCGACAAGGCGGGCACCGCGCGCGCCTCCCACGAGGGCCATCGGCGCAGCAGCAGCAGCAGGGGCAGCGCTACCGCCACGACCGCGGCCTGGCCCACCTCGACGCCGCCGTTGAAGCAGAGGAGCGCCACCGCGAGCGCGTCGCGCGGCAGGCCCAGCTCGGCGAGCATGCCCGCGAAGCCGAAGCCGTGAACGAGGCCGAGGAGAAAGGTGACGGCGACGCGGCGCTTCGGCGCGGGCCTCCAGAAGTTCTCGATGCCGACGTACGCGATCGACGCGGCGATCGCGGGCTCGACGAGCGCCGAGGGGAGCGAAACGAGCCCGAGCGCGGCCGCGGAGAGCGTGATCGAGTGCGCCACGGTGAAGCCGGTGACGATGAACAGCATCGACCGCAGCGAGCGCGCGGCGAGGAGCAGCCCGAACAGGAACAGGAGGTGGTCGTAGCCGGTCCAGATGTGCTCGACCCCGAGGCCGAAGAACTGCGCCGCGACCTCACCGCGATCGGACGCGCCGGTGTACGCCACGTTCGGCGTGCCCACGTCGAGCACCGCCACGGGCTGGCCCATCGCCTCGACGTAGTGGCGGTGTCCCGGCGCGAGCGTCGGCAAGAAGCCGGCGGTGTAGGTCACCTCTCCCGGCGGGCAGTCCATCCCGGCAGCGATCTCCACGCCGTCGTCCTCGACCCGACGAAGCGTCACGTCCCCGAGCGCGCAGGGCTCCCCGCCGACGGTGAAGGTGGCGGTGTCGAGCGTCACCTGCGCGACGACCACCCGCGACGCGTCCAGGTCCGCGCCGAGGGGGACCAGCGATGCAAGCTCGGGCTGCGCGAACGTGAGCGCGACGTGGTCGGCCTCGAGCCGCGCGTAGGACAGGCCGGGGCGATGGGCCCAGGCGGCGGACACGATCCAGAGGTTCACGGGCGCCGCTCCGAGGGCAACAGGCCGGGGCCCATCGCGAGCGCCCGTTGCCGAAGTGTATCGTCGCCGAGGACTTTTGCGGCCATCCACAGCACGCGCGGCTCCGTGATGCCCGTGGCCAACGCGACCCGAGCCTCGGCTGACGCATCGAGAGATGTGTCACCGGCGGCAAGCGCGGCCCAGGCCCGGGCCATCCGTGTCGTCGCGTCCTGACGCACCTTCCATTCGTCCTGGAGGAGCACGAGGGCGGCGACGGGATCCCGGGGCGTGAGCCACATGGCGTAGCCGCGGGGATCCTGCATCTTCACCGCTTCGACGGACGCGCTCGGATCGATCTCCGACAATGCCCAGACCGCCTCGACCGTGGCGCCGGCGGCCCGCAGGTCATCCGCGGCGCCGGGGTGCCCCTCGTGGAGGCGCACACGGCCCCGCGCGAAGAGGGCCGGTTGGTAGTTCGGCACCAGCGTCAGGGCGGCGTCGAGCTCCGGCGCGGGCTGGCCCCGCAACGCGTGGAGCCATCCCAGGCGCGTGAGGGCCCACGCATACGGCTCGGGATCCTGGGGAGAGCCCGCCGAGACCGCGAGCTCCTGCATCTCGAGCGCGCCCTCGACGTCGCCCCACAACCAGCGCAGCCAGCCGATCCGATCGTAGACCTCGAGGTTGGGACGGAGGTTGACGGCGCGCTGATAGGACTCGCCCGCGGCGTCGAGCTCGCCCTGCTCCATCCGCGCGTCCCCAAGCAGCACGTGGTCCAGCCAGCCCGCCCCTTCGGCGCCGGCCAGGCGCTCGGCGAGCACCTCGACCTCGGCGAAGCGGTGGAACTGGATCCAGACGTGGGCCCGCAGGCGCTGGGCTTCGAGGTCGCCCGGTGCGCGGCTCGACGCGCAGGTGAGCGCGCTGTCCGCGAGGGTGTAGAAGCCTGGATCGCTCGTGAGGCGCGCCTCCCGCACGAAGAGGTTTGCGAGGACGAGGGCGGAGTCTCCGGCCGCGGCGCGCTCCGCGCGGAGGGGCCCCGATACGGGCGCGCGGAGCATGACGCAGGCGTCGGGCGGCCCCGCGGGTGTCGGCGGGGCGGCGCACCCGAGCAGGGTGACACATCCGAACACGGTGATACATCCGAACACGGTGGCGACACATCCGGCATGTGTCACGAGGCTTCGCCGGTGCCTTCCACCACCTCTTCGAACCAGCGCGCGAAGGCGTCGGTCTCGATCACGGCGCGGGCGCGCTGGCGCAGCAGGTCGCGCACGAGCTCCAGCCCGTGCTCCTCGACGCCACCGAGCATCTCGCGCGCAGACTTCGTGCCCGCGCTCTCCATCGCCGCGTCGAGCACCGCTTCGATCTCGCCCGCGAGCTCGGCCCGGCCGGCGATGCCACGAACGAGCGCGGCGCCGGTCGCGATGAGGGACTCGGGGTCGAGCTTCTCGACCTCGCCCGCGAGCACGCGCATGTCGGTGCCGAGCAACACATCGAGGCCGTGCGTGCGCCACGCGCCGTACTCACGGATGTGCGCGGGGTCGCACAGATGGTCGGCCATCTTGTCGACCAGCTTGTGCACCGCCTGGTCCATGAACTCGCGCGCTTTCTGCTCGATCTGCTGCTCGATCTCGTGGCCCATCGCGCCGAGCACGCCCTCTCCGAGGCGGGAGAGCCGCCCGAAGCTCGGGAGGCTACCCTTCGGCGTGATCGGCTTGAGACGCCGCGCGAAGGCGATCAGCAGGTCCTGGAAGAGGCTCTTGAGCAGGAGCTGCGCGGTGGGGTGGTCGAGGAGCTTCCCGACCAAGGCGCGGTTGGGCGCGTACGGGCGGGCAAGGAGCTCGCTGAGCGGGACGCGGATCGCGAGGGGCACCTGGGGCGGCCCCGCCTGGACGCGCGCCCGGACGTCCTGGACGCGCTCGCGAAACCAGGACTCCACCCGCGGATCGGCGGCCGCGCTTCGCAGGGAGATCACGAGGCGATCGGCCATCCACCGCGCGTCCACGAGCTCGGAGAGCGGCCGGTCCAGCAGATCGTCCAGCAGCAGGTCGGCGAGGCGGTCGGCCCCGCCGTTGCGGAGCCGCGCCTGCACGGCGGGCGTCACCCGATGCTCCCGAGCAGCGGGCTCGGCGTGCCCACCCAGGTGACCCAGAGCTGGTGGATCGCGCGGGTGGCCGCCACGTGAAGCAGGCGCCGGGAGTTCGGGCGGTCGGGGTACTCGTGCGCGGATGCGCCCACGATCACCACGTAGTCGAACTCGAGGCCCTTCACCTGCCGCACGTCCACCACGTCGATGCCGGGCGCGAACGCGAAGGTCTGGTTGAGCACGAGCCGCGCCATCGGCACGTCCATCCGGTCGAACCCCTCGTGGTACATCCGCGCCGTGGCCTCGTCCGGCGTCACCACGGCCACGGAGGCGAGCGGCTCGGCGCGGAGCAGGTCGCGGAGGGCCTCCCCGAGAAAGCTCACGCAGGCGCCGTGCTCCGGGAAGGGAAACAGCTCGACCGCCGCGCCGTCCCGCGCGGTGAGCGGCGGCCCGTCGTCCTCGGCGAGCGCCCCGAGCAGGCTGCGCGCGAAGGTCGAGACCTGCCGGGTGGAGCGGTAGGACACCTTCAACGTGCTGAGCGCGGTGCTCTCGATGTGCAGGCTGTCGAGCAGGCTGCTCCAGCCCTCGCTCCCGCCCTGCTCCTGGATGTGTTGCTGTGTATCACCGGCGAGAGTGATACATTTTTTCGCGTCGCAGGCGCCGAGCATCACGGCGACCTCCATCGCGCTGAAGTCCTGCACTTCGTCCATCATCACGTGGCTGTAGCGCAGGGTGCCGCCCCCCTTCGCGCGGAGCTCCCCGACGCGGAGCTGCCACGCCCGGAGCAGGATCGCGTCATCCTCCTCGTCGAGCCAGGGCTCGGCGGTCTTGTCGCGCTCCTCCCGGTGACGGGCCAGGTGGTCGAGCTGGGAGCGCGCCCAGTACATCGCCTGTTCGATCTCGGCGGGCGTGAAGTCTCCGAGCTCGGCCATTAGCTTGGAGTCCGACACCAGCAGGCGCCAATCCTGGAAAGCGCTGTCGCCGGTGGCGGGCGCCTTGCGCTCCTTCACGATCCGCTCGAGCAGCACGGTGAACTTGGGGTGGAGCTTGATGCGCGACACGATCGAGGGCGTGTTCGCGTTCTTGTGGCCCGGCAGGTACGGAAAGTGGCGCTCGACGAGCCTACGGGACCAGTCCGACCACGTCGCGACGCCGACATTGTAGACGCCCAGGTTCGGCAGCACCTTGGACACGTAGTCGCGCAGCGCCTTGCCCCACACCATCACGAGCATCTTGTGGGACGCGAAGCGCTGGGGGTTCGCGAACGCGAGATACGCGATGCGGTGGAGCGCAACGGTGGTCTTTCCGGACCCCGCACCGCCGCGGATCACCACCGGACCGCTGTCGGGCCGCGCGATGAGCTCGAACTGCTCCGGGTCGATCAACGCCGCGATGTCGGGGAGGTGCTTGTCCGCGCGGCTCACCTTGCCCGAGCCGAGCCGCTGGTCCCGCGGGGCGGTCGCGACCGGGCCGGACACGCCGGTGACCAGCCTCGGGGCGAGCGTGCTGCTCAGGGTCCAGCCGCCGTCGTCACGCAGGAATGTGCCTTGCGGCGACACGATGCGATCGATCCGCGCGCTGTTGATGGTCACCGCGCGCCGGGCGACGACCCGCCCGGAGATCGTGCGCGGACCGATGTCCTCCTCGTACTCGTCGCCCTCCTGGTAGCGGTAGTACACCTTGGCGACCGGCGCGTGCCGCCAGTCCACGATGCGGAGGCCGTTCTCCAGCGAGGTCGCGCGCCCGAGGAGGATGTCCGACCGCCGGCCCTCGTGTTCGGTGCCGAGGTGGGCGAAGTAGGGGCTCTCGGAGTCCACCCCGTCGAGCTGCTTCCCCCGCCGAACCTGGTCGAGGAGGCGACACTGGCGCTCGTATTGCTGCTCGAGCGCCGCCTTGTCCTCGGTCTTCGCGGTGCGAATGTCGTCCTGGATACGACGCAGCTCCGCGATGATGTCGTTTTCGGTCGCGCCTTCGGTAGGGGGCGGGCGCCCGAGTCGCTCGCACACGTCGTCCAGCAGGGCCTGCTCCTCGCGGATCACCGGATGTTCGGAGAGGGGCGGGGCCAGCCCCTCGGAGGTCCCCGGAGAGGGGTCGATCTCGTTCATGCCGGCCCTATAACTTTGCCGGAGAGCGCGCTGGCGCCGGGCGATGGCACCGGCTCGTGGGCTCGTGCGTGTAGACGATTCAGGAGGCCGGTCATGGACGGCGGCGCGACCTGAACCAACAGGTGCCGGAGGGAGGCCATCCGATTCCCGGATGGTTGCCGTCCACCGGTCCCCCTCTCTTAGAGCCGCTCGCCGAGATCGATCGCGGCGGCCATGGCGTTCACCGCCTCCCGGCGCTCGGCGATTGTCCGAGTGCTCACGATGCTCGACCGCTGCGTGTCCGCGTACTGGGTGAGGACGTAGCCAGGCTCTTTGCGATTGCGCTTGAGAACCCAGAGGGTGCCGTCGGGCATGTCGCCGACGATGAGGCCGAGCGGACCGTCCACCGCGTGGGTGACATCGTGGAGCGTGTGCGGAAAGAACGGTCGGGGCATCGTGGTCAGGACCCCACCCTCGGTAACACGAAGCGGAAGCGGGTCCGCCCAGGCGCGCTCTCCACCTCGATGCGGCCGCCGTGCGCCTCGGCGACGGCGCGTACCAGGGCGAGGCCGAGCCCGGTACCGCCCTTGGCGCGGTCGGTGGTGAAGAAGCGATCGAACACCTTCTTCAGGTTTGCGCTGGAGATGCCCGAGCCGTCGTCCAGTACGTCCACGCCCGTCCACCCACCGTCCGAGAAGCTCTCGACGCGGACGTGCACCTCCGGCCCGCCGTGTCGAAGCGCGTTCTCGACCAGGTTCGTCAGGGCGCTCTCGATCTGTTCGCGGTTGGCGTCCACCTTGGCCGCGGTCCCCGTGCGGGCCACCTGCGGGTGGCGCGCCACCAGCTCGGTGAGCACGTCGTCGAGGTTGAACACCGTGCGGGCGCCCCCCTCTTCGGCGCGCGCGAGGCGCAGGAGCCCGCCCACCAGGCGGGAAAGGCGATCCAGGTCATCCAGGGCGTTCTCGAGGAACCGGGCGCGCTGCTCGGGCGGCATGTCGTCGTCATCGCGCAACAGCTCGATGGTGCCGCGGAGCGAGCTGACGGGCGTCTTGAACTCGTGTGATACATTTCCCGCGAACTCCGAAATGTATCGCAGACGCTGGCGAAGGCGCGCGCTCATCGTGCCCATCGCCGCGGCCAGCGCGCGGGCCTCGGCCACGTGAGACCGGCTCGCCGGCTCGAGCGCGACCAGGGCCGCCTCGGAGCCCGCCGCGATCCCGTGCGAGGCCTCGGCGAGCGAGCGCAGGGAGCGCGACAGGATCCGCCCCGCGCTGAAGGCGAGCCCAACCGTTCCCGCGAGCGCCAGGATCGCGCCCACCGAGAGGCGGGGCGCCATCTGGTAGAACGCCTGTACCTCCTCCCGGGGGGTGCGCGACAACACCACCGCGCCCACGACGGTGTGGTCCTCGTAGATGGGCATCGCGACAAAAACGCGGACGCCCGCGTGCCGGCTCTGCCCCGCGAGCGACTCGCGCGACGTGGGCACCCGCGCGCGATCCTTGATCGCCAGGCCCCGGCTGCCCGAGAGCGCGGTGGCCACCTCGGGGTCCCCCGAGATGTCCAATCCCTGGTCCTCCCCGCTCGACGCGACGATACGTCCGGATGTATCAGTCACCCGGAACCCAGCGAGCGTGGCCTTTTTCGCATGTATCAGCGTCGGATCGAGGTCGAGCTCGGCGAGCGGCGCTGGGCTGCTGGCCAGGCGGTACTCGATGTGGCCCGCGAGGAGCGCGGCCTGGTGCTCGAGATCCTCGCGGGTCTGCGTCCGCAGGTCGTTGGCGAGCGCGCCGGTGCCGACGAGCGCGAGCACGGGCAGCATGAACACCACGAGGTGGGACAGGACCAGCCAGGTCCGCAGCGACAACGTGAGGCGAAACATCGGCCCTGCCTCAGGTCTGGCGCAGGCGGTAGCCGAGGCCGTGAACGGTCTCGACGGGGTCCAGACCGATGTCCCGGAACTTCTGCCGGATACGCCGCACGTGCGAGTCGAGCGTGCGCTCGGAGATGTGGTGGTGGTCGCCGTAGGCGTGCTCCACGAGCTCGTCGCGCGTGTACACCTTTCCCGGCCGCCCCATCAGGACGCGCAGCAGGCTGAACTCGGTGACCGTCAGCACCACCTCGTTGTCGCCGCCCCAGACCCGGTGCTCGTCTAGATCGAGCCGCAGCCCATTCACGGCGATCACCCGTGGCTTGTCGGCGGGGATCGGCTCGGGCGTCGCCCGGCGGAGCACGGCCTTGATGCGGGCCACGAGCTCCCGGGTCGAGAACGGCTTGGTGAGGTAGTCGTCCCCGCCGAGCTCGAGGCCGAGCACCCGATCCAGCTCCTCGTCGCGGGAGGAGAGGAACACCACCGGCACCCGGCTCGTCTTTCGCAGCTCGCGGCAGGTGTCGATCCCGTCGAGCTCGGGCATGACCACGTCGAGCACGATGAGATCGGCGGGGGACGCGGCGTGCATCCGGAGCGCTTCGACCCCGTTCTGCGCCTCGCGCACGAGGTGCCCCTGGCGGGCGAGGGCGTAGCGGACGACCTCGCGGAGATGGGGATCGTCGTCGACGACGAGGATGTGGCTCATGGGGCCGGAGAGTAGCATCGGAGCGCGGATCCGGTGGTTAGGGGGTGGCGGTGGCCGAGACCGTCGAGACGAAAGAGCCGCGCCCGCTGATCTCGGGCGTTCGCATCGAGAACTTCCGCTCCATCCCGAGCGCGGAGGTGGAGCTTGGGCGGGTCACCGTCGTGGTCGGGGCGAACGGGTCGGGGAAGTCGAACCTGCTCGAGGCGATCGCGGTGGCGGGGGCGGCGGCGGCGGACAAGCTCGATCACGAGTTTCTGGCGGCGCGGGGCATTCGGCCGATTGAGCATGCCCTCGTGGTTCCAAGGTTTGCCTGCGACGACACGCCCGAACAGGCGCGAATCGCCGTCGGCGCGCCGCTCTCCCTTTGGGAAGTCTCCGTCCGGCTTCAGACCGATCCACGGCAGAGCGTCTTCGTCGGGACGAACGCCATTGGAGGAGAATCCGCGATCGCGCAGCTTCGCGCCGCAGGTGACCGCCTCGCGGCGGCGGTGCAAGGTGGCGAGAGCATTGAGGCGATCCGGGCATTGCACGAGGAATTCATGGCGTTGTTCATCTCCGGGCACCCGCCTGGCATGACCTCCTTCCTCATCTACGCCCCCGAATACACCGCCCTCCGCACGTTCACCGACGAAGGCCAGATCCTCCCCCTCGGCGTCCGCGGCGAGGGGCTCTTCAAGCACCTCGTCGACCTCTCGCGCAAGTCTCCCGAGATCGTCGAGCGCATCGGCGAGCACCTCAAGGTCCTCGATTGGTTCGACGGCTTCGTGATTCCCAGTGATCTGGGCCCCGGCGAGAAGCGGCTCGCCATCCGGGACCGCTACCTCGCCAAGGATGTGCTCCTCGATCAGCGCGCAGCCAACGAGGGCTTCTTGTTCTTGTTGTTCGTCTACACGCTGCTGTTGAGCCCCGACACGCCGCGCTTCTTCGCCATCGACAACGCCGATGCGTCGCTCAATCCGCTGCTGTGCGCGCGGGTGGTCGCGGACATCGTCGAGTTGGCCCGCGAGAAGGACAAGCAGGTCATCCTCACGACGCACAACCCCGCCCTGCTCGACGGGCTCGACCTCTCCGACGAGGAGCAGCGGCTGCTCGTCTGCGAACGGGATCTGGACGGACACACGCAGTTCCGGCGCGTGCCGAAGCCCCGCGACGGCACCGTCCGGCTCTCCGAGGCGTTCCTCCGGGGCTACCTCGGCGGCTTGCCGAAGTCGTTCTGACGCGTGCCCACCGTCGGCCTCATCTGCGAAGGTCCCACCGATCGAGCCGTCCTCGAGCGCATCCTCGACGGGTTCTCGGCCGGGAGGGTCACCGTCGCGCCCATTCAGCCGCCGCACCCGATGCGGCCTGGCGTCGACTTTGGGGGCTGGAACCAGGTGTTCGCGTCCATCCGTCGCAAGGACGTGAGCGGGGCGCTCGCCTTCAATGACCTGGACAACAAGCACCTCCGCGCCTACGAAGACGCCGCCAGGGGCCTCCGCCGCCGCCCCGCCGTCGACGCCCTCCGCAACCGCGCGCCGAGCCTCGACGCCTTCCTCACGGCGCTCGACGAGAAGCTGGCCCCGCTCCTCGCCTGACAGGGGCTCCATCGCGCGGCGCTCGGGCGCGCCCCACTCGGGCGCGCCCCACGCGGACGCGGGGCCGGGTGTCTTCCGGGGTCGGGCGTTGCCCTCCGTCGCCCGGCCGCGCGCCGGGCGACTGGCGCCGGCGATGGAGCGCTCCGCGGCGATGGACCGCGGGTTGGTCGACGCCACCCTCCAGCCTCCCTCGCGCGGCACAGCTTCGGGCACCGGATTGGGTCCGAGCAACGCGGACACCACCGCGCCTGTGACGTCCGTTCGTCGAGGATGAAGCCACACCCCGGCCGAACGGCCGCCCGGGACGTCCGTTCGTCGAGGATGAAGCCCCACCCCGGCCGAACGGCCGTCCGGGACGTCCGTTCGTCGAGGATGAAGCCCCACCCCGGCCGAACGGCCGCCGCGCGGTCCCTTCGCGGTCGCGTGGGGGCTGACCGCCCCGCCCGCTCGCCCCACCCGCACTGCCTCCGCAGTGGCGGCGTCCGCGCCGACCATCTGCCCTGGCTCCTGGGTCGGGAACCACTCACGCAAGCGACGTCTCCTCGATCGCGCGCACCCTCGCTCCCAGCTCGCGCAGCCCCTCGCGTACCGGCAAGGTGTCGCCCGCGAGCGCGACGAGCCCCACCTGCACGCGCAGCTGCACCACCCCGCGGAGTACGGACTCGATCTCGTCGGCGGCCAGCTCCCGCGCGCGGGCGAGCTGAATCGCGAGGGGGTCCGCGCGCAGGGCGTCCTCGGAGAGCAGGCGGTCCACCATGCCGATGCGACCATCGGCGCGACGCATCGACTGTTCCAGGGAGACGAGCTCCTCTACGGTCACGATGCCGGAGATCGACGGGTCGGTCAGCGCGCTCCGGAGCGCCGCGAAACATGTATCGATACGTGTCGCGAACGGGCCGACGTTGCGCGTGCCGGCCTGCTGCCCCGCGGGCTCGCCGAGCAGAGGGAGGAGCACCGGCCACGCGATGAGCGCGGAGAGCGCCGTGGCCGCGGGCTGCCCGCGCCGGGCGAGCACCAGGGCGGTGCCGCCGCCGAGGAGCAGCCATGCGCCGAGGAGGAGCAGGGTGGCGGAGGTCGCGTTCATTCGGACTCCGAGGAGCGCGCTTCCCGCGAGAGGAGCCCGTGGCGCTCGGCGTCCCAGTCGCCGTAGAGGCCGAGCGACGACGCGGTCGTGGCGGCCAGGCCGGTGAGGATGTCGCCTTCGACCGGGCGAAACAGCGCGACCGCGGTGGTGGGCCGCGCGACGAAGGGGCGAAGGAGCCAGCCGGTCTGCGCGAGGATGAGGCCCACCAGCGCGAGCGACCCGGTGGCCGCGATCCAGCGGCGGTGTCCGCCGGCGGGGATGGCGCTCGCGAGCGCGGCGAGCCCCGGCAGGCCCGCGAGGGTGAGCATGGCCGCGAAGAGAAGGACGGAGAAATGGTAGTCCGCCTGCACCGAATACGGGAGCCAGAGGATGGGCGCGAGGGCGGAGGCCAACACGCCGGTGCGGGCCATGCCGGCGAGGCTGGCGATCGCGAGGCGGCGGTAGGACACGTCGACGTCGCAAGCGCGCCAGGCGGCGTGGATGGCGGGGAGCGCCAGGAGGGGCGGCGCCCAGAGGAGGATGGGGAGCTTCATCGCGGCGTAGATCATCTGTTCGCCGCCGCGGTAGGACCCGACGACGGCGCCGAACAGCGCGGCGCCAACGCCGCTGATGGCGAGCAGGCGGGGGGCGAGCCAGCCGAGGTCGGCCGGCGTGTCGTGCGCGCTCACGACGGCCTGGGGATCGCGGAGGACCTGGGAGGTGAGGGTGAGGATGGAGGGGCGGTGCATGGGGGCTCCGGGGCGGCGAGGCGTAGGTGATAAGTCGTAAGGTCAGACCCCACCGATGGATAATCGGCGTTCGTCTGTTCCAAGTGATAAGTCGTAAGGTCAGACCCCCCAGAGGACGCCGATCCCGAGCCGCGCCCCGATCAGCGCCGCCAGCCCCGACCAGCCCCACGCGAGCAGCGTCATCTTCCACACGCTCCACGAGTCCGGGCTCGCTCCCGACTCCGCCGCCACGAGGTTGCGGATCGCGAGCGAGAACCCCAGCGCCGCCGCGCTCACGAGCATCAGCGCGAGGAGGAGCTGGGCGAGGCCGCTCGTCGCACGGAACAACAGCAGGGTCGGCACCAGGCCGAGCGCGAGGTCACCGGTGCGGGAGAACGGCCGCGCGATCGCCGCCACCAGCGCCTGGGGCGCCGCGCGCAACGTCAGGAACGGGTGCGCCACCAGCAGCGCGGGCACGGTGAGCGCCAGCGCGCCCACCGCCGAGACCAGGCCCACGGGCGCCTGGGAGGCGGCGGCCGGGTCCGTTCCGAGCGCCGCGACCGCTCCGAGCAGCGCGTAGCCGAGGAGGCCGCGCGCGAGCGCGAGGGGGGAGGGAAGCGGGAGGGCATCCGGGCGCGCCGATGCCGAAGCGGTGTCGGGAGGGGCCGAGGAGAGGGAGAGAACGGGGAGGGAGGCCAACATGCGAAGCTCCAGGTGACACCCCCAACGTAGGCGTCCGCCGTGCCGAACCCCTCGCCCCGACGTGGCGGGGAAGCGTCCCCTTTGTGCAAGAACGGTGCATGCGTGGTCCCGGGCACGGCCCCGACCCTCGACAGCCCGGGCCGCCCGTTCTACTTTGGCCCGCATGAAGCTCAACGGCCGGATCCTGTTCCTCACCGACGACGCCGGGTTGCTCCAGCGTCAACTGCTTCCCACCCCCGCACCCGGCGGCAGCGCTCTCGGCGTCGCGGTCGAAGACGAGCTCGAGCTCGCCGCCGCCTCCCTGCACTACGGGGTGAACACCGACCTGATGATCAGCGGCGCCGCGTGCACCCTCGGGTACACCGGGCCGGTCCTCGGCCCTTGGTTCCTCGAGAACTTCAAGGAGGTCGTACAGAGGGACAGCGTGCGCGACGGCGGCTTCCAGGTCATCGTCGGCGGCGATGCCTACGGCAGCGGGTCCAGCCGCGAGGTGGCCGTGGTTGCCCACCAGGGCGCCGGCATCGAGCTGGTGGTGGCACGCTCGTTCCAGCGGATCTTCCAGGAGAACATGGTGTACGGCGGGATGCCGTTCACCACCGACTTCGACGTGCTGGCCCGCCTCCGCAACGGCGAGGACGTCGACCTTCGCGGCTTCTTCGCGGCCCTGCCCGACTTCTTCCGCACCGTCGCCGAGGCCGGTGGCCTCCTCGAGTACGCCAAGGGGCTGCTCGCCGGCACGATCACGCCCGCCTACGCCACGGGCCAGGCCCCCGAACGCGCCGCCCTCCCGCTCCAGCGTCCTCTGAACGCGGTCGAGAAGATCATCGCGCAGAAGACGTGGACCGGTCCGGACAGTACCGGCGTCACCGACGTGCGCCCGGGTGACCAGGTGTTGTGTCGCGCGGGCTTCCGTGGCGTCCACGAGTACACCGCGGGCATGGTCGTCGCGCTGTACCGCGAGGCCTTCGGGGACACGCCGATGGCCGACCCCGACCTGATCGCGGCCTTCGAAGACCACTTCGTGCTCATCGACGAGCCCACCGTGCCCGCCAACGTGAAGCAGGCCCGGCTCGCCCCCGCAAAGCAGCTCACCAAGGAGATGGTCGGGGCCTGCGAGCTCTACGGCATCCGGCTGCACGGGCCCGGCCGCCCGTTCCACGGCGGCGTGTGCCACCGCATCGTCGTCGAGGACTACGCGCTCCCCGGCACGATCGTCGTCTTGACCGACTCGCATACCCCGACCGCGGGCGTCCTCAATGCCTTCGCGTTCGGCGTCGGCTCGACCGCGATGGCCTTCGCGTTCCGCACCGGCCTCATCCCGGTCACCGTGCCGAAGGTCGTGCGCATCCTCGTCACCGGCGCGGCCACCGGCGGCCTGTCCCCCAAGGACCTGATCCTCCACATCATCGGGGACCCCTACTTCCGCGAGGAGCACTGGCGGAGCTCCCCGACCGACACGTGCGTCGTGCAGTTCGGCGGTCCCGGCCTCGACCAATGGAATGTGGACGAGCTCTCCGTCCTCACCAACATGACGGTCGAAGGCGGCCTGATGACCGGCGTGGTCGAGCCCTGCGCGCCGATCGTCGCGTTCCTCAAGGCGCGCCGCGGCATCGACGTGACCGACCAGCTCGTCCACCCCGACGAGGGCGCCACGTACGAGCGCACGATCACGATCGATCTGGCCGACGTGCCCCTCACCGTCGCCACCCCGGGCGACAGCCGCAACCGCCTCCCCCTCATCGAAGTCGCGGGGACCGCCATCCACAACGTCGTGATCGCGAGCTGCACGGGCGGCTCCCTCTCCGACCTGCGCGCCGCCGCCGACGTGCTGCGGGGCCGGGCCATCGCACCCGGGGTGCGGGTCACCGTCACGCCCTCGAGCCACGACGTGGCCGAAGCCGCCGAAGCGGAGGGCCTGCTCGACCTGTTCCGCGAGCTCGGCGCGGTCGTGTCGCCCGCCGGGTGCGGGTCGTGCATCGGCAACGGCCCCGGCATCCCCCTCCCCGGGGAGACAACCGCGAGCACCACGAACCGCAACTTCGACCGTCGCATGGGCGCGGCCGGGCCGGTGTACCTGGTGAGCCCCGCGGTTGCGGCAGCGTCAGCGGTGAGCGGCAAGCTGGTGGATCCGCGATCGTTGTAGGGCTCTGGGGATCTTGGGGCGGGGGGCAAGCCCCCCGCAACGAGCCTGTGAAGCAATCCCCCCCAAGAAGGGAGTCTGTGGAGCAACGGGAGGCCCCGATGGGGCGGTCCGTGGCGCAGTGCGGCCAGGGTGGGCCGGTGGGGCCCCGTCCGGGGGGAACCGGCTCGGGCCCCTGGACGAGGTCTCCAGCCCTGGAGCCGGGCCGGCCACGGCCTG
>JAUXQH010000144.1 GCA_030685065.1 Pseudomonadota bacterium | reverse complement strand
GACGAGCGCATTGACATACTCGGCGTCGTCCAGGGCGCGGCGGACGGCCGTGTCACCGGGCGGCGCGACCGGCGCGAGCTCCTGGACGGCGAGCAGGAGCGACGCGAGCGGCGTCCGCAGGTCGTGGGCGATCTCGGCGAGGTGGCGCTCCAAGGCGAGCTGACGCTCGCGGAGCTCGGCCTCGTTCGCCCGGATGCGGGCATGGGACCGGTCGAGCACCTCGGCGATCGCGCCGAGCGCGTCGGGCACATCGTCCACGGCGGGTGTGAAGGCCGGGGAGCCCACCCCCTCCGCAGCGCGACGGAGGCGCGCGATGCGCGCCAGCAGCGGCTGGAGCACGATGACGAGGGCGAGGCCCACGACGAGGAGGAACGCCACGGCGGCGCCGACGAGCAGGCCCGAGCCCACGGCGGCCGAGAGGTCGCCGGGGGGGCGGAACGCGACCCGGATGAACACGCAGGGCCCGTCCTCGGCCACGCGCCGGACGTCGACCCGCTCCCCCGGAGCATCTCCGGCCGCCGTGCCGGTGTGTCGTGCCACGTCCAACAGCGCGGGCTCCAGGGGCGGGGCGGCGGGGTTGGCGGACCGTCCGTCCACATCGTAGGCCCACGCGTCCACGAGGTCGGCGACCTCCTGGTGCCAGCGCGCTGGGTCCGCCTCGCAGGCCGCCAGCGCTTCAGGGGCGAGCGTCCAATCGGTCGTGCGGCCGTGGTCGATGGAGGTCCTGACGGTCACCGAGGTCACGATGACCGCGACCACCCCGGCCAGGACCATCGCGAGCACCACCCGGGCCCGTAGAGCGAGCTTCACGTCGCCTCCTGCGGGTCGTACCGGTACCCGATTCCCCACACCGTCGCGATCAGGGCGCCGTCCGGGCCGAGCTTCTTGCGGACCCGCGAGACATGGGTGTCGACGGTGCGGTCGGTCGCCCCCAGCTCCTCGGTGAGCGTGTGCTCGGCGAGCTGGCGACGGCTGACCGCGCGTCGGGGCCGCTCCGCCAGCCACGCGAGCAGGTTGAACTCGTGCGGGGTGAGCCCAAGCTCCGCGCCCTCGCGTGTGGCGGTCCGGCGGTCGAGATCCAGGACGGTGGAGCCCACGGTGAGCGAGCGCGACGGCGTCTCTTCGCGGAGCGCGAGCCGGGAGCGGAGCCGCACGACCAGCTCCTCGATCCAGAACGGCTTGGGCACGAAGTCGACCGCTCCGAGCCGGAAGCTCTTCAGGCGCGACTCCAGCTCGGTCCTTGCGGACAGCACGATGACCGGGGTGGACACCCGCCCGCTCATGGTGGCGAGGACCTCGAACCCCGTGCGCACGGGGAGCATGAGGTCGAGCACAACGGCGTCGAACGGCTGGAGCGCCAGTCGCGAGGCCTCCTCGCCGTCCATCGCGACGGTCACGTCGAAGCCCGCGCGGGTGAGCCCGCTGACGAGCCCCTGGACGACCTGTACGTCGTCCTCCACGACCAGCAGGCGAGGTTTGGCAGACATCGTGCCCACCCCTATTGCGCCAGGACTGCGTCGACGCCGCCCTCCAGGCGAGCGACCTGCACCGTGGCGCGCCACGCGTCCAGCCGGGCGTCGAGCACGTCCTGCTCGGCCTGCTCGCGTGCGTTCACAGCGTCGAGGAGCTGATCGGTCCGGCGCAGCCCTTCCTCGGTGCGCGCTCGCTCGCCGGCCTCCGCCTGGCGCGAGACCTCCAGGCGCTCCGTGGCGAGCGTGAGGGTCCGCTCGGCGGTCTCCACGTCCCGGAGGGCCGCGCGGACATCGGCTTCCAGCGCTCGCTCGGCGGCATCCAGCGCGATCTCGGCGGAGCGCACGTCCGCCCCTCCCTTCTGCCGGGAGCCCCGCGCCGCGCGTCCCCCCAGGGGAACGGACATCTCCAGACCGGCTGCCCAGGTCGGCATCGCGTCGTCGCCCGCGAGGTCGCGGAGCGCGCCCGACGCGCTCGTGTCCAGAGAGGTGACCCCGGCCGACCCGGTGAGGGCCAGGGAGGGGAGGCCATCGTAGCGGACGTCCCGCGTCGCAGCGCGCGCGGCAGCGAGCTGAAGATCGAGGCGCGAGATCGCGGGGCTCTGCGACGAGGCCGTCGCGAGGTGCTCCCGCACGTCCCTGCTCGCCGGCGCGTGGGGAGCCCCCTCGCCCTGGGGGGCGATGTCCGCGCCCGGGTCACGCCCCATCGCGATGAGGAGCGCGTCTCCCGCCGTCACCGCGGCGGCCTTCGTCTCGGCCGCCTCCTGCTCGGTCGCTAGGCGCTCGGTGCGCACGCGGGCGAGCTCCAGCGCCTCGGCCTGCCCCTCCTCGACCCACACCTCCGTGACCCGCTCGAGCGCCAATGCGGACTCCACCGATCGCTCCGCCAACGCGGCACGCTCCGTCGCCGTCTTCCACGACCACCACGCGTCGGCCACCCCCGCGAGCGCGGTCTGACGCGCTTCGAGCGCGGCCATCTCGTCCTGGTCGGCGCGCTCTGAAGCACGACGCACGGCCTCTCTCGCGTCGGTGGGGCGAAGGACCGCGAGCAGATCCTGACGCACCGTCACGCCCACCGAGGAAGCCCAGTAGTCGGTCTCCTGCTCGGACGAGACGCCGCCGAGGCTCGTCTCGGTGTCGGAGCTCTGCCGTGCGATCTCCGTGGAGAGCGACCAGCTCGTCCCCGTGGGGAGCTCGCCGGAGAGGTCGGCGTCGGCCGACCACGCGGAGGTGGACGAGGACGTCGGATACCCGGCGAGGAAGGAACGACTCTCGCTGCGCGCCGTACCCGCCGAGGCGCCCAGCGAGGGGTCGAAGGCACCTTCGGCCGTGAGGACATCGGCGCTGGCGGCGTCGACGCTCGCCTGCGCGGCGCGGAGGTCGGCGTTGCCCTGGATCGCGCCCGCGAGGGCGTCGGCGAGGGAGATGCCCTCCGCGGCGTACGCGGACGACAGGAGGAGGAGGGTCAGGAGTTGCATGTCCCCCTCGTACCGGCGGGCCCATTGAGAAAGTGTGGAGGGCGCCGTCATCGCCGTCTCCACAGTTTCTCAACGGTCGGCTCGTAGGTTGGGGGGCATGCAACGAACCCAGACCGTCGAAGTGGATCCCGAGGTGGCAGCCGTCCTGGGGGCCGCAACCAAACGTCGCTCCCGCGCATGGCTCGTCGGAGGTGCGTTGCTCGCCGTCGTGCTCGCCGGCGTCGGCGCCGCCGCCTTCCGCAGTGGGTCCGCCCCCCTCTACGAGACCGCCGAGGTCACCCGCGGGGCGCTCGTGGAGAAGGTCACCGCCGTCGGTCGGCTCGAGCCGATGGACAGCGTCGAGGTGGGGTCCGACCTGTCCGGAAAGGTCGAGGCGGTGCTCGTGGATGTGAACGAGTCGGTCACGAAGGGGCAGCCTCTCGCGCGGCTCGACCCGACGCCGTTCCAGAACGCCGTCGCCCAGGCAAAGGCCCAGCTCGCGTCGGCCCGCGCGTCCCTCGCGCAGGCGAAGGTGACGGACGGGGCCGCGCGGCTGGACGCGGAGCGGACGGCCCGCCTGCTCGAGCGCGGCGCCGCGACCGCCGTGGACGCCGAGGACGCGCGAATCGCCTACGACCAGGCGATCGCCGCGACGGCCGGGGCCGAGGCGCAGGTCGCGCTGCGCAAGGCGGCGCTCACGGGGGCGGAGGACGATCTCGCGGACACGGTCATCACCGCGCCGATCGACGGCGTGGTGACCGTACGGCTCGTCGACCCCGGGCAGACGGTCGTGTCGTCGATGTCGGCCACCGCCCTCTTCACGGTCGCGTCCGATCTGAAGGACCTGAAGGCGGAGGTGGGGGTCGACGAAGCAGACGTCGGCAAGGTCGCGGCGGCGCAGCCCGCGCGCTTCACCGTCTCCGCTTGGCCAGACCGCACGTTCGACGCGACCGTCACGACGGTGGACCTCGCCCCACAGGACGAGGACGACGTGGTCACGTACGACGCCGAGCTCCGCCTCCGGAACGACGATCTCGCCCTCCGCCCAGGCCTCACCGTCACCGCCGAGATCGAGGTCGGCCGGCTCGACGACGTGCTGCTGGTCCCTACGACGGCGCTCCGCTTCGAGGTGGAGGCCGGCCGCGACGGCGACGACGTCTGGGTGCTCGACGGCGAGACCCCACGCGCCGTTCCGGTCACCGTGTTGGGGACCGACGGGCTCTCGACCGCGATCCGCGGGGACGGGCTCGATGCCGGCGCACGCGTGATCGTGGGGCGGGAGGAGCGATGACCGCGCCGCTCGTCTCCATTCGCGGGCTCACGCGGGTGTACGGAGAGGGCGACGCCACCGTGCGTGCGCTCGCGGGGGTCGATCTCGACGTGCAGCGAGGCGAGTTCGTATCGCTCATGGGGCCCTCGGGCTCCGGGAAGTCGACCCTCCTCAACACGATCGGCTGCCTCGACATGCCGACCGCCGGCTCGTACCGCCTCCGCGGCGCAGAGGTGACGACGCTCACGCACGCCCAGCGGGCGCTCCTGCGCCGCCAGTGGCTCGGCTACATCTTCCAGGGCTTCCACCTCCTCCCGCGGAGCACCGCCCTGGAGAACGTGGAACTCCCGCTCGTGTACCGTGGGGTGGGCGCCGGTGAGCGGCGTGATCGCGCGCTCGAGTCGCTGCGCGACGTCGGGCTCGGACACCGCGTCGGGCACTACCCGAGCGAGCTCTCGGGCGGTCAGCAGCAACGCGTGGCCATCGCGCGCGCGCTCGTCATCCGGCCCGACCTGCTCCTCGCCGACGAGCCGACCGGCAACCTCGACTCGAAGACGAGCCACGAGGTGATGCACCTGCTCCGGGAGCTGTCTTCGGAGCGCGGCATCACGATCCTGATGGTCACCCACGAGCCGGAGATGGCCGCCTACACCCCGCGCGTCGTCACCTTCCAGGACGGCTGTATCGCCAAGGACGAGAGGGCCGCATGAACCTGGTCTCCTTGCTGAACGCATTTTCCATGGCATTCGGCCAGCTCTGGCGCAATCGTGGACGCTCGGCGCTCACGTCGCTGGGCATCCTCATCGGCGTTGCCGCGGTGATCGCGATGGTCGGGCTCGGCCAGGGTGCCACGGCCTCGATCCAATCCGACTTGTCGAGCTTCGGCACCAACATGCTGATGGTCGAGTCCGGGACGGGGCGTGGCCCGCAGGCGCGGACCGAGGCGCCGCCACTGGATCTCGAGGACGCCGAGGCCATCGCCGCGCGCGTGCCGAACCTCGCCGCGGTCGCGCCGACGGTCAACGCCGCGGCGACCGCGTTCGCGGACGGCGCCGAGTGGGCGACCTCGGTGCGGGGCACGACGGAGAGTTGGTTGCAAGTCTCCGGGCGCTCGTTGAGCACGGGCCGCGCGTTCACCGAGGGGGAGTCGCGCGCCGGCGCCGCGGTCTGTGTCATCGGCGAGACCCTCCGCGAGGAGCTGTTCGGCGAGCGCGAGGCGCTCGGGCAGAAGCTCCGCGTCGGCAAGGTCCAGTGCCAGGTCATCGGGGTGCTGACCGCCCAGGGCGAGGACACGATGGGCAACGACCGGGACGACCTCGTCGTGATGCCGATCCGCGCCGTCCAACGGCGGCTCGTGGGGTCGAGCGACGTAGGCTCGATCATGGTCTCCGCCCGGCGCGCCCAGGATCTCGACCAGGTGCAGGCCGACCTCGACGCGCTCATGCGCGAGCGGCGCCACATCGCCGGCGACGCGAGCGTGGACTTCACGATCCGGGACACCCGCGAGATGGCCCAGATGATGAGCGGGATCACGGGGACGCTCACCGCGTTCCTCACGGCGGTAGCCGGCGTGAGCCTCGTCGTCGGCGGCATCGGGATCATGAACATGATGCTGGTGTCCGTCACGGAGCGCACCCGCGAGATTGGCATCCGCATGGCCATCGGCGCGCTCGAGTCGGACATCCGCACGCAGTTCCTCGTCGAGGCCGCGGTGCTCGCGGGCTTCGGCGGTGTCCTCGGCGCGGTCTTCGGCATCGCCGGCATCGTGGCGGGCGCCACGGCCCTCGGGCTGCCGGTCATCGTGAGTCCGCTCGTCGTCGGCGTCGCCGTCGGGTTCTCCGCGCTCATGGGCGTCGGGTTCGGCTGGGTTCCGGCTCGTCGGGCGGCGCGCCTGGAGCCAATCGACGCGCTGAGGCATTCGTGAACGCATGAGCGACCGACGGGTGCCCTCTTCGCGGCGTTGGCAATTCGTCGCGCTCGCCGCCTGCGTCTCGCTGCTCGCGCACGTCCTGCTCGTGCCGTACGCCGACGGCCTGTTCACCCGCGCCACACCCACTGAAGACACCCCGATGAACGTTTCGTTCGTGGACGCCGACACACTCGATGCCCCGTCGATGGAGAGCCTGAAGCAACGCGCGCAGCAGGCTCCCGTCATCGAGCCTCCACAGGAGCCGCCGAAGCCGGAGCCACGACGACGCCAGCTCGTGGAGGCGGCCCCCACCGACGAGCAGCGGCCGGACGACGCCGACTACCTGGCCGAGCAGGACAGCCGGGTAGACAAGGAGACCCGTACCGAGAAGTTCAAGATCAACCCCGAGGTTCTCGCGCCGACCTACAGCAACGCGTCGAGCGCGGTGCAGAAGGCCGCCGAGGACAAGGGCACGCGGTCTGCCGACGGTGCCCCGGCCGCTGGCGCGCCGGATGCCGGACGCTCCGGTGCCGGTCCTCCGCGCAGCCTCCTCCCCGAGCGTTGGCAACCGACGTCTGTGCCCGGACGGACCAC
Source organism: Pseudomonadota bacterium (assembly GCA_030685065.1). Lineage (GTDB taxonomy): Bacteria > Myxococcota_A > UBA796 > UBA796 > SXON01 > CAJBVW01. Next base: position 17,602 of record JAUXQH010000144.1, on the reverse strand, counting down.
GCCGACCGAGGCAGGCGTCGCGGACATTGCCGGTTTCGGCGCGCCGCAGAACGACCTGCTCGGGGAGGCCGTCGGAGACGCGGTGGCCCTCAACACGCTGGCGTTCGCCGGTGCGAAGTACCTGAACCAGGTCCGTCGCCACGTGAACTTCTATTGGAGCCAGCAGATCGACAACCTGCCGCGATCGCTCGGTCTCTCGCGTCCGGTCTACGAGACGCAGGTCAGCGTCGTCCTCGACCGAGACGGGGCGCTCGAGGCGTTCGCCGTGACTGAGCCGTCCGGCAACGGGATGATCGACGACTGCATCCGAAAGGCCTTCACGATGTCGGCCCCGTACGGCGCGCCACCCCCCGAGATCCTGGGCGCCGACGGACGGCTGCGATTGCCTGACTTCGCCTTCACCCTCGAGATCGTACGAGAGGCACGCAGATGACCCGCATGACCGGCCCCCGCCTGCTCGTCGTCGAGGACGACGCCCGGCTCGGCGAGCTCCTCGTCGAGTACTTCGGCAGCCACGGCTTCGTGGTGGCACACGAGACGCGCGGCGATCGCGCGTGTGCGCGCGTGCTCGAGCTGTGCCCTGACGTCGTACTCCTCGACCTGATGCTCCCTGGGCTCGACGGGCTCGAGGTGTTTCGCCGGCTCCGACCGACCTTCACCGGCCGGGTGATCATGCTCACCGCGCGTCGAACGGACGTCGATCAGATCGTCGGCCTGGAGATGGGCGCCGACGACTACGTGACCAAGCCGGTGGATCCGCGGCTCCTCCTTGCGCGCGTGAACGCCGTCCTGAGGCGCGCCGCGGCGAGCACCCAGGGGGTCGACTTCCTCCGGTTGGGCCCGTTCGTCATCGATCGTGTCATCCGCGTCGCCACCGTGGGAGACGTGGCCCTGTCTCTGACGGGCGCCGAGTTCGACCTCCTCTGGCACCTCGCGACGCGCGTTGGACAGCCCGTCTCACGAGACGAGCTGTACGCCGGCCTGCGCGGGATCTCCTACGACGGAGTCGACCGTGGGATGGACATCCACGTCGCTCGCCTTCGGCGGAAGCTCCGGGACGCAGGCGCGGATCCGGACCTCATCAAGTCGGTGCGCGGCACGGGCTACCAGCTCGGCATCCGGCGGTAGGTCGGGCACTCCGCCGCTCGCCTGCGGGATCATTCAACCGTCACCGTTTCCACGAGCCAGTCCGTTCCTCCGCGCCCGTCCCGCACGATCGCCCACAGCCTCACGGTCCCCGAGCTCTCGGGTGCCGTCCACGACACTTCGGCATCGTCGGCCGCCACGATGCTCTGCACGAGGGTGCCGCCGGACACGTAGTAGCTCACGGTGGGCTCCTCGGTCTGCGTCTCGCCGTCGGCGTCGGCGTAGGACTCGGCGGAACCGTCGGCGAGCGTCGCCTCCAGTGACACCGCCTCGCCCCGGCTCACCGTCGCCTCGCTCTCCCCGTCGATGCTGAGCGACGTGACGGTGGGGTTCTGGTTGGGCGTCTCTGAGTCCGCCACCGAGATGCTCTTGGTGCCGATCTCGGTCGCCTCTGCGTCTCCCAACGTGACGTCGGCGAGCCCCTTCCCCGCCGGGATCGCGTCGAGCACCACCGTCAGCTCCGAGCTTCTCGGGGCCGACCCGGTGTCCGGGAAGCCCGTGTCGGGGAGCCCCGTGTCCGGTCCCCCGTCGGGCGGTCCCGCACCGAGGACCAACAGCGTCGGCGACAGGCCGACCCCGAAGCCGAGGAACCCCGCCGCGGTGGCGTCCGCCTGCCAGGCGGCCAGCTCGTCCGAGGTCATGGCGCCGGTGTCCGCGGCCGCGAGCTCCTGCACCGCCGCGTAGTCGGGGCAGTCCACCGGCAGCGAGCACGCGACCCAGGCGACCTCGGGGTCGCCGTCGGGATCGACGACGAGCGCCGACAGCGTGACGACCGCTCCGGGCGCCGGCTCTGGTGGCTCGGCCCGAACGGCGAGCACCCGCGTCCGGTCGATGAGCCACTGCTGGGTGAACTGCGGGGACGAGCACGCGGTAGCGAGGGTGAGCAGGATCAAAGCCGCACCTCCAGGTCGAAGCCGAGGTTGGGGATGAAGGGGAGGCCGGAGACGTACCCGACCTCGGTGTAATCGTAGTTGTAGAGGACGAACTCCGGGTTGTCCCCCTTCACCACGTTGAGGAAGTCCGCGTAGAGGCCGAGGTGGGCGCGCTTGAAGGTGAAACCCTTCTCGATGCGCAGGTCGAGCGCGTAGTACGGCGGCAGGCGGGCACCGTTCTCCGGCCCGGACGTCGGGGTGTAACGGCCGGTGTCCGTGTCGAAGGTACCCGCCGACTGCTCGGTAAAGGGATTTCCTGTCGTGTACTGGAACTTCCCGCCGAGGTCGATCTCCCACGGCAGCCGGTAGCCGGCGACGGCCACGAGGTTGTGGGTCTGATCGTACTCGTACCCGTGCCAATCGTCGTGCTCGTCGTCCTTACGCTCGCTCCGCGAGAGCGTGTACGAGACCCAACCGAACGCGCCATGGATGGGTTGGAGCTTGACCATCGCCTCCAGCCCGTAGGCGCGCCCGACCCCGCTGTTGTCCCACTCGCCGAAGCCGAACTCGTTTCCGCTCACGATCAGGTCGTACATGTACTTGTCGAACCCGGTCGCGGTGAGCCGCAACGCGCCGTCCATCGGGGTCAGCTCCGCGCCCGCCGAGGCGGACCAGGCGTGCTCCGGAGTGACCTCGCTCGCCGTCCCGTCCAACTCCGTGCGGTCCGTCACTTGGGGCGCCTGGGTCGTGCGGCCTCCGCCGACCGTGAACGCCAACCACTTCGTGGCCTTCCACCGCGCGGAGAGGCGGGGATCGAGGCTCACGGCGTTGCCGTACTCCGTGAAGTCCGTCTCCAGCCTCAAGCCGGGCGTGATCACGAGCGTGTCAGGATCCCTCAGGGGCCGCAAGCGGGCCCGCGCGTACAGGGCCGGTGACCAGTCGGTAAAGGTGCTCGACACCTCGGTGTCGTCCGACTCCTCGTTCTCCCCACCGCCACCCAACTGCCCGAAGCCGCCGCCGGAGGGCACCTGGGATTCGCTGTCGTACGTGCCGACCATCGCGTCGACACCCACGAGCCCATCGACGTGGGGGGAGGGCCTCCACCCGGCCTCGGCGCGCAGGCTGCCTTGCCACTGCTCTGTGTACGAGGCGAAGGCCCCGCCGAACGAGGACGAGTCGATGTCGACCCCCACGGAGGGCGTCAGTCGAAGTTCCCACGCCTCGGCGGGCCTCCACGCGAGGCGCCCGATCAGCCGGTGCGCAGTCGTCGAGCTCGCCACTCCATCGTCATCGAGACTCCCCTGCCCGAAGCCCCCCTCCGGGAGGGTCACCTTCAGGGTGTCCCACATGCCGAGCGCGAACACCGAGAAGTCGATGTCCTCCCGCCCCTTCCAGGCGTAGCGCAGTTGGTAGTCGCTCCAGACGGGCGAGGCGAAGGACCCGACGCCCGGCACCGCGGAGAGCAGCGCGTCGACGTAGGAGCGCCGGGCCGCGACCCCCACCTCGTGATCGCCGAACCGCCCCGTGAACACACCTCCACTGTCGAGGAAGTCGGTCGACCAGACGATACGGGGCTGGTCGCCATAGCCGGCCTTCGAGACGACGTTGACGACGCCGCCGGTCGATCGACCGTACTCCACCCCGAAGTCTCCAGGGAAATACTGGACATCGCCGATGAGCTCGGGGGCGATCACCGACTCGTAGCCGCCGAGGTGGTAGATGCGCGGGATGCGGATCCCGTCGACGTAGATGCCGGTATCCTCAGGGTTCGAACCGCGGATGATGAGCTGGCCCGTCCCGAACGCCGGTCGCGCGGCGCCTGGTAGGGTTTCGACGACGCGGATGGGGTCGCCGAAGGTTCCAGGGACCTTCCGGACTTCGGACATGGAGACGGAGTAGCGGACGACCTCGTCGCGCGGCGGGTCCCAGGTGCCGACGACCTCCGCCTCGTCCCAGTCCTGCGCCTTCACCCACCACGTGACGCGGGCCGCGTCGCCCGCGCCGAGCGTGATCGCCTCCCGAGCGGGTATGAACCCCGTGCGGGTCAGGCTGACCGCAGCTTCCCCATCTGGAAGACCGCGAAGGGCGAACCTGCCCTCCGCGTCGGTCCGCGCGCTGGACGATCCCGCGGTCACGAGCACATCCGCGAGGGGGCGCCCGGTCCCCATCTGCCGAACGACGCCCTCGAGTCTGACAGGCGACTCGGCGACCGGCGGCGCTTCGGGCGTCGGGTCGGCGGGACGGAGCGCGAAACGGTAGGAGAAGTCCAGAATCACGGGGACGGGCACCCCGGCACGCGTCGCGGGTGTGAACACGAAGTTCCGCGCGGCCGCGAGGGCGGCCTCATCGAATCCGGGACCGCCAGATGTGATCACGTCGGCTTGGCTGACCTGGCCCGCTTCGTCGATCGTGAGCCGGAGGACCACCTCCACCGGATCGGGTGGCGCGCCGTCCGGCCAGGGCGCCTCGACGAAGCGCGTGAGCACCGGGGGCACGACGGCGGCCGCCTCTCCCGGCGGCGGCGTCGGGGGTGCGTCGCTCGCCGGCTCTTGGGCGAGCGCCGTCGCGACGAGGGCGATAATGCCAGTCATCTCTGCTCCTTGACGGTGCAACGAACGGGGTTCCCGGAAGAGGCCACCGGTGCGCCCCCTGATCGGGCAGAGCGCCAGCGTGAGCGCATCCAGGCCTCGGCGCATGCCTCGTCGAGGCCCCACCCGATTGGGGAGGCCACACGAGCGCGGACGGGGTGACCGTCCGCGTCCACGTCGACGAGGATGGTCCAGGACCCCTCGATGCGGGCGGTGCGCGCCGCGTCGGGCACGTCGAGGACCGGCTTGGACCGGACACGCGCGGGTTCGTCCAGTCCGCCGCCGCCCCCTGGGCCGCCGGGTGCGGGAGACGCCGCGGCTGGCACCTCGACGCCCCCGCCCGCGGGCACCGCGAAGCTGCCGGTGGGCGACGACGAGGTCGCCGAGAGGCCGGGGACGAGTACGGGCGCCCGGACTGGCGCCGGGGACCGTGTGATCTCGGGCACGGCAGAGGGTTCCGGCGCGTGGCGGCGCGGGAGCCGCGGACTCGCCGGAGGTACCGCCGGGGTCTCGGGCGGGGGCATAGGCGGAGGTGGCGGGACGGGCGGCCGGAGCTCGACCCTCACGCGGACGGGCGGGGCCGGAGGAGGAGGAGGCGAGCTCACGGACAACAGCAGCAGGGCGGCGTGCGTCGCGAGCGAGACGCACACTCCGACCGTTGGGGCGAGCCTCGCGATTGGGCTCATCTCGGCGCGACGCTCCCCGCCGGATCGATCTGAAGGGCGAAGTGGTCGATCCCCTCCGCCCGCACCGTGTCGAGCACCCAGACCACGCGCCCGTGTTCGGCGTGGGTGTCTGCCGCCACCAGCACGGTCAGACCCGCGGACGATCGGTGCGCCTCCCGCACCGCGGCGACGAACGCCTCGGCCGAGGAAGCCACGCCGTCAACCGCGATCTGCCCCGATCCGTCCAGCGTCACCGCCAGCGTTCGAGGTGCCTCGACCTGCTCTCCCGTGCTCGCCCGAGGGAGGTCGACCGGCAAGGCCTGCTTCTCCAGGGCGCTCGCCGTCACCATGTAGATCACGAGCACGACGAGGACGACGTCCACGAGGGGCGTGACGTTGATGTCGGTGACGATGTCGTCGCCGGAATCGAGGCGCGCGCCCATCACGGCACCAGCCGGGGGCCGGCGACGGCGCGATCTTCGCTCGTCGACCGGGCGCGCCCGGACACGCGGTGGGCGGCGGCTTCGGCGTGGGCGAGAACGGCCCTCACCCGCCGCTGCAGCACGTTGTACAGAACGACCGCGGGGATGGCAACGACCAGGCCCACCGCCGTCGCGACGAGGGATTCCGAGATCCCCGCCATGACCGTCGAGTTGCCGGCGCTGGTGTTCGCGGCGAGCTCATGGAACGCGCGGACGATGCCGAGGACGGTCCCGAGCAGGCCGATGAAGGGAGCATTCGAGCCCGTCGTTCCGAGGATCGCGAGGCCCCGCTCGAGCCGCGCGCGTTCGGTGATGAGCTCGCTGGTGATCTCCTCGTCGACGGTCGCCGCGCCGTGGGGGAGCGCGGCCAGCGCGGCGAGGAGGACGCGGGTGGACGAGGTCTCCACGACTCCGAGCGCCGCGGCGAGGCGCTTCGGGTCCGCGTCGGCGGCAAACCTGCCCACCGCGCGGTCTACCGAGGCCGCGCCGCGCCCGGCCAGCCACAGGACGATGCCACGCTCGATGGCGACGGCGAGGCAGACGACCGAAAGCGCGACGAGGAGCCACAGGATGCCTGTGGTGCCCGTGAGGGCGAGGGCGAGGACCTTCTGTTCGAGCACACGTTCCTCCACGGCGGAGCAGTCGATGAGGCGTCCGTGTGTACCTCCGTGCCGCTGCGCCGCCTGTCGGGGATGCGCAGCGAAGCGTTGCGAAGCGTTGTCGGGCCCCTTCAGCGACTCACACGGCGGTAGGCTCCTGCCATGAACGAGCACTGTGTCAGGAGGCATCCGTGAGAGCCCTTGTCCTGCGTGTGGCCGCCATCATGGCGGCCGTCGTGATCGGCTGCTCGCTGGTCTTCGCGGCGGTCTCCCTCCCGCCACGAGCGGCGGCAGACCGGTTCCCCCACTTCCTGCTGAAGGCCGGGCTGGGGGCGGCCCAGCGCCGCCTCGACGCCCTCGGCCCCGCGGATCGGCCCGCCGAGCTCGAACGCCTCCGCTCGGAGATCGAGCTTCCCCTCGCGCTCGAAGAGGCGGAAAACCCCCAGCCGGAGCCACAGCACCGCTTCGGCCCGGGCGGCGCCCGCTTCTATCTGCCGCTTGATGACGGGGGGACCCAGCTCGTCGTCGGCCCGCTCGACCTCCCGGCTCCCAACCGGTTCGCCGTGACGGTCGGGATCCTGGTCTCCGGCATCCTCGTCTCGGGCGCTGCCCTGGGAGTGGTGTGGCCGCTCGCACGCCGTCTGGAGGCCATCGAGTCGGCCATGAACGCCCTGCAGGATGGGCAGCTCGACGCCCGAGTCTCGGACGCGCGCATGGACCTCGTCGGCCGCCTCGGCGCGGGGTTCGACCGGATGGCGTCCGCGCTTCAGCGCCGCATGCGTGACCGGGAGGAACTCCTGCATGCGGTCGCGCACGAGCTCGGCACGCCGCTCTCCCGTGTCGCGCTTCACGCGGAGCTCCTGCGCGCCCGGTTGCCTGAGGACGCCCGGGCACGCGTCGACGCCCTGCGGAGCGACCTCGACGAGCTGGATCGCCTCACCGCGGAGCTGGTGGACTGGGTGCAGCTCGATGGGCCCCGTGGGAGCGGGGAGCTCGAGGTGTTCGACGCCGGGGAGGCCATCCGTCGCGAGGTCGAGTCCGTCGCGGACGGTCGCGTTCGATGCGTCCTGACCTCCCACCTGCTCGCGCGCGGGGACACACGGCTGTTCCGGCGGGCGGTCGGAAACCTCCTGCGCAATGCTGTCGAGCACGCACACACCTCGATCTTCGTCGGCGTCACCGCCGCGGGAGACGTCGTGAGCGTGCATGTGCAGGACGACGGCCCGGGAATCCCTGTCCCGGAGCTGGAGCGGGTCTTCGAACCCTTCGCCCGTCTCGACCCTAGCCGGTCGCGCGAGAGCGGCGGCGTGGGTCTCGGGCTCGCGATCGTCCGTCGTGCGGCCGAGCGGCACGGAGGGCGGGCGTTTGCGCGCACCGGTGCCGACGGCGGGGCGCACTTCGTGCTCGAATGGCCGGCTGCGCCCTCGGACGCGGGCTGACGCTACACTCCGCAACAAATCGATGCGCTTCGCCCACGGAGCCAGCGGCCGGGCCCCGCTACTTCAGTGACGAGGCTCCCGATGCGCATCCTCCTGCTCCTCCTCTCCGCCTGCTCGAAGACCCCCTCTCCGGATCCCTCAACGACAGTCACCGAGACGCTCGACTGCGACGTGGCCGGCGACCGACCGGCCTCCTGGACCGAGGCGACCCACGGCAAGCTCGACACACCCGACTACGACGGGGTGTTCGACAAGTCCGTCGTGCACCGCGTGGACATCACCATCGCGACCGAGGACTACACGGCGATGTACGCGGAGCTCGAAGAGCTCTCCGGCTCGGCGTTCGGCTCCGGCGGCACCCTCGGCGGCGGCGACGACGGCCCGCCGGAGGAGCTCGACACCGGCGGGATGGGCGAGATGAACGAGGCGATGGAGGCCGCTTGCGAGGGCCTCGCCGAGGGCGATGCCTGCGCGTTGGACATGGGGGGGATGGACATCGAAGGCACCTGCCAGAGCCAGGGCGGCGCGCTCGTCTGCGTCCCGGAGGACGACGGTGGAATGGGCGGAATGGGTGGCGGGGACCTGTCCTTCCTGCCGGCGGATCCCACCTACCACGCGGTGACGGTGCAGGCGGACGGCCAGATCTGGTGCAGCGTCGGGATGCGCTTCAAGGGGAATGCCACGCTCATCTCGGCATGGCAGGGAGGCGTTGCCAAGCTCCCCTTCCGACTCGACTTCGACCGCTACGGGGACGAGCGGCCGGAGATCGAGGATCAGCGCTTCTTCGGCTTCAAGGAGCTGACCTTCGGAAGCGGGCAGGGCGACTCGACCCTCCTCCACGAGGTCCTGGCCAACGAGATCCTCGAGGATCGCGGTGTCCCGGCCGCGCGCAACGCCTTCTACGCGATCCACCTCGATGCTGGCGAGGGGCCGCAGTACCTCGGCCTGTACACCGCGATGGAAGACCCCTCGGACGCGATGATGACTCGGGTCTTCGGCGAGGACGCAGGCAACCTGTACAAGCCCGACGGAGACTGTGCGACGCTCGCCTGCTTCGACGAGGAGACCTTCGCGAAGAAGTCGAACAAGCAGGATGCGGATTGGTCGGACGTCGAGGGCCTGGTCGCAGCGCTCGGTAGCGACGAGGGTGACGCGGCGAGCTGGCGTGTGGAGCTCGAGTCGACCGCCGATGTGGACGGATTCCTGCGCTGGCTCGCCGTCAACACGGCCATCGACAACTGGGACGCCTACGGCAGCATGGCCCACAACTACTACCTCTACGGCGTACCGGCCGACGGGGGGCGGCTGGCGTGGATTCCGTGGGATCACAACCTGAGCCTGATGGACGGCGGCGGTATGGGAGGCGGCTCGGACCCCCTGTTGGACGACGTCGGCGCCGACTGGCCGATGATCCGGCGTGTGCTCGACGATCCGACGTACGCCGAGACCTACCGGCTCTACCTCGCGGAGGCGTTCGAGGGGGCCTACGACGTCGACGCCTTCGAGGCGCGCGCCGCCGAGCTCGCGGACATCATCCGCCCCTCGCTCTTCGGCGCCGACGGGGAGGTTGAATCCAGCACCTTCCTGACGTCCGAAGCCGACTGGGAGAACGCGCTCGCCGACATGAACGCCCACGTGCGCCAGCGTCACGACGCCGTCCAGGCGGCGGTGCACGAGTAGGCGCCGCTGTGTGGTTCCTCATCGTCACGAGCGCGCTCGCCGGTCCCGCCGATGACCTTGCGGGCACGTGGCGACTCGATCAGGCACGGAGCGACCCGGCCGAGGCGGCAATCGCCGCGTTCGCGCCGGTGCCGGGGGGTGGGCCCCCTGGATCCGGCGGTAGCCCGCCGGGGGGTGGGATGGGCGGCGGCCCCCCGGGGGGTGGCATGGGGGGTGGCCCACCAGGGGGTGGGATGGGCGGCGGGCCCCCGGGGGGCGGGATGGGGGGCGGCCCCCCAGGGGGTGGGATGGGCGGCGGTCCTCCCGGCGACACACGGGAGGGGGGCGCACCCGCCGGGGCTCCGGATGGTCGGATGATGCTCGTGGGGCTCCTGCTCGGCGGCACGCTCGGTCTGCAGGTGGGTGCGACGGACGACGGCTTCACGGTCGCGTGGGGTCCGACCCCTCCAGTCGCGCTGGTCGTCGATGGGCCCGTCGTGAAGGTGCCCACGCCCGCGGGCACGCTCCGCGCGCGCGCCCGAACCACGTCGTTCGGCGTTGCCCTCGAACGCAAGCTGAAGGGCGCCACCCTCACGGAGACGCTGTTTCGAGACGGGGACGCGTTGATCGTGGCCATCGAGGCGAATGTTCCGGGGAGAGAGGTCGTGATCCTGAGGAGGGTCTACCGCCTGGCGGCGGCCAGCTCTGCCACCCCGTCTACGACCCCCGCGCCGTAAAAGAGGTTGGCGTATCGGGGCTTCACGACCGATCCCCAACACGGGCGTCTCCGCCGGGGCCCGCTTCCGTGTCAACGTCCTTGTCGGAGTCCGAATGCTCGCGTTGCTTGTGTCGTGTCTGCCGCTCGCCCACGCCGAGCCGCCCGGATGGGCGGCCGTGCCCTTCGGCGTCGGAGTCTACGTCCACCACCGCCCTGTGCGGGGCCTGGTCTACAGCGCCACCCAGGCCGCCGGCATCTCCACTGCGGCGTGGGCCACCGTCGTGGGGTACGACGCGGCGTACGCGGAAGACGACGCGGCATTCGCACAGGCCCAGGCGGTTTCGATCGCCGGGGTGTCCCTCGCGGCCGTGAGCTACCTTGCGTCGCTGCTCGACGCGTCACGCTTGCACGAACTCGAGGGCGGCGATCCGAGCGCACGTGCCCGGGTGATGGCGTGGGACAGCGCCCGGAGCGTCGCTGTCTTGGATGGCGGCGGGTTTGATCGTGGCCTCACCACGCTTTCAAGGGAGGAAGAGGTCCTCCCGTACATCAAGGCGATGACGAGGCCGATGAGGACGGAGGCGACGGCGAGGGTGCCTGACCACGACCCGGGTTGCGGCGCCAACAACCTGTGAGTACTGCTCGACGGGTAGTGCGTGACCGGATTCGAAATCCAAAACCGCGCCACCGAAGCTCAAAACGCAGAAGCGCCCGCCCCTCCTCATCGGAAAAGCGGGCGTTCCATCGATGGTCGGGATGGCCGAATGGTAATCGAACCTTCTGGCTGGACCCAAAGGCGTGGGGGGCCGAGAAGATGCCGGCCTTTGAGGGGCAGTTCAGTCCGAAGCCGGAGGCTCCGCAAGTACCAGAGTAGCCCCGCGGCCGGGCGGGCGTCGAGCCGGAACGTCGAGTCTGGATGGTGGCGGCCCCCGCGCCACAGGCGGATGAGAGATGGCTGTGAGGTTCGCACGCAGGGGGCAGGTGCTACGGTGCAGGCCTCCCCGAGCTGTACATGATCCTGCATCGCCACGCCTCCTCCGCGCTCGTCCTGTTCGTCGGGAGCGCGCTGCTCGCGCCGGTGGTTTCGCCGGCGGTCGCCGGGATGGGTCTCACGAAGTTCAAGGAGAATAGCGGCATAAAGACGTTCGAATACAAACGGTTGGCGTCGGTCTCGGGGGCCGAAGGCGACACGGTCGCGGGCGTCACCGCGACCGTCTCCTCGGACGCGGGCAAGGAAGACCTCACCTTCGAGGAGTCCGACGCCTGGCTCCACGGCAGCGCCGCGCTCCCCGCGCTCCCCGCAAAGGACGCCGCGCTCACCCTCACTCTCTACGACAAGGGCAGCGCCGCGCTGATGACGTTCTCGGGCACGCTCGGTTCCGACGGCAGCGTGACCCTCGACGACGGGGAGTCCGCCGGCGCCTGCGAGATCCTCACCAGGCTCGGCTGCGAGGTGCGGGTGGCGTACGACGTGGCGTTCATCGGAGGCGAGACCAACGCCGATGGCATGGGCTACCTGCTCAACTTCGACCTCGCCGGCGCCGACACCTACGAGGTGGCGTACGCGACGTTTGAGGTGTCCGGCGGCGAGAAGGCCGAGGTGGACTGGGATGCGGTGGGCTCCGTTTGGACGGCCGAGAGCACTCTCGATCACACCGGCGTGATCGACGTGAAGGCGAAGGTGCTGGACGTGGAGGGCAACACCATCGAGAACGTGAAGGCCGAGCTTGCGGAGCCCTGGGGCGACGACGGCGAGGGCGTGAACGCGCTGTCGGCGGGGGCGGGGACGAGCGTGGCGATCTCCAGCCACTTCCTCACGGATCTCTTCGCGGGCGGCCACCAGCGCACGGATCGGATGACCGTCGTCGCCACCGGCTGGTCCACCATCGCCTACCCCACGCACGCCGAGCTGGAGCTGGCGGGCGGTGAAACGGTGAGCGTGCCGGCGAACAGCTACCAGCGAGTCAACATCAGCGGGGGCAACTTCGACATTCGGGACAGCTCGCAGCTCGACATGTTGGACTCGTCATTCTCGATCACCAGCGGCTCCTTCAAGCTCATCGGAGCCACTGCCTCCGACCTGCGCTCGCCCGTGTGCGCCGACGGCCTCTGCGTCTCGCTCGTCGAGCAGGACGGGGGCGGGTACGCATGGGCGTTCACCGCCTACGGCACCGATCCCGCGGCGCTGAAAGACGACCGGAGTGTCACCGTGGACGAGCTCATCGACAATATCGTGGCCGAAGAATCGCATGTGGTCGTCTTCGACGACGACATCACGGCCGTGTTCGCCGTCGAGCTCACGATCGAGGGCGACCCGATGGGCGGCGATGCCTCTGGCTCGGTGGGCCTCCTCGGCGCCGCCAACACGCAGGGCAAGCAGGCTACCCTGTCCAAGGGCACCTTCTACGGGAGCTTCTCTCGCGACGCGGACGGCGACCTCGGCCTCGGCGGCTACGGCACGGACGAGTGGGCCACGTCCGAAACGAGCGCCGATGTCCTGCTCGGGGACCCGGTAGAGGCAAGCGACGACGAGGGCCCGCCGGTGGTCCTGTTCGGCGTCGGCGGCAAGATCACCAAGCTCGTCATCAGCTCGGGCGGGCTCGGGTACAACGCATTCTAAGTGAACGGTGATGTGCGGGATCTCGGTAGACCGCCAACGGATCACGGATCGGCGGGTCCCCTCTCGCGTGCGCCAAGGTACGCGGACAGGCTCGCCGCAAGGTGGTCCGTCGGGCCCCCGTTGACGAGGCCGGACGCTTCCAGCTCATCCTGGCCCGCCGCCTCCGCCCGTAGGAGACGCGTCCGGGCCTCCTCGCACCGATAGATCTGCCGGCAGACGTCGTCGGCCGACGCAACGGCGGCACGCCCGCGCTCGGCCTTCAGCTGCGCCGCGCGCCACGTCTCGGTGGGGTCGGGGCGGCAGGCGGTGAGCAGGAGGAGGAGGGCCATCCTCACGGCTCCACCATCACGCTCACCGGTGCCTCCCACGACCGGCGCTCGGGCGTGTAGTACAGGTACGCGCTGGTCGCCGGGCCCTGCCAGGTCCCGGGGACGGTGGCGACGAGGTCGAGGTCCACCTTGCGCTCCGCCGACGGGCCGAGCGCGCGCCAGTAGAGGTCGACCTCCAGCGGGCGCGTCTCGTAGAAGTCGATGACGCCCGCGTCGCGCAGCGCCCGGAGCTGGCTGTCCTGCGCGGACAGGCCGCCGGGGATGCCGATGCGCGCGATGGTCATCGGCTGGCCCGCCGACCGAAGGTTGCGGACGTCGGCGTGGAGCCGCACGGTCTCCCCCATCTTGAGCCGCGTCGACGCCAGCGAGGTGGAGATGTCGATGACGGCTCCCTGGTCCGTGATGGGCGCGCGCGTGCGGTACGCGACGGCCACCGTGTAGCCGAGGGCCTTCCCGCCGCCTCCGGAGAGGGTGATCTCGTTGGGCCCCGCGCGCAGGAGGCCCTCCAGCCCCTCCAGGCGGGCGGCGCTCTCCTGGCCGGCCTCCCAGGTGAGCGTCCCGCCCGGCTGCCCGTTCACCGACACCTGCACCGACCCCGGTGCCTCGGGCGCCCGATGGGCGACGGCGTGGGTGGTGAGCGCCCGGAGCGCGAGCACGGTCGCCTGCGTCGAGCCCCACGCGCCCCCGGCCTGCCGGTGGCCGACGATCCAGTCGATCGCCCGCCGCTGGGCCGTCTCGCCCGCCTCCGCGTCGAGCAGCGCGAGCGCCGCCAGCGCGGTGGTCTCCACGAGGAGCCCCTCGCCGCCCGAGCGGGTGATGCTCTCCTTGGCCCCGGGGAAGCTCCCGTCCACCGCCTGGAGCGAGAGCAGCCGGTCGAGGGGCCGGGCCACCGCCTCCGGGCGGGCCCTGCCCAGCGAGCCGACGACGAGCGCCAGCACGTACGGGTCCGCGGTGGTCTCCCCGAGCGCGGCGATCGCGTCGAGCTCGGGCCGCATCTTGGCGCCGTACCCGGCCTGCACGAGGCTCCAGGTGATGTAGGCGTCGGTCACGACGACCGAGGCGCGCCCGAACGAGTCCAGCGCGCGGTCGTTGCGGAGGAACCCGCCCTTGCCGTCGCGCCGCTGGCCGATCAGCCAGCTCGCCGTGCGGTCGACCATCGCCCCCTCGAGCTGCGGGTACACGGCGCGCATGTCCGCGAACTCCAGGAGGCCGTAGGCGGTGAGCGCCTCGTGGCCGGGGGAGGCCCCGAACCACTCGTACCCGCCGCTCTGCGCCTCGTAGGCGGTGAGGCGGCGGTACCCGCTCTCGAGCAGCGCGCTCGCCCGCGCGGCGACCTCTCCGGGCGGCTCCGAGCGCGTCTGCAGGTACCGGAGGATCATCACGTTCGGGTAGTTCGTGCTCGACGCCTGCTCGAAGCAGCCGGCGGGCTCGCGCAGCATCCCCCCGAGGCCGCTCACCATCGTCGCCACCGGCGACGGGTACAGCTCCACCGAGGCGGTGAGCGTGCCCTCCAGCCAGGTCGGGAGCTCGATCACCGTGTCGGCGCGGCCGGCGAGCGTCCCGGCCGCCGCGCGCTCCTGGGGAAAGCCCCGGGGCTGCACCTCGATGGTGCGGGTGAACGCGTCGCCGTGGCGGCCCGCCTGCCCGGCGAGCGTGACCGCGCCCTTGCCGGAGGCCACCACCTCCAACGGGAACCAGGCCGACGCCCGCGCGCCCGCCCCCACCTGCAGCGACGTGGGGGCCGTGCCCACCGGCGCGAGCAGCCCGCCCCAGTCCGCCGTGAGCGCCACGTCGACGGCGCCGGGCGTGTCGTTCGTCACCACGACGGGGAGCAGCGGGCGATCTCCCTGGGTCATCGCCTCGGGGAGCTTCACGTCGAGCGAGAGCGGCAGGCTGGACCGGAGGACCTCCTCGCCGCAGCCGACGAGCCCACCGCCCGCGCCCTCCACCTGGACGCGGAAGGTGCCGACGGCGTCGGACAGCGGGAAGGAGACGCGGGCCCGGCCGGAGGCGTCGGTGTGTACGTCGCCGTTCCAATACACGGTCTCCCGGAAGTCGGCGCGCACGCTCGGGGCGCTCGCGAACACGCGGGCGACGGGCGCGGACGTGGGCGCGGGCGACGGGGGCGCCTTGGCGTTGCCGATCCTTCCTGCGGCCATGGGCGCGACCGTCTGGTAGGACCTTCCTGACGGGATGCGCTGCAGGAACTCCTTCGTGAGCACCGTGCCCTCCGGCACCTCCGTCACGTCGTCTCCCACCCGGGCGCGCTCGGCCTCGTCGGCGCGCGCCTTCGCTCCGCCGAGGAACGCGCCGCTCCAGTCGAACCGTCGCCAGCCCTGGGTCGCGAGGAGGAGATCCATCGCGCGCGCGGCGTTCGGATCCTCGCGGTCGAAGTAGTGTCGGATGTCCTCGATCTTCCCGGGCACCTCGGCGGCCAGCAGCGCGCTCTCCACGAGCCCGGCGGCGTCGTCCGCGGCGAAGGCGAGCAGGTTGTCGTCGACGACGGACAGCGCGAGGTCGGCGGCCACCGGCACGCCTGCCCGAGTGCTCGCCCGCAGCTCCAGGCCCACGGTCTCCCCGGGCTCGTAGCTCTCCCGGTCGGGCACGACGTCGACCCGCAACGTCTCCTCGCGATTCCGGAAGAGGACCCGCTCGGAGAGCGGCGCCTGGCCGTCGAACACGGTCACGCGGGCGACGCCCGGAGCGGTCCGGAGCGCGGCATCGGTGGCCTCCAGGTACACCACCCCCGGCGCGTCGGGGGCGACGTCCACGCGGGCGATGTCCAAGAGGGCGCCCCGCTGCGTCCCCACGACCACCACGGCGCGCGGCGAGGCGCAGCGCACCTCCGCGCGGATGGGCCCGCTCCCGTCGTCCTCGTACGTCCGCACGACGCACCCGTCGGGCTGCGACGTGGGGAGGCTCGCCACCGACCTCACGCCGTCCACGGTGCTGGCCATCACGTAGGTCTGGCCGAACTCGGGTGTGAGCGAGAAGCTGCCCCGCCCGTCGAGCTCCGTGCGCCAGGTGGTCACCGGCCGGCCCTTGCCGTCCGTCACCGTCCCCTCCGCGGCGACGGCCTCCCCGCGCGGCCCGCGCACCTGGAGGTACACCCGGCTCTCCACGCCGCCGACCAGCGCACCGCCTTCCGGGTACACCGTCAGCGCCAGCTTGCGCGCCCGCAGCGGCACCGGCCGCGTCACCGACTCCGTCAGCCCGCCGTCGGTGACCATCACCGTCACGCTCGCGTCGGTCGCGTCCACCGGCGCGGTGATCTCGATCGTCGCGCGCCCCTCCGCGTTCAGCTTCACCTGCGTCCGCCGCACCGCCCGGCCGCCTGCCTGCACCAGGACCACGACCTCCGCCCCGGCGAGCGCCTCCCCGGTGGCGCGGTGGGCCTGGAACGGGAGCGTGACCGTCGCGCCGGGGGCCACCGCCTCGCCCGGCGCCTCGAGCGAGAGCTTGAACTTCGGGATCTCGACGGTGCGCACGACGATCGACCGCTCGGCCACCACCCGCGCCGCGTCCAAAAGCTGCAGCTTCCACTCGCCGCCCGCCGCCAGCGCCGGGATCGTGACGCTCCCGCCCCGCCCGGCGTGGGTCGCCACCGTCGCGCCCTGGGGATCGAGCAGCCGCACCGTCCGCCCGCCCTCGACCGCGCCGAAGTCGTGGGTTCCGAGCTCCCACCCGCGGAACGAGACGCGGTCGCCGGGGCGGTAGAGCGGGCGGTCCACCTGGAGGTACGCGGCGACGCCCTTGTGCTGCTCGAACCAGGTCGTGATGGGCCGGGCGTAGAACGCGCGGCTCGCCGGGGTGAGGGCAAGGCGGGGGCTCGCCGGCGGGGCGGCTTCGAGGGGCACGCGCGCCGCGAGGAGCGGGAGCGCGGCCAGGATCAGCAGGGTCGGGCGGGACATGGGCCTCGGGGGCCCGCGTGGCGGGGACGCCGTGCGGAACGGATCCTTACACGGAGCCGGGGTGAGAAGGGTTCGTCGGAATCCTCGTCCGACCCGGGATGCGTCGCCCGGATGCGCTCCCCTGTCCCCTCCGCTCCGCGACCCCGATGCGGGCCCCAAGGCCCTCGATTTCGTCCACAAGCGGCGTCACCGCAGCGACGACCACGGCGTCGAGCTCCGGGAAAAGACGCGGAAGCGCTCGACGAAGGTGTCGGCCGTGCAGGAAGGAAGCCGCTTTCCGAACTGCTTCACCAAGCCACGCACCACCGAGATCATCTTCGAGCGCGTCTCCACCAGCACCGCGCGGACCCGCAGCGTCGCGCGCTGCTGCCGGCTCTCGACGCTCCGGTGCGTGATCGGCGAAAGGAACTTCGGGTCGAGGCGCACCAGGCGCGCGAGCGTCTCCGCGTGTGACAGCCCGGCCTATGTGATCCCACCCAGCCCGGCCAAGGTGATCGCCCTGAGTCCGGCCAAGGTGATCGCTCGTGGCTCGGCCGAGGTGATCGCCCTGAGACCGGCCAAGGTGATCGCCCTC
>JAUXQH010000140.1 GCA_030685065.1 Pseudomonadota bacterium | reverse complement strand
GGGCGGAGGCGCCCTGCTCGCGGCGGCGGCGGGCCTCTCCGCGCTCGGCCGGCGGCGTCGCCGGGGATGATGGCGTCCGGGCCGGTATTCGCGCTCCTCCTGGCGCTCTCCGCCGTCGTCTCGGACGCGCGCGCGGAGATCCCCCCGCCCGACTACCGCGACTCGCTGATGGCCGCTGCCGCCGACGAGGTCTCCCGGCTGGCACGCCAGGAGGGCCTCGGCCCCGCGACCGAGTTCGCGAAGAAGTGGGAGCGCCAGATCGGCCCGGATGCCCGGCTGGCCTACGAGCTGGGGCTGGCGAGCCGGCTCGCGCGCGAGCCCGGGGATGCCCGCCGCTGGCTCGATCGGGCGGTCGCGCTCGATCCCACGTTGGTGGCGGCCCGCTACGATCGCGGTGAAGTGCTGCTCTCCGCGGAGGAGCTCGCGGACGCGGAGGCCGACTTCCGCGAGGTGGTACGGCTCGCGCCCGACCAATGGGCCGGCCACTTCCGGCTCGCGGACATGGCGGGCCGCCGCCGTGACGCGCCGGCATTCGAGGCCCACCTGCTCGACGCGCTCCGTCACGGCTTTTCCTTTCGCAGCGTGGTGGGCGATCGCCGCTGGCACGGCTACCTCGCCGATGCGGAGCTGGGTCCCATCCTGCGCCGCCTCGTCGTGGTGTACCAAGACGGGGCCGTGCTCGAGGCGCTCGAACGACCGCTGGAGTAGGGCGTGCTTGCGATGATGTTGGTGGGCCTCGCTTGGTCGCAGGAGGGCACGCCGTCGTTCGCGCTGCCGCCGCCCGCTGACCCCACCCTGAACCGGGACGTGGGGGGCTTCGGGCTCGGGGTCGTCCTCGGCCTCCCGACCGGGTTCTCGGCGGCCTGGCGTCCCGCGCAGGGCCGCGTTTACTATGACGCGGCGTTGGCCTGGAGCTTCGACCAGGGCACGCTGCTCGCCCACGGGGACGTCCTGCTGCGCCTCGCCGACCTCCGTACGGACGAGATCGAGGACGTGCACTTTCCCGTGTACCTGGGGCTCGGCCCGCGCGTCCGCATCGGGGACTCGCCCTACACGCTCACCGACGAGGTCGTGGGGCTCGGCGTGCGCGTGCCGGTGGGGATGTCGTTCATCCACGACGGCGTGCCGCTCGAGGCGTTTGTCGAGCTTGCGCCGGGGATCGGACTGTACCCTGGGACCATCGGCACCTTCGATGCCGCGATCGGCGCGCGGTTCTACTTTCCCGGACGCCCCGCCGAGAGCGCCCCGGTCGGCCCGGGCGCCACGGGACCCTGAACGCGAAAGCCCCCGCGCCGCCGGAGCGGTGCGAGGGCCTTCGATGCTGGGAGCCTCCCCGAGGAGAGGCTCCGTCGACTAGTGCGAGTGCCCGCCGCCAGCGCCGCCGTTGTCGCTGTCGTCCACGTACTCGGCGATCATCGCCTCGGTCGTGAGGAGCAGACCGGCCACGGAGCCCGCGTTCTCGAGCGCGGCGCGGGTGACCTTGGTGGGGTCGATGACGCCCGCGGCGTACAGGTCTTCGAAGACGCCGGTGGCGGCGTTGTAGCCGTAGCCACCGGTGCCGTTGCGCACGTTCTCGAGCGTGATCGAGGGCTCGCCACCCGCGTTCACGACGATCGCGCGGAGCGGCTCCTCGACGGCGCGGCGGACGATCTCGACGCCGAAGCGCTGGTCACCCGGCGCATCGATGTTCGCGAGCGCGCGCTGGGCGCGGACGAGGGCGACACCACCGCCGGGGAGGACGCCTTCTTCGACGGCCGCGCGCGTGGCGTGGAGCGCGTCCTCGACGCGGGCCTTCTTCTCCTTCATCTCGACTTCGGTCGCCGCGCCGACGCGGATGACCGCGACGCCGCCCGCCAGCTTGGCGAGGCGCTCCTGGAGCTTCTCGCGGTCGTAGTCGGAGGTGGTCTCCTCGATCTGCGCCTTGAGCTGGCTGATGCGGGCCTTGATCGCGTCGTGGGAGCCGGCACCGTCGATGATCGTGGTGTGGTCCTTGGTGATCACGACGCGCTTGGCGCGGCCGAGGTCGTTCAGGCCGAGGTTCTCGAGCTTGAGCCCGAGCTCCTCCGCGATGAGACGGCCGCCCGAGAGGGTGGCGATGTCTTCGAGCATCTGCTTGCGGCGATCGCCGAAGCCGGGAGCCTTGACGGCCACGACCTGGAGGGTGCCACGGAGCTTGTTCACCACGAGGGTGGAGAGGGCTTCGCCTTCCACGTCTTCCGCGAGGATGACGATCGGCTTGCCGGCGGCGTGCACCTTCTCGAGGAGCTTGATGAGGTCACGCATCGACGAGAGCTTCTTCTCGTGGATGAGGATGTAGGGCTCCTCGAAGGTGGCCTCCATCCGCTCGGTGTCCGTCACGAAGTAGGGGCTGATGTAGCCGCGGTCGAACTGCATGCCTTCGACGGTCTTGAGCTCGGTCTCGAGGCCCTTGTTCTCCTCGACCGTGATCACGCCTTCCTTGCCGACCTTCTCCATGGCGCTGGAGATGATGCTACCGATCTCCTCGTCGCCGTTGGCGCTGATCGTGCCGACCTGCGCGATCTCGCGCTGGTCCGCGACGGGGCGGGACTGCTCCTTCAGATCGGCGACGATCGCCGCGACCGACTTGTCGATGCCGCGCTTCAGATCCATCGGGTTGTGCCCGGCGGCCACGAGCTTCACGCCAGCGCGGAAGATGGCCTGGGCGAGCACCGTGGCGGTGGTCGTGCCGTCACCGGCCACGTCGGAGGTCTTGGAGGCGACCTCCTTCACCATCTGCGCGCCCATGTTCTCGAAGCGGTCTTCGAGCTCGACTTCCTTGGCGACGGTCACGCCGTCCTTGGTGACCACCGGGGCGCCCCAGGACTTCTCGATCACGACATTGCGGCCCTTCGGGCCGAGAGTCACCTTCACCGCGTTCGCGAGCGTGTCGACGCCGGCGAGGATCTTGTTGCGGGCGGTGACGTCGAAGAGGATCTGCTTCGCTGCCATTTGGAACTCCTGAGGTATGCTGCTGGAGCGCATCGTCTCGATACGCGCGGTGCAGAGCGGGTGCTGAGCTGGTACTCAAAAACTGGTACGCAAGAAATCGCGGGGCGGAACTACTCGACGATGCCGAGCACGTCGTCTTCGCGGAGGATGAGGCGATCATCGCCGTCGATCTTGATCTCGGTCCCGCTGTACTTGCCGAAGATCACCTGGTCGCCGACCTTGACGGTCAGGACGGTGACGGAGCCGTCATCCGCGACGCGGCCGTTGCCGACCGCGAGCACGGTGCCCTCGGAGGGCTTCTCCTTGGTGGTTTCCGGCAGGAAGAGCCCGGACTTGGTCTTGGTGGGCTCATCGTTGCGCTTGACGAGGAGGCGGTCGAAAAGAGGACGGACGTTCATCTTCACTCCGAGCTCGCGTGCCGTGAAGGATCGCGAGTCATCGGGGGTTCATCCGGTAGGAGAACCCCGCGGGGGGATGGAGGTTGGTTTCCTGACGGGGCTCACGGCGAACCCAATCCGGGGCGCCCGTCAGGTAGGCACGGCCCCGCTCGCGGTCAAGGAGCGAGGCGCGAGTTTTCTGCCCGAACCAACATCCACGTCGACATTCAACGCAAGCGGCAGCCTGGAAGCTCGTTCTTCACCACGATCTGGAGGCGTCATGAACCGGACTGAGGCGGGAGGGCTGGTCACGGAGGGAAACCTCTTCGACTTCTTTCACGAGCGGGTGGAGAGCGCGGTGCTGCACCAGCGGGCTCCGGTGAGCGAGAACGCGGTGTACTACCTGTCGAGCCTGCTCGCGGAGCAGGCCCACCGGGAGGACGAGCCCGAGGAGGAGGGGAGCGCCACCCTCGTCGAGCTCCGGCACCGCGCCGTCCTGGCGCCGGGCGCGGAGGCGGTGTCGCTGTGGCGGAAGCTCGGCGATCGCTCGCTGCTGCTCACCGGGTTCTTCCGCGAGCACCTGGAGCGCCGGAAGATCTCGCGCGACTACTGCGCGAAGATGGGAGAGACGGCGTACCGCTCGCTCGAGCGCCTGCTCGACGCGCGAAACGGAGGCTTCGCCGAGATCTTCGCCGAGCTGGCAGAGCGGTACCCGGCCTGTGTGGAGGTGATCGCCGAGGTTCGCGACGAGACGCGCGAGCGCTCGGACACGGACATCGTTCGGCTGTACGAGGAGTGGCTGGAGAGCGGCTCGCCCCGCGTCGCGGAGCGGTTGCGGCAGCTCGGCCTGGTGCCGACGCGGTCGGTGGGCTCTGGATGATCGCGCTCATCCAGCGTCATCTCCAGGCCATCTACGACATCGAGGCGCCCGACATCCGAGACTTCCTGGTCGAGGCCGAGGACGTGCAGCAGCTGCTCGGCGCCTCCGCTCGCGTGGCCCGCGAGTGGGTGCTGGTGCGACAGGCCGACGACGACGTCGACATCGGCGTGTACCTGCACGCCGACGACATCCGCGCCGTCGACGCCCGCACCCCCGCGGAGGCCGTTCGCGACGCGCTCCCCGCGTGGTGTGCGGTGACGGAGGGCGTGAGCCACTTCCTCCTGCTCGTGCGCCGCGCCGCGCGCGAGGAGACCGTCTCGTTGCTCGAGCTCGAGACACAGGCGGAGGTCGACAAGTACGTGACCGCGCGGCTGCACGTGGGCCCCGACCCCACGCTGCGACGGCGCCTTTTCCACGACGCGAGCCTCGCCGAGGGGTTGGATGGGGAGGAGCGCCACCGCTATCGGGAGGCAGGAAGGCTCGCCGACCGCTACTGCGAGCGGCTGGAGCGGCACCGGGACGTGAGCGCGCTGCTCGCGGAGCTGCGCGGGTTCTACCGGAGAACCGGCCACGCGCGCATGGACATGTTGCGCCGGGCGGCATGAAAGGATAGCCGGCTCGGTCCCAGAGAGGTACCGCATGGCGCGCATCACTGTCGAGGACTGCCTCGAGCAGGTCCCGAATCGTTTCACCCTCGTGCTCGTGACCGCTGAGCGCACCAAGCAGATCATGAAGGGGTCTCGCACGCTCCTCGACGACGATCGCACCAACAAGGAGATCGTCACCGCCCTCCGTGAGATCGCCGCGGGTCACGTCCAGCCGGACATGACCGGCTTCGACGACAACGAGAACGTGCAGAAGCAGCTCCGCCCGAACGACCTGCCCCCCTCGGTCGACGATCTGCTCCCCCCCGCCGCCGACGATCTCCCGCCCGAGGCGTAGCCTCACCGAGGATTCCCGATGTCCAAGATCAACGACGAGATGTTCGACCTCCGCCACAGCGAGCGCTACCTGCAGGAGGATCGGGACAAGCCCGCTTCCGAGCAGAAGTATCTCAAGGCCCTGACCGAGTACCTCGCCAACCTCGAGGATTGCTCCGACAACGTCGAGCAGTCGAGCATCGTGATGGTCGCGCACGACCGCCACCGGCGCGTGGTGTACTCCGAGGAGGGTGTGCAGGACGAGGACGAGGGCTGATGTCCCGGATCGTCCGCGCGCCCACCGGCTCCACCCTTCACTGCCGGGGGTGGGTGCAGGAAGCCGCGTTCCGGATGATCCAGAACAACCTCGATCCTGACGTCGCCGAGCGACCGGACGACCTGGTCGTGTACGGCGGCAATGGCAAGGCCGCCCGGGACTGGCCCTCCTTCGATCGCATCCTCGAGTGCCTCAAGACGCTCGGGGATGACGAGACGCTGCTCGTTCAGTCCGGCAAGCCCGTGGGCGTGGTCCGTACGCACCCGGACGCCCCGCGCGTGCTCATCGCCAACTCGAACCTCGTCGGGAAGTGGGCCACCTGGGAGCACTTCCGGGAGCTCGAGCGCAAGGGCCTGATGATGTACGGTCAGATGACCGCCGGGAGCTGGATCTACATCGGCTCCCAGGGCATGGTGCAGGGCACCTACGAGACCTTCGCCGAGGCGGGTCGTCAGCACTTCGGGGGTGACCTCGCGGGCCGGCTGGTGCTTACGGCGGGGCTCGGAGGCATGGGCGGCGCCCAGCCGCTCGCCGCCGTCTTCGCCGGGGCGGTGTGCCTCGCGATCGACGTGGATCCCACGCGCGTCCAGAAGCGGATCGACACCGGCTACCTGGACGAGGTCGCGACCGACCTCGAGGACGCCATCGCCCGGGTGAACCGATACCGGCGCGACAAGGTGGCCCGATCGGTCGGTCTCGTCGGCAACGCCGCGGTGCTGATGCCCCTCATCGCGCTGAGCACGCTCGCGCCGGACCTGGTGACCGACCAGACCTCCGCGCACGACCCGCTCGCCTACATCCCGGAGGGGTTCACCCTGGCCGAGGCCGCCGTCCTGCGCGACGCGGATCCCGCCGAGTACAGCCGGCGCGCCTATGCGTCCATGGCCACCCACGTGCGCGCCATGCTCGCGCTCATGCGCCAGGGCAGCCACGTCTTCGATTACGGGAACAACCTGCGCGCGGGCGCGGTCGAGGGCGGCGAGCCGGACGCCTTCGCGTTCCCCGGGTTCGTCCCGGCCTACATCCGCCCCCAGTTCTGCGAGGGGCGCGGGCCTTTCCGCTGGGTGGCCCTCTCCGGTGACCCCGAGGACATCCGCGTCACCGACGAGGCCCTGCTCGAGCTGTTCCCGGACGACGTCGGGCTCCGCCGTTGGCTGACGATGGCGCGCGAGCGGATCCAGTTCCAGGGCCTCCCGGCGCGTATCTGCTGGCTCGGCTACGGCGAGCGCCACCGCGCCGGCTTGCGCTTCAACGAGCTCGTGGCCTCGGGCGCTCTGAAGGCGCCGATCGTGATCGGCCGAGACCACCTCGACTGCGGCAGCGTCGCGAGCCCCAACCGGGAAACCGAGGGCATGCTGGACGGGACGGACGCCGTCGCGGACTGGCCGATCCTCAACGCGCTGCTGAACGCGGTCAACGGGGCCTCCTGGGTCAGCTTCCACCACGGTGGAGGCGTGGGGATGGGCTACTCGCAGCACGCGGGCCAGGTCATCGTGGCGGACGGCACCGAGGCCGCTGCACGGCGCCTGGAGCGTGTCCTGCTGGGGGATCCGGCGATGGGCGTCCTTCGCCACGCGGACGCCGGCTACGAGCGCGCGATCGAGGTGGCGCACGAGCGCGGGGTCCGCATTCCGGGCATCACCGAATAGGTCAGCCGGACGCCGCGGGGGCTCGGCCGGACGCCGCCGGCGCTCCCGGGTGTTCCAGGATCTCCAGCACGTACCGCTTCTTGTTCTTGCCCCCGATGGCGTGGACGATGCGTCGGATGGCGTCCGCGTGGATGCCCTTCTTGCCGATCACCTTCCCCACATCCTCCGCGGCCACGGAGAGCTCGAGCACGCAGCTGTTCGTGCCCTCCACCTCGGTGACGAACACCTGGTCGGGGTAGTCCACGAGCGCCCTGACGATGGCCTCCACCAGCGCCTTGACCTCGATCACGTCGCTGCTGGTCCCATTCTTGGCTTCCACCGCTGCGCTCCCGCTGCCTGCGGCACCCAGGATGGGCCGTCCCCTGCCATTCGTCAAGCTGTGTCATGGGGTCGCAAGATTGGGGCGTGGGGCGCGTACTTGAAATGTGCGCGGCAACGGGGCGCACGCAGGAGAGCTCATGATCACCCCACGAACCAGCGACGCACTCCACACGACTCCAGGCGGCGGCGCCCCGACGGGAAACTGGCTCGACGAGGACATCAAGGAGGTCGCGACGAGCGACCGCCAACAGTCCGTCGACCTGCTCGTCCGCAAGTACGGCGA
Source organism: Pseudomonadota bacterium (assembly GCA_030685065.1). Taxonomy (GTDB): domain Bacteria; phylum Myxococcota_A; class UBA796; order UBA796; family SXON01; genus CAJBVW01. The sequence continues at coordinate 19,283 of JAUXQH010000140.1, read as the reverse complement.
GCGCCTGTACGTGCACGCCTACTGCATCCTCAAGGATGCCCAGGAGGCGCGCGACGTGGTCCAGGAGGTGTTCATCAAGGCCATGCGCGAGCCTCGCTTCTTCGACCCCGAGTTCAAGATGCAGGCCTGGCTCTACCGGGTCACGCGCAACCTCTGCTTCAACCTCGTCCGTGATCGCCGGCGCCGGGACGGCATCCTCGCGTCGGTCCCGCGCACGGAGGAGCTCCTCGCCGACCCCATCGAGGTCGTGTTCGGGGGCGAGCGGCAGGAGGAGATCATCCAGGCCATCGGCCAGCTCACCGAGGATCACCGCACGATCCTGCTCCTGCGCTACTACGAGGACATGTCGTATGCGGAGATCGCCCGAGCGCTGTCGATCAAGCTCGGCACGGTGATGAGCCGGCTCTCCCGCGCGCGAGACCGTCTGCTCTCCGTGCTGGGTGAGGATCCCGAGCTCCTCGCCGCTTCGTGAGGTGGATCGGCCGCGCTTTGGGGGGCGTCGTTGACCGGCCGGCGGCGGGTCTGTACGATGAGCCCACGTTGCGCGCCCGATACCGGGTGCCCGAGCGAGGCGCTGGTTGCTGTCACGGAAAGGTGAAACCCCGAGGGACCCGCGGCTGGCCCTGATCGGCTGTCTCGATTCGGGGCAGACGGGCTGCCTCACGAGCCACGCGGACGCAGGGGTGCGATACCGGGTGTACGTCATGCTCGGCGAGGTGCTCGCGGCGCAGTGTGATCTCGACGACGAGCGCATGCTGCGGATCCTGCGCGCGGCCGGGCATGTCGACGAGGCGCGCCACCAGGTTCTTTGGGACAGCGTCGCCTCCGGCGCCGGCCTGTCCGAGTCGCTGTTCGACCTGCTGCCGGAAGATCTGTTGATGGAGCTGCTCTTCGAGCGGTTCCGCGAGAACCTCTTCCAGTTCTGCTCGACGGACGGCGCGGTCGAGTTCCTCCCGATGGATGCCGTGTTCGTGGAGAACATCCAGGTCGGGCACGACACACGCTCCCTGCTGGAGGAGCTCGTGGCGCTGCGCGCGCGAATCGGCACCCTCGCCCGGCAGCCACAGCTGGTCCTCGCCGCGGGAGCCACCCCCACCGCGACCGGCATGGAGCGGACCCTGCTCGCCCGGTGCGCGCCGCGCCGCCGCCTCGCGGATCTCCTGGCCACCAGCCCCTGGGAATCGACACGGCTCCTGGAGCTCGTGCGCCTGATGCTGGACGAGGGCAAGCTGGTCGGGAAGAACCCCCCGCTCGACGAGGAGCACCCCGGAGAGCTCACCTCAGACGACGATACGGCCGACGCGCCGCTCTCGGGCGGCCCGGGAGCGGGGCCTGCGTGGGTCGCCGCGCTCCGTGGGCCCGCAGGCGTTGCCGTGGAGCCCGTGGACGTAGCCGTGGAGCCCACGGACGTAGCCGCGGAGCCCGTGGACGTTGCGGTGGAGCCCGCGGACGACGAGGCCGAGCCCGCCGCTGCTGCCGCGGAGCCCGCGGAATGGTGGCCCCGTCCGGCGGCCTCGTTCGACGAGGGCGACGACGACGACATGGCGGCCTTCCGGGACTACGACACCGTTCGCGAGGCGGGCGCGTTCCTGACCGACCGCACGCTCCTCGATCGCGTAGAGCTCGACAAGGTGCCCGAGCAGCTCGTCGCATCCACCGAGACCCTCATCGAGATGGAGGACGCCGAGGGCAAGGATGTCCTGAAGTCCGCGGTCTCCTTGAACTTCTCGGGTCCGAAGCTCCATGACGAGGAGATTCAGCGCAAGCTGGACGTGACGAACGACGTGCTGGCCACCATCTGCGCCGCGATCGAGGCGGCGGACGGGCGGGGTTCGGGTGTGGCGCGGATGCAGCTGCTCGTCGAGGGCACCTCGGTGCCGCTCGCTCCGTTGTTCAAGGGGGTCGACGTGGCCGCGGATGGGCGCCTCCCGATCGCGGTCGTGATCAAGAACCTCCGCAAGCGCCCCGCCGGCGAGCACCGTCGCCTCCTGAACCGCGGCCTCTCCGACCTCATCGAGCGCGCGCTCTCCGCCGCGGACGAGGTCCTCGACGTCGATGGCTTCGAGGCGATGCTCACGCTGCTCGCGGGATATCAGCAGCGCCTCGGCGTGTAGCGGGACCGACCCGCGTGCGTCGACCAGGGCTAGCGCGTGTTGTGGTTGTGGTTGATGCTGGAGGCGGGGGCCGCGCGCGCGACGGGGGATGCCGTGGCGCCCACCTTCGTCGCGGTCGAACGCGGTCCCGAGCGCTGGACTCCGCAGGCGGACGTGATCGCCCGCGTGCGGGACGCACGCACGCGCCCCCTCGGGGAGCGCCTCGAGCTCGCCAGCCGCTCCTTTCTCGGGCTCCCGTACCTGAACGACGCGGCCGGCGAGGGCCTGGGCGTCGACCCGGATCCCCCCAGCCGCTACGACGCCTTCGATTGCCTCACCTTCGTGGAGGAGGTCCTGGGCCTCACGCTCGCGGGGGATCCGCTCTACGCGCCCGCGGTGCGGGACGCCCTGCGCTACGCCGGCGCGCCCGCGTACGACCACCGCCGCCACTTCATGGAGGCGCAGTGGATCCCCGACGCCATCCGGAACGGGCTGCTCGAAGACATCACCGCGCGGGTCGGCCACGCGCGCGACCTCCGGAAGGACGTGACGCCCGAGGTGTGGAAGCGGTGGCGCCGTCGGGGGCTGTTCACCCTTCCCGACTCGGTGCTGCCCCTCGGGGAGTGGGCTCTGAGCTACCTCGATCTCGCGGAGGCGGTCGAGGCCGTGCCCCGGATCCCCGCGGGCGCGCTCGTGATCACGCTCCGGGAGGAGCGCGCGTGGTCGCCGGTCGTGGTGACCCACATCAGCATGGTGGTCCCGGCGCCCGAGGGCAGCGCACCGGACGCGGAGCTGCGGATGCGCCACGCCACGCGCATGGGCCGCCAGACCGTGCGCGACGATCGCCTCGGCTGGTACGCGGCCCACCTGCGCGACTACGTGAACTGGCCGGCGCTCGGGATCACGGTGCTCCTGCCGCGTGAGCAGGGCCCGCGCATCTCCGCGTTGAGGATGCCGGTGCTGCCCGAACCGTTCGCGCGGGCGGAGGGTGCGCTCCCCGCGTTCGTGCCGCGCCCGATCGCGCCGTTCCCGGACCCCGAGGCCGGCACCCCAGGCACTGCGGGAACCGCGGGCGCCGCGGCGGGCGCGGTCGAGGTCCTCGGCCTCCCGCCCACGGAAGAGCCGTGAGGGCCGTGCTGTGGGACCTCGACGGCACGCTCATCGACAGCGCGGGGGACATCGCCGCCGCGGTCGACCGCATGCTCGTGCGCACCGGACGCCCGCCGCTCGGGGAGGCCGTCATCCGCGGCTTCATCGGAGAGGGCGCCCGCAAGCTGGTAGACCGGTGCGTCGAGGCCGCCGGGAGCGCCCCCGGGGAGGAAGATCTTCGCGTGTTCATGGACGAGTACGGTCGCGCGTTGGTCGTGCAGACGCGGGTGTACGCCGGCCTCCGGGCCGTGCTCGAGGGCGTGCGCGGGCCGATGGCGATCGTGACGAACAAGCCCGAGGCGTTCTCCCGCACCATCGTCGACCAGCTCGACCTCTCCCGCTACTTTCCGGTCGTGCTCGGCGGGGACACGGTGGTCGTCGGAGACGTGGTGGTCCGCAAGCCCGATCCCGCCCCGCTCGTCGAGGCGCTCCGGCGGCTCGGCGCGGACGAGGGCGTGATGGTGGGGGACGGCCCGGCCGACGTGGGCGCGGCCCGCGCCGCTCGCATGCCCATGATCGGCGTCGGGTGGGGCATCGCGGCGCCCGCCGGCGCCGACCGGCTGGTCACCACGCCCGAGGCCCTCGTCAGCGCGCTCCGGGACGCGGGCATCTCGTTCGGCTGAGGCCGAGGCTCAGGCGCCGAACGCTTCCCGCACCTTCACGCCCTCGTCCGCGTTCTGGTCCGCCCAGGCGCGCACGGCGTCGGCCACGAGCCCGCGGGGGTCCTTGCCGTAGGGGCGCAGCCCCTCGTCCACCAGGCCGTCCAGGGGGGCCCCCGCGGCGATGCGGCGGCGCACCTCGGGGAGCAGGACCTCGGCGAGGTGCTGCTTGTACTCGATGGCGACCAGATCGCTCACCCGCAGCGCCCAGAGCGGCAGCTCGATGCCGACGCGCGCGAGCATGCCCTCCGCGAAGGCGAGGGCGAGCGCCTTGGCCTCGCCGGACACGCGCGGGATCTCCGTGGCGGCGGGCACACCCGGGCGGCCCACGACCTCGACGTAGATCTTGTTCTTGGGCTCGGTGCCCGAGGGCCTGAGGATCAGCCGCGCGGTCGGCTCCGACCCGCCGGGCTCCGCGAGGCGGAACACGAGCACGTCGCGACTGGCGGCGTCGGTGCCGGACTTGATCGGGCCGAGCGGGCCCGACGGATCGGCGCGGTCGAGCACCTCGAGCACGCGCCACTTCCCGATCTCGGTCGGCGGGTTCTCGCGCATGGAGGCCTGGATGCGGTCGATCCGGGCCTTGCCCGCGGCGCCGCGCATCACCGTGCTGACCAGCTCGTTGTGGACGTAGCCCTCGCGCGCCCAGATGGTCTCGAGGGCGTCCGTCAGGGTGCGGCCGTCGTGACTCAACAGGCTCGCGTACTCGGCGAGCGCCAGCGCGGCGCCCGCGGCGTCCTTGTCGCGAATGGCGGAGGTGACGAGCACGCCGTGCGACTCCTCCACTCCGACCACCATGTCCTCCGGGCGGCCGGTGACCGTGGCGAAGCGCCCGGTGTCCTCGAGCTGGCCGAGGCCATCCCCGATGTACTTGAAGCCCACCATGAGATCGGTCACGACCTGCGCGCCGTGGCGAACGGCGACGCGCCGGACCAGGTCGGTCGTCACCTCGGTCTGCATCACGATGGGGTTGAGCCAGGTGACTTGGCTCAAGCGGTACTCCGCGACGAGGACGGCGATCTCGTTGCCGGTGAAGAAGCGGAAGCCGGCCGGGCCGCGCGCGCACAGGCCGATGCGGTCCGCGTCGGGATCGCAGGCCATCACGAGGTCGGCGCCGCGCTCGGTGGCGAGCTTGACCGCGCGGTCCATGCTCTGGCGCACCTCGGGGTTCGGCGTGCGGAACGGGACCTCGGGAAACGCGCCGTCGTGCGGGGCCTGGGTCGGCTCGACCTCGACCTGGAAGCCCGCGCTGCGCAGCACGTCGACCACGGTGGTATCGCCGGTGCCGTGCAGCCCGGTGAAGACGACCTTGGCGCTCCGTGCGTCGGGCCGGAGCGACGTGGCGACGTTGACCGCGACGTAGGCCTCGTGGATGGCGGGCGAGTAGTCCCGGACCAGCCCGGCGGCGCGGGCCGCGGCGAACGGCATTCCGCGGACGCGCTCGACGCGGTCGACGTGAGCGGCCATGCGCTCGTCGTTCGGGGGCACCTCCTGGCCGCCGCGCGCGTTGTAGAACTTGCCGCCGTTGTCGTCGGGCGGGTTGTGCGACGCGGAGACGTTGAGCCCGCCGTCCGCCGCGAGGTGGCGGATCGCGAAGGAGAGCTCGGGGGTGGACACGTAGGTGGTGCTGCCCGGCGCGAGCAGGGTGGTGACCACGCCGTTCTCGGCGTACACGCCGGCGGCGATCTCCGCGAAGTCTCGCGAGGTGAGCCCGAGGCAGGGGTTCGGGAGGGCCGGGTCGTACACGCCGTTCGCGTCGCGGTAGCAGCGCACGTCGTAGGCGATCACCACGTGGAGGGGCCCGCGGTCCGGAGCCGCGCCGCGGAGCTCACGCAGGAACGCCACGTGCCCCTGCACGCTGGCCCCGAGGGTCCACGGGTTGTATCGGTTGGGGCCGATGCCCACCGGGCCGCGCCGCCCGCCCGTGCCGAAGGGGAGCACCTGGTAGAACGAGTCCAGCAGGACATCCCAGCGCCCGCGCGCCTCGAGGGAGCGGATCTGCGGGAGGTAGGGAGCGAATTCGTCGCTCTCCAGCCATCGGCGCAGGTTGGCGAGGGCCGCCGCGCGCACCTCGGGGCGGACGGGGAGGGCCTCGAAGGCGGCCTTGGCGTCGGTGAGGGTCCGCTCCGTATCGGGCGTTGCGACGGGCATGGTCACTCCTGGGTCGTGCGGGCGGCGGTCACGGTCGGCTTGTCGTCGACCTCGAGGTCCCCCGCGGAGAGCCACGCTTCGTAGCTTCCACCGGTCGTTTCGAGCGCGAGCACCTCGATGCTGGCGCTGGGGAGCCGGAAGCTAGACACGCAGTTCGGGATCGTCCCGCTCCAGGAAGAAGGGGCGAAAATATCGTGGACCCGGTTGCGCTCGTCCCGCAGGCGGATGCGGACGAGCTGGGCGTCGGTGTCGACGGTGTAGCCGAAGGCTCGCGCCGCGGGGTCCCAACTGTCGACCGTGGGGATGTCCTGCAGGAGCGGGGCGATCAGGTTGCCCTCGCTGTTCTCGGTGGCGATCGCCGCGCTGGTCGCGCCGCCGCTGCCGAGGCCGCCCACCTGCGCGTACGCGAGCACCGTGGTGCCCAGGCTGTCCGCGACGGTGCCCGCGAGGACCATGGGGATGTCGCTCGAGGCGGCGGGGCCGCCGGTTCCGAGGCCGGTCACGACGAAGCCCTCGGCCACCCGCTCCTCGGTGACGAGCAGGAAGTATTCCTCGGTGCCGGTGAAGCCGAGGGAGAGCGGCGGGAGGGACACGGTCGCCACGTCGTCGAAGCGGGAGGCGGGGGCGAGGCCGGCGGTGGTCTCTCCGCCGGACGTGGCGGTCAGGCCGGCGACCTGGCCCCACGACATCGAGCCGAGGTTGTCGGCCAGCAACTGCAGCGCGTCCCCCGTGCCGGAGAGGCTCTCCGTGGCGTCCGTGATCGCGATGGGGCCGCCGAGCCCCCACACGGCCACCGGGCCATCGAACGCGGCGGCGACGTAGGTCTCCGCGGCGGTCTCGACGAACAGGTTGGCGGGCGCGTCGGCGTCGACGCCGAAGACGGTGATGGCGCGGTCGTCCGCGAAGAGGTCCTCGAGGCGGGTGGAGGCGAGCGAGCCCTGGATCGACGCCGCGGCGAAGCCCACCACGACGTCGGACCACCCCCCGTCGTCCACGCCGGCGAAGTCGACCGGGCCGGTGAGCGTGGCGTCGTTCGCGACGGTGTCCTTGAGGCGTACGGACACGGTGAGCTCACGCGCCGCTACGCCGACGACGGTGACGGCGTCGTACGTGTCGTCCACCCACGCGGAGAAGGTGAGGGGGCCGCCGTCCGCGACGGGGAGGAGCGCCACGCCGGCGGCGTCGGTTTCGACGGGGGCCGTGAAGGGCACCGCCACGTTGGCCCCCGCGATGGGGAGGCCCGTGGACGCGTCGAGCACGGTGATGGTCGCGACGCCATCCGCGCGGACGACGATGGCGCAGGTGGCTTCGAGCCCGCCGATGAACACGCGTACGTTCGTCGTGCCCTCCGCGAGCGCGGTGACCAGGCCCGCTGCGTCTACCGAGGCGATCGCGCTGTCGTCGACGGTGAAGGCCGGGAGGGTCTTCTCGCCCCAGAGGTCCCCCGGGAGATCGCCGCGGGCGCCGTCGGGGTCGGTGCCGACCACCCGGAGCGTCCAGGTGGCGCCGGGGTGCACCACGAGGGACGCCGGCCACACCTCGAGCGTGAGCCACGTCGGGACCACGGCCGTGTCCTGGCTGGTGTCGACCGCGGTGTCGTCACCCGAGTCGATCGAGGTGTCCGCCGTTTCGGCGGTGTCGACCGACGTGTCGGGCGGCGCGGTGTCGTCGGCCTCCGCCGTGTCGACGAAGACGTAGCCCGTGTCTTCGGGGACGGACTCCTTGGGGTCGTCGGGCTCGCACCCGAGGAGGAGGAGCGGGAGCAACATGTGGACCTCGAACGCGACCCCTAACCGACTCCCGCGGCCGCGGTATCAGGGCAAAGGGACGGCGAAGCTCGAAGCAAAGGGCTCGAGGAGCTCGCCGTCGACGCTCTGGCAGCCCGCCTCGTCCCCGGCGCGAGCGGAGATCAGGTAGGTCCAGCCGCCGGGGAAGGCCGCCTCGTGGGTGAGCTGCACGCGGTAGCCCTCGTCCTTCGCCACGATCACGATGTCGACGCTGAAGGCGACGGTTTCGTCCTCGTGAACGCCGTCCACCCGGAGCGACTCGGGGGTGCAGAGCGCCGGATCGATCGGGGCGTTGAACCTCAGCTCCGGGATGTGGGCCTCGATGATGTCGCTGGCGCCCTCGTCGGGGGACACGCCGACGATGGCGAAGCCCTGATCGAGCAGGCCGTCCGCGGGGGTGCAGGCAGAGAGGGCGAAGAGGACGAGCATCATTCCTCGAAGCGTAGCGCGAGGAGCCAGGAGTCGGCGTCCTCCCGTGCGAGCGCGCCGTTGGCGACGCAGGGGGCGCCGGGGTCGAGCAGGGGGGTGGTGGCGTACGGGGCGGCCGCGTCGAGCGGGGCGGGCCCAGCGGACGCGATCAGCGCCCCGTCGGCGTTGTAGATGTCGAGCGAGACGAGGATGGACTCTCCGGCGCGGAGCCCCGGGAAGGGCACCCGGCCGTTCCCCGCGCCGCGCTCCAAGGTGCCGTGATCCGAGACGCAGACGCGGATGACCTCGGCGTCCGCCGGGAGCAGCGCGGCCACGTCGAGCTGAAGATCCGCCACGTCGTAGACCTCGCGCTCACAGGCGCTCAGCGGCAGCGCGCCGAGGCTCATCAGCGTGGCGAGCCACCCCCACGGACGGGCGGGGCGCGGCGCGTCGATCACTCGTCGCCGTCCCAGTCGTAGTGGGCGAGGTTCCACTTCTCTTCGAACCCGGTGAGCTGCATCCACGCGGGTCCGTAGCGCTGCACCAGCCAGTAGTCGCCCGAGAAGATGGGGCCGGCCATGTCGTCGCCATCGCCGTCGTCCAGCGTGATGTGCGCGCAGTCCTCCCACTCGAGGCCCCACTGGACCGGGCAGTCCTCGGGGCCGACGTACGTGGCGGTGAACGTGTAGCCGTTGGTCTCGGTGACGACCTCCTGGCCGCGGAGCATCAGATCGTCGTCGTCCGTGACGAGCACGGGCGTGTCGAACGTGATGAAGTCCTCCGTGCCGACGGAGTAGGCGTGGATCTTGATGCCGTCCCCGCTCGAGGACGACCACTTCACGGCGCCGACGAGCTCGGCGTTGTCGTCCCGCGACCATTCGAAGGTGACCACGTCTTCATCGTCGACGCGCTCGACGGGCTCGATCTTCTCGACGACGAGCTGCCAGGGGGTGCCCTCCGGGTCCTCGTTGACGTACTCGGCCTGGCGGCCCCCATCCATCGGGAAGAAGGGCGACATCTTCGTGCCCTGGAACTTGGGCTCGTTGTCGCAAGCGGCGAGGAGGGCGAGAGACAAGAGCATGGTGAACCCCTTGAGCGACAGGCTGATAGCACCGTGGGAGGGGGGGTCGCAAATCGCCCCTCGATTCGATAGCTTCGGCCATCCGGAAAACAAGATGTCGGACCTCGTCCTCGCCATCGACCAAGGCACCACCGGAACCACCGCCGTCCTGATGGACGCGGAGAGCCGCATCGTCGCGGCGCGGAACGTGGAATTCCTCAATCACTTCCCGGCGCCCGGCCTCGTCGAGCACGAGCCGGCCGACATCTGGACCTCGATCGAGCGCGCGGTGACGAACGTGCTCCACGGCATCGATCCGGCGCGGATCGCGGCGATCGGGATCACGAACCAGCGGGAAACGAGCCTGTTCTGGAGCGGCGCCACCGGCCGGGCGGCGCACCGCGCGCTCGTCTGGCAGGATCGGCGCACGGCCGCGCGCTGCGAGGCGCTGCGGGAAGAGGGCTGGGAGGAACGCATCCGGGCTCGCACCGGCCTCGTGATCGACCCGTATTTTTCGGCCACCAAGGCGGAGTGGGTGCTCGAACACGTGCCCGGGGTGCGGGCCGCCGCGACCACCGGGGCGCTGATGTTCGGCACGATCGACAGCTTCGTCGCCTGGAAGCTCACCGGGGAGCATGTCACCGACCCCTCGAATGCCTCGCGCACCCTCCTGTTCGATATCCACCGCATGGGCTGGGACGAGGAGCTCTGCGCCCTGTTCGGCGTCCCCCCCGCGTGCCTGGCGCGCGTGGTCGACAACTCCGGCGTGTTCGGGGTGACCCGCGGCGTCCACTTCCTGCCGGACGGAATCCCGGTGGCCGGGCTCGCCGGGGACCAACAATCCGCCCTCTTCGGGCAGGCCTGCTTCAGCGCCGGCATGGCCAAGTGCACCTACGGCACCGGCGCCTTCGTGCTCCTCAACACCGGGGCCGAGGCCGTCGTGTCCGCGAACGGGCTCCTCACCACCGTGGCCTGGCGGCTCGGCGGCGAGGTCAGCTACGCACTCGAGGGGAGCGCGTTCATCGCCGGCGCCGCGGTGCAGTGGCTGCGGGACGGCCTCGGGTTCATCTCCACGAGCGCGGAGGTCGAGGCCCTCGCAGCCAGCGTGCCCGACGCGGCGGGCGTCGTGTTCGTACCTGCGCTCGCCGGGCTCGGCGCCCCACACTGGCGCCCCGATGCGCGCGGCGTGCTCTCGGGGCTCACCCGCGGCACGACACGCGCCCACATCGCCCGCGCCGTGCTCGAAGGGGTCGCCCTCCAGATCACGGACATCCTGACCGCCATGGCGGGGGACGCCGGCCGGCCCCTGGCCGAGCTCCGGGTGGACGGCGGGGCGGCCCGCAACGACCTCCTCATGCAGTTCCAGGCGGACGTGTTGGGGGTCGCCTGCGTGCGCCCCACCCACCTGGAGACCACCGCGATGGGCGCCGCCTACCTGGCGGGCCTCGGCGTCGGCTTCTGGTCCTCGCCGGACGCGGTGCGCGCCGCCTGGGCGGAGGACCGCCGCTTCACCCCGGGGATGGACGCCACGGAGCGCCAGGCCCGGCTCGGCGCGTGGACGGCCGCCGTGGCCAAGGCGTGATGCTTCTCCTCGTGGGGCTGGCCCTCGCCGCCCCAACGGAGCGTTCGGGCTGCGATCCCGCCGCCGCGCTCTCGGAGGTGGTCTCGCGCGGGGCGCGGGAGGCCTACCTGTGCGTGTCGCGCGCCGAGGTCGGGAAGGAGCTCGTCCTCGCCGAGATGGCGAAGGATCCGTTGGGTGAACGCAGCGGTCGCTCGGACGGGCGCCTCACCCGAGCCCTCGCGCTGTGGCTGCTCGAGCGCACCGATCGGGCGATGGACCCGGACCTGCTCGCCCGGCTGGCGCCCGCCGACCGGCGGTTGCTCGCGGATGGGATCCGCGCCCGGCGGGGGCGCGCGTCTCCCTCCCCGGAGCACGCAGCCGTGTTCGGCCAGCTCTCCTGGTACGCGCCGACGCCCGGCTACACGGACGCGAGGCTCCGACCCATCGATCGCGCGAACCTCGCCCTCGTGGACCCCGCGGTGCGGCTCCTCCCGCCGCCGGACGAGGAGGAGGGCGACGAGGAGGCGCCCGCCGCCAGCGGCGTGAGCGTCGCCACGCCCGCCACGTGCGGGTGCGCATCCGGCGGAGGCCGCACCGGGCTCGGGGTGGGCCTCGCGGCGCTCGTGGCCCTGCTCGGGGTTGCCCGGCGCCGCGGCGATCAGGCCCGCGATCAGGCCCGCGCTCGGACCCGCTGACCCAGCCACCACGCCAGCCCGGCGATCAGCACGCACCCGACCACCACCCGTTGGTGCGCCAGCGCAACTTTGAGCCCGGCCGCAGCGTCCTCGCCGAAGGTGTGGCCGAGCCAGAGCGTGACCGGCACGGTCAGCAGCAGGCCCAGCGCGTCGAGCAGGAGGAAGCGGCGCATCGGAAACGCGAGCGATCCGCCGACGAAGTAGAGCGGAGCGCGCAGGCCGACCGCGAAGCGGGTGAAGAAGAGCATGCGACGCCCCTCCCGCTCGAAGAGCGCGTGGGCGCGCGCCAGGCGCGCCTCTCCCAGCGCGCGGCGGACGAGGGGGAGCCGCTCGAGGCGCGGGCCGACGACGGCGCCGAGGCCAAAGGCGAGGAGGTCGCGCCCGAGCGTCCCCGCGAAGCCGGCGACGACCGCCGCGGAAAACGTCAGCTCCCCCACGCTGACCTGCCAGCCCGCGACCAGCAGCGCCACGTCCTCCGGGAGCGGGACCAGGAGCCCGCTCACCAGGCATGCGAGGAACAGCGCGAGGGGCTCGCCGGCGGACATGCGGCCGCGTGTATCGCGATGCCGCCACGAGCACGGGCTCGCCGGACTAAATGGGACCGATGCGACGTTGGGATCCGGCCCTCCCGCTCCGTGCGGCTAGCCAGCTCGTGCCGGCGTTCCGCGCGGTGTGGGAGGGCGCGCGGCTGCCGCCCGGAGAGGGCCCGGCGGACGCGATCATCGTGCTCGGCGCCACCGTGTTGCCCGGGGGCGTGGCGTCTGGCTCGTTGCGGGCGCGCGCGGAGGCCGGCGCCGCGTTGTTCCTCGCGGGCGCCGCGCCGCGGATCGTCACGACCGGCGCGCATCACCTGAACCCCCCCGGCGAGGCCGTCGTCGCGAGGGCTATCCTGCTCGGAAAGGGGGTGCCCGAGGCCGCCATCCTCGTGGAGGACAAGAGTCGGAACACGCAGGGAAACCTGCTGAACACCCGGGGGATCCTCCCGAAGGAGGTCGTCCGCGTGTGGATCGTCACCGAGCCCTTCCACATGGCGCGCGCCCTCTCGATCGCGCGCGCCGTGGGCTTCGAGCCGCTCGCGTGGCCCGTCGACTCGCCCGCGTGGCGCCGCCCGGCGAGCCGTCTTCGGCACCTCGTGCGGGACGGCGTGTCGTACGCGTTCCACCGCGCGGGCTCCTGACCCGTCGAATGGCCTGCCGCTTGAGCTCACATCGCGATAAGGCCGCCGGTCCGGAGGCTCAATGAGCGTGGACGTTCGGGTGCCCTCGATGGGCGAGTCGGTGAAGACGGCGACCATTGCGCGTTGGCTGAAGAAGCCCGGTGACTGGGTCAAGATGGACGAGTCGCTGGTCGAGCTCGACAGCGACAAGGCGAGCGTGGAGCTGCCCTCGCCGGCGGCCGGGCAGCTCGCCGATCAGCTCGCCGCCTCGGGGGACGACGTGAGCGTCGGCCAGGTGATCGCCCACATCACGCCCGGGCAGGCGCCCGCTGCTCAGCCAGAGGCGAGCGCGCCCGCGGCCACCGCGAGCCCCGCCACCGCGCCGAACGGCGCCGCGGCCGCCAAGAACGCGGCGCCGGTCGCCGCGGCCGTGGCCGCCCCGACCGCATCCGGGAAGGCCGCGCCCGCGGGCCCCGCCGTGCGCAAGGCGATGCGCGACGCCGGTGTCGAAGCGGTGCCCGGCAGCGGCAAGGGCGGCCGGGTCCTCCGCGCCGATGTCGACGCCGCCGCGGCCCGCCGCGGCCCCGTCGCCGACGCCGTGGGTGACGAGCCGGTCGAGATCGTGCCGATGACGAACCTGCGCAAGAAGATCGCGCAGCGGCTGGTCGAGGCGCAGCAGAACTCCGCGATCCTGACGACCTTCAACGAGGTCGACATGAGCGCCGTCATGGCGCTGCGGGAGCGCTACCAGGACCGCTTCGTCAAGAAGTACGGCATCAAGCTCGGCTTCATGGGCTTCTTCACGAAGGCCGCGGTCGAGGCGCTCAAGACATTCCCGTCCGCCAACGCCGAGATCCGCGGCACGGACATCGTGTACAAGCACTACTACCACGTGGGCGTCGCGGTCAGCGGGCCCCGCGGCCTCGTGGTGCCGGTGGTGCGGCACGCGGACCAGCTCTCCTTCGCGGAGACCGAGCAGGTCATCGCCGAGTACGGCCAGAAGGCGCGCGACAACCGCCTCACGGTGGACGATCTGCAGGGCGGCACCTTCACGATCAGCAACGGCGGCATCTTCGGCTCGATGATGAGCACGCCGATCCTGAACGCGCCGCAGGTCGCGATCCTCGGGATGCACGCCATCCAGAAGCGCGCGGTGGTGGTGGACGATCAGATCGTCATCCGCCCGATGATGTACCTCGCGGTCTCCTACGACCACCGCCTGCTGGACGGGCGGGAGGCGGTCAGCTTCCTGGTGCGGATCAAGGAGTGCATCGAGGCGCCCGAGCGGATGCTGCTCGAGATCTGAAGGGCGGTCCTGCTCCGGCGATGCGGGCGCCCGTGCGCCCGTGAAGCCGGCCGGCCTCCCCTCCGGCGGCGTCAGACCAGCTCTTCCATCAGCTTCTGGTAGCTCTCCAGCCGATCCTCGGCGCACACGTCCTCCGCGCCGCAGCCCTCCTCGCCCATGTGCAGGCAGTCGCGGAACTTGCACCGCAGGTCCGCGAGCTCGGGGAAGTACGCGTGCAGGTTCTCGCGGTCGATGTGCTCGAGGCCGAACTCGCGCACGCCCGGCACGTCGATGACGCGCCCGCCGCCGGGCAGATCGAAGCGCACCGCCGCGATGGTGGTGTGGCGGCCGCGGCCCCACTGGTCGAGCACGCCGATGTCGCGCACCACGCCCGGCACGATGACCTGGAGCAGGGATGTCTTGCCGACGCCCGAGTGCCCGACGAACACGCTCGTGTGCTCGGAGAGCATGGCCGTGAGCTCCTCGAGCCCCTTCTGCTGGAGGGCCGACACGAGGAAGATCGGGTACCCGAGGGCCTCGTAGCGGGCGAGCTTCTCGAGCACCTCGGACGGCATGCCCTGGTCGCACTTGTTCAGCACGATCGAGGCCTTCATGCCCGCGGCGCCCGCGGCGACCAGCACGCGGTCGATGAGGCCCGCGCGGAACGGGGGCTCGCGCGCCGCCACGACCATGACGAGCATCGAGGCGTTGGCGCACACCACCTGGGTCTTGTGCAGGCCGCTGCGCATGAGCTCGGCCGTGCGCGGCGCGAACGCGACGGCAGCGCCCTCATGCACGCGCACGCGATCCGAGATGGCGATCTTGGCGCGCACCGGCAGGACGTGCTCCCCACCCCCGCCCCCGGAAGCGTCGGGGTCGAGCCGCACGCGCACGCGCTTGCCGACCATTTCGATGACATCGCCCCACACCCCCGGCTCGGGGGACGGCTCGTCCTTTGCTGCGGGGGGCCGTTCAGAACGCGACATCGAGCTCCAGGTAGGCGAAGAGGCGGTGCGTATCGTCGGATCCGGCGGCGGGCGCGAACCACGCCCCGCCGAGCCCGGCGACGGCGAACGGAGAGAACGACCACCGGGCCGTCCCGTCGATCTCGCCTCCGTACCACCCGCCGTCCAGCGGGCTCCAGAATTGATGGAGCGCGATCGTCGTGGCGAGCGACGGAGCGAGCCGGGCCTCCACCACGAGATGGGCGTCGGAGAGGCCGCGATCGTCGTTGTCCGCCGGCTCGGTGAAGCGGCCGAGCAGGCCGTTGAAGCGTCGGGAGTCACCGAGGACGGGCTGCCAGGCCGTGGGCCCCTTCTCGCCGGTCGGGGTGCCCCCGGAGAGGCCGTCGTAGCGCGCGAACACGACGAGCCGCTCGTTCGAACCGAACACCCAGCCGCCGGAGAGCGCGACCAGCGTGGCGGTGCCGGACGCGCTGGTCTGGAGGTAGCCCTCGGCGCGCCCGCGCCAGCGTCCGGTGTCGAAGCGGAGCCACGCGCCGGCGGTCGAGGTGGTCTCGGCGGTGCGCCGGGCGTCGACGACCCACACCAGGTCGGCGGTCCACGCGGTCACCGGGTTCTCGGCGCTCGCGCCGAAGCGGAACACGTTCACGCCGAAGCCGAGCGGCTCGGCCTCGGGGTCCAGGAACCGGCGGGCGTTCACGTACTCGACCGAGACGGGGGACAGGCGGCCCACGAGCCGCACCGCGTCGAAGAACTGGCCCTCGGCGGAGAAGTCGTCCTCCCCGAGGATCCGGCCCTCGTGCAGCGTGAGCGGCTGACGGCCGATCGTCGCGATCGCGCCGACGTTGCGCGTCACGTCTCCCTCGAGGCGCACCCAGCCCTCGGCGATGCTGGGGAGGAACGCCGGGGGGGCGGCGACGTCGCTCGTGGCGGTCCAGCGGCGCACGTCCTGAAAACTCACGCGGGCGGAGACCCCGAGCCGGCGGACGCCGAAGCCGAGGCGGGCGCGCTGGGCCACGGAGAGCCGGGGATCCTCGGCATCGCCGGCGTCGGCCTCCTCGATGAGCAGGCGCTGCCGCACCTCGAGGAGGGGGGCCCACTCGATGGCCGGCGCCTCCTGGGCCCACGCGGCGCGCGGGAGGGTCACCAGGAGGGCGAACACGCGGGCTCCGGGTCGGCGGGGTGGGTCTGGGACCAGCGCACGTACCCGTCCTCGGGGAGGAGGTTCGGGTCGTCCACGCGGCGCGGCCACGTGATGTCGTTCGCGACCGCGCCCGGGAGGGTGGGGAAGCTGGTGAGGTCGACCCGGAGGGCGAGCGCCGAGGGCCGCGCGTTGTCGCGCATGGGGCCGCGGGCGTGGATGCCGTGGGTCATCCCGCCCTCGATGAAGGTGCCGTTGGCGTCGGGCAGGGCGCGCAACAGGTAGCGGTAGATGTAGTTGTTCCGGTCCATCGACTCTTCTTCCGTGAGCGGGCGGGGCCCGGTCACCGGATCGAAGCCGGCGGGGTCGAGGGCGAGCGCGAACCCGCGGAGCGAGGCGGCGCCGACGCCCACCGTGCCGTCGAGCAGCATTCCCTGGGACAACCAGTCGGCCGGCGGGGCGTCCGCCTGTCGGGGGAGCGTGGCGACCGTGCCGTCCGGCGAGACGCGCGCGCAATGGAGGTGGGCGCGCGAGGACTCGTCGTCCATGTCCTCGAGCGTCGCGTCCGCGGTGGCGCCGGGGGACCGCGGGACGTCGCGATCGTAGAGGCCGACGCTCCACGCGGCGCTCTCCGCGCCCCGCACCACGGCGTAGTGGAGCGTGACGAGCACGCCGCCCTCGACCTCGGTGGTGAGGCCGTGAAAGTAGTCGGGGCCCCGGTAGTCGAAGTCGTTGCAGAGCCCGCCGATGAGGGTGGCCTGCAGATCGACCGCGTCGCGCGCCTCGGAGTGCCAGTCGACGCCCAGATCCATCGCGGCGAGGCAGATGCCGCGATCCGCGCGGGAGGACGTGTCGATCTCGAAGCCCTGGAGCACGAGGCCCGCGCCGGGGACCGGCTCGGGGAGCTGCACGGTGACGCGCCACGCCTCGCGGTTGTCGCCGAGGAGGCCCGCGGTGGACGCGTCCCGACGGATGCGGTCCCGCGGGATCACCGAGATCCGGGCGCGGTAGCGGGTGAACTCGAGCTTGGTCTTCGAATAGTCGGTGAAGGCGACGGCCTGCTTGTTGTGGCCGATCCGCGCGCCCCCGGGGAGCCACCGGCTCGCGAGCCCGGCGCTGCCGCCCACCCGGATCTGCCACAGCCCGCCGAGCGCGCGGGTCCACGCGCCGAAGGTGCTCGTGCCGTCGACGTTGAACTTGCGGTCGAGCACGGCGGCGAGGTGGGAGAGGCGATGGTCGCGCACCCACCAGCGAAAATCGAAGCCGTTGAGGCCGAGGGGGAGCGGGTCGGGCTGCTCCTGGATGTCGACGAGCTCGGCGTAGCGCTCGTCGCGCGGGCGCGGCGTGCGGGCCTGGAGCACGGTGAGATCGGGGCGGGACCGCGAGTCCGCGTCGTTGTCGAACAGGACGATGGCGTCGAGGCCGTCGCGACGATTGCCGGAGTCGAGCACCGCGAGGGCCGCCGGCCGATCGACGAAGGGGCCCGGGAGGTCGACCGGATGGAGGCTGCCGTCGTGGACCTCGTGGAGCCGCCCGCCGAACGCCGGCTCGACGTCGAAGCCATACGAGTCCCAGGCGGTGAGCGCCCAGAGGCGGCCTTCCGCGAAGCAGAGGGCGCTCACTCCCTCCTCGGGGCCGGCGGTGGCGCCGGCCACCCCGTCGGCCACGACCGTGAGATCGGTGGCCCGGCCGAGCCGCGCGCTGCCGAGGTTCCAGCCGAGCACCCGCGCGGCCGGGCCCGCGCAGCGGCGGAGCCCGACGTACACGCGCTCGTCGACCGGATCCCACGCGAGGCCCCCGACGAGCATGTCCGCGTCACAATTGGCGCGCCCCCAGTCCGAGAGCACGCCCCGCAGCGCCTCGATCTCCGGGAGGTCGATCTCCTGCCACGCGTCCCCTCGACGCTCGAGCACGAAGAGGCGCTCGGTCTGCTGGCGAGGGCGCGCGACGTAGTCCTTCTGGTACCCGGTGCGCCGCCCGATCGTCGTGTACTCGGTGACGCCGATCACCCGGTCCTTCCCGAAGGGGGCCAGATCCTGGACGTTGTAGGGGATGTTGACCCGGCGCTCCCGCGCGAGCCAGCGGATGGGCTGTTCGCGGAGGCGGACGCTCGCGCGGTAGGCGCGGGCGGCGCAGGAGGGGTCGTCGCAACCGTCCCTCCCGTCGGTCAGCGGGAAGATGGTGAGCGCGCTCCCGCGGTCCTCGACGCGATCGGGCACGGGCACCAACAGCGCCCGGGCGTCCCCCTCGGCGATGGCGACGATGCTGCCGTCCTCCAGCACGGCGATCCCCGTCGGTTCGAGCGGGGCGTGGCCCGGCCCCTCGAGCGTGAGCAACGGGTAGGTGCGGTACTGGGCGCAGCCGGCGAGCGCGAGGAGGACGAGGGCCGCTCTCAAGGCGTCCCGCCGGGCCACACCGCGGGCCCGTCGAGGTGCGCGCGCACGAGCACCACGTCGCACACGAGCTCTTCGCCACGGCGCATCCGCAGGTGGATCACCGCGGCGCCCCGCTCCGGCAGCCTCCCCACGAGCGCGCCGCGGACCACCACGTCGTCCCCCGCCTTGGCGGCCGTACGGAAGCGGACCCGCTCGGCAACGGGGACGAGGCCGAGGGGATCGTGCCCACGTTCCGCCAGCCAGGCGCTCACGGCCTCGTCCGCCCAGTCGACGTAGCGGGGGTGGTTCACGTGCCCCATCGGATCCATCTCGGTCCACCACGGGCGGATCACGAGCTCGGGGAGGGGCACGTGCTCGACCTCGTCCCACACCGGCAGCGCCACCGGCGCGGTGGCGGGCTCGACCGGAAAGGCGTCCACCAGGGCGCGTGGGGCGCGGGCCGGGCCCCCCTGTGCGCCGACGTGCACCCACTCCACGCTCCCGCGGAGCACGCCGACGATGCCGCTCTCGCGACGCATCAGGAGCTCGCGCCGGCTCTCGACCACGCGCGTGAAGGCGATCAGATCCTCGCCGTACTCGGCCTCCCGATCGTGCAGGCCGGTCATCTCGCGCACCACGAAGCCCGATCCGACGTCGCGGTAGCGGGACGGGGGCCATCCGGCCTCGACCGATTGCAGGATCGTGGCCTCCTGGACGAGCCGCCAGAGATCGCCCGCGCGGGCGCGATCGCGGGGGGAGCAGGCATGGCGGGGAATGCGGACGGGGTACATCGCCACCGGG
>JAUXQH010000137.1 GCA_030685065.1 Pseudomonadota bacterium | reverse complement strand
CACGAGGCCGCGCTCGAGCTGCGCCGCGGTGACGGGCTCGACCACGCCGTCGAACCCGAGGAGGCGCGCGGTGAGCGCGCGATCGAGGGGGAGGGGCGAGCCGTACCCGGCGGCCGAGCCGAGCGGGTTGCGGCCGGCCATGGCGCGCGCCGCGTCGAGGAGGGGCAGCGCATCGAGCAGCGCGCCGGCGAACCCGGCGGCCCACAGGCCCCAGCTCGACGGCATCGCGCGCTGGAGGTGGGTGTACCCGGCGACCGGGAGCGCGCCGTGCTGCTCGGCGAACGCGAGCCACGCGTCCGCGAGCGCGCGCCACTCGTGCTCCGCCGCGTCGAGCTCTTCGAGGAGCCACAGGCGCAGATCGGTGAGGACCTGGTCGTTGCGGGAGCGGCCCGTGTGGAGCTTGCCCGCGACGGGGCCGAGCCGCGCGGTGAGGAGGGACTCCACGGCGGTGTGGACGTCCTCCTGCTCGGGGAGGATGGTGAACGTTTTCCGCTCGATATCGGCAGCCACGGCGGACAAGCCCGCGAGCAGCGCGTCGGCGTCGGCCCGATCGAGCATTCCCCCGGCGAGCTGCGCGCGCACGTGCGCCGCCGAGCCCACCACGTCGTGCCAGGCCCAGGCGAGATCGGTCACGGGGTCTTCCCCGACGGTGAAGGCGGCCACCAGGGTGTCGAGGGGTTCGCCTTTGTCCCAGAGCTTCATCGGTCGTCCGGTGAGGGGCGCGGCCGTATCACGCGGACCGCGAGCGGGGCCGCGGTGGCGCCTCCGCGCGAGCGTTCGATCGCTTGCAGGATTGCTGGCACGCGCGCTGTGTGACACTATCTGCCACTTGCCTTCGCCCCGGATCGGATGCCTGCACTCCTCCTGATCGCCGCGCTCGCGCACGCGGAGCCCTCCTCCGCGGACATCGAGCTCGTTACTCCAAGCTTCGCCGCCGGCTCCGTGCCGGGCGCCGAGAGCGGGCGCCTCGGGCGTGCCGGCTCCGTGCGCGTCGGCTCGTTGGTCCAGTACGCGCTCGCGCCGCTGGTCTACCGCGAAGGGGGCGAGGAGGTCGGCGCCGCCGTCGCCCACCGCGCCTCCCTCCAGCTGGGCGTCTCGTGGGACGTGACCCGGCGCTTCGCGCTCCGGGGGCTCCTCCCGGTCGCGGTCCAGGCCGGGAGCGACGACGTAGCCGCCGCCGCCAGCGGTTTTGGCGCGGGGGATCTCGGCGTCGGCGCCCGCGTGGCGCTCCTCGACCACGAGCGGTTCGGCCTCGCCGCGCGGGCCGACGTCCGGTTCCCCACCGGCACCCCGAACGCGTGGCTGGGAGAGGCAAACCCGCGCGGCATCCTCGGGGTCGACTTCTCCGCGTCCGCCGGCCCGGTGGGCGTGATGGTGGGCGCCGGGGGCGTGATCCGCGCCCCGGTCGCGACCCCCGACGACTTCACGCTCGGGTCGGAGATCGCCGGGGACGCCGCGGTGCGGCTCCGGGTCGTGCCGAAGCGCCTCGCCGTGCACGTCGCCGCCGTCGCGCGCGTCGGCCTCTCCGCCGCCGGCGCGGCCGAGGTGCCCGCCGAGGTCTTGCTCGGCGCGCAGTGGACCCCGAGCAAGACCGTCCAGCTCGACCTCGGCGTCGGGCACGGCCTCAGCACGGGCTACGGCAGCTCGCGGTTCCGCGCGCTCGCCGGGTTCACCTTCGTCTACAGCCGGCCCCGCCCGACCGAGGTGGCCGCGGTCACCGTCGGCGCCGCCGCCGCCCCGCCCGAGGAAGAGGACTTCGACCAGTTCCTCGACGCGGTGGACGAGCCGCCGCCCCCGCCCGAGCCCGAAAAGTGGGCCGCGGGCGAGCTCGCGCGCGTCGAGAACGACCAGATCACCATCCGGGAGCCGATCCGCTTCGGCCAGGCGAACGACGAGATCCTGCCCGAGTCCCGGCCGTTGCTCGAGGCGATCGCGCTGCGCCTCAAGGAGAACCCGGGCATCCTCGAGGTCGTCATCGAGGGGCACTCGAGCGAGGAGGGTGACTTCGCCGTGAACTACGCCCTCTCCATGAAGCGCGCCACGAGCGTGCTCGTAGCGCTGGTCGAGGCCGGAGTGGACGCCCAGCGGCTCGCCATCCGCGGCCTCGGCGAGGTCAAGCCGGCCGGGGCGGACGCCGCCGAGAACCGCCGGGTCGTGTTCCACATCGTTCGCCGCGCCGCCGCGGGAGAAACCAAGTCCGCCACCACGCCGGTGCCCGTGCCGTGGACCGGGGCAAGCCGATGATCCTCCTCCTGCTCGCGGGGCTCGCGCACGCCGAGTGCCGCAACGACCTGTCCCAGGACCTGAACTGCAACACGGTCGACGCGTTGTCCGAACAGGCCGTCGACCTCGACGATCCCGTGTGCGCCGCGTACGGATATCCGAACGGGGATTGGTACTTCGACTACTTCGCGTTCGGTTGCGAGTACCCGGTTTCCGGCTACGACCTCGATGGGGACGGATTCTCCGACGGAAGCCTGAGCTTCCCCGAGGGCGCGACCGATCCCGATCTGGTGGTGGTGCTCGGGTGCGACAACTGCCCCGACATCGTGAACGTCAACCAGCTCGACACCGACTGCGACGACATCGGCGATGCCTGCGACAACTGCCCCGACATCGTCAACGTCGAGCAGGGCGACGCCGACCTCGACGGCCTCGGCGATGACTGTGACAACTGCCCGGTCCACGAGAACGCGGACCAGTCCGACGCGGACGGCGACGGCGCGGGAGATGCCTGCGACGTGTGTCAGGGCCTCATGGACGACCAGTCCGACGCGGATGGGGACGGCCTGGGCGACGACTGTGACATCTGCCCCTCCGACGCCGACCCCGAGCAGGGCGACCGGGATGTGGACGGCCTGGGTGACGCCTGCGACGACTGCCCGTCCCTCGCGGGCACCTCCGGCCTGGACCAGGACGCGGACGCGGTCGGGGACGACTGCGATGTCTGTCCCACGTCGTTCGACCCCGGCCAGGAGGACGCCGACGGGGACGGTCTCGGCGATGCGTGCGATCGGTGCGCCTCGGTGTCGAGCGCCGAGAACGCCGACGCCGACTCCGACGGCCTCGGAGACGCGTGCGACAACTGCCCGTCCGCGGCCAACCCGAACCAGGAAGACGCGGACGCGGATGGCGCGGGCGATGCCTGCGACGTGTGCCCGGACGCGGCGGACGCGGACCAGGCCGATGGGGACGCAGACGGCTTCGGGGACGCCTGTGACGTGTGCCCCGCGACGGCCGATCCCGATCAGGCCGACGCCGACGGTGACCTTCAGGGGGATGTGTGCGACGACGGCGCCCTGCGCGGCGGCTCCTTCGGCTGCCGGACATCGCCCGTCCAGCCCGGCGTGCTCGGCTGGGTCCTCGGGCTGGCCGGCCTCCTCGGGGCCCGCCGCCGGCGCTGAGAACAGGCCCGCCGCCGGCGCTGAGAACAGGCCGGGCGCCGCCGCCGCCCGCGCGCCGTCCTACCCGTCGATGACGCCGTCACAGTCATCGTCGACGAGGTCTCCGTCGGTGTCGCGCGCGGAGGGGTTGACGGTGGCGTCGGCATCGTCACAATCGCCGCCGATCTCGGTGTAGCCGTCGTCATCGTCGTCGGTGTTGGCAGTGCCCTCGTCGACCGCGCCGTCGCAGTCGTTGTCCTGCCAGTCGGCGAGCTCGGTGGCGCCCGGGTGGGTGGCGGCGACGGTGTCGTCGCAGTCGCCGTCGGTCTCGGTGACCCCGTCGCCATCGGCGTCATCGAGGGAGGTGCCCTCGTCGGTCAGGCCGTCACAGTCGTTGTCGACGGTGTCCGCGAGCTCGGGGGCTCCGGCGTACACGGTCGCGTCGGTGTCGTCGCAGTCGCCGCCGAGGGTGCTCGCGCCGTCGCCGTCGGCGTCGACGCTGCCGGCGTCCACCACGCCGTCACAGTCATCGTCGCGGCCGTTGCCCTCGACCTCGTCGTTGCCGGGGTGGATGTCGGCGTTGTTGTCGTTGCAGTCGCCGCCGTCCTCCGTGTAGCCGTCCACGTCGTCGTCGAAGCACGGGGTGCCCTCGTCGATCACGCCGTCGCAGTCCTCGTCGACCTCGTCGCAGCTCTCGGTGGCGCCGGGGTGCGCCGCGGGGTTGGCGTCGTCACAGTCGCTGCCGCAGCCGCTGAATCCGTCGCGGTCGATGTCGTAGAGGTCCGCCGAGCCGTTGACACAGTCATTCGCGCGGAGGAGGCCGAACGGCACGACCGCGTCCTCGCGGAGCCCGACCGTCACGGTGGCGTTGGCGGGGAGCGTGTCCTCGGGGGTGAACAGGACGCCCAGGGGCGTGGCGACGCCGGCCGGGAGCGCGAGCGGCAGCGTGACGCCGGTGGTGAAGGCGGGGTCGGAGAAGGTCAGGCTGGTGACCTCGAGGTCGAGGTTGCCGCCGTTGATGAGGGAGAAGGACTGGGTGGCGATGTCGCCGATGGCGACCGCGCCGAAGTCGACCAGGTCGGGGGCGAGGTCCAGGAGCGCGGCGCTGGTGTGGACGCGCACATCGACCACGTGGCTGTTGTTGCTCTCCTCGTCGGTCTGGATGGTGATCTGCGCCCGGTTCCAGGCCTCGGCGGTGGCGGTGTAGTGGAACGAGAGCGTCTGCGGCGCGTCGAGCTCGACGGTGGGCAGATCTCCGACCACGTCGCCGAAGCCGCCCCCGGCCACGGAGAGCACGTCGACCGCGACGACCTTGACCGCGCCGCCGGCCGCCGAGGTGAGGGTGATCGTGTAGTCGAGCTCGGTGCCGACGGCCATCTCGCCGAGATCCACGAGGCCGGGGCTCACGACGAGCTGCTTCTTCTTCGCCGCGAGCCCGTAGTCCGCGTCCGTGCACGCGGTGAGCCCGACCGTGGCCAGGGCCACCGCCGCCGGGCCCCGCCCCGCCGTGCCGACAGCCCGCGCCCGGCGCCGGAGCCCGGCCAGGAGCACCAGCGCCAGGGCGGCGGCGCCCGCGCCGGGGCTGCCCCCGCTCGCGCAGCCGCAGGTCTCCGGATCTTCGGTCCCCGGATCCTCACCCTCCACGGCCTCGTCGCACGCCTCGTCGGTCTCGCCGTCGCAGTCGTTGTCGATGCCGTCGCACTGCTCGGGCATGCCGGGGTTGGCCCAGCCGGAGAGGTCGTCGCAATCGCCGCTCTCCACGGTGTAGCCGTCGCCGTCCTGGTCGAGCAGGCCCGCGTCCACCACGCCGTCGCAGTCGTCGTCGATGCCGTTGAGCACCTCCTCCGCGCCCGGGTTCGCGGCGCTCGCCGCGTCGTCGCAGTCGCCGCCCTCTTCGGTGTAGCCGTCGCCGTCGTCGTCGTAGGTGGCGGTGCCCTCGTCCACGATGCCGTCGCAGTCGTTGTCGACCCCGTCCGTCAGCTCCGGCAACCCCACCCCGATGGTCGCGTCCGTGTCGTCGCAGTCGCCCTCGGCGAGGCTCGCGCCGTCCCCGTCGTTGTCGAAGCCGGCGGTGCCCTCGTCGGTCTCGCCGTCGCAGTCGTTGTCGAGGTCGTCGTCCAGCTCCGGCGCGCCCGGGTAGACCGCGGCCGACGTGTCGTCGCAGTCGCCGCCGGCCTCGGTGTAGCCGTCCGCATCCGGGTCCTCCGCCAAGGTGTCGACCTCGCCGTCACAGTCGTCGTCGATCCCGTTCGCGGGGATCTCGGTGTTGCCGGGCGAGCGCCGCGCGTCGCCGTCGTTGCAGTCGCCGGCGTCCTCCGCGTAGCCGTCGCCGTCGTCGTCGTAGGCGCTCGTGCCCTCGTCGGTGGTGCCGTCACAATCGTCGTCCACGCCGTTCGCAAGCTCGGTCCCCGAGGGGCGCACGCTCCCATCGCCGTCGTCGCAGTCCCCACCCTCTTCGGTGTAGCCGTCCCCGTCGTCGTCGTACCAGTCCGTTCCCTCGTCCACGGTGCCGTCGCAGTCCCCGTCGATGCCGTCCTCGGTCTCGGGGCTCCCCGGGTACACGTCCGGGTTCGCGTCGTCGCAGTCGTCGCCGCCGGCGAACTCGGCGCTGTACCCGTCGAGATCGGCGTCGACCAGGTCGTCCCCGGAGCAGTCCTGGTCGATGCCGTCGTACGGCACCTCGGCCGCGCCGGGGTAGGTGCCCGCGTCGTCGTCGTCGCTATCGGTGGCGTCCTCGCCGTAGCCGTCGGGCGCGTCACACGCCGCGAGAGCGCCGCCGACATCCCCGAAGGCGTCCCCGTCGGCGTCGACGTACCAGAGCGGGGCGTCCACCGCGCCCACGTCGACCGAGCCGTCACAGTCGTCGTCGACGCCGTTGCAGGACTCGGGCGCGCCCGGGTGGATCGCGCTGTCCAGGTCGTCGCAGTCCGTCGCGTCGCCCGTGTACCCGGTGGGCGGGGCGCAGTCCTCGACCGTGGACGTGGCATCGCCGAAGGCGTCCCCGTCGTCGTCGGCGTACCAGGTGGTGCTGTCCTCCGCGTTGTCGTCCACGAGCGCGTCGCAGTCGTCGTCGATCCCGTTGCAGCGCTCTTCCGCGCCGGGGTGGACTGTCGCGCTGCGGTCGTCACAGTCGCTCGCGTCCGAGGTGTACCCGGACGGCGCGCTGCAGCTCGCGGTGGTCGTGGCGGCGTCCCCGTAGGTGTCGGCGTCGGCGTCCGCGTAGAACAGCGTCGCGTCGGTCGCGCCCTCGTCGATGCTCGTGTCGCAATCGTCGTCGAGGCCGTTGCACACCTCGGTCGCCCCGGGGTGAATCGAGGGCGCCGAGTCGTTGCAGTCGGTCGAGTCCGAGACGTAGCCGGTGGGCGCGGTGCACGCGGCGCGCGGCAGGGCGCTGTTGCCGTACAGGTCACCGTCGGCGTCCCAATAGAAGGTCAGCGCGTCGACGGCGGACTCGTCGGTCGAGCCGTCACAGTCGTCGTTGATCCCGTTGCAGTACTCCGCCGCCGCCGGGTTGATCGACGCGTCCGTGTCGTCGCAATCCGTCCCGACCGCGACGTACCCGGAGGGCTCGGAGCACGCGAGGAGCGCGCTGCCCGGGTCGCCGTAGTCGTCTCCGTCCGCGTCCTCGTACCAGGCGCTGCCCACCCCCTCGTCCACCGCGCCGTCGCAGTCGTCATCCACCGAATTGCACCGCTCGGTCGCGCCCGGGTAGATGCGCGCGTTCGCGTCGTCGCAGTCGACGTCGGAGGTGTAGCCGTCACCATCGGCGTCGATGCTGCCGCCCGATGCCCAGTTGACCGCCTGCTCGAGCAAGCGGTCCGCGTTGCCCGAGCGCAGGTCGGTGACGTTGTAGCCCGCGGCCGCGCCATACAGGAGGCCGATGTAGACCGTGCGCCCGCTCCCATAGTCGTCGACCACGAGCGCCTGGGCGGGGGAGGCCGTGCAGGTGCCCCCGGACGTCCCGAGGACCGTGGCGCCGCTGTCCACCGGCAGCGGGCTGATCTCGATGTCGGCGCTGCTGGTGCTGAACGAGCTCGGCATGCCGGACGTGACCGGGTGGCTGGTGTCCGAGATGTTGAGGCTCAACGAGCCGTAGCAGAAGTAGTTCGTGCTGTCGGGGTACGCGTCGATCGGCAGCACCTCGTCGAGGTCGGCGGCGCCCACCGTGGCGGTGGTCAGCCCGAAGTCGATCCATCCCGCGCCCAAAACCCCGCCCCCGCCCGTCACGAAGGCGCGGATCGCGGCCGCCATCGTGGTCGTCCAGTCCTGATCGCCGTAGTACCCGGACTGCGAAAGGATCACGACGTCGTAGGCCGCGAGCTCGGCCGCCGTGTCGATCTGCGTCGCCGTCACGACGGTGGCGGTGAAGTCGTACCACGTGTCGTCGTTCAGCTGCGCGGCGACGCCCGAGCCGGTCCCGGCGCTGCTGGGGCCCTGCTCGATCGCCACGCGGATCGGGGTGGCGAGCGCGACGCTCGGCAGGAGCGCCAACAGGGCGAACGGCGCTGGCAGCAGGCTGAGAAGGCTACGGGACATCGGCGGGCTCCGGGGCAACAGAACGTTACTCCTTTTTTGCCCCCAGCCGAAAGAACCTGTCAGCCGTCGATGACGCCGTCACAGTCATCGTCGACGAGGTCTCCGTCGGTGTCGCGCGCGGAGGGGTTGACGGTGGCGTCGGCATCGTCACAATCGCCGCCGATCTCGGTGTAGCCGTCGTC
>JAUXQH010000132.1 GCA_030685065.1 Pseudomonadota bacterium | reverse complement strand
CCGCGCCGCGCCCGCGCCCGCGCCCGGCCCCGACATCGCGCATCCGCTGTAAGCTCGCGCGGACCCGCTTCGTTCCGGACGCGCCACCGACCTTTCCCCCTTCGTCCGCCACCGTGCACCCCACCGTGGCCGCCACCCTGGAGCCCCCGATGTTGACCCTCCTCGCCCTCCTCTCCTGCCAGGCGCTCACCCAGGCCAAGACCCCCATCCCCGAGGTCAAGCCGCCCCCGGTGCTGGAGGAGGAGCCGGTTCGCGCCGTGCGCATGCCGACGGGCGAGGTGGTCGTGCGCGAGTGTTACGGCGGCTCCACCCGCGACACCGGGAGCGCGCGGAGGAACCAGGGTTCGCCGCCGCCGCCCCCTTCCGCGGCGGCCAGCTCGGCCCCCACATCGGTGCCCCCGGGCAACATCGGCACCATCGGCACCACGGGCCCGAGCGGCGGTGCGGGCTACGGCACGGGCGGCCGCGCCGGCGGCCTCGCGTCCTCCACGGCCACGGGATCGGCCCCCGGCGACGCCCCGGCCGCAAGCGCTCCGGCCGCCAAGCCCACCACCTCGCAGCCCGCCGCCTCGCAGCCCGCGAAGAGCGCCAGCACCACCACGGCCGCGCGCCGCCCGACCACGCCGCTGGCCGACATGACGAGCGAGAAGGAGGGCGACGCTGTCGCCGCGGGCGCCCCCGCCGTCGCCCAGGCTGAGGCCTCCCGCGCGGACGACAGCTTCGACGGCGGCGAGACCCGCTCCAAGAAGAAGG
Source organism: Pseudomonadota bacterium (assembly GCA_030685065.1). Classification (GTDB taxonomy): domain Bacteria; phylum Myxococcota_A; class UBA796; order UBA796; family SXON01; genus CAJBVW01. The sequence goes on along the minus strand of JAUXQH010000132.1, from coordinate 39,417 downwards.
ACGAGTCCAAGTTGGCCGGAGCCAAGCGCACCGAGTCCGGCGCCGCGATGGAGGAGCAGGAGCGCGCCTCCTTCGCCGATCCCAACCTCGACTGGGGCGCTACCGTCTACCTCTCCAACGACGACTCCATGTCGCTCGCGAGCGCCCAGCGCCTCCTCTGGGCCATCCAGAACAAGGGCCCCGTCAGCACCTCGCAGGTGCGCCCCCACGAGCTCCTCAACTACTTCAGCTTCGAGACGGACCCCGTCGAGCGCGGCGACACCTTCTCGGTCAAGGGCTCGGCCGAGCAGACCGCGCCCGACGTGGTCACCTTCGCCTTCGCGGTGAAGGGCATCATCCCGCAGCGCGAGCCGCTCGATCTCACGATGGTGCTCGACCGCTCGGGGTCGATGTCGGCCGAGGGCCGCATGGAGTACCTCAAGCGCGGCCTCACCAAGATGAGCGACCAGCTCGTCCGCGGTGACCGCGTCGATCTGGTCCTGTTCGACGACCAGGTGTGCACGCCCCTGGAGAACTTCGTCGTCGGTCGCGACGATCCCTCCCTGTTGGCCACCGCGATCGGCAACCTCGCCCCCCGCGGCAGCACCAACGTCGACATCGGCATGAAGGAGGGCTACCGCATCGCCAACTCCCGCAACGGCGGGGAGAGCGACGGTCGCAACCGCCGGATGATGCTCATCTCCGACGCGCTGCTCAACACGGGCGACATCAACCCGAACACCGTCACCGAGGTGGCCAAGGCCCTCGAGGAGTCCGACATCCGCCTCACCGCGGTGGGCGTGGGCCGCGACTTCAACGACAAGGTGCTCGACATGCTCTCCGAGAAGGGCAAGGGCGCCTACGTCTACCTCGGCAGCGAGGCCGTGGTGGACCGCGTCTTCGGCCTCGGCTTCCCCTCGCTCGTGCAGACCGTCGCACACGACGTTCGTTTCGCGCTCGACCTCCCCCCGAGCCTCGCGATGAAGCGCTTCTACGGCGAGGAGTCGAGCACCAACAAGGAGGACGTGCAGCCCATCCACTACTTCGCGGGCACCACCCAGCTGTTCCTCCAGGACCTCCAGCTCAACGGCCGCCCCGTCCCGAACGACCCGGTCACGCTGACCATCGAGTGGAAGGACGTGGACAACGGCGCGCCCCGCACCCAGGCGTTCACCACGACCGTCGGCGCGCTGCTCGACAGCGATCCCCGCAACATGCGCAAGGCCCGCGCGCTCATGGGCTGGACGGATCTGATCCTCGCGCGCTCGATGGGCGGCTCGCCCTGCGGCCAGCCCTTCAGCGTCTGGCAGGAGCGCGTGAGCGTGCTCGGCGAGGACGCCGAGATCCAGTGGCTCGACGGCCTCACCAGCCCGCTGTGCGGCGCCACGCCCATCCCGCCGAAGCCCGCGGCCCGCGGCGTCGCGTTCAAGGTCAAGGTCGACAGTGACCTTCCCATCGCCGAGGTCGGCCTGACCTGCTCGGGCCGCACCCAGACCGAGGCCCTCTCGGGCAGCGACACCATCGCGCGGTTTGCCAGCGCCACGCCGGGCGGCTGCACGCTGACCCTCCAGGGCAACGTCCCGATGAACGCGTCGGTCGAGGTGCCCACCACCGGCGGCGAGGTGCGCTGCACCGTGCGCGGCGGCCGCGTGAACTGCGGGTAGCCGTTCTACGACGCAGCTGAGGGGCGGCTCCTAAGTGGGGGCCGCCCTTCTTGTTTCCGGGGAGTGCGGCTCTGGGCGCGTCCCCCGGCCCGAGCGCCGGGGGTCGGTGCCCTCCGCGCTCGCCCTTCGGGCTCGGTCGGCGCGGGCGGCGCTGCCGCCGGGCGCCGGACCGGCCGCGCTGCGCGCGGCCGCGCTGCGGTCGCCTCGCGCGGGGCCTGGGGTGCTGGCGACGGTCGCTTCCGGCTCGAAGCCCAGGACGGCCGCCTGAAGGCTCACTTCCTCGGGAAGTCGGACGTGTGCGGCGTGACCTACTCGCACGTGAGCGAAGCGCTCGCCGAACATCGTACCCGCGCGCTCGAAGAGGTCGAGCGCCTCCGCGACGGCGCGCCCACCTACAAGAACGGCCAGCTCCACGCGTTCTGGTCGATGCAGTTCACCAACGCTTCGTTGGTGCTCGGCACGGGATGACGTCCGTTCGCTCGGGATGCGCGCCCATCCCCCGCGAACGGCCGTGCATGACGTCCGTTCATCGAGGATGGGGCCTCATCCTCCCCGGACGGCCGCCCAGGACGTCCGCGCGTCGAGGATGCGGTGTTATCCGCCGCGAACGGACGTCCCCGCGAGTCGAAGACCGCGACGGGGGCTCCCTCAGCCGCCGATCCCCCTCACCCCGCGGTCAAGACGAACAACACGTCATCGTGCGCCACCCCCGCGAGGACCTCGTTCCCCACGAGCACCCCCGCGCGCTCGAACCCCAGCCGTTCGAGGACGCGGCACGAGGGCTCGTTCCCGGCCGTGACGAGCGCTCGGAGCTGGGTGACCCCGGCGTCGAGGAGGTGGCGCACGAGCGCCCCGACCGCCTCCGTGGCGTAGCCTCGGCCCCAGACCGCGGGCGCGAATAGGTAGCCGACGTTGGTTGCCACGCCCGCGGCGTCCACGTTGGCGTCGAGCTTGCCGATGTAGGCGCCGTCGTCGATCCGCCGAACCGCCCAGCCGAGCCGCGCCTCCGCGCCGTCCGGCGAGCACCGGGTCTCGAGCGCACGCCACCGCTCTCGAAGGTCGTCCACCGTGCGGGCCTTCGAGGGCGGGATCCAGCGGCGGGTCGCCGGGTCGGCCAGCACCTCGAACAGCGCGTCGGCATGGGCCGCGACCAGCGGCTCGAGCGACAGGCGCGGGGTGACGAGGTGCGCGTTCTCGGGGTGGAGCATCCCACGGCGCTTATCCCGTCAGCTGATGTAGGAAGGACGCCGCGACTTGGGCCAGCCCCCGCGCCGCTTCGGGGATAAGGCGGTGCGCTCCGTTCGCCGGCAGACCACCCATGAGGCCCGCTCCAGCATGACCATCGACACCTCCAGCAACATCGACGCCGTCGCGCGCGTCGTCAGCCGCGGAAATCGGCACGGGCGCAGCGTCCGCATCGTCACCGCCACGCGAACGTACGACACGCGGATCGAGCAGCTGTGGGACGCGCTGACCAACCCCGCCCGCCTTGCGAAGTGGTTCCTGCCCATCTCGGGTGACCTGCGGCCAGGTGGCCGCTACCAGCTCGAGGGCAACGCGGCCGGGCTGATCACCCGGTGCGCGCCCCCTCGGGACCTCGCCGTCACCTGGGAGTTCGGCGATGAGATCGGCTGGGTGGCCGTCCGTCTCGCGGCAGCCCCGGGAGGCGGTACGCGCCTCGAGCTCGAGCACGCGCAGCACGTGTCGGACGAGCGGTGGGAGCAGTACGGCCCGGGCGCGGTCGGCGTGGGGTGGGACCTCACGCTTCTCTGCCTTGCCCTGCACCTGCGGCCGGTCGGCGCGGTCAACGCGGAAGCAGCCGAGGCGTGGACCGAGTCGGCGGACGGAAAGGAGTTCCAACGCCAGAGCAGCGAAGCGTGGTGCCGGGCCTCGATCGCCGCGGGCACGGACGCGGCGGCGGCCTCCGCGGCGGCGGCCCGCACGACGGCCGCCTACACCGGTGAGGCCGAGGGCGTCGGTTGACAGCAGCGCCCGCCCGCCTCCTCGTCCTGGCCGTCGCGGCCGTGGCGTTGTGGCTCGGCTGGCGCGAGTTCTGGTTCCTCTGTGACGACGCGTACATCGAGTTCCGCTACGTGAGCAACGCCCACGCGGGCCTCGGCTACGTGTGGAACCCGCCGCCCTGGCGCCCGGTCGAGGGGTACACCAGCCTCTCGTGGATCGCCCTGCTCGAAGCGGTGTGGCGCTTCTTCGGGGTCATGCCCCCCGATGCGGCGCCCGCGCTCTCGCTCGGCTTCAGCTACGTCTCGGTCGGCCTCGTCGCGTGGATGGCCCTGCGGCTGGGCGCCCTCTCGAACAGCGGAGTGCTCGCGACGCGCCGGACCGCGGTGCTCGCGGCCGTGCTGTTCGCCACGCTCTCGAACCGCACCTTCCTGGCGTGGACGAGCAGCGGCCTGGAGACAGCGCTCTTCAGCTCCATCGTGCTCGCCTGGGTGGCGGCGGCCGTCGTCGCGGAGGGGGCGCCCCTGCTCCTGTTGAGCACGCTCGCGGGCGTCATGGCGCTCACGCGTCCGGACGGATTGTTGTTCGTGGTCGCGACGGCGGCGATCCTCGTGGTCCGCGCGCGTCCGCTCGGTCTACGCGCCGTGGTGGCCGCCCTGCCGCTGCTCCTGCCCGTGGCGCACGTCGTGTGGCGTTTGCACACGTACGGCTATCCGCTCCCGAACACCTACTACGCCAAGCACGTGGGGCCGTGGCCGGTCGCGGGCGTCGGCTACCTCGCGAGCTTCCTCCTCGAGTACGCCTACTGGGTGTGGCTCGGGGTGGTGGTCGTGGCGGCGGTGACGGCGGCGCGGAGCCTCCATCGCCTCGCGGGGCGCGTCGGGATGGCGGCCGCGTTCGGGGGGCTCACGTCCCAGGCGCTGAGCCGCTGGATCGGCATCGCCGCGGTCGTGGGCCACTTCGCCTACTACACGTTCGACATCGGCGGCGACCACTTCGAGTACCGGGTGTACCACTACCTGGTCCCGCTGATCGCGCTCTCGTTCTTCGCGCTGTGTGACCGCCTGGGCTGGCCGTCGCGCCGCACGTGGCTCACGTTCGGCCTGATGACGGCGCTCGGCCTGGTCCTCCCGTGGACCCACTGGGCGCACACGCGCACCGCGGTGGGGCACAAGGAGCCGGGCTCCTTCAAGTTTCCCATCGCGAAGCACGTCCCCCTGCCGCTCCGGCCCTACGCGCAGGCGTGGGACGCCCTGCAGCGGAGGCTGCTCAACCACTTCATCGGCATCCGGCACCAGGGGCACCGCACGTACGGGTGGTACCAATACGCCCGCTACCCGACGCGCGCGGAGGGAGCGGCCATCCCGCTCGACGGGTACCCGGTGCTCGCGGCGTCCTCGGTGGGCTACCCGGCGTGGGCGATGCCCAACGTCGCGATCGTCGACAAGCTCGGGCTGAACGATCTCGTGGTGGCCCGCACCGCGCCGCTGCACACCGGCCAGACGGACCGGAAGATGGCCCACGATCGGGCGCCGCCGAAGGGCTACGTCGCGTGCTTCCGCCCGAACGTGAACATCGACGCGGAGGGCAACGTGACGGTCAAGCCGCGCGCCGTGCCGCTCACCGCCGACGACATCCGGGCCTGCGAGGACAGCTGGATGGCCCGGGTGTCCGGCGAGTGATGTGCCCGGAGCCGCGCGATCACGCTTTCGCGGGCCAGCTTCCGTGCGTCGGGGCCATCCACCTGTCGCCGCACAGCTTCATGTCGAGCGTCGGCCCGCGGGGCACCAGCGTCAAGCGCGGCGGCCGTGCGAACGGTGCGGGCGCGCCGGCCGCCTGCGGGTTCGTGGTCAAGTGCTGCCAGAGGGCGGTGAGGATGACCATGCTGACCTCGCGTTGGCTCCGGTCCGGGCGGTGGAGCACGCACGTTCCATAGCCGACTCCCGGTCGCGGCCGATCCGGGCCCGTTTTCGAGAAACGGTAGGTGCAATGGATGATACTGGTCGGATGTCGTCGCGTGGCCCGGCGCAATGCTCACAGGGGCTGACACGTCGCGACGCCACCGTGGAATTCGACGCATGACGAGGGAAACGGCAACTGCCGCACGGAGCTCGGGAGTGCGCCCGACCTCCTCGTGGGGTCCCCGCGATACGTCCCTCCCGCCCGCCATGGCCGACCCCGCCCCCCTCGACCCCGCCCCCTTCGCCTCCCGCCCCCCCCTCCTCGCGTGGCTGGAGCACCACGGGCTCGCGCACGTCGCCCGGCTCAACCTCGAGGCCGCCGCGCCCTACGTCGAGCCGGCGCTCTGGCCGCAGCTTCGGAACGTCGGAGCGAGGCGGCGTCTGATCGATCTGGCGAGCGACGACTGGCGGGCCCGCTCCGACGAGTGGCTCGCGCCCTCCCCCCTCCGCGACGCGCTCCCGGCCGCCGTCTGGCGCCTGCTCGAAGACGAGCGGCTCGACGCCGAGGAGGCCCGGGCGTCGGTGACCGAGCGGCTCGCGCCTCCCGACGAGCCCCGCGCGCTGGAGGTGCACGCGCGCCTGTGCGAGCTCCGGTCGGCGGTGCCCGCGTGGGTCGCGCCCCGGCCGGCGCGGGCGCTCGTGCCGGACACGCTTCGCGTCGACGCGGAGCTGCCGGGCTTCCGCCTCCTCGACGCGCGACCGTGCGAGGCGCGGGCGCCCACCACGGGGGCGTTTGCGCGGCCCGAGGCGCGGCTGTTCCTCGCGGCCGGGGACATCCGATCCGAGTGCACCTGCGGCGCGGCCGAGTGTGTGCACGTGCTCGCCGCGATCGACCTCGCGTTGCACTGGCTGCGCCAGCCCGTCAGCGCCGCGTTCCTGAAGGCGCTGGAGCGGCTGGGGCGCCCCGCGTGGGAGCGCACCTTGCTCGCGCTCGACGAGGCCCTCACCGAGAGCCCGACCGCGCGGGCGGGCATCGAGCTGGTGTGGCGGCTGTCGGTGAACGAGGGGGTGGGGATCGAGGTCGTCGCGTGCGTGCACAAGTTCGGGAAGTCCGGGCAGCGCAACGCGGGAGCGCTCGTGAGCCGGCGGCGGCTGCTCGCCGAGCACGGCGCCAAGCTCTCCACGGAGGACGCTCGCATCGCGGCGCTCCTCCCCGCGGACGAGGGGCTTGCCTCGCGCGCGCTGCTCGAAGCGCTGATGGACCACCCGCGGGTGGTGCTGGAGGAGGCGCCGGAGCGCGCGGTCCGAATCGAGCGGACCCCCGTGGGCCTGGTGGCCGAGGCGCGCAACAAGTCGGTGCGGGTGAGCGCGGGGGTCGACGGGACAGCCCTCCCGCCGGCGCTGCTGGACCGCGTCCGGCGGTCGCGCCCCGAGGACGTGTTGTTCCTCTGGGACGGCCGTCGCATCACGCTCCTGGACGTGAAGCCCGAGCTCCGCGCGATGCTCGACGTGCTGCGGAAGGAGGGCGACCTGTTCCCGCCCGAGAGCCAGGGCGCGCTGCTCACCGCGTTGGCGAAGTGGGCGCACGTCGTGCCCGTCGTGATGCCGCGGAGCATCCGGGGCGAGTCGACCCCGGCGCTGTTCTCGCCCGTGCTCCGTCTCGAGGCGCAGCCGAACGGCGCGGTGCACGTCGAGCTCCGCGTGCGGCCGCTCTCCGACAGCCCGTCGTTCCCGCCGGGCCAGGGCACCCGGGACGTGCACGTGCGCCGCGGCGAGCAGACCCTCCACGCCGTGCGCGATCTGCGCGCCGAGGAGGCCGCCGCCAAGGCCCTCTGCGGAGAGCTTCCCTTCGAAGAGGCCGACCCCACCGACGATCGCTTCTGCTTCCGCTACCCGAGCGCTCACGGCGCGCTCGATCTGCTCGCCGCCTGCGCGGGGCGAGACATGCCGCCGGAGCTCGAATGGATCGGCACGCCGGTGCGCTCGCTCGGCAGCCACGGCGCGCGGGCCCTCCGGATCACGCTCCAACGGCATCGCGAGTGGTTCGGCGTCCTGGGCGGGCTGGTGGTGGGCGGCGAGCGGGTGGAGCTGGCCCGGCTGCTCGACTCGGCGCGGCGGATGGAGCGCTACGTCCAGGTCGACGCCCACACCTACCTGGAGCTGGACGAGGCGCTGCGTCGCCACCTCGCGGTGCTCGCGGACCACGCCCACGCCACGCGAAAGGGGCTGGAGATCGGTCCCGCCGCCGTCAGCGCGCTCTCCACGCTCGAGCTCGCCGGCGTGGCGCTCGACGCCGACGCGAGCTGGCGGGCGCTCGTCGCGGGCGTCCAGACCGCGGGGGAGTGGCTCCCCGCCGTGCCCCCCACGCTCCAAGCCGAGCTCCGCCCGTACCAGCTCGACGGCTTCCGTTGGATGGCGCGGTTGGCGTCCTGGGGCGCGGGTGGCGTGTTGGCGGACGACATGGGGCTCGGCAAGACCGTGCAGTCGTTGGCGCTCTTGGTCGCGCGGGCCGAATCGGGTCCGGCGTTGGTCGTGGCGCCCACGTCCGTCGCGTTCAATTGGAAGGACGAGGCCAGCCGGTTCGCGCCCACGCTCCGGCTGTCCCTCTACGTCGATGCCCTCGACCGCGACCACACCCTCGCGGTGCTCGGCCCCGGCGATGTCCTGGTGGTGAGCTACGGCCTGCTCGTTCGCGACGTCGAGCGCCTCGCCTCGCGACGGTTCGCCACGGCGATCTTCGACGAGGCCCAGACTTCGAGGAGTCTTTCGGTACGCCCCGCATGGGGCCCACGCCGAGCCCGTCACCCCCGTCACCCCCGTCACCCCGGTCACCCCCGTCACCCTCAACGCCGTCCTCCGGGGCGCCGGTGTCCTCCACCGCGATGGGCAGGACGCCTTGGATCTCGATGCGGAAGTCCGGGTACAGGCGGATCGCGCCCGAGCCGAGGGGCACCACGGCCTCGACGATTACCCGCCGCGTCTTCTCATCGGCGCCCTGGATGCGGCCCCGCAGCGCCTCGATCGTCGCGGCGAGCGTGGACCGTTGCGCCCGCGCGCGCTCCGCAGCGGCGATGGCCTTGCGTGCGCCGTCGGCGCGCTTCTCGGCCCCGCTGCGTGCGTCCCGCACGGAGTGCCGCTGCGCTTCGTACTGGGCATCGGTGATCTCGTCCCGCTTCCACAGCGCCGTGATCTGCTCGAACTTGCGGGCGAGCCGGGTGACATCGCTCTCCGCCTCGGTGAGCATTCCCTCGGCCACACCGGCAGTCGGATCGGCGACAGAAGCCGCCGTGTGAAGAAGCGCATCCTTGCTCAGCAAGGCATCGGAGACCGCCGCCCACACGGCCTTGTCCACGCGATCGGCGCGATGGTTGGGGATTCCCCTACACACAGGACAGACGTAGCGCGGGCACGCTTTGCGCCCGCCGGTGCCGCCACCCTGGACGTGCAACCGACGCCCGCACTGTCCGCAATACGCGAGGCTGCGACAGAGCGCGTGGAGCGCGTAGCGGGCACGGAGCGGGACGTGGAACCGCGCGCTCAGCGCCGCCTGGGCGGCATCCCACGTCCCAACGTCCACGATCGCGGGCACGGGCAGCGCGTAGTCCTTGCCGCCGAGCTTCTGGTGTAGCTCCCCCTTGTAGGCCGGATTCCGTAGGATCTTGCGAACGTACGTGAAGTTCCAGCCTTTACCCCGGGGAGGCGCGATGCCCTCCTCGTCAAGGCGCTCGGAGATTCCATGGAGAGCAAGTCCCTCCACGCACAGGGTGTAGATCCGGCGGATCACGGTCGCCCAATGCTCGTCGACCCGCCAGCCTTCGCCCTTGCGGTGCCGGAGCCCGGTGGGGGCCGGACCGGACCCGGGCCTGCCTGCGAGCAGAGTGGTTTCGCGGCCCCGAAGGGACTTGCGACGGATTTCAGCCGACTCCTCCCCGCCGGTGAGGCTCTTGAACACCAGGGAGAACTTCTCCCCGAGGCTCTCGGTGCCGTGAATCGACCCCATGGCATCGACCACCCTGAACGGGTTGTGCTTCATGAGCTTGAACAAGCGCGCGGTGTCTTCCAGGTCGTCCTCGCGGACCAGGCGGTTGAACTCCGCCACGCGCACCTCATCAATCTTCCCCGCCGTGATCAGGGGCTCAATGACCCGGAGCCACTTCTTGCGCTGGGCGAGCGGCACCTCCGTGGCGGAGACACCGGCTTCGACCACCGGTTCGTCGAGCACCGCCACGCCGGGCCGGCTCACTCGCATTCCGGCGAGCGCGAGGATCTGACCCTCGTGCGTACCACGCCGAGCCTGTCCCATCGTACTGACGCGGACGTACTCAACGTAACGGGGAAGCTTCTCCATTACGCCCTCCCGGAGGGAGCGTCGAGGAGGCCGCGCAGGACGTCCACGAGCCGATCCGTCTCGGCCAGCGAGGCCGGGACCATTGCGACGGTGCCCTTGTACAGCGGCAGGGGCAGGTCGCGTCCGTACACCTCGGCGAACCGACACACCGTTGCCCGCCCCGTGGTGCCGTGGAGCACTACCAGCTTGAGCCGCAAGCGGTCGCGATCAGGGGCCGGCGCGGGGCCGTCCGCGGGGTTCCAGAGCTGCCACCGGCCGCCGCCCCACGCGAACAGGAACCCGCGATCCTCTCCGGCTCGGAACGCCGGAGCGACCCTGCCACCCTGGGGCGCGGAGCCTCGCGCGGGCATGTCGACGTAGTCGATGCGGACGCCGTTGTCGTCGTCGTAGTCCATCGACCACCCCCATGGCGGGGGGTACATCCGGACATCGATGCCAGCGCCGCGCGGCACGTGCAGCGCCTCGAACGCGGGCACGACGCCGGCGAAGAAGTCCTCCACCTCGTCCGCAGACCCGCCGTGCTGGCAGAGGCGCGGCAGCTCGGCGTAGGTGGCGTTCAGGTAGACAAGGGGATTGCTCGCGGCGCGAGCAGCGGGTACGGTCATGGTGTTCTCGCTGGGCGGCTTCCGGGTGCAACCGGGGCCGCCCCAACCTTTTTTGGGGTGGCCGTTTCGCCGCCGAGTCCAGTGTACCTCTCTGCCCCGTAGATCATCAAGTCTTTATGACATCGTCATGGTGGAACGCTCGGGCGTCAGGTAGAGTCCTCCTGACACCAGGGAGGCACCATGCGAACCGTTGCCGTCTACAACAACAAGGGCGGGGTGGGAAAGACCACGATCGCGGCCCATCTCGTCTACCGCGCCGACGCGAAGGGCATCCGTACCCTCGCCGTCGCGATGGATCGGCAAGGGGATCTGCCGAAGTGGCTCTCAGGTGGGGATCAAGGGCACCGCGATGGCGCCGTCTTCGACTTCAGCAAGAACGTGACGGTGCTCTACTCGCCTGACGCCGCGCCGGAGGGCATTCGAGGGGTCGATCTCGTCATCGTCGACACGCCCGCCGCGATCGAGATCGCTTCACGGGTCAAGCCCGATCTCTGGGTTGCTCCCTGCGACGGTCGGATGGCGCTGGAGGATCTCGCGAACGTCCTGCCGACGATGCTGGAGCCGCCCGGCGCCCGCGTGCTCATCGTGTTCAACCGGGCCGACGCGGGAGGCACCCGCACCCTGAGCGCGATGCAACGCGCGGCGGCCAAGATCCCCGGGCTCTCGGTATGGACCGAGGCGATCCCCGACAGCGCCGCCGTGAAGCGGGCGGGGGAGTTCTACATGCCGGCCTGGGATGTTCCCTACGGCGCGAGCACCAGCGGCGCACGCATCCTCCGGGCCGTGATCGACAGCGTGCTCGATTCGATGGGGCTCGCGGATGGGAACGTGCGCCGCGCCCGGCGGGCGTGACCATGGCTCCGAAGTCGCGGTCGCTCGACTACGAAGCCAGACCGTACGCGGGGGCACATGCCCCCGAGGGGGTGTCATCGGACAGCGCTCGCGAGCTGCGGGCGCGCGGGCTGCTCGCTGACCAACCGCAACGGCTGGCTGAGCCGACACGGGGGCCCGAGGGTGCAGCCGCACCGGCTGTAGTGGCCGATCGGGATTCGAGCGCTCTGGCTCCGCCCCCGCATGCGCCGCGCGCTGCGGAGCAGGCATCCCCGCCGCCGGGGTCCACGGCGCGGGCCGAGGCTCCTTTGGTGCAACCCTCGCGGGCACCGCTGAGACCCCGGGTGGACACCAGCGGGACATCTGCCAGGCACCCGGCCCCGATCCAAGACGCCCATCCGAGCGCCCTCCCGGCTCCGGTCCCGCTGGCGTCGCGCGTTCCCGAGCGGACTTCCCGCGTGGGGGCTGGGGTGAAGTTCGACGCTCCTTCCGCACCGCGCTCGCCGGCACCAGGGAGGCACCGGATAGACGCCAGCGGAGCACGCGACACGCGCCGTGCCCCCGCCCGAGACGATGAGCGAACCCAGCGCACGATGCGCTTCACCCCCATCATCGATCGCAAGCTCCACGACCTCGCGAGCGCGAGGGGCATCGATCTGAACGCGGCGGTGTCCGTGGCCGTCGCGGAGGACTGGCAGCGGATGGTCGCGTCGTCGGCGCGGTAGTCCTGAGCCCGGCGGCGCGGACCACGTCCGTCAGCGGCAGGTCGCGCGGCTTCACGCGAGCGCCCGGGCACCCGTCGGCTCGGGCTACGACCGCGTCGCCGACAAGTCGTACTCCAAAAATTGCTCGCGATCGCAGGCGAGTACGCACGATTCTCGTATTCGAGGATCATCTCGCATGCGCTGCTCGCGGATCGCGGGGCCCCAAGGCCCGGCGATCGCTACACCCTTTGTCGTGCATTTCGCGAATCGTGAGCCTCAATAGACGTGATTGAACCTGATTGTAATTTGACGTGTCGCCCGAACATGCGCTACGGTAGCCAGACCTCGGAGCCGACCTTGCCGCGCGCTTTCCTCATCGCCGTTTCTGCGGGACTCTCGCTCGTTGTCGTTTCTGCCCACGCCGAAGAGCCCTCCGACTTGGACGTTTACGACCATCCCATCTTGCGCGCGTCGGCCGACGCGGCGATCGCCCGCGCGCTCGCGAAATCTGGGGTGGAGGCCGCGCCGGCGCTTAGGTTCCTGAATGTCCACACGGGGGTCGAGATCGCGGCGGACGGGACCGAGACCAGCCTCACGGGGGTACGGAAAGGGACATCGAGGTCTTCGATACCGCCGTGCCGGAGGAGCCTGAGGCGGCTGACCCCTACTTCGACGACACGGTCGCGAGGCTCGCCTTTGGACCCTACGCGCTTTCTGACGCACCGATCGAGGTCTGGGCCATACTCCGGCGTGACGATTGGGACTTCCTGCCGAACACGCCGGTGCAGGTTGAACTCGCCCTCCTGGAGGGCCGTGCGGTGACGTGGGGCGACGTACGAGCCATCGAGCAGGGCGCACGCGAGGAGAGGCAAGCTGCCGCGGCCGCAGCCCTCGTACCCTTCGTGCGCTTGGTCGGTTCCCTCGGCGGAACGGTCGAGGAGGTGGTGTACCGTTCTGCCGCGGTCAGGATGATCCTCCCGGAGAGCGCCTTGCCGGATCTCGTGCGCTACGAGCGGCTCAGCGCCGTGCATGAGCCGACTGAGTCGATAGACGACGCGGGCTATGCCTGGACGGTCACCGGCACGACGGTCAATGGATACGAGCTGGAAGACTTGCTGCAAAGCACGCAGTTTTACAGTCGAGGGTACTACGGAAACGAGCGTATTGGCCTCATCGAACCCGCGGGCAACAACGTGTATCGGACCCACGACGGATTCGAGGACGATGCGGGCGTGATCCGCTTCGACAACTGCACCTGGAGCGGGTCCGCCTGCAGCAACAGCTCCCCCGATCCCGCCGGGCCACACTCCACGGGCACTGCCTCCATCCTCCTCGGAGACATTACACGAGGCCAGGATCCGAGCATCTTTGCCCTCGGAACGAATCGACGTGCGCGCAGCGGCGTCGCAAGACGAGCGACCGGTCGCGGAGTCACCGACGGTAGCGACCTCTCCAATGTCGTCAGCGTATTCACGAGCGGCACGTACGGCGTGAATCTCTCCTCGCACTCGGCGAGCTACCTCAGCGACGCCACCTGCGCGGGGACAGACACCCCGAGTGTCAACTACAATTCCCTGTATGAGGAGGGGATCGCGCTCTTCAAGTCGGCGAGCAATCCCGGGCATGACTCGACGACAAACTGCACGGTTGGATCGCCAGGCTCCGCGATCGGCGCATTCACCGTCGGCGCGTACGCGGTCGATTCCTCTCACGACGAAGTCATCTGGCGCAATTCGTCCACCTATGCGACGGCTCGTGGTGGTACTTCCTACGCCGAGGGCCGCGACCGTACGATTATCGGACTCGCGGGCCCTTCGAGTGTGGAGTTCCCCTACGCCTTCGACTCGACGCTACTTGATGGGAGTGGCAACCCGCTCAAGTACGGGACGGACTGGCCCGGCGATGGAATCTCGGGCCCTCAGGCCTTCTGCTGCACGAGCTCGGCCACTCCGGCGGTTGCGGGTGCGGCGGCCCTCTTCAAGCAGTGGTTCCTGGACATTATGGGTACGGAGGTCAACGACCCGGGCATCCTCTACGCCAACATGCTCCTCATGGGCGATCGCACGACTCAGACGGGCACGGACGCCACACTGAGCTACGACAACCTCTGGGGGGCCGGCAAGCTTCGGCTTCGCGCCTTCGACGGCACCGGCCTCGACGGCCCGGCCGGTTGGGACACGGGCTACGTGTGCGTCGATTCGGGCACCACGGTAAGTGTGCCCATCGGTTCGGGGGTGCTCTCGTCCGACGTGGACACCATGCGTGTCGTGTCCTGGTGGTACGATGGGCGGCATGACAGCGGAATTGACAGCGACGAGGTCGGCATGCGCCTCGTCTACACGAACTCGCTCGGGTCAGCCACCATAGTCGCGATCGACAACACGAGCGACAATCGCCAGCGTATCCACAAGGACAGCCCGGTGTCCGGGATGACGTACTCCGTCAAGTTCACCGCTCTTGACGTGACCGCGGACGACGAGGGGTGCGGTGCCAACAGCATGCGCGTGTACTACGCTTACTTCTACGAGGACTCCGACCGCGAAGAGGCGGAGGCGCTTGACAATGTGAGGCCTGAATGAACTCTACGTGCATCCTGTTCCTGTTCTTCGCGTGCTTCCTTCCGAAGGGGGAGGAGAGCGATTCGTCCTCTTCGGCGGTCGAAGACTCGGGGGGGACCGAGCCGTATGAAGACACGGCCACGGCCGATACGGTTCCTGTCACACTCGACGCGTACACGGATGATGCCGGTTGCTGGATGGTCGTGACCATGGACCTCGAAGCGGAATATTGGGCCGATTACAGCGACAACCGCACGCACTCATGCGGGGACATGGGCTGGATCGGCGTGGACGATACGGGACGCTGCGTGCTCCTCACTTTCTTCTGCGATGGCGAAAACCCGCAGGACGACCCCGCGATGGACGAGAACGCCGCCAGGGCAGCAGAGTGTGCAGACCTTGCGACGACCGCGCCTCGCTGCCCGTAGGGGCATGCTCAGGTGGCGCCGCGTTCCTCGTACTGCTCACCACGGTTACAATCGAGGAACACAGCGGCGCCTCGGCGGCACAGTGAGGTCGCCACCCGCAGCGGTTGTCGTCTCGACGCGCCGGGGTGCGCCGACAAGGCGTTCGGCGCCCTCTCGCCCTCGGGGCATCGCGCGTGAACCGCCTCCAGGGCTTGCTCCAACGGAGCCTCGGCGGGGCCGTCCTCGACCCTTCCCCTACGGCCGAAAGACCCGCCGACCGCAGGGGCATCCGCCAGCCGCTCGGCGGAGGTGGAGACGCGCGCCCGCCACCACACGAGGTTGGCGAGCCGCCCACGACCCCCGTCAATCCAGGCTGCGGGCGCGGTAGCTCCCCGCACGCCAAGCCACTCGGCCGCATCGGCGCGGGCGGCGGCGAGGCCCTGCCGGTTGATTCCCTCCCGCCCCGTGGCGCAGGACGGCCCCTCTCGTTCGATCGCCCCGTGGACTTCGCTCGCGAGCTGCCCGGCGAGAGACTCGGCCTCGACGGCGGCCACGCGGTCGGCCAGGGCCAACCGCTCCCCTGCCTCCCCTGCCTCGCTCAGTCTCCGGGCGTCCTCCACCGCGCAGCGCTGGAAGGCATCTGCCGACAGCCGCTCGCCCTCCTTCGCTTCCCGCGCCTCGCTGATCGCATCCAGGTAGGCCGCGAACACGTCGATCTCCGAAAGCTCGCCGGCCTCCACCGCCGCCGCTGCACGCGGCGCGTCCAAGGCGTACTCGGCACCGGCCGCCTCCACGAACGGGGCAAGCTCATGCCACCAGGCAAGCAGCCGGGCCGCCCGCTGCGCTTCCGCCACGGAGCTGCGCTCCTCGACTCGACGCGCCCACTCCGCTCGGTCGGCCGCGACCACGGCCCTCGCCTCGACGGCGCGCGCCAGCGCAATCCTCACCATCGGCACCGTCCAGCGCACCTCCGAAGAGGTCGACAGCGCCTCGTGAAGCTCCGCCACGAGCCAGGCGGGCGCATTCTCGGGGGGCTGGCCGGCGAGCACCTCGAACGCGATGGGCCACCGAGCTTCGATCTGCTCGGAGATCCACCACGTCACAGCAATCCTCGCCCGGTTCTGCCCCGATCCGCGCCAAAAATACCAACCATCGGCCTTGGAAAGCGAGCTATCCCGCCTGATAGATCTACTCTGTTCTTCTTTAATTTCCTCAGAAGAGGATCGCGCCCGCGTAGTGTGCCGGTCAGTGTGTACACCCCCCGTGGGGTTGTCCACAGGCTTGGTGGACAACTCGGGCCGGGCCGCAAGCGCGCCGAGCGTCACGTCGAGCAGGACCGAGTCCCATCCTTCGACGCGAACCTGCGCCAATCCGTGCCCCGACATGGGGGTCGGGGACCAGTGTGACGGATGCGTGAGGGCGTAGCGGTAGCAGCCGGGGTGTTCCGGGTCGACTCGGCGGGCGAGCAGCCCGTGGTCGAGCGCCCAGGTCATCCCGCGCTGAACGTGGGTGGAGTGGAGGCCGTAGCGAGCCGCGATCGTCCTCACGGTGAGAGCCACGCCGTCACGCTGGACCCGCGCCGCGAGGACGCCCGCATACAGCTCCGTCACGGCGTCGAGCACGGCCCGCGCGGAGGACGGGACGGCGAGCTGCGCGAGGGCCCGCGTCCAGCCGTGCAGCACGCGGGCGTACGAACCCGGGACGTACGACACGCTCACGGGGCCGCCCTCGTGCGCGGCAGCAGCCCGGCCGCGAGAGGCGTCCGCGCTCATGACGCCCGCCGACGGGCGAGCGGGCCGGGCTCGTAGGCCGCCTCCAAGCGGAACAACAACGAGTCACTAAAGACTACCCGACTTCCAGAACCTCAAGAACGCGAACACCCAGCGCGCGCGGGCCGCGCGGGCGCTCGTGGCCGACGTGAAGTTCGCCCTCTCGGGCACCCCCATCGAGAACCACGTGGGCGAGCTCTGGAGCCTCTACAGCGTCGTCTTTCCGGCGCTGCTCGGGAGCTGGGAGTCCTTCCGCGCGCGCTACGCCCTCGCGATCGAGAAGCAGACCGACCCCGCCGCGGCCCCGGCCCTCGCGCGCGTGCTCACCCCCTTCCTGTTGCGACGAACCAAGTCCCAGGTGGAGACCGAGCTCCCTCCGCGCATCGAGGTACGCGTGCCGGTCGTGCTCTCCGGGCCCGAGTGGCAGCTCTACGAGGATGCCCGCCTCGCGACGCTCTCCGACCTGGAGACGAAGAAGTCGGTGCTCCAGGAGCAGGAGCGCCGCATCGAGGTGCTCGCCGCGCTCACCCGGCTCCGGCTCCTCGCGTCCCACCCGCGCCTCGACGATCCCGCGTCCGAGCTGGTCTCCTCCAAGCTCGCGCGCCTGATGGAGCTGGTGGAGGAGCTGGGCGAGGCGGGCCAGCGCGCCCTGGTCTTCAGCCAGTTCACCTCCCACCTCGCCCTGGTCCGCGAGGCGCTCGAAGCGCGCGGCATCGCCTACGTCTACCTCGACGGCCAGACGCCCACCGCGGCGCGACGCGAGCGCGTACGGGCGTTCCAGGAAGGCACGGCCCCGCTGTTCCTCCTCTCGCTCAAGGCGGGCGGCGTCGGGCTCAACCTCACCGCGGCCACCACGGTCATCCACCTCGACCCGTGGTGGAACCCCGCGGTGGAGGACCAGGCCTCCGACCGCGCCCACCGCCTCGGCCAGACGCGCCCGGTCACCATCCTCCGGCTCGTGGCGCTCGGCACGATCGAGGAGCAGATGTTGTCCTTGCACGAGGACAAGCGGGCGCTCGTGGCGCGGGTGCTCGCGGGCGCGGACGACGCGGGGAAGCTCTCGACGCAGGACCTGATCGGGTTGCTGTCGGAGCGGGTGTCGCCGCGGGAAGGGGTGATGGAGGAGACGCGGCAGGTGCGGTTCAGGGGGTGAGGGCGGGGGCCCTACGGGACCGGACCGACTTCCCCACCTTCGCAATCGGCTGCACAGTTGCAGAAGTGTTCGGCGAGACCGCACACGCCATCTCCACATTCGATGCAGACAAAGAGGTCTGGCGGCGTCCCTGCCTCGGGACCACTACCGGGCGGGTAGTCGTCCTGCGTGTAGTCATCCCTGGGAATGTCCTCCGCAGAGACCCCGACCAGCCCCGAACAACACGAGGCCGTGAGGTCCTTCACCAGGAACTCCTCGCCTTCTTGGATGCATTCTCGGACATGGTCTTCCGTGCTGTCAGGCGGTGGCTCCACGGGTGCGGGACCGAAGGGGATCCACACCGGTCCGTAGGTGAGTCCATCGGCGAAACCCGAGTGATCCCGCACCTCGTGTCCCTCTCCCTCATCGAGGTGGAAAAGGAGCAAGGTGTCATCGTCCACCAGCCATGCGTCGGCAACAGGCGAAAAGTTGGTGGTGTAGCGTGCGACGGTAGAGACTCTCACCTCGTCGATCACTCCGATCCACGCCGGATCTTCGAGCGCGCATCCGATGCGCATTGCGGGACGTAGCGGAACCTCGGCTGGCGCCGCCTCGCAACCGAGTTGGTGTTTCATTCCGGTGAAGCGTGAGATCGGTTGCGAAACGAAACCGCTCTCGGGTTTCGTGCTCGTCAACGGCGAGATCGGTTGCGAAAGGAAACCGCTCGCGGGTTTCGTGCTCGTCAAAGGCGAGATCGGTTGCGAAAGGAAACCGCTCTCGGGTTTCGTGCTCGTCAAAGGCCAGTTCGGTTGCGGGAGGGCGTCCAGCGTGGCGAAGAGCCCCCCGAACTCGGCGTCGATGTAGGCCACCTCGCCACGTTAGCGTGCGCGCGCCGCGGCGAGGTCGGCGGGGCCGAGCGTGCCGGCGCTGCTCGCCCCGGTGACCTGCCCCATGTTGGCGCGAGCGCCCGCGAAGACAACGTCGTGGGCGCTTGCGCAAAGGCCGCGGTGAAGCGCCCGCCCCGCGCCGCGAGGGCCCACAGCACGGGAGTCGTCTCCGCGTCGATCACGTCGGCGCGCGTCGCGTCGAGGCTCACGAGGACGACGTCGGGCCCCGGGGAGGACACGCACGCCCGGAACAGAGCGAGCACGCCGCTGGTTATCCGTCTCGCTGGGGAGGTGAGATGTCCAAGGTGAGCCAGCTCGTTCGCCCCGGCGAGCGCATTCCCATCGCCGAGTCCGTGTTCCTCGCCGGGCCCACCCCGCGGGACATGAGCACCCTCTCGTGGCGGCCCGCGTTCATCGAGGGGCTGCTCCGCCGTCGCCCGACGCTGACGATCTTCTCGCCCGAGGGGGAGAAGTGGCGGGACAACTACGACGACCAGGTGCGCTGGGAGTGGGAGGCCCTCAGCGCGGCGTCGCTCGTCCTCTTCTGGATCCCTCGGGACCTCCTCCGCATGCCTGCGCTCACGACGAACGTCGAGTTCGGCATGGTGCTCGAGCGAGGCTGGCCGTGCATCGCGGGCTGGCCGGTCGACGCGCCGAAGAACAAGTACCTGGCCTGGCACGCGAAGCGCCGAAACATCCCGGTCCATCCCGACCCCGAGACGTTGATGGACGCGACGGCGGCGTGGTTTGGCGACCTGTCGGGGTGGCGGCCCGGCAGCCCGTGAAGGGTCAGCTCGGTGGTGATGGCGAGGGTAGCGGCGTGAGTCCCGGGGTGTCGGCTGTCGGCGCGCTCCGGGAGCGGCTGGTCACTCGGCGGCCTGGCGCGCGATGGCGGGCCGATCCTGTTTTGGAGGGGTCCCAGGTCGCGCGGTGTGTCGCACTCCAGGCGGAGAGCCTCCTCGACCGCGGCGACGATCCCTCGCCCCATATGGAGCTCGTGTCACGACGGCTGACGGCGGCTGCCGAAGCAGCCACCGATGTCCTCGTCACTCTCGAAGCCTCCGGGGCGTGCGAGGGTTTCCTCTGGAGCTCGCTGCGCACGCTCCACGGCCCGAGCGGGGACACCCTTGTCTGCCACCTCAACAGCATCGTGCTCACCCGGGACTCGCGCGGCCAGGGCCTGGGTAGCATCGTGATGGCCCACCTCGAACACGTTGCGCGAGACGCCGGCTTCGCCGCGGTGTCGCTGAACTCCAGGGCCGACAACCCCAGGGTTGCCGGCTTCTACGAGCGGCTCGGCTACGAGCGGGTCGGGCTCGACCTGGAGAAGGCGCTGACGAGCTCCGGCCCGCCGCGCCCGGAGCCCAGCTTCCAGCGGCTCCCCTGGCCCCAGCAGCCCCACGCCTCCTTCGAGCGCTCTCCGGCGTACGCGGCGCCCCTTCGTGATGCCTTCGAGCCGAGCCCTGGCGGGCGCCCGCCGTCTCCCACCGAGCGCTTCGAGCGGCAGGGGGAGCTCCTCGGACTCGTCGGCAGCGCATCCCGACGAGCGACGGACGGCGCGCTGATCGTGGTGTTCGACCCCTTTTTCGTGACGCTGGCCGGGTCTTCGGACACGTCGATCCGCGACATCGTGGCCGACCGTGAGCACGCGGCACGCGAGAGCGGTGCGGAGCGGGCGTACGTCACGGTCTGGGATCCCCGTTCGCTCGCGGCTAGCGTCCTACAGGCGCTCGGATATCGGGTCGGCCGGCACAAGTGGTGGAAGCGTCTCGCGTGACCGTCCCTGAGGTCGAGATTCGAGGCGCGCGCGCTCCTCACCCTCGTTGACCCCTCACAACCCCGCCCACCGCTCCGGCTCCCCCGTCGCGTGGACGACGTAGTGCTCCCCACCCGCCGTGCCGTGGGCGGTGAAGTCCGCTCCGTCGTCGGCCACCCCCACCCAGTACTGGCCGAGGGTGCCGCCCTCGCGCTCCCAACCGAGGGGCTCGAAGGGGCTCCCCCCGGGCCCGGTTCCCCAGGGAGCGTCCTCGGTCGCGGGGTAGGGCTCCAGCACCGCGACGAACCGGCCGGACGTGGCATGGTGGACGACCTCGGCCCGCTGCAGGTCGCCGAGGTTGTCGCGGAGGTCACGGGGAGCTGGGCTCACGCGGAACGTGCCGAACTTGGGGGCGCTGATCGCCACGAGGAAGGCCATCCCCAGTACGAGGATGCCGACAGACGAGAGGATCGTGAGCGTGGCGCGGGTCTTCATCGAGGCTCCAAGGGGGACAACAAGAGCGCCAGGAAACCGCGAGCGGGCGCGGCGGGCACCCCGAGGGCGTAGGCCTCGTCCGCGGGGCGATGGTGCGTCCCAAACAAGCGATCGAGGTACGGGGCGAGGTTTCCGTAGTTTGCCGGCGGAGCGTCCCGGGCGTGGTGGCGCCGGTGGAGCGCGGGATCCCCGAGCAGCAGGCCCAGCGGGCCCAACGGAAGCGCCACGTTGCTGTGGATGAACGCCGCCCACACGCCGCGGAGCACGAGGAGCGGCATGGCAACCTCGAGGTCGAGCCCGAGCAACAAGATCGGGACGTTGAACGTGAGCTGGCTCCAGATGCCGTCGAGCGGGTGCTCCCGATGCGCCGCGACCCAGTCGAGCGTACGCGCCGTGTGGTGCACCGCGTGAAAGCGCCACATCCACGGCACGGCGTGGGAGAGGCGGTGCCCCCAGTACAAGCCCAGGTCACCCACGAGCACCGCCAGCGGTACCCGTACCCAGAGCGGCCACGGGGGCACCGGCATGGAAATCCAGCTGCGGACCGCGTCGTTCACGCTCGTGAGCACACCCGCCATCACGATGTATTGAAGCACGAGGAAGGCAAGGTCCGTCGCGATCTCCCGCCGCAGATGGGGCTGGGCCCGGGCGGGGAACACCCGCTCGAGCGGCACCAGGACGAGGGCGAGGAACGTCGCGCCGACGAAGAGGTCGAGCACCGGATCCACGCCGGCACGCTACCACGCGCGCTTTGACCTCCGCGCTCGGTCGCTCCACCACAGCCACACCAGCGGCCCCATCGCATACGCGGCCGTGAGCGGCCACTCCCCGCCGCCGAGCACGCGTGCGAGCGGCCAGGCACACCACCAGTACCCGACGATGCCGGCCCCGATGAAGCCCATGAGGCAGGTGATGCCGAGCATCTCCTGGTCCCCGACGTCCATTCGCGGGACCAGGCGCCACGCCACCCGGCAGACCAGCGTCCAGGCGGCCAGCAGCGCGAGGCAGGGCAGGGCGCCGCGAAGCCGGGCCCGCACGGCGCCCTCGGCGGTGCGCGGGACCACCGGCAACACGATCTCCGCGTGCAGCCTCTCGTTCGCGAAGGAGCCAGCGCCCGCCGACAGCGCGGAGACGTAGTCCACGGCGAAGCGCATCGTGATCGGCGTGTCCGCAGCGGCGTCTTCGGGGATCGGCACCACGATCGCCACGGTGTCGTCCGCGCGGCCCTTGCCCGACGTGATCACGTTCCCCCAGGTGACGCCGTGCCCCTCGGCCTGGGCAACCTCGACGCCTTCCACCTGGACACGGACCTGCTGGACCGCCGCGCGGCTCCCACCCCGCGCCTGGACCTCGACGCGTACCGTCGCGCCGGGGGCCGGCCACGGATCCCGCAAGAAGAGGTCCACGCCCGGTCCGGCCAGGTTCGGCGTCCGCGCGTCGGCCGCCAGCGTCGGCCCGATGTACATCAGGACGAGGCCGGCGAACCCGGCGATCACCCCGAGGAGGCTCACGGCGAGGCTGGGAAGCTGGGACCCACCGGCCCTATCGTGCGTTGCCAACGCCCCCCGCCTCCTCGTGCCGCCGCGCCTGCCAATACACGACCTGTTGCGTCGCCATCATGTAGACCGTGGGGAGCATCGCCAGCGGCGAGAGGAGCAGGGTTTTTGCCGCGTCCTTCCAGCCGAACGCGGGGAGGGCGAACCCGCCGTCCGGCAGGGTGCCGGAGAGGATCGAGAAGAGCGGAGAAGCGGCGCCGCCCGCCGACGTGACGAAGGACACGAGCCAGACCAGCGCGCTCAGGAGGAGGCTGATCGCGAAGCCGAGCGTAACGGCGATGGCGATGCGAACGCCCACCTTGGCCGGACCCATGTCCATCGTGCCGAGCTTGAGCGAGCGAGGAAAGGCCTTGAAGCCGCTCGCCTCCTCGTACGCGGCGACCGTGACCAGCCCGAAGGGGATCAGCAGCAACGCGGCGCCGAGGAACCAGAGATCGATCGCGGTCTGCTCGAAGAAGCCGGCCACGATCCAGGCCCCCTGCAACCGCCAGCTGGCGAGGCGTCCCAGCCCGCTCCAGAGGCGCGGGGTTCGCCCGGCCGTGAGGTCGGCGAGGACCACGAAAACGAGCATGTAGGCGACGAGCTCGAGGACCAGCTTCATCCCGCACATGATCGCGAGCGTGCCGGCGCTGGCGATGATGAAGTCGACGTCGATCTCGGTCCAGCCCCCCGCGAACGAGAGGGCTTCGGGCAGGTACGTCTGGACGACGATCTCCGGCAGCGCCGAGACCATCGCGAGCGCGACGACGATCGGCAGCCAACGCCCGGCCTGCTCGACGAGGAGGCGGGCGGGGGCGAGGATCGATTCACCGAGGGAGGGGACGTCCATACGCGCCGTTATCAAGCTGGCGGCGGGCCGAGCGGCCCGGACGCGGCCGGATCGCCCCCGAGGCTCAGCCGCGAACCGCCGCGGCGTGCGGGCGCGCGAGCAGCCGGTCCACATACGCCTCCAGGCGCGGGCTCTCCTTGGGCCCTCCGAACCGGCGCATCCAGATGAACATCGAGCCGATCATGATGTCGGCGGCCGTGAACTCGCCGAGGAGGTAGGGCTTGTCCCCGAGCTCCTGCTCGACGACGCTCCGGGCCACGTCGAACGTGGTCCACCCGCGCGACGGTGGGGTTTCGAGCTTGAGCAGCGCATCTCCCATCGCGGGCTCGAGCTGGGAGGTGGAGTACACCATCAGCGAGAGGTACCGGCCGCGCTCGGGCGAGTCGAGCGGGGGGGCGAGGTGCGCGTCCGGAAACTTGTCTGCCAGGTAGAGGCAGATGGCGGCGTTCTCGAACATCCGCACGTCTCCGTCGACCATCGCCGGCAGCTTGCCCGCGGGGTTCACCGCGAGGAACGCGGGGGCCTTGTGCTCGCGCGTCGCGAAGTCGACGGGCACCAGCTCATAGGTGGCGCCGCACTCGTCGAGCATCCACTTCGTGATCGTCGCGCGGCTCTGGGGATTGAAATACAGCTTGATCATCGGGGATCCTCGGCGACGCGGAGTAGCAGCTTCCCGTCGTTTCGGCCCTCGAGAAGGCGGTTGACCGCGTCGACCGCGACCGGAAGCCCCCCTTCGAGGATCTGGTACCGCGTCGTCAGGCGGCCTTGTTGGAGCCATTCGAGCAGCGCGCGCGTGGCCTCGGGGTAGCGCGGGGTGAAGTCCGACACGATGAAGCCCTCGACGCGGGCGCGCCGCATCAGGATCATCGAGAAGTTGGACGGACCGGGGGTGGGGCCCTCCGCCGCGTATTGGGAGATCAGGCCGCACAAGGCCACCCGCGCCTTCAGGCGCAGCCGCGCGAGGACGGCATCGAGGATCGTGCCCCCGACGTTCTCGAACAGCACGTCCACCCCGTCGGGGCAGAGGCGATCGAGTGCCTGGCCCACGTCCTCCGACTTGTAGTCGATGCAGGCGTCGAACCCGTACTCCTCGACCACGCGCTTCTGCTTCTCCGGCCCGCCCGCCACGCCGATGACGCGGCAGCCGTGGATCTTGGCGATCTGCCCCGCGAGGCTCCCGACCGACCCGGCCGCGGCGGTGACCACCACGGTTTCGCCGGGCTGGGGCCGCCCGATCTCCAGGAGCCCGAAGTACGCGGTGAGGCCGCCGGTCGAGCCGAGGATGCCGAGCCAATGGTGGAGCGGCACGTCCGGGACGTTCGGTACGGGCGCGATCATCGCGCCGCGGCCCGCGATCCAATGGTCCTGCCAGCCGACGAGCCCCCGCACCACCTGGCCCACCGCGAGATCGGGGCGGCGCGACGCCTCGACCACGCCGAGGCCGATGGCGCGCATGACCTCGCCGATCTTCACCGGCGGCATGTACTGGGGCGCGTCGCTCATCCACACGCGGTTCGTCGGATCGACCGAGAGCAGGAAGTTGCGGACGAGCGCCTCTCCCTCGGCGAGAGGGCGAAGCGGCTCGCGCACGAGGGTGAAGTCGTCGAGGGCGACCTTGCCGCGGGGGCGCCGGGCGAGGCGGAGCTGGGTGGATTCGGGCATGGCCGGCTCTATCCACCCCGAGCTCCGCCGGGATGTCAGATCGACCGGAGGAACGCCTCGAGATCGTCCAGCTCCAGGGGGGAGAGCATCGAGGTGTCCCCCATCGCGCCGCCCACGGACAGCTCGAGGAGCGCGCGCAGCGTGGGGGCGCGGCCGTCGTGCAGGTAGGGCGCCGTCGCCGAGATCCGGCGGAGGGAGGGCGTGTTGACGCCGTCCAGCCCGAACATGGCCCGGTCCCGGTTGTCCGTGTAGAGCGCCCCGCCGTGGCAGCCCCCGCACCCCACGTCGGCGCGATGGAAGATCGCCTCGCCCCGGGCGATCGCGGCGTCCTCGGAGCCGAGCTCCGGCACGTCCGGCGCGCGGATGGACTCGATGTAGGCCGCCACGTCGGCAGAGAGGTCCGAGAGGCCCCGGCCGCCCATCCTCCCTTCGCTCGTGAGCTCGGCTTCCTCCGCGACGGTCGCGACGCCGCTCGCCCAGGTGAAGGGCGCCGTGGCGGCGATCCCGCCCGCGAGCGAGGGCGTCTGCCGGTAGCCGCGCTCGAGGTTCCAGCTCAGGCCGTCCGTGCGCCCGGACGTGTGGCACGTCGAGCAGGAGACCCCGCCGCTGGGGGCGGCCATCCGCGTGTCGATCGCGGAGTAGAACAGGGCCCGACCCGCGAGGACGTGCTCGGGGAGGGGGGAGGCGTCGAGCTCCACTTCCCGGCGTGTGTCCTCCATGAACGTGGGGCCGCGCTCGTCGTTCAGCGTCCGGCGCATGTCGGTCAACGACACCGACGTGATCGCGCGGTCGAGGAACGAGTCGATGTACACCCGATCGTCGGCCATGAACGCCGTCGCGCGCGGGCCGGCGGGGGTGCGGATCACCCGGGAGTCGCTCACCCAGAGGGGCCCACGCATGCCCGAGGGGACCGGGGAGAGGGCGATGACGGCCGCCGAGGCCTCCATCGTGGCGAGCACGACATCGCCGGCGGGGGAGATCGCGGCGCTGGAGAGGTAGCTCCGGAGCGTCTGACCCTTCTCGTCGACGCCGGTGACGAGCACGAGCGCCGCGCCGGGGCCGTCCGGAGCCCCGCTCGCGCCGAGCTGCACGAGCCCGACCACGGGGTTGATCCGCGAGATGTCGTTGCCGTCGTTCGAGGCGTAGCCGTCGTCGGTCGAGTCCGTGGCGGTGTCGGGCCCGGTGTTCGGAGCGGAGATCCGGGTCGTGGTGTCGACCAGGAGCATCGGCACCGCGAGCAGCCGGCCGTCCGTGGAGACCGACGGATCGCCGGTGATCCGGTTGGTCATCGCAAACGGAAAGGTCGAGGACGCGAGCCCCCCGCGGTGGGCCGTGGGGAGCTCGACCACGGCTGCGGCGCCGTTCACCAGGTCGATCCACGTGAGGACCCCGCCGAACGCGGACCCCACGTAGAGCGCGTCTCCCTCCGGGCGCAGGGCGAGCCAGCTCGGTTGGCCCTCCACCGGCCATGTGCGCAGCACCTCTCCGTCCGTCGTGAGCTCCTGCACTTCGCCGCTCGTGGCGAGCGCGACGTAGAGCCGCGTGGCGTCGGCGTTCACGGCGATGCCGAGAGGCTCGGCGCCGGTCGGGAGGGTGTCGGTGCGCGTGTAGCCGTCCGGCCCATCCTCGAGCACGGCGATGCCGCGGGCGGCCGGCAGGGTGACCCACGCGGTCCCGCCCCGTCGGGCGAGGCGCCCGGGCGTCGCCCCGAGCGGGGTGGACGCGAACCACCCGCTGACCGGCTCGTACTGGATGACCGCCGCGGCGTCGTCATCCAGCAGGGAGAGCGTGTCGCTGTCCGAGGGGCGGAGGGTCGCAGGCCCGTCGTCCGGGCGCGAGGAGACCGCCGGCCGATCGTCGGGGCGCGGCGTGTCTACGGAATCCTCTAGGCAGCCAACCAACAGAATCGAGAAGAGGTGCATGAGGCGCTCCAGCTCTCACCTCATGTTGGCCACCGATCCTGGCGCCCCTCATCTCGATTTGTTCCGCGGCGGAGCCGGACAACGCCGGCTTGTTCGGAGAGCTACTTGCTCGCCGACTCGTTCTGCTCCTTCAGATCCTCGGTGACAAAGTCGAGGAGCGTGGTGGAGAGCTCGATGATCTGCTGGTGGGAGAAGCCCTCCGTCCGGAGTTGACGGTAGAAGCTGCGGGCGACGGACCGATTCCGGGTCCGGTAGAGGTCCTGGAGCTCGGTGTGGGGCTGCATCGTAGATACTCCGGCCAAGGAAGGTTGGGTTCGCGAGGATGCCTTAGCAAGCTCCGTGCCGAACCAGGTCGTCCAACAAAAACACACCTATGTCGATACTTTCGGTGCGTCCGACGCGCAAATCTGCGTAAAACCGTGCGCGGTTGGCGCGTGTTGGTGCGTACGCGCCTACGCACCCGGCCCCCCCCGCGCAGCAGTCAACCCGTGAGCAGTCCGATTCCGACCGCCCCGAAGGCGGGAAGCGCGCGCATCGGGCTCCAGTGTCCGGTGTTGACCGCCAGAAACCCGGCGAATCCGCTCGGAAAGCGCCGGAGCGCCCGCACGACGCGCCGCCGGAGCCAGGGGCGCTTCGCGACCTGGAGCAGGAGCCCCGTCAGGAAGAGGTGGCGGCGGGTGATCCGCGCCCAGTCGGCCTCGTAGCGGTCGGGCGCCCCCGCGATCGTGGCGCGGACGAGCGCCTCGGCGCTCTCGAACGCGAGCGACAGCCCCTCGCCGGTCAGCGCGTCGAGGTAGCCCGCGGCGTCCCCCACCAGCAGCACCCGCCCCCGGGTGCGTTGCGCGACGCGCACCCCGAACGGGCCCGCGCCACGAACGGTCGACTCCGCGGGGCCGAGCTTGTCCGCCAACGCCGGAAAGTGCTGGAGGAACGCCTCGTGATTGCCCCGCCCCCCGCTCCACCGCCCCCCGCTCCACAAGAAGGCCACGCCGACGCGCTCGGGGCCCACGGGGGTGACGTAGGCCTCCACGCCGTCTCCCCACCACACCTCGACCTTGTCGGTCCATGGAGTCACGGTGAAGTGGCGGCGGATGCCGAGGCGCCGGCCCGCCGTCGAGGCCGGGGTGGCGTCGATGCCGGCGTCCTTGCGCACGCGGCTGTGCAGCCCGTCCGCCGCGACCAGCCAGCGCGCCCGCACCGGCCCCCGCGTGGTCTCGAGCGTGACGCCGGCCTTGTCCTCCGTCCAGCCCATGGCCTCGGTGCCCTGGTAGAGCGTCACGCCGACCGCCGCTGCCCGCGTGAACATCGCCTCGGAGAGCGCGAGGCGGCGGATCCCCAGCCCCGGGCCCTCGGCGAAGTCGGCCTCGGCGACCACGTCCCCGTCGACGTAACGGATGCCGGTGAAGGCGTGGCTTCCCCACTCGGGGATCTCGACTCCGAGCGCGCGGAGCCTCGCGACTCCGGGGGGCATGAGCCCTTCGCCGCACGCCTTGTCCACGCTGCCGCGGCAGCGCTCGACCACCACGGCGGACTTGCCCGCCAGCGCGGCCTCGATGGCCACGGCGAGCCCCGCGGGCCCGCCGCCTACGATCGCGTAATCAACGTCCAACGCGCATCCTCCCGCGCGTGCGACCACACGGTGCCGGCACTACCAGGGGCATCCGCGCGTTCTACCGCGCGGGCGGGCGGCGCGCACCGGACGCCCCGAGCCGTTCCGTCCCGCTTGCGCTACACTGCGCGCGCTTCGGAGTACGCATGCTTCGCTTTGAACTCCCGTTCCTCCTCATGCTCGGCTTCTCCCTCGCCTGCGCCGCCGGCAAGGACGCGGACACCGACGACGATGCGGGCCAGGATCTCGATGGGGACGCGGACACCGACGCGGACTCGGATGCCGACTCGGACGCGGACTCGGATGCCGACTCGGATGCCGACTCGGATGCCGACTCGGACGCGGACTCGGACGCGGACTCGGATGCCGACTCGGATGCCGACACGGACGCGGACACGGACGCCGACACGGACGCGGACACGGACTCGGACACCGACACCGACACCGACACCGACACCGACACCGACACCGACACCGACCCGGCCCTGTGCACGAACCGCTACGATCCGCTCGAGGAGGACTTCATCCGCGAGTACGACATCACCTACAACGGGTCCGAGGGGACCGGGGTGCAGGAGGGCTGGGGCTCCGGGTGGACCAGCAGCGGGGATGCCGCGTGGGTGGTCTACGATGAGGTGAGCACGAGCACGGCCGGCTGGGCCGGCGCCGTGTACTACGGGTGCGACGTCGACCGTGTCGCGGGCATGTACATGATGGAGTGGGACGCCTCGGTCGAGATGAGCGGCTCCTCGCTCGGGGCGATCCTCGGAACGCCCTCGAATCCGCGCAAATACCTTCCGGCCGAAGCCGATCTCGGCGATCGCGACTCGTGGACGTACAGCTACGTCGTCACCGCGACGATGAGCGGCTACCCGATCGAGATCACCACCAGCGGGACCTACACCGAGCTGGCCCGGGAAACCATCACCCTGTTCGATCGGTCGTCGTACTCGGCGTACCACATCGTCAACGAATACAACACCGACTACGCTGGCTACTCCAGCATCGACGGTTACCTGGAGCAGTGGTACGTCGAGGGGCTCGGCCTGGTGCGTGAGGAGTCGACCAACCTCGCGGACGGCAGCAGCCTCTTCACGCGGGAGCTCACCGGGTACTCGGGCCTCAGACCCTGATCACCGCCCCAGGCGGGCCTTCCAGTGGGCGAGCGTGCCCTTCGCGAGCGCGCCGGCAAGGCGCCACGCGTTCACCTCGTCGGGCGGGAGCAGCTCTCCCGCGAGCCAGCGCCGCAGGGCCTCGCCGCGGCGGATCTTGCCGGACGAGGTGCGCGGGAGCGTGCCGGGGGTGAGCAGCACCACGAGCGCGGGATCGAGCCCGGTGGCCGCGAGCACGGCGGACGCGCACCGGGCGGCGAGCGGCGCGGAGAGGACGGCCTCCGCGGCGGGGCCCTCGGCCCTCACCTCCACGAACACGACGAGCTGTTCGGCCTCCGCGCCCTCGGCCTGCCACGCGACGGCCGCCGCGCAGCCCGTACGCACGCCCTCTACCGAGTCGACGGCCTGCTCGATCTCGTGGGGGGCGTGGTTCTGGCCGCGCAGGATGACGATGTCCTTCGCGCGGCCGGTCAGGTACAGCTCGCCGTCGTGGAGGAACCCGAGGTCACCGGTGTCGAGCCAGCCGTCGACCATCGCCTTGGCGGTGCGCTCGGGCTCGTGGAAGTACCCCGCGAAGAGCGAGGGCCCGCGCACCTTGACCGGGCCGACACGACCCACCGGCACGTCGATCGCCATCCCGGGGAGCGGCGTCCCTACGCTCACGATCTCGATGCCGTCCGCCGTCTCGACCGCGCGCCCCTCCGCGAGCGCGGTGCGGTCGAAGCGGGTCGTGCGGAAGGGCTCGTCGAGCGCCGAGAAGGTGACCGCGAGCGAGGCCTCGGCGAGGCCGTACACGGGCGTGAGCGCCTCCGGACGGAGCCCCCACTGCGCGAAGCGGTCGACGAAGCGGCGGAGCGTGCCCGGGGACACCGGCTCCGCGCCGTTGAGCGCGTACCGCCACCGCGAGAGGTCGACGCCGTCCATCTCGGCGTCCGCGATGCGCTCGACACAGAGGGCGTACGCGAAGTTGGGCGCCGGGCTGATGATCGCGCCGGTCCGGCCGAGCGCGCGGAGCCAGAGCGCGGGCCGCCCGATGAACACCTCGGGGCCGAGCAGCGTGAGGTCTCCCTTGCGGAGGAGCGCCACGAACACGGCCCCGACGAGCCCCATGTCATGGTAGAGCGGCAGCCAGCTCACGCCGGCCTGGTCCGCGTCCGTGCTCACGACAGCGCCCAGGATGGCGCCGGCGTTCGCGATGACCGCGCGGTGCTGCAAGGCGACGGCCTTGGGCTCGACCGTGGTGCCGGACGAGAACTGGATGAAGGCGAGGTCGTCCGGAGCGGCGGTGCGATCGAGCGGGGGTGCCACCCCCGGGCCGCTGACCTCCGCGACATCGACGGCGCCGAGCTCGGGGCGCGCGAGGGCGACGGTCTCGCCGAGGATGCGCCAGGTGCGGGCGTCGGTGAGCAGCAGGCGAACGCGCGCGGCGGTCATCATCGCGGCGGTGCGCGCGTGGTATTCGGCGAGCCGGCCGAGGCGCACGGGCGGGTAGAGCGGCACCGGGATCGCGCCGGCCAGCA
This sequence comes from Pseudomonadota bacterium, assembly GCA_030685065.1. Taxonomy (GTDB): domain Bacteria; phylum Myxococcota_A; class UBA796; order UBA796; family SXON01; genus CAJBVW01. The sequence goes on along the minus strand of JAUXQH010000132.1, from coordinate 8,212 downwards.
CCGCGCCGAAGAACGCATCGAAGAACGCCGGCCCCGTGGGGAGCACGATGCCGACGGTGTCTCCGGGGCGGATGCCCCGCGCGGCGAGGCCCCCGGCGGCGTGCCGGGCGCGCGTGTACACGTCGGCCCAGTCGACGCGGGTCTCGCGCTCGTGGCGGTCGAGGAAGCGGAGGCCGCGGCCGTTGTGGGCGGCGGAGGCGGCGGCGAGCGCGGCGCCCAGCGTCGGGGGGAGGGGCGCGGACATGGGGGGGTGTAACCGAGGGGGACGCGACGCGACCTCAGCTCGGGTATAGTCGCGCAATGCTCACCGTCCTCTTCCTCGCGCTCTCCGGCTGCATCGACAAAGACAGCTCCCAATCCACCGACGAGGGCGGCGACTCCGCCGGCGGGGACTGCGAGAGCCTCGACGCGGTCGAGTCGTGCGACGGCGTCGACAACGACTGCGACGGCCAGATCGACGAGGACGTCGTCGGTGCCGGCACGTGGTATCCGGACGCCGATGACGACGGCTTTGGGGACGCCGCCGCGGGGGCCGTGGCGTGTGATGCGCCCGCCGGCTCGATCGCGGACGGGACGGACTGCGACGACGCCGCACCCGCGGCCCACCCGGGCAGCGCCGAGGTGTGCGATCTGATCGACAACGACTGTGACGGGCTGATCGACGCGGACGATCCGGATCTCGACGGCGTGACCTGGTACGCGGACATCGACGGGGACACCTACGGCGATTCCGCCGCCAGCGTGTCGGCCTGCGTTCAACCCGAGGGCTACGTGGCCGCCGCCGGGGACTGTGACGACACGAACGGCGCGCTCCATCCCGACGCCCTGGAGGTGTGCGACGCCGCCGACATCGACGAGGACTGCGACGGCCTCGCCGACGACGCCGACGACAGCGTGGACCCCTCGGGGACGACCCCCTGGTACGCGGACGCCGACTCCGACGGGTTCGGGGACGCCACCCGCGTCGCTACCGCCTGTGACGCGCCCGCCAGCCACGTCCTCGATGCGACGGACTGCGCGGACGCCGACGGCGCCGTGAACCCCCTCGCGACCGAGGCGTGCGAGGACGGCGTCGACAACAATTGCGACGGGACCACGGACGAGGGCTGCGGCACCGGGCCGATCGATCCGGAGGTGTGCGGCGGTGCGAACACGGGCGACACCTACAACGACGACTCGTCGATGGGCGGCCCCGGCCTCCTGGTCGGCACGCCGTTCACGCCGGCATCCGACATGGAGATCGGGCGCGTCGAGGTGTTCACGGGCGAGAGCTCGGGGTTCAACACGGTGGCGATCTGGACGGACGGCGGCGGCGAGGAGCTGGCGAGCGGGTCCTGGGCCATGGACCGCGAGAACGCGTGGCAGGGCGCGGACCTGGGCGCGTGCGTGTCCGTCCGGGCCGGGACGACCTACTGGGTCGCCTGGGCGCCCATCAACGGGTCCCAGTCGTCGTGGGAGACCGTCGGCACCGACGTCTCGTACAGCCCCTCGTTCGACGGGGGGCTCTCGTGGCTCGGGCCCTACTCGGGCCCGCTGAAGTACCGGTTGTACTGCTGCGAATGAGGGATCAGGTCATCCGGCGGCGGATGACCGTCACCAGGTCCCCGACGGTCTCGATGCCAGCCTCGTCGCCGTCCTCCAGCATCACGCGGAAGTGGTTCTCCACCTCGGCCACCAGCGTGAGGAGCCGCACCGAGTCGAGGCGCAGGGCCTCGATCAGCGGGGTGTCGTCCTCGACCGTGCCCTCGAAGCCGAGGTGCGCCCGGGCGACGTGCGCGATGCCGTCGCGGATCTCGGCGTCGGTCAATGGGGCGGTCACGCCGTCCGCCCGAGCGCCTGATCTTCGACGCGAACGCGCTCGCGCAACAAGAGCGCGTTGAGCACGGTGAAGACGAGCGCCGTGATCCAGGCGCCGTGGATCATCGGGAGCGCGATGCCTTCGGTCACGACGGCGAGGTAGTTGGGGTGCCGCAGCCAGCGGAACGGCCCGCCTTCGATCGGCGCGAGCCCGGGGATCACGATGACGCGCGTGTTCCAGCGGCGCCCGAGCGTGGTGATTACCCACCAGCGCAGCCCCTGGGATCCCACCGCCGCGACGAGGCAGGGGACGCCGATCCACGGGACGAACGGCCGGTCGAGCAGGAGCACCTCCGCCAGGGCGCCGAACAGGAACGCGGTGTGGAGCACCACCATCACCGGGTAGTGCCCGCGCCCGTGCTCGATGCCGCCGTGCGCGAGGCTCCAGGCGGCGTTGCGCTTCGTGACCACGAGCTCGGCCAGGCGCTCGACGCCCACCAGGGCCATGATCGCGAGGAAGCCGGCCACGGTGGGGGCGATGGCGGTCACCATCGCAACAGCACGAGCTCCGAGCAGAAGCCCGGCCCCATCGCGACGAGCAGCCCGTAGGTCCCGGCCGGCGGCGGATCGTCCAGGGTCTCGCGGAGCACCATGAGGACCGAGGCGCTCGACAGGTTCCCGACCTCCCGCAGGCTCGCCCACGTGCGGGCGAGGGCCGCCGGCGGGAGCTCGAACGCGGTCTGCATGGCCTCGAGCACCTTGGGGCCGCCCGGGTGGGCCACCCAGGTGCCGATGTCGGCGACGGTCAGGCCCTGGTCGGCGAGGAAGGCGTCGACGTCGCCGCGGAGGTGGCGACTGACCATGTCCGGGACCTCGGCGGTGAGCACGATCTTGAAGCCCTCCGACCCGATGTTCCAGCCCATCACGCCCTCGGTGTCGGGGTAGAACACGCTCCGGGTCGCGACGACGTGCGGCGCGTGGTCGACCAGCCCCATCGCCTTCGCGCGACGCTCGCCCGCCATCACCACGCACGCCGCGCCGTCCCCGAACAGGCCGCTGGCGATGAGGTTGGGGATCGACAGGTCCTCCTTCTGGAGGGTGAGCGAGCAGAGCTCGACCGAGAGCAGCAGGGCCACGTGGTCGGGGAAGCCGCGGAGGTAGTCCGACACCCGGGCCACGCCCGCCGCGCCGGCGACGCAGCCGAGGCCGAAGATGGGGGTGCGCTTGATGTCGGGGCGGAAGCCCAGCCGGTTGACGAGCCGCGCGTCGATCGACGGGGCGGCGACGCCGGTGACGCTCACGAACCAGATCGCATCGACGTCGCGGGGGGTCAGGCCCGCGCGGGTGAGCGCGTCGGTGACGGCGGCGGCCCCCACGTCGGTGCCGACGCGCACGAACGCGTCGTTCGCGTCGGTGAAGCCGCGGAGGCCGAGGTAGGCCTCGATCGGCAAGGCGAGGTACCGGCCGCCGACCAGCACGTTGCGGTGGAGCTGCTCGATGCGCCCGATGTTGTGGTACCGGGCCGCCCAGGCTGCCCGGAACGCCGCGATGAGGGTGTCCTGATCGGCGTAGTGGGGAGGAAAGGCCCGGCCGACCGTAGCGATGTACACCCGCGCTCCCACCGGCGGGGGGTCTAAGCCGTCCGCCCGGGAGGCGCGAACACAGCCGACCGCTCGCGCGCCGCCGTTCACGCGCCGCGGGCAGGCGAGCCCAGCCGGCGGCCGTGGGCGCGCTATGTTGCGCGCGGAGGCGAGATGGGGCTCTTCTTCGCGCTGTGCGCCGTCGCCGCCGCGGCCGTACTCGGGTTCGGCCCGGGGGACGGTCGCGTGGAATTCCAGCTTTCTTCGACCCTTCACGAGATCGAGGGCGAGGCCCTCGGCTTCGCGGGCCAGCTCGACACCGCGGCGCGCACCGGCACCCTCACGGTCGACGCCGGCTCCCTCACCACCGGGCTCGGCCCGCGGGACAGCCGGATGTTGGCCTGGTGCCTCGAGGCGCCCCGGTTCCCGGCCATCACCTTCGCGCTCTCGAGCATCGAGGGCGGACAAACGGGGCTCGCGAGCGGTGTCGGTTCGGGGAGCCTCTCGCTCCGCGGGACCCTCACCATCCGCGACATCACGCAGGCTCTCGTCGTCCCCGCCACGTTCGCGTGGGAGGGGGACAAACTTCGCATCAAGGGACGCCACGACATGAAGTGGACCGACTGGAACCTCCCCGACCCCTCGACCGTGCTCTCGACGGTGAGCCCCGACATGGCCATCCTCTTCGACATCCTGGCGAGGCCCGCGTGAAGGAAAACATCGGGACCGAGCGTACGTTCGGGACGCTGAGGGTGCGGCTCGAAGAGGAGGTCGCGTGGCTGGAGCTCAACCACGGCAAGGCCAACGAGATGGGCAAGGCCGAGATCGGCGCCTTCGAGGGCCTCTGCGGGTGGCTCGAGGCCGGGAACGCCCGGGCGCTGGTCACCTCCTCGCGCCGGGTGTCGAGCAAGGGCACGCCCATCTTCATCTCGGGCGCGAACGTCACCGAGCGCGCCACCTGGGACACGACCGCCATCAAGCGCCACGTCCGCTGGCAGCGCGCCATCCTCGCCCGGCTGCGCCGCGCCCCGGTGTTCCACGTGGCCGTGGTCGACGGCATCGCCCTCGGGTGGGGCACCGAGTTCATGTTGGCCTGTGACTGGCGGATCGCGGGGCCCTCCGCGCGCTTCGGCCTCCCGGAGACCAGCCTGGGCATCGTGCCCGGCGCGGGCGGGGTGAGCGAGCTCGCAATGCTGGTGGGGCTCCCCCAGGCGCTCCGTCTCGGGATGACCGGCGAGCAGGTCGGCCCCGAGGAGGCCCATCGCATCGGCCTCGTGGACGAGATCGTGCCAGACATCGACGCGGGCCTGGCGCGCGCGGCGGCGCTCGCGGCGATGGTCAAGCGGCGCTCCCCCACGGCGGTCGCGACGTTCAAGGCGGCGGCGCTCGCCGGAGGTGGGCGGAGTGAAGACGAACGCCGCCGCCTCGAGGCAGAGGCCTACGAGCACTGCGTGGACACGGGAGAGGCCGGGATCGGCCGCGCCTCGTTCGCGGACATCGTGGGCGGCGGAACGGCCACGTGGGGCCCGTTCAAGGCGTGGCGGCCCTGATCGTGGGCGCCACGGGCAGCGTCCTCCTCCTTCTCGTCTTCGGGTGCCACACGGAGCCCGGGCTCGCGGGGTGCGAGGGGGTCCGCGATCCCATCGCCCGCGAGGAGTGCCGCTACGACGCGATCAAGCCGCTCGTGGCCGACGACGCCGCGCTGCGCGCGGCGGTCGACTCGATGACGGACTCGGCCTCGCGGGACCTGGTGCTGCTCCGGCTCGCCTTCGATCGGCCGGAGCGCGCCCAGGCGTTGTGTCGGATGGTGAAGACGCCGCCCGTACGGGAAAAGTGCGACAAGGTCGTGGGCCGCCCGCACATCGCCGGTCCTTCGGGTGCCCGGCCGTCTCCCTAGATGCTGGTCCTGCTCCTCCTCGCGTGCAGCGGCTCGCCCGGATCGGCGCCCGTCGTGCGGCCGCTGCCCGAGGGTGCCGGGCCCGAGGTGTGCGCGCGCGAGCCGTTCGAGCAGCTCCGCATCGCGTGCCTGGTCGAGAGCGCCGCCCGCGCGGGCCGCGAGGGAAACGCCGACCTCGCGGAGGCGGCCTGCGCCGCGCTCTCCACGACCGCCGCCTCCGCCGAGAGCCTCGGCACCTGGCAGGACGAGTGTCACTTTCGCGCGGGGGAGGAGCTCGGCCGCGCGGGCAAGGTCGTGGCCGCGCTCGCCCATTGCGGCCGCGCGGGGCGCTTCGCCACCTTCTGCACCACCCACACGGGCTGGGGCATCCCTCCCGGCGACGCGCCGCTCGCCACCTGGCTCTCCGGCGTGACCGCCCTCCCCGAGGCGCTCCGTGCCGAGGCCACCGACATCCTCCGCGCGCGGTGGTGGTTCAACCTCTACTTCGGCACCGGCGCCGCCGATCCCGCCCCCGCCCGCGCAGCCTCCCCCGACGAGGCTCCGCACGCGCGCGGCGCCTGGGCGCTCGAGGCCATCCGCCTCACCGACGGCGATCTGCCCGCCGCACTGGCTGCGTGGGCCTCGGGCATCGTCCTCACCGGCCCTCCGCTCGACCGTCGACTGGGCCGTTACGACGCGCCGTTCAAGATCCCGGGAGAGGACGCCCTCCCGCGCATCTGGACCTTCGGCGGCAGCCGCCGCTTCGTCGGGGCCACCCCCGAGGAAGACCTGGACATCGCCCTCCTGGAGGGGCTGTACTTCCACGAGCGCGCGGGCGCCGAGGCGTTCGCGCCCTTCCTGCGCGATCCCCGCCCGGCCGTCCGCTACACCGCGCTGCGCTGCTTCCGAACGCTGCCCTCTCCCGACGCGGAGGCGGTGCTCTCCGCGCTCGCGCAGGATCCTGACCCGATCGTCGCGGCGCACGTGGCCGACGCGCTGAAGTACCAGACCTGGAAGGGGAAGCCGAACGCGCCGGGGTTGCGATGACGCGCTACCCCCCGAAGATCGCCTCGATGCCCAGGATGGGCAGGACCGGCAGGCCGAAGCCGTAGGTCTGGGTGCCGTACGCCTCCCAGACGCCCGAGATGAGCGGCTCCGCCACACGACGGTTGTAGACGTTCTGGACGTCCAGGTAGTACTCGAGCCGCCAGTGCTTGTACTTCGCCTGCTTCGAGATCTTCACGTCGAGGGCGTGGAACGGCTCGGTCCGGCCGAAGGCGTCGGGCTCGAGGAACACGGCTTCCTGTAGCAGCACATCGTAGGCCTCGACCGGCTCGTCGCTCTCGGGCACCGGAAAGCCGCTCGCGAAGCGCCAACGGGACCCGAGCGTCCAGTTCTTGCCGAGGTTGGCCGCCAGCACCGCCACCAGCGTGTGGGGCTGGTCGTAGCTGGAGGGATACCAGGCGTCCGTGGCCTCTTCGCGCCGCTGGCTCCGCCCGTAGCTGTAGGCCACCCAGCCGGAGAGGCGGGTGCCGGTGTAGCGCACCATCGACTCCACGCCGGCCGCCTGCCCTTCGATCTGGCCGAGGGAGCCGTCCTTCTCGTAGGACGTGATCCGCGCGATCTTGCGGCTGTACGCGTCCACGCCGATCTGCCAGGGCCCGTAGTCGAGCCGGACGCCGCCCCCCCCGCCGTAGCTCTGCTCGAGCAGGAGCGCCGTGCCCTCGGGGGGCCCGACCAGCATGTCGGTAGGCGGCGGCTGGTGGTACAGGCCGGCGTCTCCCACGAGCGTGACGATGTCGCCGATGGGCAGCACCACGCTCGCCCGGGGCGACGGCGCGGCGCGCGGGAGCTGGCGGGACACGAGGAGGGTGTCGAGCCGCACGCCGAGGACGCCGCGGATCTTGTCGCCGATCCGCACGTCCGCGTACACGTCGGGGGAGTCGACGTGCGCGTACATCGGCACGTGGTTGAGCGACATCCCGAACCAGTCGAAGGAGGCGTCCGCGCCGACGCTCCAGCCGAACAACCCCTCGCCGTCGTCCGCGAGCTCGATGCGCCCGCCGCCGCCGTTGCGCTCCTGCCGCTGCACGCGGTCGAGCACGCTGATCTCGAGGACGTTCTGCTCGTAGGCGTAGTACGGCTTGATGAGGAGCGGCTTTCCGAGCACTTCGAGGCGCAGGCTCCCCTGGATGCGGTGCGTCTCGATCTGGACCTGGGCGCGGTTGCCGTCCGCGGTCGACGCGTCGATGGCGTCGATGTAGCCGAGGCCGAAGACGGAGGCGGGGCCGTAGTCCCCGCGCACCTGCCAGTCCCAGAACCGCGGCGCCACCTGGGCCTGCTCGGCGGAGATGCCGGGCACCAGGCCGAGCACGCCGTCGAGGTAGGAGCGCCGGATCCCCGCGCTCACGGCGCCTTGCTTGCCGATGGGGGTGGCGACGTAGGCGCCCGCGAGCACGATGTTGGCGCCGGCGCGGGCCTCGAGCTTCGTGGGGCGCGGGCGGGTCAACAGGTCCACCGCGCCGGCGGTCGCGCGGCCGTAGCGGGCGGACTGGCCCCCCGGGTAGAAGTCGACCCGGTCGACGAAGCCCGCGTGCACCACGCTGGTGAAGCCGCCCAGGTGGTAGATGAGCGGCACCCGCACGCCGTCGATGTAGCCGCCGGTGTCGCGGGGATCGCCGCCGCGGACCAGCAGCCAGCCCGCGTCGAGCGGGGTGCGCACCGCGCCCGGCAGGTTCGCGATCGCGCGGAGGGGATCGCCCATGGTGCCCGGCAGCGTGCGGATCTCCTCGGCGGTGATGGTGCGCCGCACGACCTCGTCGCGTTCGCGCCGGTACACGCCCACCACGCCCGACGCCGCCTCGGGGATGCGCGCCCAGAGCGCGAGGTGGAGGGCCTCGCCGGGGCGCACGTCGAGGCGCTTGTCGTCCACCTTCACGGTGCCGGTGGTCACCACGGT
>JAUXQH010000131.1 GCA_030685065.1 Pseudomonadota bacterium | reverse complement strand
CACGATCACCTTCCTCGCGGTGCCCGGCCTGACCGCCGAGTGGCTCCAGCGTGTCGTCGACTGCCACCTTGCCCGCAACGCGGCGCTCGGCCACGACGTGCCCGAGATGCCCGACTGCCCCCTCGTCCCGAAAGGCGCGCAGGCCCAGGTGAAGTCGACGGGCAGCGGCTTCGCCGTCACCGTCACGTCCACCGAGCCGCACGCCGGCCCGGAGATCCTCGCGCGCGCCCGCCGGCTGGTGCCTTCGGCGGCGGCCCGGTAGGCGCCCGCCCGTGAACGCTTCCCACCAGCGTCACGACGCCTTCCGTGACACCCGGATCAGCCTCCGCCAGCGCGGTCAAAAGGCAGGGACGACCTGTGCAGAGGCATCGTAGACCTCGCCCACCTCGCGCCGGACGTGCGCCTCCTCGCGTCGCGCGAGCCTCGTCGGCCACCGCCCGTGCAGGGCCGCTACCGATGCGCTCGCCCACCGCGTGCGCGACCAGGATCGTCTCGGCGTCGCCCTCGGGAAGGGTGAACTCTACCGAGAGGCCGATCCCCGCGTCGCATCCACTGTGACCATGAAGGCCACAGTGAAACCCGCAGAGTCGCTGGGTTGTCCCGCCCGATTGCGTGTGTATGAGCGCACAGCCACGTAGCGACGATGCCCCTCATCGTCGTTCGCCCGCCGCTCCTGACGGTGGCACACCGATTGCTTCGGAACCACACATGGTGTTGCTCGCCCTCGTCGCCCAGGCCCTCGCCGCGGCCCCCGCAGACCTCGAGGGGCTGGTCAGCCTCGCGCTGGAACGGGATCCGGAGGCGGGCGCCGCCGAACTGGACGCCCGCGCCGCCGGGGAAGACGCGAGGGCCGCCGGTCGCCCGATGAACCCGATGTTGATGGTGGGCGGCGACTCCCTTGGGGCAATGCCCGAAGATCCGGATCCGACGATGTACATGGTCGGCGTCGAGCAGATGCTTCGCGGGTGGGGAGAGGCGCGGGCCACAGCCGATCGCGCGCGGGTGGACGTGACGCGCGCCGAAGCCGACCGCGCCCGCGTGGCCGCCGACCTGCGCCTCCGGCTCGCCCAGGCGGCCGCGCGTATCCGCGCCCAGGAGGCCGAGCGGGCCCTGCTGGACGAGCAGATCCGCGCCGCGGAGACCCTCTGGCAGGCGGGCGTGCGGCGATGGGGCGCGGGTGCGGGACGCGCGGGGATGGGCGGCATGGGCGCGTCCGGGATGGACGAAGGCATGGAGGCCGGTCCCTCCTCCACACCTCCGGCCGTGAAAGGGGGCGGGGGCGGCGGCGGGATGGGGATGCCCGGCATGGGAGGCGGAGGTGGCGATGGTGGCCGCGTCCAGGCGCCGGCGGGCGGAATGGACGGCGACACGGGGATGGGCGGCGGTGGGACCGGCGGCATGGACCCTGGCGCTGGCGGCATGGGGGGAGGGTCCACCCTCCCCGATCTGTTGCGGGTGGAGGCCGAGGTGGCGCGCCTTCGCGCCGATCGGGCAGCGCTCGATGCTCGGCTGGCGGGGGAGGACGCGGTCCTCGCCCGCTTCGTAGGCGAGGACGCAGCGGCCGCCGTGCGCGCGGCACCCGCGGCCTACCTGGAGGAGCCCTCCTCCGGACCAGGCCGACCGCCCGAGATGGACCTCGCCGCCGCCGACCGAGCCGCGGCCCAAGCAGACCTCCGCGTCGCGCGGAGCCGCATCGCCCCGGATGTGGAGCTCGGGGCCAGCGTCGGCATCATGCCCGACGGGATGGTGCAGGGCGTGAACGTGATGCTGGGCGTGGAGATGCCGCTCTGGGGCGCGAACGCCCGCTCGCGGGACGCCGCCTCGGCGCGCGTGGAGGCCGCCACACGGCGCGCAGACGCCATCGACCGCGACCTCGCCGCGGCGACCGACGCCGCGCGGGCCGCCGAGGCCGCGGCGCGTGCGCGCGCCGGTGTGCTCCGGGAAGTGGCGGTGCCGCGCGCGGAGGCGGCGTGGAGAGCCGCGCTGGCGAGGTACGCCTCGGGCCAGACGAGCGTGGAGGAGGCCCTCCGCGCCTGGGAGGGGCTCCTGGCCGCGCGGCGCGACCTGGTTGCAGCCGAGCGGGACGAGGCCCTGCGTGCGGCCGAACGTGTGCGCGTGGAGGTTCGATGAAGGTGCTCCCCTGGCTGGTCCTGCTGCTGGTGGCCGGGTGCGGCCGGAATGATTCTGATGACGGGCACGCGGAGCACGGGACGCCGCCGCCGACGGTCCCGGCCGATCCGCACGCCGGCCACACGATGCCCGCCGCGCCGGGAACCCCCGCGACCGACCCCAGCATGCCCACGCCCGTGACCGTCAGCCCCGCCTCTGCCGCTGCCATCGGCGTCCGCACCGTCCCCGCCCGCGCCGGGGCAGCCGCGACGAAGCACCGCGCTCCCGCCTCCGCGAGCTTCGACCCCTCGCGCACCCGCCGCGTCACCGTCACCGCGGGTGGCCAGGTCCGAGAGGAGCGCGTCCCGCGCGTCGGTGAGGCCGTCCGTGCGGGCCAGGTGCTCGCTCGGATCTGGCTCCCGGAGGTGCGCGCGGCCTTCGAAGAGCAGAAGGTCGCCCGTCCGCTGGGCGAGCCGTGGGCAAGCGCAGCGCGGTCCCGCCTGCTCGCGCTCGGCGTGCCCGCCGCGGACATCGATGCTGCCGGCGACAATATCCCCGACACGTGGACGGTCCGCGCGCCGGTGTCCGGCGTCGTCATCTCCCGCCCCGCACGGGAGGGTGGTTGGCTCGGCGCGGGCGGACTCGTCGCCGAGATCGCTTCGACCGACGCGCGCGTGGTCGAGATGGTCACCGTCGTCCCTCCGCCCGTCGGCACGCACGTGACGCTCACAGACGGGGCCGACACGTGGGTGGCCACCGTCTCCGAAATCCTCCCCACGGCCGGACCGGCCGGGCGCAGCGTGCGGCTCCTACCGAAGGGCGACATCGGCGTCGGCCGGCCCCTCACCGCCACCTGGGAAGGCGTCGCCACCGAAGGGGTGTGGGTACCCCGTGGCGCCGTGGTCGACACGGGCACCCGCCAGCTCGTCTTCGTCGCGGGCGGGGCGGGCTACACGCCGCGTCCCGTCTCGCTCGGCGTCCGAACCGCCGACGAAGTCCAGGTGACCCTGGGCCTCGCCCCCGGCGAGGAAGTCGTCTCCGCCGGCACGTTCCTCTTCGACTCCGAGACCCAGATGCAGGGTGGCGGGCACGCCGGTCACGCCCCGCCCAAGGAAGGCGGCTGAATGCTCGCCCGCATCATCGACTGGAGCGGACGCAACCGCTTCCTCGTGATCCTCGCTTCGCTCCTCGCGACCGGCGCCGGCCTCGTCGCCGCGCTCCGGAGTCCGATCGACGCCATCCCCGACCTCTCCGATCCGCAGGTCATCGTCTTCTCCGAGTGGATGGGCCGCTCGCCGCAGCTCGTCGAGGACCAGGTCACCTACCCGCTCGTGACAGGGCTCCAGGCGCTCCCCGGCGTCAAGGCCGTCCGCGGCTTCACGATGTTCGGCATGTCGTTCACCTACGTGCTGCTCCAGGAGGGCGTTGATCCGTACTGGGCGCGTACGCGCGTGAGCGAGCGCCTGGATGTGCTCAAGCCCCGCCTCCCGCCGGACGTGGAGATCTCCCTCGGGCCGGACGCCTCCGCCGTGGGTTGGGTCTACCAGTACGTCCTCGTCGACCGGACGGGGAAGCTCTCCGTGGCAGACCTGCGCACACTTCAGGACTGGACGCTCCGGTTCGCGTTGGAGGGCGTCGACGGCGTGGCCGAGGTCGCGACGCTGGGCGGCTTCGAGAAGCAGTACCAGGCGGTGCTGGATCCGGAGCGCATGCGGGCCGCCGGGATCACGACGAGCGACGTCACGACCGCCCTCGCGCGGAACAACCGCGACGTGGGCGGCCGCGTGATCGAAGACGCCGGCCGCGAGCTGTACGTGCAGGGCCGAGGCCTCGTCGGAGACCTCGCCGACCTCGACCGCGTTCACGTCGGGCTGGATGCACGGGGCACCCCCGTGGCGCTCGGCAGCGTGGCGAGCGTGGAGATCGGCCCCGACATCCGCCGCGGGATCGCGGACCTCGACGGCAAGGGCGAGGCCGTGGGCGGGCTGGTCGTCGCGCGGCAGGGGGAGAACGCGCTCCGAGTCATCGAGGCCGCAAAGGCGCGCCTCGCGGAGGTGCCGCTCCCCGACGGCGTGGAGATCGTCCCCGTCTACGACCGCTCCGAGCTCATCCGCGGCTCGGTCGCGACGCTGTTCGAGGCCATCGGTGAGGAGGTGCTGATCATCGCGCTGCTCCTGGGCATCTTCCTCCTCCACGCCCGCTCGGTACTCGTCCCGATCCTCGTCCTCCCGTGCGCCATCGCCGTCGCGTTCATCCCCATGTACTTCATGGGGTTGACCATCAACATCATGTCGCTCGCAGGCATCATCATCGCGATCGGCGACATGGTCGACGCGGTCGTGCTGCTCGTCGAGAACGCGGCGCGCCGCATCGAGGACCACCCGGAGGAGGACCGCACCGAGGTCGTCCTCGCGGCCTCCAAGGAGCTCGGCGGGCCGCTCGTCTCCTCGCTCCTCCTCATCGCGGTCAGCTTCCTGCCCATCTTCGCGCTCGAGGCGCAGGAGGGGCGGCTCTTCACGCCGTTGGCGTGGACGAAGACCTTCGCCATGCTCGCCGCGGCGCTGTTCACGCTCACTCTCGCCCCGGCCCTCGCCGTGACGCTCCTGCGCGGGAAGATGCCGCGCGAGGCGGCCAACCCGGTGAATCGCGCGCTGCGGGCCCTCTACCGCCCGGTCGTCGGGCTCGCGACGCGCCACCCCTGGCCGTTCATCGCATTCGCGGGGATCGCCACCGCGATCACCGTCCCGGTCTACAACGGGCTCGGTCGCGAGTTCATGCCGCCGTTGTACGAGGGCTCGCTGCTCTACATGCCGATCACTGTGCCGGGCATCTCCGCGGAGCAGGCCCGCACGCTCTTGCAGGCCCAGGATGCCTTCCTGGCGAGCATCCCCGAGGTCGCGCGCGTCATCGGCAAGGCGGGCCGCGCCGAGACGGCCACGGACCCGGCGCCGCTGTCGATGTTCGAGACGATCATCACGCTCAAGCCGCGCGAGGACTGGCGCCCCGGCGTCACCGTGGACGACATCATCGCCGAGATGGAGGCCGGGATGGACTACCCCGGCGTCCAGAACGCCTTCACCATGCCGATCAAGGCGCGCGTGGACATGCTCACCACGGGCATCCGGACGCCGGTCGGCGTGAAGGTGCTCGGTGACGATCTCCAGGCCATCAACGATGCCGGCGAGCGCATCGAGGCGGCGCTGCGCGAGGTGGCGGGCACGCGCAGCGTCTACGCCGAGCGCCAGCTCGCGGCAGTGTTCGTGGAGGTGGTCCCCCGCCGCGACGACGTGCTCCGCTACGGCGCCTCCACCGACGACGTGCTCGACGTCGTCGAGATGGGCCTCGGGGGCATGCCCGTGGGGCGCATCTTCGACGGCCGGGAGCGCTACTCGCTCATCGCGCGCTTCGGCCGTGACTTCCGGGCCGACGAGGAGGGCATCCGCAGCCTCCCGGTGTCGACGGCACTCGGCGTGGTGCCGCTCGGCGCGCTCGCCGATGTGAACCGGGTCCCGGGCCCCGCGATGCTCGTCGACGAAGGCGGGCGCCTCGCGGGGTACATCTACGTCGACCCCGGCCAGCGCGACCTCGGCGGCTACGTCGACGAGGCCCGCAAGGTGGTCGAAGGCCTCGGCCTCGACCCCTCGCTCCAGATCCAGTGGACCGGCCAGTACGAGTTCCTCGAGCGCGCCCAGGAGCGCCTCGCGATCATGGCGCCGATCACGATTGTGCTCGTGTTCCTGCTGGTCTACCTCTCCTTCCGCACCGTCGGGGAGACCAGCATCGTCCTCTTGACGCTGCCCTTCTCCGTGCTCGGCAGCATCTGGTTCCTCGCGGCGGCCGGCTACGACCTCTCGATCGCCTCCTGGGTCGCGATGATCGCCCTCATCGGGGTCGGCGCGGAGGTCGGGATGGTCCTCGCCGTGTACCTCGATCTCGGGGTGAAGCGGGCCTTGGAGAAGGGAGAGGTGCTCACCCCCGCGCGGCTCGCCGAGGTGGCCGCGGACAGCGCCGCCGGCCGCATGCGGGGCATGGTCCTCGCCATCGCCATGAACCTCTTCGGGCTCCTCCCCGTCCTCTTCAGTCGGGGCGTCGGCTCCGACATGGCTCGCCGCATGGCCGGGCCGATGTTCGGGGGGCTCCTCACGCTCACGTTCATGACCGCGCTCGTGCTCCCCGCGATGTGGGTGCTCTGGCGGACGCGGCAACTCAAGAAGGGCACGCTCGCCACCTCGCTGGCGGTGTCGAAGGCGCAGGAAGGATGACGAGCAACGGCCTCACCGCCCCCCGCGGCCTCACCGGCCCCGACGCCGCGGCGGGGCTCGCCGAGCACGGCCCGAACGAGATCCGCCGGGAGGCCCGCACGCCTCTCTGGCGCATCCTCGCCCGGCAGTTCGCGAGCCCGATGATCGCGCTCCTGGCCGTCGCCGCCGGCGTCGCGTTCGCGCTCGGCGAGACCATCGACGCGGTCGCGATCCTGGTCATCGTCGCGATCAACGGCCTCGTCGGCTTCTTCCAGGAGTACCAGGCGGAGAACGCCGTGCTGGCGCTGCGAGCGATGACGGCCCCGCGCGCCCGCGTGCTTCGCGACGGACACGCCGTCGTCGTCCCCGCCCGCGAGATCGTGGTGGGCGACGTGCTCCTCCTCGAGGCCGGGGACCTCGTGGCCGCGGACGCCCGCCTCATCGAGGCCCACGCGCTCGGGGTGAACGAGGCCCCACTCACCGGCGAGAGCGTGCCTGTCGAGAAGGATCCGACGCCGCTCCCTGAGGACGCCCCCTTGGCCGACCGCAAGGACCGCGTGTTCACCGGCACCGCGGTCGTCGCCGGCACCGGCCTGGCCGAGGTCTTCGCGACCGGTATGGACACCCAGCTCGGTCACATCGCCCACCTGCTGGAGACCGCCGAGGAGCAGGCGACGCCGCTCCAGGCACGGCTCGAGGTCGTCTCGCGCACGCTCATCAAGCTCTGCCTCGGGATTGTCCTGCTCGTGGCCATCCTCGGCTTCGCGCGGGGGATGAGCTGGCTCGAGGTGCTCCTCTCCTCCGTCTCGCTCGCCGTGGCGGCGGTGCCCGAGGGCCTCCCGGCGGTCGTGACCATCGCCCTCGCCGTAGGCGTGCAACGGATGGCGGCGCGGAACGTACTCGTGCGCCGCCTGCCCGCCGTGGAGACGCTGGGATCGGCGACGGTCGTCTGCACCGACAAGACCGGGACGCTGACCACCGGGCTGATGACGGTGCGCGAGCTCTGGGGCGAGAATCACCCGGCCCTCCTCTTCGCGGCAGCCGCCAACAACGACGCCGACCTGCCCGCCGGCACGGGCGACCCCACTGAGCTCGCGCTGCTCGAAGCGGCACATGAAAGGGGCGTCGAACGAGAGGACATCGAGCGTGAGCGCCCCCGCGTGCACGTGAACCCCTTCGACTCCGAGCGAAAGCGCATGTCCATCCGACGGGCGGACGGCGTCCTCTACGTGAAGGGCGCGCCGGACCGCACCATTCCGCTCTGCACCAAGGGTACGGCGGGCGCGCACGAGGCGAACGTCGAGATGGCCGGGCGGGGGCTCCGCGTGCTCGCCGTCGCTACCGGAACCGGGGACACGGAAGCCGACCTCACCCTCCTGGGGCTCGTCGGCATCGCGGACCCGCCCCGCACCGAGGCGATCGAGGCGGTCGCCAGTGCGCGCGCCGCCGGGATCACGACGGTGATGATCACGGGCGACCATCCCGTCACCGCGCAAGCCATCGCCCGGGAGCTCGGCATCTTGCGGCCCGGCGAGTCCGTCGACGAGCGCGTACACGCCCGCGTGACCCCCGAGGAGAAGCTCCACATCGTCCGCGCGTTGAAGGCGAAGGGCGAGATCGTCGCGATGACGGGGGACGGCGTGAACGACGCCCCGGCGCTCCGTGAGGCGCACATCGGCATCGCGATGGGGAAGGCGGGCACCGAGGTGACGCGCGAGGCCGCGGACATGGTGCTCGCCGACGACAACTTCGCCAGCGTCATCGCGGCGGTGAGCGAGGGACGCGGGATCTTCGACAACATCCGCAAGACGCTCGTGTACCTGCTCTCCGGCAACGCGGGCGAGCTGCTCGTGATGCTCGGCGCCGCCATCGCGGGACTGCCCCTCCCACTCCTCCCGATCCAGCTCCTCTGGATCAACCTGGTGACCGACGGACTCCCCGCGCTGGCGCTGGTCGTGGACCCTACGGACGCGGACGTGCTCAAACGTCCGCCCCGGAAGCCGGAGGAGCCGATGCTCGGCCGCCCCGAGTGGACGACCGTGGCGTTCACCGGTCTGCTCCAGGCCGTCGTCGCGCTGGGCGTGTTCGCCTGGGTCCTGCGGGAGGAAGGGCTCGCCGAGGCCCGCAACATGGCGTTCACCACGCTCGTGTTCGGCGAGCTGTTCCGAGCTTTCGCCGCGCGGAGCCGGACGAAGCTCTTCTGGGAGGTGGGTGCGTTCAGCAACCTGCGCCTCCTCGGCATCGTGACGTTCTCGGCCGCCTTGCAGATCGCCATGCACCACGTCCCGGTGGCGCAGGACATCTTCGGGCTCACGCCCATCTCGCTTGGTGACTGTCTGCTCTCGCTCGCGCTGGGGCTCGTCCCCGTGAGCGTGCTCGAAGTCTCCAAGCTTTATGGGCGGCGCACGTGAACCAGGCGATCCTCGACGTTCAGGCCGGCGACGGCACGGCGGTCCCCGTATCTCCCAGCATGGAGGCCAGAGCCTGATGGACAGCGCCGTCGCCCTCGCCCAGCTCTACCTAAGCATCAACGGCTACTTCACCGTGACCGAGTACCCGGTCCTGGAAGCCCACCGGTGGGGCGGCACCCGCGCGCTCACCGACGTGGACATCCTCGCGTTCCGCTTCCCGGGCGCCGGCCGACTCGTCGGCGAGCGCTTCGTCACGGACCCGGCGCTCGACTGCCCGCCTGACCAGCCCGACATGCTCATCGGCGAGGTGAAGGAGGGTAAGGCGGACCTCAACCGCGCCGCGCGCGATCCCGCCGTGCTGGCCGCGGCCCTCGCGCGCTTCGGCTGCTGCGCTCCCGACGAGGTGCGTGGAATCGTCCGGGCGCTGCTCACCCACGGCGAGGCGCACACCGCCCACGGGCACGGCGTGCGCCTCGTCGCCTTCGGCGCGTCGGGGGACGTGCCGGGCGTCCTGACCGTCCACTTCGGCCACGTCATCGACTTCCTTCGGACCTACGTCCGGGAGAACTGGGAGGAGATCATGGCCGGGCGGACCAAGGATCCCGCGCTCGACTGGATCGTCATCGAGGAGAAGGCACGGAGGGGTCGTGACCGGGACGAGTGACACCATCCGGGTCGCTGTCGTCGGGGCGGGCCACGTCGGCGCGACCTTCGCGTTCGCGCTCCTGCTCTCCGGGCTCGCCTCCGACATCGTGCTCGTGGACGCCGACATGGCCCGGGCCGAGGGCGAAGCCATGGACCTCGACCACGCGATCCCCTA
>JAUXQH010000125.1 GCA_030685065.1 Pseudomonadota bacterium | reverse complement strand
GGCATCCGCCGCGGCGCGCAGCCGGGCCTCGGGGGCCCGCGCCACGAACTCCTGGAGCTGCTCGTCCACCCGCGCCCGCCACGCGAGCACCTCGGCCAGCGACGGCCGGGAGAGGTCTCCCCGCCGGGGCCGCGCGTGCCTCGGGCCCACGGACTCGTAGTAGGAGTTGAAGAGGAAGCTCCAGCGCGCGTCGTGCGGCGGCAGCTCCGCGTGCGGCCCCAGGACGAAGGCCTCGAAGAACCAGGTGGTGTGCGCCAGGTGCCACTTCACCGGGCTCGCGTCGGGCATGGACTGCACCATGCAGTCCTCCGGCGAGAGCCCCTCCACCAGCGCGCCGGTGGCGCCACGGACCTCCCCGATGCGCGCCGCGATCTCGCTCCGACCCATCCACACCTCCGAACCCGAAGCTGAGCACCGATCGCAGCCTCGACCTCCGCGCCGGTGAACGGCGGGTCGGACCAGACGACGCCACCCACGGCCGAGGTTCCGCATCGCGATTTGTCACTTCGGCCGCTCTCCGGTAACGCTGGAACGAATCCTGTCGGCCGGCTCCGAACGCGGCACGCCCCGATGTATGACGTTTCATCGTGGGTCAGAGCCAGCGGATACTCCTCGCTGCCGACGGTGCCACGGAAAATATCCGTGGGGTGAGTCGCTCTGCTTGGGAGTTGGACATGATTCTCGCGATGATCACGACCTGGGGCTGCGCCCCCGTCCCGTCCGACCCGCTGTTCGCCACCGCCCCTCAGCCCCTCCGGCGGTGGGAAGTCCCCGGCGAGGCCCATCCCGGCTGGATGGCCGAGGTGTCCGCGCGGCTCCGGGACGCGGCGCGTGCGTTCGAGCCGGATGTCGGCGGGTACCGCGCCGAGGTCGCCGACCGGGGGATGATCGCGCGCTTCGACGCCGCGGGCGCGCACATCTCGGTGGGGGATGACGTGATCGACGTGTCCACCGTGGGCTGGGGCCGAGACCAGCGCGCCGAGGACGAGCATCGCCCCGCACCTGCGCTCGGCGCGTGTCTCGAGGATCGGAGTGATCCGGCGGGGGACTGCGTTCGACGCCTCGAATACAGCGAGCCCGGGCGGACCGAGTGGTGGGCAGGCCGTGACGACGGTTTTCAGCAGGGTTGGACGGTCGACACCCCCGCTCCCGGTGACGGAGCGCTCACAATCGAGATCGCGGTCTCCGGCGGATACGTGGTCGGAGACGACACGGATCTCTGGATCCAGGGTGACGGGGGTGGCGTTGTGCTCGTGTCCGGGCTCGAGGCCCACGACGCCGGCGGGACGACGCTCGACATCCGGTTCGAGGTGGTCGAAGACGGTTTCCTCCTTCGAGTCGCGGACGCCGGCGCGCGGTATCCGATCGCGATCGACCCGGTGTACACCACGCCGTCGTGGACCGTGGATGGCCAGGAGGCCGACGGTTTCGGCAGCGCGTCGTCGAGTGCCGGGGACGTCGACAATGACGGTTACGACGATGTGATCGTCGGGGCACCCGATCACGGTTCCTCCACCGGCCGGGCGTACGTGTACCTCGGATCGTCGAGTGGCCTGTCGAGCACCGCGGCGACCACGCTCACGGGGGACGGCGCCGGGAGCCAATTCGGTGGCGCGGTATCGGGCGCCGGGGACGTCGACGACGATGGCTACGACGACGTGATCGTCGGGGCGATCGGGTACGATTCGTACCGGGGTGGCGCGTTCGTGTACCTCGGGTCGTCGGCCGGGGTGTCGACCATTGCCATCGCGACGCTCAGCGGCGAGGCCGAATCGAACTACCTCGGCGGCGCGGTGTCGGACGCGGGGGATGTGAACGGTGACGGCCACGCCGACGTCATCGTCGGGGCGTGGGGCTACGGCGGCTTGACCGGGAGGGCCTACGTGTACCTCGGGTCGTCCAGCGGCGTGTCGAGCCCCGCGGCCGCGACGCTCACCGGCGAGGGGACCGAGAATTACTTCGCGTGGTCGGTGTCGGACGCCGGG
Organism: Pseudomonadota bacterium; assembly: GCA_030685065.1. Lineage (GTDB taxonomy): Bacteria > Myxococcota_A > UBA796 > UBA796 > SXON01 > CAJBVW01. The sequence continues at coordinate 18,492 of JAUXQH010000125.1, read as the reverse complement.
GACGTGGACGGGGATGGCTACGACGACGTCATCGTCGGTGCGCCGGCGTACGACGTGGGGGCGGGTCGAGCCTACGTGTACCTCGGGTCGTCGAGCGGGATGTCGAGCGCCGCGGCCACGACGCTGTCGGGCGGGCCCGACGACAGCCTCGGCCGGTCGGTCTCCCGCGCAGGAGACGTCGACAACGACGGCTACGACGACGTGATGGTCGGCGCGTACTACGGCGATTGGACGAGCACCGGCCAGGCCTACGTGTACCTCGGATCGTCGAGCGGTCTCTCCGGCACGCCGGCCACCACGCTCACGGCGGAGGCCGCGGGCGACCAATTCGGTTCGGTAGCGGCGGCGGGAGACGTGAACAATGACGGGTACGCCGACGTGATTGTCGGGGCCGCGGGCCACGCGACGTCGACCGGCCGGGTCTATTTGTACCTCGGGTCGTCGACCGGGGTGTCCGGCACCGCGGCCACCACCCTCACGGGAGAGGCGGAGTGGGACAACTTCGGGTCCGTCATGGGCGCGGGGGACGTGAACAACGACGGGTACGACGACCTGATCATCGGCGGGGCAGCGGCCCGGGCGGATGTGTACCTCGGGTCGTCGGCCGGGGTGTCCGGCACCGCGGCCACCACCCTCACCGGAGTCGTCTCGTCCGAGACGCTCGGAGGGTCGGTGTCGCGGGCGGGGGACGTGAACGACGACGGCTTCGGCGACATCATCGTCGGGGCGAGCGGCCACGAGCGCTCCACCGGCCGGGCGTATGTGTTCCACGGGTCGTCGGCGGGGCTGTCGAGCACCGCGGACACGACGCTCACCGGAGCGGTGGTCGGGGACGCGTTCGGGTGCTCCGTTTCGGACGTCGGCGACGTCGACAATGACGGTAGCGACGACGTCATCGTGGGTACCTGCCCCTACCCGGCGGACGACGCGCGGGCGTACGTCTTCCACGGGTCGCCGGCCGGAGTCTCGAGCACCGCGACGACTACCCTCGAGGCCTTTTGCACGAGCTGTTCGGTCTCGGGAGCGGGAGACGTGAACGGCGACGGCTTCGGCGACGTGTGCGTCGGGGACCCGAGCGCCCTCGCGGCGTACGTGTACCTCGGCTCGTCGGGCGGCGTGTCGGACGCCGTGCACGCGACGCTCAGCGGAGAGTCCGACGACGCTGGCTTCGCCATCGCCGTGTCGGACGCCGGGGACGTAGACGACGACGGGTACGACGACGTGATCGTCGGTGGGTACGGCCGGGCCTACGTCTTCCATGGGGCGTCGACCGGGGTGTCGGTCACCGCTACCACCCACACAAACCGGGCCAGCGACGACGAACAGGCTCGCTCCGTCTCGGGCGCGGGAGACGTGAACGGCGACGGCTACGCCGACGTGATCGTCGGGGTGAGCAGCGGCCGCTACGAACCGTACGCCAGTCGGGCGCTCGTCTACCTCGGATCGTCGAGCGGGGTGTCGGCCGCCGAGTCCACGACCCTGATCGGCGACGACCTGTCGTTCGGGGCCTCCGTATCGGGCGCGGGAGACGTGGATCACGACGGGTACGACGACGTGATCGTCGGATCTCCCGGGGCCTACGGCGGGAGCGGCTCCGCCTTCGTGTACCTGGGCTCGGCGAGCGGGCTCTCGACCACCCCGGAGGCCGATCTGTCGTCGGGCGCAACGGAGCACGACGGATACGGCGCGTCCGTCTCGGGCGCGGGAGACGTGAACGATGACGGGTATGACGACGTGCTCGTCGGGGCCTCTTCCTACTCCTCGGGCGGCGGCCGGGCGTTCGTGTACGACGGCGACGGGGTCGACGGGGTCGACGGGGACGGCGATGGGTACTTCGTCCCCTCCGACTGCGACGACGCCGACGCAGCGATCTCTCCCGGCGCGACCGAGGTGTGCAACGCCATCGACGATGACTGCGACGGCACCACCGACGTCGGCGCGAGCGATGCTACGACCTGGTACGCCGACGGCGATGCCGACGGGTACACCGACGCCGACAATTCCGTCCTCGGGTGTACCGCCCCGGCGGGCTACTCCGCCGCGAGCGCGGCGCCCGACTGCGACGACGCCGACCCGACGGTGAGCCCTGGCGCCGCCGATCTCCCCGGCGACGGTATCGATCAGGACTGTGACGGAGCCGACGCGATCGGGGAAGACACCGAAGACACCGCTGCCGACACAGACACCGAAGACACCGCTGCCGACACAGACAGCGACACAGACAGCGGGACGGACAGCGGGACGGACAAAGGGACGGAGAACGGCTGCGGCTGCGGAGCGAACAGCCGATCTGGCGGTGGGCTGCTGGTCGGGTGGGCCGCGCTGCTCGCGGCCAGCCTGCGGCGACGCCCCTGAAATCGGCGGCAGAGGCCGGCGTAGTGAAACAAGCCACCGCTCAGTCGCTGCCTATCCTGTTCCGGGCGTTGATACGGACGAGGCCGCGCGCGATACGCTCACGTTCGGGTGCGGGCGTACTCCCTTCGACATCGACCGGAACAAGCGCCGCGAGTTCGGCGTCCAGGTTGAAAGTCGGAGAGGAACTTGCCCCCCCCCAGCATCCTCCTCGTCGAGGACAACCCCGAAGACATCGACCTGGCGCGCTTGGCGCTCTCCCGCGCGGGCTCGGCGCACCCGCTGGTGGTGGCGACCGACGGGGCGGAGGCGCTCGACCTTCTCGCCGACGAGACGATGGACGTTCCCGCGCTCATCCTGCTCGACCTGAACCTCCCGCGTGTCGACGGGCGGGAGGTCCTCCGGCAGATGCGCGCGCGTGAGCGCACGAAGTTCGTGCCGGTCGTCGTGCTCACGAGCTCGAGCGCCGAGCGGGACATCCTCGAGTGTTACGAGGCGGGCGCGAACGCCTACGTGGTGAAGCCGTTGGAGTTTCGCGAGTTCGAAGACGCGCTCGAATCGATCCTCGACGCCTGGCTCGGCGTGTGTCCGACGGCGCCCAGGAGCGTCCCTGGCGGCGTGAGCTATCTGGACGACGTGCTCGTGGCGCTCGCGGACGAGGGCGAGCGCACGCTCGCTGCGTCGATTCTCACCCAACAGACCCGCGGTCTGGTCCACACGACGGCGACGGTGGCCGCGGCAAACCGGGTCATGAGCGCGGGGCGGGAGCGCATCCGCCACATCCTCGTGGATGATCACCTCCCTGACGGCGAGACGAGCGACGTCGTCGCCAACTTGCGGAATGGATGCGACCACCGGGTCACCGTGGTGGTTCTCGCGCATCGTCTGGACCAGCAGCCGGCCGCTCTCCGACCAGCGGACTGCGTGAACGCGGTCCTCACCCGCCCGGCGGATCCGGAGGCGCTCGGTCGGGCGTTGCAGGTGATCGCGCGCTTCTGGCTCGGAAGGAACCGAGTCCCGGGCTCCCCCTATCTTTCCTGCATCCGTTGATTCACTCTCGCGCCGCCAGCGGGGCCTCTGGCGGCCCCAGCGTGAAGTAGAACGTCGTGCCCGCGTCCGGCGCGCTCTCGTACCAGACTCGGCCGCCAAGCCGCGCGATGGCACGCCGCACCACCGCAAGGCCCATGCCGGTGCCGTGCGTCGCGCTGCTCAGCCGCGTGAACGGGTCGAAGAGCTTGCCCGCCGCGGACATGTCGAACCCGACACCGTTGTCGCGCACGAAGAACACGTGCTCGCCGCCCGCGTCCATGACGCCCACCCGGATTGTCGCGGGCGAGCGGCCGGCGGTGAAGCTCCAGGCGTTCGCGAGGAGCTCCTCCAGCACCAACCTCGCGAGGTTCGGGTCGCTGTGCGCGCGGAGTGAGCGATCCACCTTCACGACGACGTCCCGCTCCGGATCACGCGCCTTGAGCCGCCAGACGACCTCCTGCGCGATTTTTCTAACGTCGATCTTGCGTCGTGCCGGAAGGGCGCGCGGCACCTCGATGAGCCGCGCGGCGTCATTGATGAGCCGGCTCATCCGCTTCGCCGCGGCGACCACGGCCTCCAACTGGCCGCGGGCGGAACCTCCGAGGTTCGCGTCGCACTGCTCCAGGACGAGCTGGCTGAAGCTCGTGATGGTGCGTATCGGCGTGCGGAGGTCGTGGGCGAGGGCGTGGCTGATGTCGTCGAGATCCCGCAGGAGCAGGTCCTTCTCCCGGAGGGAGGCGGCCAGGCCTTCCTCCGCGACCCGGCGCTGCAGGAGGGGGCCGGTCTGGCTCACGGCCGCGAGCACCGTCGGCAGCAACGCATCGTCATCGTCGCGACGCTCGGTGAGGAAGAACAACATGGTCGCCACGATCTCGTCCCGCGCCGCGACCGGGACGGCGAGGACCGCGCCGACGCCAGCCCGCCGCGCGTCGCGGCCGCGTCGAAGCCGGGGCGATCGCAACACGTCGTCCGTCCACACCTCGGCTCCGCGGGCCCAGGCCTCTCCGGCGAGCCCCTCCCCCCGCCGCACCTCCCCGCCCGCATCGGCAAGGACGAGCGCCTCCCCGGAGGGGGAGCCCGCCCAAACGCTCCGACGCCTCATCCGAGCCCCGTCGCGCAGCCAGGCCTCTCCCGCGATCCAGCCCCCGAACCTGCAGACCCGGCACAGGAGGTGCCGGAGGCCGACGGTCACGTTCTCGGCCCGGGAGAGGTCCATCGCGACCTCCTGCAGGAGCCGCCGCGCCGCCTGGACGCGGCGCTCCTCGGTAAGATCGCTGATGAGCAGGCACACGCGGACGGTGTCGGCCTCGGGGTAGGGCGTCATGGCGAGCCTCACCGGAACGGGGAGCCGCCCGGCCCCGCGCATGCGCACCTCCGCATCCACCGCGGCGTGCACACCGGCTTCGAGGAGCGCGCCGAACGTGGCGTGATCCGCGGGGTCCACGTACTCCTGGATCTGGACGCCGAGGAGAGACTCCGCGGTCAGGCCGAGCCGTGCCGCGCACCACGGGTTGCAGTAGAGCACGCGCCCACCGCGATCCAGGAGCAGGACACCCTGCCGCAGGGTCTCGACCAGCGCCCGGTAGGGGTGGTCGGGGGGCGGCCCCCGCTCAGCCGGCCGCGGAGCGGGCCCCGGCACCTCGGCCAAACCGATGTCCAATCCGGCGAGGGCCTGCGCGCGGTCGGACAGGTCCCCGACGACGTGCCGGAGGGGCGGGGGGGACGCCCGGACCAGCGTCGGCGTGGCGACGATGTTGTCCGCGGCGAGGCGATCAGGGCGCTGGACGATGTCGACCACCTCGATCTCGCACTGCTCGGGGAGGAGGTCTGCGCAAAGCGCGCGGAGGTTGCGGATGGCCGCCACCGAGGAGGGGGCGGCTCCCGAAACGTAGAGCCGGAACACGTAGGTCGTGCTCGCCGCGCGGATCACCTTCCGCCCGGCTCATTTGGGGTGCGGGCTATCTCCTCCATATGGCGGTCGGCGCCCTTCTCCCCCGCATGCACCTCGTGGGCGGCCTCGCGGCGACGGACCTCATCCTCCCGCGAATCGAACGCGGTCCGAAGCTCGAGGATGCGGGCCTCCATCACCTGGCGCTCACGCTCCAGTTCCCTCCGGAGATGCGCCTGCCCGTCCGCCTCCAACCGTGCCGTCGTCCTGACCTGCCGCTGGAACGCCTCCCGCGCCGAGCCGGTGAGGACGCCCTGGGGCCCGACCTCCACGTCCATGAGATCCATCCCGTCGTCGGTGAGGAGGAACTCGCGCACCTGGTTGGAGTGGGGGGTGCCGCGCGACTTCAGCACGTGGAGGAGGCGCGTACGCTCCGCATCACGTTCGAGGTTGCGCAGGACGATCCAGGTGTCGACGATCGAGGAGATCCCGACGCCGGAGTCGTCGAGAATCCCCGCGGCTGTGAGGCTGGTCGCCAACGTCGTGATGCCGCGCGACTTGAGCAGGTCGACCAGCCGGAGGAGCATCCCCCGCACCTCCCAGCGATCGGCGATGACCTCCATCGTCGTGATCGGATCGAGGACGACGATCCGGGGGTCGAACAGCTCGACCAGCCGCTGCGTCTCGCCGAGGTGGGCTTCGAGCCCGATCGACGTGGAGCGCACCGCTTGGATCCGCAGGAGCCCCTCGTCCAGGCGGGTCTTGAGGCGAATCCCCACCGAGCCCATGTTCCGGACGATCTGATCCGGGGACTCCTCGAACGCCATGAACAGGGCGCGCTCCCCGCGCGCGCACGCCGCCTCCGCGAACGTCGCCCCTACCGTCGTCTTGCCCGTGCCGGCGCCGCCCGTGAGAAGCACGGTGGTGCCGCGGAAAAAGCCGCCGCCGCAGATCGCGTCGAGCTTGGCGTTTCCCGTGCTTATCCGCTCGAGGAAGGCGGGATGCTCCAGGCGGATCGCGGTGATGGGGAGCAGGCGGAGGCCGCCCTCGTCGATGAGGAACGGGTACTCGTTGGTGCCGTGTGCGCTCCCCCGGTACTTCACCACGCGCAGGGTGCGCGTCGAGATCCGCTGTGACACCGTGTGTTTCAGCAACAGGACGCAGTCGCTGACGAACTCCTCGATCCCCGTCCGAGAGAGCGCGCCCTCCGGGCGTTCGGCGGTCAGCAGCGCCGTGATGTCCTGCTCCTTGAGCCAGCTGAACAGGCGCTCGATCTCCGCCCGCAGCACCTTGGGGTTGGGAAGCGCGTCGTAGAGCGCTTCCGGCGTGTCGATCACGACCCGTTTCGCCCCGATCGATCGGATGCCCGCGCCGATTCGCGCGAACAGGGCGGACAGATCGAAGGCACCGGACCCGACCGCCTCCGGTACGAGGACGATGTGCTCGAACGCGAGCGCTCCGCTCGCGACGAGCGCCGGGACCTCCCACCCGAAGCTGGCCACGTTCTGGGCGAGCTCCACGGGGCTCTCCCGAAAGCTGACGAACAGCCCCGGCTGCTGGTGGTCCCGCGCGCCGTGAACGAGGAACTCCATCGCGAGCAGCGTCTTCCCGCACCCCGCCGCCCCAGACACGATCGTGGAGCGCCCGCCGGGAAGCCCGCCCTGGAGGAGCGTGTCGAGGCCGCGGATCCCGGTGGGCGCCTTCGGGAAAGCGGGTTGATTCGCGGGGCTTTGGGGCACGCTGGGCGAAGTGTAGACGCCCTGAACGGCGGTTCAACCCTGCGAACGCGCCGCCGTGTCGCGCTTTGGTCGACCCGCCACTTCCCGACGTTCACAACCCCGGGCTGTGGATCAGCCACTGGCCGCCGTAGCCGTAATCGGAGCCGCGCTCCACATCCGGCGAGGCGAGGAGGATGTCGTTCCGGCCATCTCCGTTGGCATCGCCGTCGATGGCGATGCGCCAACCGAGCTCACACTCCACCTCGTCGCAGTACACCCGGGTGACCGGGTCGCCCGAGGCGATGCTCCAGCTCCCGCCGAGCGAGCTCTCTCCCGCGAAGACGAACACGGCACCGCTGTAGGTGTCGTCTCCCGGCACCCCGACGGCCAGGTCGGCGACGCCGTCTCCCGTCACATCCCCGACGGACAGCCCGCCGCCGAGCGCATCGTCTTCGAGCGAGCCTCCGACGGTGAGCGCGGCGACGTCGGAAACATAGAGACGCGTGCTGCTCAAGCGGGTCGATCCCCCGGGGATCACGTACGCGGCCCCGTTGCCCGCGCCCGCGCCGTCCGCGCCCAGCACGGCCTCGTCGTAGCCGTCTCCGTCCAGATCGCCGCCCGCAACCGCCCGTCCGAGGTAGTCCCACGCGCTCTCGGCCCGGATGCGGGCGTCGCAGTCGCCGGCCTCGAGGGTGGCGGGGAGCCGCGCCCGGTCGCCGTACTGGACCGCCACCTGCCCGTCGTCGCTCGCCGCCCGCTCGCCCAGGAGCAGGTCGTCGAGGCCGTCGCCGTCGAGATCGAGGTCCCCGCGAAAGGTGCCGTGCTCGCCCGCCGAGGAGTCGAGCTGCTCCCCTTCCATGATCATGTCGGCCTCGTCGTCCAGCGCCCCGCCCGTGAGCGAGCTGCTCCCGTACACGAGGTAGACCACCCCGCGGATCGTGTCGCGGTCCGGGCCCCCGATGAGGAGATCGGCGAGCCCGTCCCCGTCGATGTCTCCGGCGGGCGCCACCCCGGCCCCGACCTCCTCGTCCTCCGCCCCGCCGGTGAACTGGACGCCGACCGACGCGAGGGCGACCTCGCCGGACCAGGTTCCGGAGCCGTACACCAGCCAGGCGCTGCCACGGAAACCGCTGCCCCGGTAGCCCCCGTCCCCCACGAGCACGTCGTCGAGGCCATCGCCGTCAACGTCTCCCAGGCCCGCCAGGCTCCAGTTCGTGGAGCTGGAGGCGGTGCTCGTCCATCGCGGCATGGCCCCGGCCAGGTCGCCCTCGGCCCGCCCCGCCGAGCTCAGCACCGCGAGGACCGCGCCCAGCCCGCGGGACGAGAGCAGGATGTCGTCGATGCCGTCCCCGTCGAGGTCCCCCGCATAGGCCACGTCGCTGCCGACGATGTCGTTCGTGGTGTCTCCGAACCACCAGGCGTCCGCGTCGCTCGTCGTGTAGCTCTCCTCCAGCTCGCAGCCGGTCGCGGTGCCGTCGCAGTCGTTGTCCAGGCCGTCCTCACACACCTCCTCGGCGCCAGGGTGGACGGCGGCCGTGGTGTCGTCGCAGTCTCCTCGGTCGGCGCTGTGTCCAGCGGGCGCGTCACACGCGCGCGTGGTCGGCTCGGTGGTGTCACCGAAGCCGTCCTCGTCGGCATCCACGTACCATTCGGCCGCGTCCGTCGCGGAGGCGCCGTCCACTTCGCCGTCGCAGTCGTCGTCCTCGCCGTTGCACCGCTCCTCGGCCCCCGGGTGGATGTCGTCGTCGAAGTCGTCGCAGTCGACGTCGTCGCCGTGGCCGTCGCGGTCGGCGTCGACCGGCGCGTCCGTGTCGGTGTCGGCGTCGGTGTCGGTGTCGGTGTCGGCGTCGGTGTCGGCGTCGGCGTCGGTGTCGGCGTCGGCGTCGGTGTCGGCGTCGGTGTCGGCGTCGGCGTCGGTGTCGGCGTCGGTGTCGGCGTCGGCGTCGGTGTCGGCGTCCTTGGGATCGCCGTCGGACGCGCCGAAGCAGCCGGCAAGGAGGAGGAGGGCAAGCGAAGCGGGGGCGATGTGCACGATGAGGTGCCTCGATGCCGCGACTATAGCTCCGGCGAGGGGATGCGCAGGAGCTGACGGCAAGCGACCCTGACGCGTTCCGTGGGCGGTGCGGCATCCCCTCGGCTGATGCTATACCGGCCGTACCCGCGAGCCCCCCATGCGCGCATTGTCCCTCTTGGCTCTGCTCGCCGCCTGTGCCCCGGACGCCGGGTTGAAGGTGTACAACACCCCTCCGGAGGTGGCGTTCACCGCCCCCGCGGACGGCACGACGGTCGCCGAGGGGGCGACGGTCACCTTCGAGGCGCAGCTGCAGGACGGCCAGGACGGCGCCTCCGCCCTCCAGCTCGTCTGGCAGAATTCGGACGGTTCGACGCCTGAGGGCACGCAATCGATCACCGATGGCGGCGTGGTGTTCGTCGTCGATGGCTTCCTCGCGGGCGACCCGACCATCACCCTCAAGGCCATCGACGGGAGCGGCGACGAAGGCAGCGACAGCGTGACCCTGCACGTCGTGGCCGACGCGACGCCGGTGGCCAGCTTCGTCTCGCCCCTCGAAGACGAGGTCGTCCTCTCGGAAGACTCGGTGCGCGTCGAGCTTCGCGTCTCGGACGCGGACGAGCCCGATCTCACCGATCTGTTGCTGGTCTGGGGCGATGCCGCGGCCGACGTCGGCGCGCCCACCGCCGCGGACTCCGCGGGAAGCGTGGTGTTCTATCTCGACGACCTGCCGGCCGGCGCCACCCGGGTGTCGGTGACGGTGACCGACTCGCTCGGCGCCTCGGCGAGTCAGGTCGTCGGCTTCGACGTCGTGTTGGCCGACGCGGACGGCGATGGATCTCGGGACGTCGAGTGGGGCGGCGACGACTGTGACGACGCGGATCCCGCCATCCACCCCGGCGCCGACGAGCTCTGCGACGGCGTGGACCAGGACTGCGACGGCGTCGTCGACGAGGACGACGCCACCGACGCGCTGACCTGGTACGCGGACGCGGACGCCGACGGCTTCGGTGACGCGGCAAGTACGACCGAGGCCTGTGATCAGCCCGCCGCCTACGTCGCCGACACGACCGACTGCGACGACGGCGACGCCGGTGTGAATCCGGCCGCGATCGAGACATGCGACGGCGAGGATGACGACTGCGACGGCACCGTCGACGAGGACGACGCCGCGGACGCCGGGACCTGGTACATCGACATCGACGGCGACGGCGCGGGCGGCGCCACCACCACCCTCGCCTGTGATCAGCCGACCGGCACCACCGCCGCCGCCACCGACTGCGACGACGGCGACGCCGGCGTGTACCCGGGCGCCGACGAATACTGCGACCTCGAGGACGACGACTGCGACGGCACCATCGACGAGGACGACGCGGTGGACGCCCCCACCTGGTACCTCGACGGCGACGCCGACGGCTACGGCGACACCAGCACCCTCCGCGCCTGCGTCGTCCCCGCTGGCTACGCCGAGTACGACGGCGACTGCGATGACGGCGACGGCGACTATCACCCGGGCGCCGCCGAGACCGACTGCTCCGATCCCAACGACTACAACTGCGACGGATCGAACGGCTACGCGGACAACGACGCCGACGGTTGGGCGGCGTGTCAGGAGTGCGACGACACCTCCGCGGCGGTGAGCCCCGACGCCACCGAGGTGTGCAACGACGTCGACGACGACTGCGACGGCACGGTCGACGAGGACGCCGCCGACGCCTCCACCTGGTACGCCGACGCCGACGCCGACAGCCATGGCGACGCCGCGTCCACCGACGTCGACTGCGATCAGCCCTACGGCTACGTGTCCGACGCCGAGGACTGCAACGACGCCGACGCCGACGTGAACCCCGGTGAGCTGGAGCGCTGCGACGGGGACGACGACGACTGCGACGGCGAGGCGGACGAGGACAGCGCCGTCGATGTGGCCACCTGGTACGCCGACACCGACGCCGACACCTTCGGCGACGCCGCCTCCGCCGACATCGACTGCGACCAGCCGACCGGGTTCGTCGCGGACGACACCGACTGCGACGACGGTGACAGCGGCGTCTCCCCAGCGGCCCTCGAGCAGTGCGACGGCGAGGACGACGACTGCGACGGCGAGATCGACGAAGACAGCGCGGTCGACGCAACCACCTGGTACGCCGACCTCGACACGGACGGCTACGGGGACGCGGCGGCCTCGGACGTCGAGTGCACGGCCCCGAGCGGCTACGTAGGCAACGACGACGACTGTGACGACGGCGCCGCCGGCGTGTCGCCCGGAGCGCTCGAGACCTGCGACGGCGAGGATGACGACTGTGACGGCGATGTCGATGAGGACAGCGCCGTGGACGCGACGACCTGGTACGCGGACGCGGACGGCGACACCTACGGCGACGCCGGGGTGTCGGACGTGGAGTGCGGCGCGCCGAGCGGCTACGTCGCCGACGCGACCGACTGCGACGACGGCGACAGCGGCGTCTCTCCAGCCGATCTGGAGACCTGTGACGGCGAGGACGACGACTGTGACGGCGATGTCGACGAGGACAGCGCGACGGACGCCCCGACATGGTACGCCGACGCCGACCGTGACACCTATGGAGACCCGTGCGTCTCCGACGTGGAGTGCTCCGCGCCGAGCGGCTACGTCGGCGACGCGAACGACTGCGACGACAGCGACAGCGGCGTCTCTCCAGCCGATCTGGAGACCTGCGACGGCGAGGACGACGATTGCGACGGCGTGGTCGACGAGGACAGCGCGACGGACGCCCCGACATGGTACGCCGACGCCGACCGTGACACCTATGGAGACCCGAGCGTCTCCGACGTGGAGTGCTCCGCGCCGACCGGCTACGTCGCGAACGCCTCCGACTGCGACGACACCGACAGCGGAGTATCCCCGGCCGACGTGGAGACCTGCGACGGCGAGGACGACGACTGCGACGGCACCGTCGACGACGCGGCCACCGACGCCTCCACCTGGTATCGCGACGGTGACAGTGACACATACGGGGACGCGAGTGTCACGGACTTCGCGTGCACGGCCCCCGGCGGCTACGTCGCAAACGACGACGACTGCGACGACGCGCTCGCCACCGTGAGCCCCGCCGACACGGAATACTGCAACTCGCGCGACGACGACTGCGATGGCAGCACCGACGAGGGCTCCGCCGCGGACGCCGCCACCTGGTACCGGGACGCCGACGGCGACACCTACGGCGACGCGAGCGTCACCGAGGCCGCCTGCTCGGCCCCCGGCGGCTATGTGTCCAACGACGACGACTGCGACGACACACGCGCGACCGTGAGCCCCGCCGACACCGAGACGTGCAACTCCCGGGACGACGACTGCGACGGGGAGGTCGACGAGGACAGCGCGACCGACGCGACCACCTGGTACGCGGACGCCGACGGGGACACGTACGGAAACGCCGCTGTCACCGACGTGGAGTGTACGGCCCCCAGCGGCTACGTCGCGAGCGCAACCGACTGCGATGACACGGACAGTGGCGTATCTCCGGCGGATCTCGAGTACTGCGACGGCGAGGACGACGACTGCGACGGCTTCGTCGACGAGAGCAGCGCGGTGGACGCCGACACCTGGTATCGAGACGTTGACAGTGACACATACGGGGACGTGTACACCTCCTCCGTCGCGTGTTCCGCACCCTCGGGGTACGTGTCGGACCCCGACGACTGTGACGACGCCCGCCCCGCGTCCAACCCGGGCGCCGACGAGTATTGCAACGGCGAAGACGACGACTGCGATGGCGCCGTCGATGAGGACGCGGCGCTCGACGCCGGCACCTGGTACCTCGACGGCGACGACGACGACTTCGGGCGGACGGCCGCGTCGACCACGGCCTGCGAGGAGCCGGCCGGCTACGCCGCCGCCCCCGACGACTGCGACGACACCGACGGCGACGCGTATCCCGGCGCCTACGAGTACTGCGACGGAGACGACGACGACTGCGACGGAGACATCGACGAGGACGACGCGGTAGACGCCGCCACCTGGTACGCCGACGCCGACGCCGACGCGTACGGGAACGCGAGCGTCACCGTCGCCGGGTGTGACGCGCCGAGCGGGTACGTCTCCAACGACGACGACTGCAACGACGCCACCGCCGCGATCTCCCCGGGTGACACCGAGATCTGCGACAGCTCCGACACTGACGAGGATTGCGACGGCCTCGCCGACGACAGCGATCCGAGCACCTCGAGCGCGACGGAGAGCACGTTCTACGCCGACACCGACGCCGACGGCTACGCGGGCTCCTCGACCTCCCTGCGCTGCGATGCCAGCTCCACGTGGCTCACGACCAGCACCGACTGTGACGACAGCAGCGCGTTGATCTCACCGGGCGGCGTCGAGGTGTGTGACGCCGCCGACGCCGACGAGGACTGCGACGGGGTGGCCGACCCCGCGGGCGCGAGCGGTTGCACCACGTTCTACGCGGACACCGACGGCGACGGATTCGGTGACACCACCTCCGCGTGCCTCTGTTCGGCCTCGGGCGACTACACCGCCGCCAATGACGACGATTGCGACGACGCGAGCGCCGCGGTCAGCCCCGCCGCGGACGAGGATGACACGAACGGAATCGACGACGACTGCGACGGCACGGTCGACGAAGCGGCGGCCGCGCAGTGGGCGCCGAGCGGCGACTACGACGTGGCCTGGCTGGTGACGACGTTCTCGACGGGCGAGGCGACGGACTTCGAGTTCCTCGCGGGCGGAGGCGACGGGGACGCCGACGGCCATCCGGACGTGCTCCACGGGTACAACAGCAGCGACTACGGGGGCAGCGGCAGCGGCCTCGTCACCGTTGCCCGCGGCGGCTCGGGGCGGAGCCTCACGGCGGACTCGGGCGTGTCCGGGCGCGGAGGCGACGCCCTCGGCCCCGCGGCCTGGCTCGACGACCAGCTCCTCGCCGACGGAATGGACGAGGTCCTCCTCGGCGCTCCGCAGGACACCGCCACCGCCTACGACGGCCGCGCGTTCATCGTCTCGGGCGCCAGCATGGGCTCCGGGCTGACCAGCTACGCGGACCTCCGGGACACCACCGCGCTGCTCGGGGCGACCGCGCGCGACGACTTCGGCGCGGCGGTGGCGAACGTGGGCGACGTGTATGGTGATGGTTACGACGATTTCCTCGTGTCCGCCGCGACCGGGAGCACCACCTACACCGGCTACGTCTACCTCTTCGACGGACCCCTCGCGAGCGGGGAGCTGAGCGCCACCACCGCGTCGTCCGCGATCTTCACGGCTGACACCGTGGGAGACTACGCGGGCGCCGTGCTCGACGGCAACGTCGACCTCGACGGCGACGGCTTCGACGACTTCCTCATCGCCGCGCCCTACGACGACACGAGCACGACCAACGCCGGCGCGGTCTACGTGATCCTCGGCGGCTCGCTGAGCGGCACGACGGACCTCGGCACCGGCTACGACGCCCGCCTCCGCGGCGACGGCACGAATGACTACCTCGGGCTCCACATGGACGCGGGCGAGGACATCACCGGCGACGGCTACGACGACTTCCTCCTCGGCACCCCCGGCTACGGAGCGGGCAACGAAGGCCGGGTCTACCTCTACTCCGGGGTGCCCACCACCGGCGCGGCGTCGGTGGCGGACATCGTGGTGAGCTTCTCCACCGCCGCGGAGGGCGGCGGCGCCGACGTGGCGGCCCTCGGCGACATGAACGGCGATGGGCACAACGACTTCGCCGTGTCGAGCCAGGAGGGCAACGGCCACGCCTACCTGTTCTTCGACTCGTTCTCCGCCGGCACCTACACGACGGACGACGCGAACGCGAGCTTCTACGCGACCTCGGCGATGGCGCTGGGCGAGACGCTCGAGTCCGGCGGTGACATCGACCAGGACGGGCTCGCCGATCTCCTGATCGGAGCGCCCTCGAACGGCGCCCTCTACGTGGTGCACGGCAACTTCAACCGGCTGCTCATCACCGGCAGCGAGGGCGACCGTGTGTACGGGAGCTCCGCGGACAACCCGGGGATCGGCGCATCCTTCGCGGGCGGCGACTTCAACGGCGACGGCTATGACGATGCCATCTTCGGCGGGATCTACGTCGGCAGCTCTACCAGCGGGGGCGGCGGCGAGCTCTTCCTCGGGCCGTTCTCGACCGGCGAATCCACGAGCCTCTCCGACGGCCGGTTCGCCGGCACCGGGACGGACCAGAACGGCACCTCGATGTGCGCGGGCGACTTCGACGGTGACCTCTACGACGACTGGATCTTCGGCGCCCCCTACGACGACACCACGGTCGGCAGCGACGCGGGCTCCGTCGCGCTCGTGAGCGGCGCCGCCTCCTCGTACTCGGCGACGCTCACCGCCCGCGTCTCGGGCGAGCGCGCGGGCGACCGCTTCGGTCAGTCCCTCGCCACGCTCGGCGACGTCGACGGGGACTCCGCGGTCGAGATCCTCGTCGGGGCGCCGCTCCACGACATCCCCGCTGTCGATGCCGGGCGGGCCTACATCTACACCAGCCCGGTGAGCACGAGCTCCACCGCGGTCACGACGCTGCAGGGCGACGCGACCGGCGATTACTTCGGCTACTCGGTGGGCGGCGGCGGCGATGTGGACGGCGACGGCTTCCCCGACTTCGTGATCGGCGCCTATGGGAACGACGCCGCCGGCACCGACGCGGGGGCGGCCTACCTGTTCACGGCCTACGCCACGGGCACCGTCGACGCGAGCAGCGCCGACACGATCCTGCTCGGCGAGGCCGCGAGCGACGCGGCGGGCCGCGGGGTGGCGATCTGCGGCGACGTGGACGACGACGGCTACGACGACGTGCTCGTGGGAGCCCCCGGCAACGACACCGACTTCACGAACGGGGGCGCGGTGTACCTGTTCCTCGGTCCCGTCGCGAGCGGCACGATCTCGGCCGGCACCGCCGACGCAATCATCACGGCCGACAAGGCCTCCGACGGCATCGGCGTGAACGTGGCGGGCGCCGGCGACATCAATGGCGACGGCTACGACGACATCGTGTTCTCCAACCCGGCGAACGACGACTACGCCACCGATGCGGGCAAGGTCGGCTTCCGCTACGGCCCGGTGGTGAACCGCGAGACCTTCTGGTGGTTCGGCCTCGCCACCGACGAGCTCGGCGCCAGCGTGGGCCCGCTCGGCGACACCGACAACGACGGCATCCCCGAGCTCGGCATCGGCGCGCCGCGCGAGGCCTACGGGGACGTGTGGATCATCGAGGAGCACCCCGTGAGGGAGCGCTGAAGCCGAGGGGGTTTACGTGAGCGCGGCGACGGCGTGGTCGCATGGCGGGTCATCGGATCGTCGTGCCGGGGAATGTTGAGCGGATTGGCCTTCTGTCTCGAATTGCCCCCCCGGGTATCGCCCCCGGGCCGATCCGGCGGGTCGCCTTACGGTCGCGGTCCAGTCTGGAGGGCCGTGTGTTCCTGCTCCTCGCCCCGTTCGCCGCCGCCGCGCCCGTGCCGGGCCCCCACGCGCAGCAGGTCGCCCAGTACGGGGCCCTTCCGATGGTGCTCCCCGGAGCCTCCCCCCGGATGGGCACGCGCCCCCCCGGCTCGCCGGGCCCGGCGGTCACCGTGTATGGGTACCACGCCTACTGGAGCGCCGACCCCACCGCGCTCGACTTCGAGCGCCTCACCCACCTCGCCCTGTTCAACGTCGATCTCAACAGCGACGGCTCGCTCGGCTCGACGGAGCATTGGACCGACATCGCCCGCGCCGTGGTGCCTGTCGCGCACAGCTACGGCGTGCGCGTCCATTTGTGTGTCACCGCGTTCGACGAGAACGCCCAGACGCAAGTGTTCGCCTCGCCGACGCTGCGGGCGATCGCCATCGCCAACATGAAGGCGCTCGTGGACGACTACGGCGCGGACGGCGTGATGATCGACATCGAGGCGATGGATGTGTCCAATCGCGACGGCTACTCCACGTTCGTGGAGGAGCTGAGCGCGGCGGTGGACGACGTGTTCCTGTCGACCCCGGCCGTGAATTGGTCCGGGGCGTTCGACTACGGCCGCCTCGCCGCCGCGACCGAGGGGCTGTTCATCATGGCCTACAACTACCATTGGTCCGGAGGCGATCCCGGCCCCAACGATCCCCTCTACGGCGCGTCGCCCTGGGACTACCACGCCATCGAGTGGAGCGTGGACGACTACGTCGCGAGCGGCGCGCCGCACAACAAGCTCATCCTGGGCCTGCCGCTGTACGGCTGGGAGTGGCCGACCGACGGGGCGCGCGTGCCGGGCACCGCCACGGGCACCGGGCACTCCGTGCTCATGGCCGAGGCCGTGGCCACCGCGGCAGCCGAGACGGCCCGCTACGACGCCCCCAGCCGCTCGCCCTACCTGCTCCGCTCCGACTCCCAGCTCTGGTACGCGGACACCAACTCGGTCCAGGAGCGCGTGGCCTGGGCCGTCGGCAACCGCCTCCAGGGCGTGGGCTTCTGGGCGCTCGGCTACGAGGGCGCCGACCCGGCGTTCTGGGACATGGTGGGCGTCGAGACCGCGGCGGACCACGTGCCCGAACCCGAGGACACGGGGGACACCGATGACCCGGAAGACACCGGTGACACCGACGACACCGATGTGCTTCCGGACACCGAGGACACCGACCTCCCCGAGGACACCGACGGCGCCGACACCGCGCGCGACACCGACCCCGCCGTGGGCGGCGACGGGGCGAGCGGGTGCGGGTGCGCGGCCGGCCCCCCCGTTTCCGCCGCGGGGGTGGGGCTGCTCGCGCTGCTGGGCGCGGCGCTGCGCGTCCGACGGCGGCCGCGCGCTTCCTGAGGGTTTCAGGGCAGCTCCCCCGCCGAACGGACGAGGCCGGGGCGAGGCGGCCCGGCTCGCCCTTCGGTTCGGCCTACTCCGCGGCCGGCAACGTCGGGTCGTCGTAGTTCACCGCCGTGACGGTGCCGACGGTCTCGCAGGGGAAGGTGATTCCTGCCATCCCGGCCGCAGTGTCACACTGGCTCCCGGAGCAGCTCATCGCGAACGTCCACTCGAGGTCCGCCGCCCAGCGTTGCGAGAACGTGTGGCTGACGCCCTCCACATCGAGCGTGCGTTCGGTGAACGTGCCCCCCATCTCGAGGCCCCAGCTGATCGTGGCGTCGACCCCGTAGCTGGCGAGGTTCATCCCGGTCGAGGTGGCGTCGCACCAGAAGTCGCCTTCGAGGTGGTAGGTGCAGTTCACGATCTGGTTCTCGTTCGCGGTGGCCTGCTCGTCGAACACCTGCGGGCCGGGGTCCACGTGGGAGAGCGTGATCGAGTCCCAAATCACCAGGCTGTAGGGGTTGGAGTTGACCTCACACGCGTTGCCGCCCAACTCGAGGTCGCTCGCGAAGAACAGCACTCCCTCGCCGGGGCCGTTCTCCACGAAGTCCATGTCGAGCTCGGTGTCGGTGTCGGTGTCGGTGTCGGTGTCGGTGTCGGTGTCGGTGTCGGTGTCGGTGTCGGTGTCCGTGTCGGTGTCGGTGTCCGTGTCCGTGTCGGTGTCC
>JAUXQH010000120.1 GCA_030685065.1 Pseudomonadota bacterium | reverse complement strand
CGGCCGGGAAGGACTGTGGCTGTGGGGGTGGCTGTGGGGGTGGCTGTGGGGACACATGTGCCGGGAAGGGTTGTGGGTGCGGGTCAGGCGCGCTCGAACTGGCCGAGGTTGCGTCGCGCGCCGCGAACGCGAACTACATGGGGGGCGGACTCGGACTCCAGGAAATCAAGGCCGCCCGGAACGGATGGACCCGCGGACTGAGGGATGGCGGGAAGCGTTTGGGCGGATCACCACCAGTCGTGCCGCCGGGATATGGGACTCTCCCCTTGCACGCGCGCGCCAAATTCCTTCTTGAGAACCAGTACGGGGCGTTCACGCTTGAGAAGAAGTACGGGGCGCTCTCGCTTTTCAGCGAGGGGGCCGGTATGGGATATGGCATTACCGTCACCGAGGCATCCGGCGCAGCCGGGTGCGATTGCCCACGATCCGACGGCTGTGACTACGAGTCGTACATCAACGAGGCCGTGAGTCTGCTTTCACAGAACATGGACCTGCTGGAGCCGATTGATGACGACTTTCTCGCCTGTGTAGTGTCCCGGATGCTCTCGCGCGGAGGCGTCCGTATTAGGGTGACCAATGAGCCTTTCTTCGCACAGTGGATCGGGGCGTATCCGCTCGGTCTTGAGGGGGCCGCTTGGCCGCCCACTCGTCCGTCCTTCAATCCGATATATGTATTCTGTGGCACGGGCACCGCGTTGTGGTCGCTTGCCTACTACGACAGTATTGGCCAGAGCCACTCGAGCGTCGAGTATACTTCGGCATTGGCTGAAGTGGCGGAAACAATTGTTCACGAGATTCTCCACAACTGTGGCATGGAGCATGACACGGCCGATAGGGACATTGCGGCGATCGCGGACTTGGCAGACAAGCTTGCGGCGCGAGCGCAATGCGCGTGCTGGACCAAAGGTGATTTCGGCAGCGACTGCGTTTGCGGCGCGACTTTCGTCAGTTGTACAGCAAATAGCTATGGCAGTTGCGACTGCAGCGGAACCTGTACCGCAGGCTGCGGTGGTCCTGGTTCGTTTGCAGTGACCATGGATGGTTGCGGCTAGTCACAGTGCAATGTTACCTTGCGTCTCTCAGCGCCGAGGGGTGAATTTCTTGTCTTTCGCTTCGACCCGCCGCGGACGATCTGATTCTGCGCGTCGGCTGCGCCTGTGCGCACTGGGAGTTCTACTCGCCCTATGCGCGCCCGTTGAGGCCGAAGCACTTACATGTCGTCAAGCACGGCTGGCTTCCCCGAGGATGGGCGGGGAGGCTCCAGTCAATACCCAGGTCGTGGGAGTGGTCAACGGAAGCGTTGCCGAGGCGAGACTTCGGGCAACCTCCAGTACTAGCGGCAGCGTTCCAGTTCAAGTTGACATCAAGGCTTTGGGTGACGGGAGCACGACCCTGTTGAGCATCTCACCAACTGCGCTGCTGACTCCTGGCGAGAAGTATGAGGTGCTCTACATCTCGGCCAGCAACGGCGCCGTAAGGGTATTGACCGTATTCTTGGTCGTAGATCGGCAGGACACTGAGCCCCCGAGCCCGCCCGTCCTCGGCTTCGCCTCTTCTATTGCGCCGAACCCAGCGAACGGGATTCCACGCGGCGCGGTGGGCATCGCCGTCGCGGCGGCTGGCGTTGACTTCCTTGAGGTAATGGTGGATGGCCAGCTGGACCAGCTTGTCCCCGCAGGAGTATCGACGATCCTTCTCGGGTCGGAGATCGCGTGCAGCACGTCTTCCGCGGACGTGCTGACTTCGCACGAGGTGTCAGTAGTGGGGGTGGACTCGGCGGGGAATCGCAGCGCGATCGCGACGCTCCACACAGCGCCGAACTAACGAAACGCGTGCAACTGGCCCGTGCCCTGGCCGGGGAGCGGCTCCTCGCCGATCTCGGAATCATCAAGGTGGCGAATAAGACTCCCGAATACCCGTGGGCGAGAACGCCGGTCGAGGCGGCCGGGCCGCCCTATTTGTCTCCGTCGCTGGTTGATCAGCGAACTGATACCAACTGACCTTGATCGCGATCGAAAATCTCCTAGACAGGCAGGGGGCCGTCGCACAGGTTCGAACGCATCGAGGTCACGATGCCGAAGACCCTCCGCCCGACGAGCTGGTTGCGCGCTTTCTGAAGTGCGACTCCAAGGACGAGAAGCTGCGGTGGCAGGCCGTGATGCTGAAGGCAGAGGGTCGGGGGGCAAAGGACATCGCCGACATCTGCAAGCGCCGGGAGGACTGGGTGCGTCGCACTGTCCGCCGCTACCAACCAGATGGGGCCGAACGGCGTCACGGACCGGCGGCAGAGCAACGGCCGCGCGCCCTACCTTAACGACGAGCAGCAGACCAACCTGTGGGAAGCCATCCAGGGCCCGGCACCCGATGGCGGGCTCTGGACGGCTCCGAAGGTCGCCAAGTGGATCGACGAGCAGGCGGGCCACAAGGTCGACGACCACACAGGCTGGCTCTACCTCCGGCGGCTCGGCTACACCCGACAGTCGCCTCGCCCGACACACCCCGAATCGGATGAGAAGGCCCAGGAGGCCTTCAAAAAGGGGGTCTTCAAGGGGCTATTGATCGGGTCGCTCGAGAACATCCCGACGCCGACGTCCAGGTCTGGGCGGTCAGTAGCTTTCGTAGAGCAAGAGCCACGAGGGCGTGCCGTCAGTCGGGCCCTCCGCGGAGTCGTGGCCAACGCTCGCTCCGACGTTGGACCACGCGAGCGAGGCGAGTACCCAGGACACTCCATCGTGCGCAAGGGTGGCCCCGGTAGGGTTCCCCCACGCGTCCACGAAGCAACCCAGGCTGGCGTCGAGGCCGAGTCCGTCGGCGGTGCGGCCGGCGTAGGGCGCCTCAAGCGCAAGTGAGTACGAGACGGCCCCTGCGTCAGGGACGCCGTCAGCGTCGAAGTCCTCGAACGTCTCTGAAACGCCATTTGGCCACGCGCAGTCTGCGTAGGTCTCTTGGTACTGTGGCTCAGGGTAAGGGACGCAAGTGGGCGACGCGCCAAGCGCCTCGCTGATCTCTGCAGCCGTCGCCCCCACGCAGGCGCCGCTAGCGCAATGGCGCCGCGTGTCCAGCCCGTCGCCCGGCGCAGCTGGTACGCAGGCTGGCAGGGTGTTCAGGAGATCCTGCACGGTTGCGTCGCCCTCGAACGGGGTCGTCGTCGTCCGGGTGCACGCGCCGTCCGTGCGCTCCGCGAATCCTTCAAGGCACGCTGGCGGTGAGCATGCGAGGGGCGCAAGACAGGCGGCGGCGGCCAGCCACGTCGCGTTCAACGAGGCACGCGGAAGATCATCTGCCAGGGCGGTCCGCCGTCGCTCTCGTCCGGCGCGTCCGCGAGGAGGTACAAGCCGATGGGGGACCAGATCGCCAGCCACGGCTCAGTTTCGCCGCCCGTGCCTTCGATCCCTATCGTGGGAGGCCCCAACGCCTCGATCCAGCAGCTGAGCGGGGCGTGTACCCCCAGGCCTTCGGCGCTGGTGCCCGTGTAGTCCAGTGAAAACGAAAGGGGCCACGTGCTGGCCGCAAGGGGATCCGGGCGCCACCCAAGGGGGTCGGCCTCGTCCGGCACCGCCGGGAAGCCGGCGCGGAGACCGCCCAGCCACTCGCATAGTCTGAAGCGCACGGCATCGTCCCGGGCGTCGGACGATGCAACGGCGTAGCACCGCGCCTCGGGCCCGAGGACGGTCACGACCGTGGCATACGCGTCCCCGACGCACACCCCGTCCGCACAGCCGGCCGCGGGGTCGAGCCGCCCGTTCCCCTCCGTGACCGGGCAGTCCCAGAAGCCCGCAACTACGTCGTCCGCAGTGGGCGCCTCCACCACCTCCTCATCCACGTAACAGCGGCCGTCCAGCGAAGGGAACGCGTCCGGCGGGCACGGTTCCGGCGCACAGGCGAAGAGCCACCACATGAAATCATGGGTACCACAAGCCCAGTGCCCGGTCAACCACGCCCGGAGGCTCCCCAGAGCTCCCCAGAGCTCCCCAGCGTACGTAGGCGCCCATGCCCTCCCGCTCAGGCCGCAGCCCTGCGGGCGGTCGTGACCCACTCCGGGCCGCTGTCCATCGTTAGCGAGGCCATCGCTCGGAGGCGCTAAGCGGGGGTGCTACGGCTGCGGGCCCACGTCCGGGTGCTCGCCGACGATGTCCCCGATCAAGCCGAGCAGGTGTTCTCGTGCCCGGGGTCGGAGCCGCCGCCAGCCGTTCAGGAGGCGCTGCTCCTCATCGGTGAGCGCAGGAAGCGGTTCGATACCAGGGCCGCCCACTATGTCGCCGACCGAGCAACCCAGGCCGAGTGCGATGGCCGCCAGCGTCGGAAGGCTCGGTGCCCGATGACCGGTCTCGGCCCGGCTGATCGTCTCCGGCTGAAGCCCAGCACGCTCGGCCACGGCCTCCTGCGAGAGGCCGCGCGCCCGACGGAGGGCGCGCATGCGGGCGCCGATCGATGCGGCGAGGTCGAGGTCTTTGCGGGGCGGCATGCGCCCGCAGCGTCGCAGGGCAGGCGGGTGGAAGCCACGCGCATGATCGCGGATCGTACGGTGCGATGTTGACTATGTAGTCAATGTGGGCGAGGATTCTCCCTCTTCGGAGATGATGATGCAGCACGTCGCAAAGTGCTCGGGACTCCTGACGGCGGGAGCCGCTGCCCTCGCAATGGTTCTCTCCCTGGCCACGGTACCCGGCTGTGCTCCTGGCTCCATCGAACTCGGCGCGTCCTCGCAGCGGACACCCGAGAGCGACAGCGAGACCGACACGGACACGGACACGGATGCCGATGCCGACGGAGACGCGGATGCCGACACGGACAGCGACACGGATGCGGACGTGGACACGGGCGATCCAGACCCCGTCGATCCCGACATTGATGGCGACGGCTACCCAGCGACCGTGGACTGTGACGACGGTGATGCGGCCACATTCCCAGGTGCCGATGAGCACTGCGACGGCGCGGACCAGGACTGCGACGGCAAGGTGGACGAGGACGCGGTGGACGAGCCGCTCTGGTACCTGGACGAGGACGGTGACGGGTACGGCGACCCCAGGGTGAGTGACCGAGGCTGCGAGCCCGAGGAGGGGTTCGTGGCCGAGGGCACCGACTGCAACGATGGCGCGGCCGAGGTGAACCCCGGTGCCGCGGAGACCTGCAACCGGATCGACGACGACTGCGACGGCGCGATCGACGACGATCCCGCGGACGCCCCCGTCTACTACCCGGACGGGGACGGCGATCGGTATGGCGACACGAGCGCCCCCCTGGCCAGCTGCGCTGTGCCGGCCGGCTACGTGTCGGACGGCATCGACTGCTACGACGGCAACGCCTCGGTCTACCCCGGATCGACCGTCTGGCTCACGGCCGACCGCGGCGACGGGTCGTACGACGCCGACTGCGACGGCGGCGAGACGCAGCGGTACACGCACGTGTCGACGACGGGTATCTGGGGTTCGTGCTGCTGGGATCCAGGGTGGGTCACGTCCGCGCCCGCGTGCGGCGCGAGCGCGAACTGGGTCGACGCTTCTGGCAACCAGCCTCTCGTCCAGCAGACGTGCCGATGACACGCTCCTTCTTCATCCTTTCCGCGTTGCTCGGACCTCTGGCCGCCCCGGAGGCTCGTGCTGCCGAGCCCTCCGTCGAGATGACGGCGTGCACGGAGGCCACCCTGTTCGAACGCGGCGACGCGCTGACGGCGTGGACGGTGAGCCGCGCACTGAGGGTGCACTTCGCCTCCTGCCCCGAGGCATCCTGCAACCGGCGCGCCTACGTCGTCGCGGGAGACACAGTGCTTGCCGTGCCTGGACCACGGGGCTGGGCCTGCGGAGTGTTTCCCTCGGCGGCCCACACGCCCACGGTCGGCTGGCTCCCCGTGCAGGAACTCGTCCCCGCTCCCCTGCCGAGCGGGTGGGGTGGAGCATGGCTCAAGACGGGTGCGGGCTTCTACCTCCAAGAGGCCGCGGGACGGGTCACGGGCCGCGGAAAGGCGTGGATCGCGAATGGTCTCGCCTCCGAGGGCGGCGCGCCTGAAGTCGTGGTGGGTCTCGTCGAACTCGACGGGTCCCCGGTCGGGAACCGCCTCGAACAGCGCTCGAACACGTGTCACCTTCGCCTCGATCGCGTCGGCCCCTACCTTGTGGCGCGGGGTCCCGGGTGCGTGGAGGGTGACTCGGAAGGCTTCTACGTACTCGGCTACGGGCTGTGAACCTACCCGAGCAAGGGGGCCCGGTCGTCAGCGGGACCAGCGCCGGCCCGCGATGGGGGGATGAATGCGGCGCGCCACCGCATCATCGGGCGGGGTTATGGACCGCGGGCGGCGAGGCTGCCCGGCTGGGGGCCGTCGTTGCGGAGGTGCCAGACGTACCCCGACTCGGTCTCCTCGATCGTCAGATACCCGTGCTCAACGAGGCGGTCGAGCGCGTAGCGCGAGGAGATGGTCGGGCCCAGCGACCGCCTCTTGACGTGCACCCCGTCCCTCGCAGCGCGCTTCAGCAGCGTCCAAATACTCCGGTCGTCGGCCGAGAGGTGAAATCCCAATAGCGAGGGGCGGGCCGGGTTCGACGGCAGCCACACGAGTCCGGGAGCTTCGTCGAGCACGTTGGGATGCCCCGTTTTTTCAAGCAACTCCCACCGGGCCACGGGGCAGAGGCGTCCGAGGTCCGCCTCTTCCAGGAGCACGTCGAGAAGGTGTCTCGCCGGAACCTCCATCAACTCGTCGGGCACGCCCTTCAGCACATATTCCAGCTGCGCGAAAAAGGTCGCGGCTGGCGAGTCTACGGACACCTTGCGGCCGGGACGCACGAACCAGTCATCGTTGAGGAAGCCAGCCTCCAGTTCATCCCGAAGGCGCACCGCGCGAAGCCCACCTACGAGACGGAGCGCCCGGCGGACCCCCGCTGCGGAGAAGAGCAGAAGCTGGCCCGGGCCGACCCCTACGCCACGAGACCGAGCGATGTTGCACGCCAGTGGCATCCTTTCCGGGTAGTTCGGCTCCCGAAGTTCTTCCAGCAGCGCATCGACGTCGTGCGCCGAAGCCACGACGGCGCACCCCTCCCCGAGTTCGTCCCGCCATGTCCCGGCAACGGCGGCGAGGAACGTCCCTCCTCCCGTGACCTCCCCGTCCAGCGCGGCCCCGATGTCGACGGGCAGCAGGAACGCCTTGCTCGCCACCGAATCTCCCTCGGACAGGCTCAGCATCCAGACGCACTGAGTCCCGACTTTCGTGTGCGCAAGCAGTCCCAGCACTCTACCTCCGCCCCGGGCCTTAGCGACAACGTGCGCCGGCTACCACCATGCAGCGTGGTCCCCCTCCTCGGGGGGCGCGGAACGGCCGGAACGGCGCCAGTGACGGCGCCCGCTTGCACAGTGGCTACTCGGTGAGCCCGAGGTCCCGGAGCGCTTTCTGGGCGCGCGTCACCGCTCGCTGTGCGTTTCGCAGCCGGTCTCGCAGCCGGTCAGGTGTCTCCGGTGGTGGTTCGAGCGCTCGGCGTCGATGGAACCGGACCCACGTCTTCGTGATCAGCTTGACCACGAGCAGGCCGATCACCTGGGTGAGGCGGTACCGCGGATCCTTCGCCTCACCCTGGGCCCAGGCGCACCCCACAAGCTCCTGTACTGCTTCGGGCTTGTCTACGTTGAGGAGGGCCATGAAGCCACACGCGAGCATCGCGAAGAAGACGACGCGCTGGATCGCGACCAGCTTCAACACTCGGAAGTGCTCAACCTTGAAACCCCAGTCGTTCTTGACGAAACGATGCGTTTCCTCAACTGTCCACCTTCTACGGTATTCTTTGCGGATCTGCTCGGCGATCTCCTGCTTGTCTACGTCCCACTCGCTCACCAGGACGATGAACTTGGTCGGGGAGCCGTTGAGCTCTGCCACGAGGAGCGTGCGCGCCGTCTCCTGCCAGCGTTCCACACCCGAGCTGCTCTCCTCCTTCAAGAAGACCTTCTTGAGGCCCATCCGGATCGTCAGGGGCTCGCCATCTCTGCCTCGCGTGTGCCGCGTGTACGGGAGGTTCAGCGTCGCGGCGAGCTCCTCCACCGACCACACGATCCCGTTCTCCGCCCGGACGCGACGCTTCGCGGCCTGCCCGTTGTTCTGGATGCGGACGAGCCACCGAAGCTTGAGCTTGTCGAACGCATTGAAATAGATATTCGAGGCGTAGTCTCTGTCGAAGGTCCACCAAGCGTCGCTTCCCACCAGGGGTGCAACCCGTTCGAGCAGCTGCTCGGTGGCCTGCTCGTCCGACCGCCATCGCTTTTTCGTGAGCGGGTCTGGCAGCTTACGGGAGAAAAGCCAATGGGCCATCGGAACCTGTGTTCCGTCCGGGAGGGCAGCCTCAACCGTGATGCCCGCGTAGCCCATGGTGAGGTCGGCCTTCGCACGCGTGCTCCGACTGCCGTCGCGCACGTGGGAGGCCCCCTGCATGCCGCGGGGCCGGTCAGGGCGGGCCCACTCCTTGCGGTAGTCCGTGCCGTCCGTGACGACCGTGACCCCGCGCCCGCGATTGCGGTGCAGGACCGGTTCGATGAGCTTGTAGTAGCGCTGAAGGATGGCGTCCATGTCCAAGCGCGCGGAGTTGACGTTGCGGGAGAAGTAGTGCTCCCGCGTGTCGTATTCGCGTTTGTTGTTCTCCTTCGTGAGGAGCGGGTTCTGCTGGGCCTTCGCAAGGTGGGACAGCATGAGCGAGTGCCCCACGAACAAGGCGGGTAGCATCGCGAGGACAAATTTCTGTTGGGGGACGTGCTGGTCCTGGGACAAATATCCAGCATAGTCCTTGATCTTCTTGTAGACCAAGAGCATTTGGCACACGGGGGGCTTGACGCTCACCGGGGACCGCGCGTAGACTCTGCTTGCACGCTGGGAGTCTTCGCGAGTCGGTCTTCCGACGAACGAGGTTCACGGTTTCGAGGGGCTCGGCGTTCCACCGCCGGGCCCTTCGTTATTCGTGGTGCTGTGGTTCCAGGCGCTGCCCGGTGAAGACCTGCTTCATGAAGTGGTCCGGGTTTCGGGGTCGGAGGCAGCCGCATCGAGCCGGGTGTAGGCGCCGCGCCGGAGCCAGCCCACGAGTCCCTTCTCTGTCAGGAAGAGGACGTGCTGCCGCACGCGAGCCCGCTCCGATCGCGTGTCCGTCCCGGTGACGGCGAGCGTGATGTCCGCGAGGGTCACCTCGCGGCCGATGGGGATGGCGTCCAAAATGGCCCGGCGGATGGGGGTGAGGAAGGACAGCGGCCCCACCGCGGGCGGCTCTGCGACGAGGGAGCCGACGGCGAGCTCACCTCCGACGGAGTCGCCCGCACGCGGACTGGACTCAGGCGCCTGCGGCATTGCGGTGGGAAAGGGCCACGGATCGCCGTACTTTCCAAAGGAAGCGAGCAGGTTGCTCGTGCATTGATCCAGGAAGGCGTTCAGGGCTTCCGGCGTCAGAGAGGCGACGCCGTCCTGAACGTCATCGTTGTTTAGGACGAGAAACCTGTAGACCTGCTTGATTTCCTCGCTGACAGCCTCGATTCCTCGGCGCTCTCGCTCGGCCTGTTCGGTAAGCTCCGCAAACCGTTGCGCGCGGAGGCGGTACTGGCCGAGCAGGAACAGTATCGACTCGCGAAAGTGCTGCTTCTCTCGCGTGGTTGTAACGGCGGTAGGCATTCGTGGCTCGACCTCGTCAAGGTATACGAGCGAGCGGATATACGCAAGCATGTTCATTGGCAGAGTATATCTACGCAGGCTGGCGGCATTGGCATGACATCGAGAATCAGCATGCTTCCACCAAGGAAAACCCAAACGCTCGACCGCCGACCGGAGCGAGTCCCGATCGGCGGTCGAGCGCGCGGATCCGCGGCGTCGGAGGCTACCCGCCGTGGTCCGCGTTCGAGGGCACGAGCTGCGCCAGGGCCTTCCAGCTCATCCTGCGGGGCCCGAGGGGCGCCCCCATCCGCGTCCCCGGCGTCTTCTTCGTCCGCTCGATCGCTCGCGCGGCGTTCAGTAGCCCCTCGGCGCCGATCTCCGACCGCTCGCTCCGATGGTCGGGCCGGTACTGCGCGACCTCAGCGAGTTCGTCGGAGACGAACCACCCGAAGAAGTTCCGGCTCACCGCCCCCTTGCTGAGGAGGCGGCTGAGCCGGACAGCCCACGCGGCACGAGTGATGATCTCGCCGCTGAACTCCCCGTACTCGTCTACGACGGCGCTGAGCTTCCGGGCCCCTCCGCGGTGGGAGAGGAAGTGGACGGTCATCCGCTCCCGGTAGGTGAGCTCCGCCCAGGGCACGGCCGGGGGGCGGAAGGTCTCGCCAGGGAACGCACGCTCGTACACCACGGCGAGGTGCTCCTCCTTCAACTCCAGCGCGCGGACGCGGGCGAGCGCGAGCTCCTTCTCGTGGCGGAGCGCGACCAGCTGGCGCTGCAACAGCCTCCTCCCCGCCACGTCGCCCGTGATCTCATCGGGCACTACTTCATCCACTTCGACTCCCTGCGCGCCGTGAAAGGCGGCGCGTAAGAGGAGCGTAGGGCACCAAAATCTGCGCTACAACTGTCGTTTCCGGAGGCCCAAAAACTGTCCAACCTCTATCGCCACCGAGATCGACCAGTTGTTCTCGCACGCGAAATACGTGGCGAACCGCGGCGAGATCGTGGATGGCCTGGGGTTCGGGGCCTACACCGCGTGGCTGGAGGAGTCCGAGGTGGAGCGCCGCGCGTTCCGCGACCGCTCCGACGTGTACGGAGGCCTGCTGCCGGGCGAGTCCATGATGCTGGACACCGTCGGGGTGTGCAGCACGATCGAGCTGGCGGGGGTGCTGATGGGCACCGACAAGCCCGACCACTTCTGGGCGCAGGGCTACGAGTACGAGCGTCAGAGCGGCTGGGGAAAGCACCCGGAGCGGGCGGTGGAGTGGGGAACGCAGAGCGAGCGCGGGCAGTACGGCCTCCTGACGTCCAACGTGTTCAGCTTCGCCGACCTGCACGCGAACTTTCGCGGGTTCCAGTTCTACCAGGCGCTGCTCGGCCGCCAGAGCGTGCTCCAGCGCGATGACAAAGGCTGCGTGGCCATCGTAGGGCAGTTCGATTGGAAGGACTGGGTGGACGACGGGATGGACGAGGTGTTGAACCCGTCGGTCTACATCGAGTCCGTCGAGGTGGGGGTGCGTCGGCGCCTCCAGGAACAACGGGCGGAGCTCTGCGCCGCGTACGAGCTCTGGGGCGCCGGCTACGAGGCCCGCCGGGATCGCGTGATGCACGAGGTCGTGAACGAGTATTCGAGCGCGGCGCCGAAGCGCACGGACGTCCTCGAGCTCGCGGTCCTGTGCGCGCCGCTCTCCAGCGAGCGGTGATTCGCGCGGAGCTGAAGCGCGGGCGCTAGACTCCTCTCTTCGACGCGCGCCCGCTCGTGTGTCCCACGGATCCCATGCTCCTCCCCCAGCTGTTCGCCCTCCTCGCCTGCACCGCCACCCCCGTCGTGGGGGAGCCTCCGACGAGCGGCGACACCGCGTCCGATCCCGACGACGCGATGCTCTACGACCCCGATGTGCTCCACGAGGTGGAGATCACCCTCGATCCGTCGGACTGGGACGCCCTCCGCGTGCAGGAGCGGACCTACTACGATCTGCTCGGCGAGGGCTGCCTCGAGGAGCCCTGGGAGAGCCCGTACACTTGGTTCGAGGCCGAGGTCACCTTTGACGGCGAGGAGATGGGCACGGTCGGGGCGCGGAAGAAGGGCCTCATCGGCTCGAACTCGCCCGACCGCCCCAGCCTGCGGCTGGATGTCGACCATTACGACGAGGGCGCGCGGTTCCACGGCCTCGAGAAGCTGGTGTTCAACAACAACAACCAGGACCCGAGCCGTCTGCGTACCTGCCTGGCGCACGCCTGGTTCGCGGACGCGGGGCTCGTGGCGCCCCGGTGTTCGCTCGCCCATGTCACCGTCAACGGCGAGGACCTCGGCATCTACGACAACACGGAGGCCATCGACGAGAACCTGGTCGAGCGCGTGCGGGGCGCCTCCCCTGGCGCCATGTACGAGGGCGCGCTGTCCGACTTCCGCACGGACTGGGTCAATTCCTTCGAGCCCGAGAACGAAGTGAGCCTGGGAGAGGAGCCCCGAGCGGTGCTCGCGGCGCTCGAGTCGGGCGACGACGCGCTGCTGGACGCGCTCGACGCGGTCATCGACCTCGATGCGTTCTTCGACTTCTGGGCGGCCGAGTCCGTCGCCGGGCATTGGGACGGGTACAACGGCAACACCAACAACTTCTACCTCTATGCGGCGCCGGAAGACGGCCGGCTCGAGTTCATCGCGAGCGGCCCCGACGCCACGTTCGACCGCGTCGAGCCGTTCGGCCCCGGCGCGCCCGTGTGGGTCGCGACTGTGAGCGCGCTCGGCAACCGCCTCATCCAGCACGCGGAGGGCAAGCGCCGCTACGAGCAGGCTCTCCAGGGGCTCCTGGACGACGCGTGGGACGAGGGCGCGCGCTTGGACCGCATCGATGCCTGGAAGGATCTCCTGCAGGGCGTCTCGACGCGGGAGCAGCGCCAGGCCATCGGGGACCTGCGCGACATCGTCGCCTCCCGCGAGGGCGACATCGAGGCCGCCATCGGCGAGCCCGTGTACCCGAGCGCCCTCCGCGGCAATCCGTGCTGGGTCAGCGTGGGCACGGTGCTCGTCACGTTCACGGGGACCTGGGGCAGCTACCCGGGCGGGGACCTGCTGAACGGGGGCGACGTGACCACCGACTACCTCATCGGCGGCGTTCCGTACCCGACCACGGCCGACGGCGTGAGCATCGGCTGGGTGGGTGACGGCACGGCGCTCTGGCTCACCATCAGCACGGTCGCGGAGAGCACGTACCTCGCGCCGTACGTCATCCTCGAGCCCGAAGCGCTGGTGACGGGCGTCGACATCCCCATCGACGGCGAGGTCGCGGAGGGGCTGCTCCTGTACAGCTCGCCGGACACCGGCGGGGAGTGGACGACGGCGGCCTGGCTCGGTTTTGGGAGCATCCGCTTCGACACGCTCTCGCTCGAGGATGGTGACACCGTGTCCGGTACGCTCGAGGTCTCGGTGCTCGGGGGCGAGGAGTAGCCGGGAGCGGATAGGGAGCTTTCTTCACGAGGTTCCGTTGCCCCACCCCGGCCCCGACAGCCGTTGGCGCGTCCCCTTCGACGGTGGCTTCCGCGTGTCCCGCGCCTCCACCCACCACGCCTTCGAGAACGCCGACGAACGCCTGGCCGCCGCGTCGGCGCGCCTCGAGAAGCTCCAACGCAAGCTCTATGCCGACGATCGGTTCTCCCTCCTCCTCGTCTTCCAGGCGATGGACGCCGCGGGAAAGGACGGCACGATCCGGGCCGTGATGCGCGGCGTCGATCCCGCCGGCTGTCATGTCACCGCCTTCAAGCAGCCCAGCAAGGAGGAGCTCGACCACGACTTCTTGTGGCGGGTCAACCGCGCGCTGCCCGAACGCGGCCGCATCGGCATCTTCAATCGGAGCCACTACGAGGAGGTGGTGGTGGTCCGGGTCCACCCCGAGCTCCTCGCGCCCCAACGTCTCGATCGAAAGGAGAAGAACCTCTTCGCGGAGCGCTACTCCTCCATCCGGGACATGGAGCGGCACCTGTACCGGAACGGCACGATCGTGCTGAAGTTCTGGCTCAACGTGAGCCGGGACGAGCAGCGTCGCCGCTTCCTCGACCGCATCGACGATCCCATCGCCCGGTGGAAGTTCGCGGCGGGCGACGTGGAGGAGCGCGGCCACTGGGACGCCTACATGGAGGCCTACCAGCAGGCCCTGAACGCCACGTCCCGGTCGTGGGCGCCCTGGTACGTGGTGCCGGCCGACCACAAGCACACCATGCGGGCGATCGTGGCCGAGACCGTCGCCGAGACGCTGGAGGCGCTCCCCCTGAAGTGGCCGCTTCCCGACAAGGAAGAAGAGGCCGAGATGGCGCGCCTGCGCGCGTTGCTCCAGGCGGAGTAGCTCCCGCGCTGGCCGCGCGGGAGGATCCAACGCTCCGCACCCGCGCGCGTTCCGGGCTACGCCCGCGTCGCATGCCGCCCCCCGCGCGCCCCCTCGCCCTGCTGCTCATCCTCGGCCTGGGCGTGTTCTTCCGCTTCTCGCACCTCGGCGAGAAATTGCTCTGGCACGACGAGATCGCCACGCGGGTGTTCGCCGCCGGGTACACCACGGACGACTGGAAGGGCGTGGTCTACGGTGGCGAGGTCGTGACCGTCGCGCAGGTCGGGCACTTCCAGATCCACAACGCCGAGAAGAGCGTGGTGGGCGCGATCGGAGGCCTGGCCCGGCACGACCCCCAACACCCGCCGCTCTACTACGCGCTGACAAGGCTCTGGGTCGGGCTCTGCGGGGACAGCGTCGGCACCCTCCGCGCGCTCTCCGCCCTCCTGAGCCTGCTCTACCTGCCGGCCATCGCGTGGTTGTGCCTCGAGTTTTCGGGTTCCGCGCGGGTGGCGTGGATGGGGGTCGCCCTCGCCGCGGTGTCGCCGTTCTTCGTGCTCTACGCGCAGGAGGCGCGGGAGTATGCGCTCTGGAGCGTGCTCATCGCCTGCGCCACCGCCTCCCTCCTGCGCGCGATCCGCCTCACCGAAGCGCGGGCCCCGGCGGCCCTCGGCGGGTGGGCGGTCTACGCGACGAGCATCGTGCTCGCGCTCTACACGTCGTTCTCGAGCGCGGCCTTCATCCTCGCGCACATCGCCTACATCGTGATCCGCGAGCGGGGTCGCCTCACCCGGGTGAGCGTCCAGTCGGCTTCGGCCCTGGCCGTGAGCGCGCTGTTGTTCTCCCCGTGGGCCTACAATCTGGTCCATCACCTCGATTCGTTCTTCGCCACGATGAAGTGGTCGCGCGACATCGTGATCCCCCGCCCCGAGCTGCTCTGGATCTTCGGATCCAACCTCACGCGGGTGTTCGTGGACCTCACGGCCGAGCCCCTCGGGATCGTCGTGGCGCTCGCCCTGATCCTCGTCGCGGTCGCGATTCGCCACGTCGCGCGCGCGCCCTCGGCGTCCGGCCGCCACCCCGGCCTCCTCTTGCTCCTGATGATCGCCGCCCCGATCACCATGCTGCTCGTGCCAGACCTCCTCTCGGGAGGCATCCGCTCGGTGTCGAGCCGCTACCTCACTCCCTCCTGGGTGGGGATCCAGGTGGCCCTCGCGTGGATGTTGGGAGCGCACCTCTCCAGCGGGGCTACCCGCGCCGTCGCCACGGTGCTGCTGGCGGCGGGCGTGGTCAGCGGCGCGCTCAACACCCGGCGGGACGCGGTCTGGACCAAGGGCATCAGCGCCAACCTGCCCGCCGTGGCCGCCCTGGTCAATCGCTCGGAGGCACCCCTGGTGGTGGGCAACGAGGAGAGGTTCAACCCCGGGAACCTGTTCGCGCTGGTTCACCTGCTGATCCCCTCCGCCAGTGTACAGGGCCTGAAGATCCACGCGGAGGCAGGCTACGTCTTGCCACCGCACGAGGGTGACATCTACCTGTTCAGCCCCACCGCTCCCTTTCGAGAGCGGCTCGAAGAACGCGAGCACGTCCACACCCAACTGCTGTTCGAGGACATCCACATGCAGCTGTGGAAGGTCGAACGGGAGCCAGACATTACCCACCCGGGCTGACGATCAGGGCTGAAGCCAGGGCGCGTTCTGCCGCCAATCGGACGGGTTTCCGGACGCGGGGAAGAACGAGGCCAGCCGCGTGAGGAACGTCGGGAGCGGGGACGGGTACCAACGTGACAGCCTGACCGATCGCACGTCCGCGCTCGCGGGGAGGGACGCCGCGGAGAACGGCCCGACGAGGGCCTCGCTGCAGCACGGCCACGCGTTGACGTGGAAGCGCATCGGCAGGTGCGGGATCGGCGTGGGGCGCCCCGCGGAGCGCACGTGGATGAGCTTGTCGTCCACGAACCAACGCAGCTCGTCGGCCTCCCACTCGATCGCGTAGCGGTGAAAGTCCTCCGAGGCGTCGAAGCCCAGATCGATGACCACGGGCGTGCCGAGGTGCCCGTAATTGTAGAGGTCGCCCTCCTCGCCGGGGTTGTAGTACACGTTCAGCAGGACCTTGGTGGGGTCCTTTCCGAGGAACTCGAAGTCGATCTCCTGCCAGGGATCGAAGCGGTACAGAAAGAACGCGGTGAGGACACCCGAGGCCTTGGCCGGCTTCAACACCGCCTCGAAGCGGCCGAACAGGAACTTCTTGTCGTCCTCGTCCTTGGTGGCGATGGACCCGGAGGTGAAGGCACGGTCGCCGTTCGGCGAGCTGCTGGCCCGGTTCTCCAGCTGCAGGCGGATGCCACCGCCGCTCCCGTCCGCGAGCGGGAGCACGTTCTCCGGCGCGAAGGCCGCCTCGTTGCAGAAGAAGGTGCTGTGGAGCTGATCCCAGTACGTGGGGTCGACCGTGGTCAGCTCGTCGTCGCGCGTCTGCTGAAACGTGCCGTTGCGTTGGGTCCACCGGGGCGTGGTGCTGGCCGCGTCGCAATAGCCCGTGAGCTTGCTCGCGGGCACGATCCAGGGATCGGTGTCGTGAGGCAGCACCGTACAGGCGAGCTCGTGCACGTCGATGCGGGTGGAGGGGATGTAGAGCACGCCGCTACAGAAGAGGCTGAGGAGCACGCCGGTGGAGAGCCAGGCGGCGGGCTTCAACTTCCGCGGGTCTGCCCAGTGGAGCGCGTCACGCGCCGAGGCGAGGAACGTGCCCATGCTCCAGCTCTCCTTCAAGTCGAGGGTGGTGAGGAGGCGCGCCGGATCCCGACGGCCCGGGAGGGCGGCCTGCGAGCGGGACACCGCGCGCCAGCGGGCCCGACCTGACGCATAGTCCAAGATGCCCAGGAGGACACCGCAGATGTCCAGGTAGAAGGCGAGGGGGTAGGTCAGGACGGTGGCCAGCAGCGTGCCGAGGCCGAGCTGACGGAAGCCGACGAGCCCGACCAGCAACACCGTCAGGGGGGCGACCAGGCCGATGAGCCCGACGGCCTGCAACGCGTAGGGGATCGGCAGCGCGGCGCGCGAGAAGTCGTTGAGCAGGACTGCCTGCACGATGTTCATCGCGATGACGACCGCCGGGAACAACCAGCCGAAGACGACCGCCACCTCGGCCGTCCGCGTGGCCCACCCGATCGTGCGCTGGGTGCGCGCCGTCATGATCGCGAGCATCAGGCTCGACAGGACGGCGGAGCCCTGGGAGATCCCGGACATGCCGCCGAGGAAGATGAGCCCGATCACGAGGTGGAGCACGAAGACCACGATGGACACCAGGTAGTGGGTGCCGTGGAACAGGAACTGCGTGCGTTGTTTCAGCGAGAGCGGCGCGCTCCAGAAGAGCGGGAGGTGGCTGAGGAAGGCTTGGGTGTGGCCGTTCGCCCAGCGCCGTCTCCGCGCCAGGAAGCTGTACAGGTCGGGGGAGGTCTCTTCGTTGGATCCGCTGAAGGGGTTCGCGATGATCCGGCTGCCCCGCAGCACGATGGTGTAGCTGAAGTCGACATCCTCGGTGATGCATCCGCTCAGCGGGCGGCCCTTCAGGAGGGCTGTCTCCAGCACGGCGGTGGTGCCGGTGAAGAACACCGTGAGATCGAGGCGGGTGAACGCCGTGTTGAACAGCTCGCAGCCGACGTGTTGGTGCAGGGAGTCCCAGAGCTGGTAGAAGCCCCGCGCGGAGATCGGAGCGCGGCGGCCCTGGATGACGGGTGCGCGCTGCTCGAGCATGAGCGCCAGGGAGGACCGGATCCAATCCGGATGGGCCTGGTGATCACAATCGAGGATGGCCATGTGGCGCGTGGCCAGCCGCGCGGTCATCCAATTCACCTTCTCGCTCTTCGCGTCCGCGCCCGTGTACACGAGGGTCACGGTGCGGGCGGGGCCGCCGTTCGGCGAGGAGCGGAGGATCTCGATGGTGGCGGGCGCGGGGACCCGGAGCTCCACCCCGGGGAAGTTCTCTAGGAAGAACGGGATGCTCGAGTCCGAGTCGTCCTTGAGGAGCAGGTAGGTGTCGATCGGGCCGGTGTGGTCCTGCTCGAGCACGGACGTGATGACACGCAGCGCGCGCTCGCCCTCGTTTCGCGCGGGGATCAGCACCGATACGGCGAGCTCCGGGTGGTGTTCGAAAACCCGCTGCTTCTTGCGGGAGGTCAGGAACACGAACGCCGAGAAATAGTGCGCGAACGAATACGAGGTGAGCAGCACGGTGAGGACCGCGCAGATGGCGAGCATCATCTCCGCATCCGGGAGATGATGCCCGTCGTGGACTGGTCGGGGACCAGCGGCGCGAGGACCACGCTGCCGCCTGTCGCCTCGACGAACGCCCGGCCGACCACCGTGTCGATCTCGTAGTCACCGCCCTTCACCAACACGTGGGGGCGCACGCGTTCGATGAGGCGCAGCGGTGTGTCCTCGTCGAACACGGCCACCGCATCCACACACTCGAGCGCGGCCAGGAGCGCACCGCGGTCCGCGGCGGCGGTCAGCGGTCGCTCGGCGCCCTTCAGACGTTGCACCGACGCGTCGCTGTTCAGGCCCACGACCAGCACGTCCCCGAGCGACGCCGCGAAGCGCAGCAGCGAGAGATGGCCGGTGTGGAGCAGATCGAAGCAGCCGTTCGTGAACACCACCTTCTTGCCCTGGAGGCGCCAGAAGGCGAGCTGCCGATCGAGGTCCTCCGAGGAGCAGACCCGCTCGGTCGGACGGTAACGGAGCGCGCGCGAGAGCTCGTCGAGCTGCACCACGGCGGTGCCGAGCTTGCCCACGACGACGCCGGCGGCCGCGTTGGCGATCTCCGCGGCGGTGACCAGGTCGGCGCCGCCCGCGAGGCACAACGCGAGCACCGCGATCACGGTGTCGCCCGCGCCGGTGACATCGAAAACCTCGCGGCTCGCGGATTGGATCGCGCGCGCGCCGCCCTCCTCTGGGAGGGCCAGCAGCCCGCGATCGCCGAGCGTCACCACCATCGAGCGGATGCCGGCCTGCGCGAGCACGGTGCGCCCGCTGTGCTCGGCGTCCAGATCCCCGGCTTCGGCGCCCCCGATGACCACCGGGCGTCCGACCGCGGCCTCGAGCTCCCGATGATTGGGAGTCACCACGGTGGCGCCCCGATACACCCCCAGGTCCACGTTCTTGGGATCGACCAACACGGGCACACCGAGCGCGTTCCCGAGATCGATGAGGGCACGGATGGTCTCGGGGACGAGAAAACCCTTCGCATAGTCGCTGATCACGATCGCATCCGGAGGTGCATCCGGCCGCGCGTCCGGATGGGATCCGTCGGATCCGACCAGGCGCGCGATCAGCGCATTCGCGGCTTCCGGCGCCACCGGCACGATCCGCTCCCAATCCAGGCGGAGCAGCTGCTGGTGCTGGGACAACACGCGGAGCTTCCGCACGGTGGACCACGTCTCCGATTGCCCCACCGCGCCCACGTCGATGCCGACGGCCCGGCACGCCGCGAGGAGCGTGTCACCCGCGGGATCGGCGCCCACCACCCCACACAGACGCACCTTCGCGCCGAGCGCCGCGAGGCAATGGGCCACGTTGGCCGCGCCCCCCAACCGATGGTAGGTGTCACGCACGTCCACCACGGGAACAGGCGCCTCGGGCGAGATTCGGCGAACGCCGCCGTCGATGTATTCGTCCAGCATCAGATCGCCGGCAACCCAGACGGTGGCGTTCCGGAAGCCCGACAACACGGCGGCGACGTGGAGGATGTCGGTCATGGCTGGGAGAGCCGTTCCCGAGCAAGCCATTGCAGGTAGCTGGGAACCCCCTCGTCGATCGAGCGGAACGGCGCGGTGTAGCCGGCGGCGCGCAGCTGGGAGATGTCGGCCTGGGTGTAGCTCTGGTAGCTGCCGCGCAGGACCTCGGGGAAGGGGATGTATTCGATCGCGCCGCGGGCCCCGAGGGAGGCTTCGTGGAAGCGCTGCACCGCGCCGGCGATGTCGTTGAAGGAGCGGCAGGCGCCGGTGCCGACGTTGAAGATGCCCGAACGGTCGGGGTGGTCGAGGAACCACAGGTTCACCGCCACCACATCGTCGACGTGCAGGAAGTCGCGACGCTGCTCTCCGTCGGCGTAGCCGTCGCTCCCGGCGAACAGGCGCATGCGGCCGGTCGCGCCGACCTGGTGGTGGAGGTGGTACGCGAGGCTCGCCATCCCGCCCTTGTGCGACTCGCGCGGGCCGTAGACGTTGAAGTAACGGAGGCCGACGATCTGACTGTCTGGGCTGAGCCGGGGACGGACGTATTCGTCGAAGCGCAGCTTGGAGTAGCCGTAGACGTTGAGCGGGGCCTCGCACGCGGGCTCCTCCACGAAGCGCTTGCCCCCGCCGTACACCGCGGCGGACGAGGCGTAGATCATCGGGATGCGCAATTGAATGCAGCGCTCGAGGAGCCGCGTCGAGAACGAATAGTTGTTCCGCATCATGTAGCGGCCGTCCCGCACCGTGGTGTCGGAGCAGGCCCCCTGGTGGAACACGGCTTTTACCCCGGCGAGCGACGCCTGCCCCGAGCGCTCCATCCCCGCGAGGAAATCGTCCTTGTCGACGTAGTCGGCGATCCGGGTCCCCACGAGGTTGCGGAACTTGTCGCCCTTCTCGAGGTTGTCGACCACGAGCACGTCGTCCCGCCCGCGCGCGTTCAGCCCGCGAACGAGGTTGCTGCCGATGAACCCGGCCCCGCCGGTGACGAGGATCATCCGGCCTTCTCGTTCTCGACGCGCCGCGCCGCGAGGCAGGAGGCGACGGTGCGATACACCTCCTCCGTGCTGATGGCTTGCATGCACTTGTTGTTCGTGCAGGGCGAGAAGCGGTGATTGTACGGATTGACACAGGGGCTGCAGGCGAGCTGGGCCCACAGCACGTGGCGGTTCTCCCCGAGGGGACCGAACAGCACGGGGGTCTCCGGCCCGAACAGCACGATGTCGTGGATGCCGGTCATCGAGGCGAAGTGCCCCGGCCCGCTGTCATTGGTGACGAGCACGTCGGCGAGCGTGTACAGCACGATGACCTCGCGCAGGGTCGTCTTCCCGGCGACCGAGAGGACACGATCGGTGCCGATCCGCCGGCAGATGTCCTCCACGCCCGCGCGCTCCGACGGTGCGCCGGTGAGGATCAACGTCACATCGTCGTGTTCGGCGAGGATGCGCTGGCCCAGCGCCACGAAGCGCTCGATCGGCCACGTGCGCAGCGGGAGCAGGTCCCCGGTGTTCGGATTGAGGATCACGAGGGGCCCGGCCCCGCGCAGTCCGCCGTCCTCGAGGATGTGCAGCACCCGCGCTGTCTCCGCGGCGGAGGGCGTATAGGGCGGGGGCTCCAGCTCGGCGCGCGCCGCCGGGACCTTCAGCAGCGGCAGATCCGTTGGATCTTCGTCCAGGGCGTCCACCAGCAGCTGGTAGGCCATGGAGGTGTGGAGGTAGGGGTTGTGTTGGACCCGGTGCGTCATCAGGTCGCCGCGATAGGGCCCCTCCGCCGTGAAGCGGTGCAAGCCCACCCGCCGCGCCGCCCCCGTGAGATAGGCCAGGATGGCCGGGGCGCGCGCCAGGAATTCCATGTCGACGACCGTGTCGATCCGGTGCCGCCGAATCAAACGCAACGCAGAGAACGCATCCCGGATGAATTGGGAGAACGTGTCGTGACGCACCTCGATCACGTTGTCGGCGGGGACCAGGTCGAGGATGTCGAGGATGGGGCGGTTCTCGCGGAACACGCAGAAGTAGACGTTCTCCCGGCCCACGCGCGCGACGGCCGCCTGGATGGCCGGCGCGGCGAGGACGGTCGCGCCCTGCTCGATCAGCTTGAGGAAAAGGATCTTGCGCACGGGCCCGGGATCGTGTGGTGCAAACGAGTCCACGAGGCGACGGTGCAGCGTGAGCAGGAAGCAGACGACGGTGCCGAGGACCGCGTCGATGCGCTTGATGGTGTCCTTGTTCACGAGGGCCGCCGCTCCTCGATGGTGAGCGGGGCGGCCGCGCGGCTCGCCACGACCGCGGCCAGATCCGCGTAGGTGCCCTCGGCCCGGCCCGTGTCGTGCCCCGTGCGGACGAGGTAGCCGGGGATCCCGATCCGCCGCCCGGCCTCGATGTCGGAGCCCTTGTCCCCCACGACGAAGCAGGCGCCGGGATCGAGGTCGAGGTCCGCGATGGCGCGTTTCAGCAGGCCCGAGGCCGGCTTCCGACAGTCGCACACGCGGGTGTACTCCGGCACCGTTCCGTCCGGGTGGTGCGGACACACCAGGATCGCGTCGAACGTGAGGCCGAGCAGGGCCTGGAGGTGGGCGTGAACGTCGGCTACGTCGCGCTCGCTGAAATAGCCGTGCGCGACGCCGGATTGGTTCGTCACGATCACCAGGCGGTACCCCGCGTCGCGGAGGGCGCGCAGCGCCGCGGGGACGCCGTCGAGCACGCGCACCTGGTCGGGCCGCGCGAGGTAACGCACGTCCTCGATGAGGGTACCGTCCCGGTCGAGGAACGCGGCGCGCCCACTCATGGTGCCATCTCGCGCTCGATGAGCTCGCAGATCGTGTGGCCCAGGAGGATGTGGGCCTCCTGGATGCGGGGCACGTCCCGCGAGGGGGCGCGGAGCGCGAGGTCGGCCTGGTCCGCGAGCGCCCCGCCGGCTTCCCCGGTGAGGGCCAGCGTCCAGGCGCCGAGGGTGCGCGCCAGGGTGAGCGCGAGCACGACGTTGGCGGACTCGCCGGAGGTGCTCAGGCCCACGAACACGTCGCGATCGGTGACGAAGGCCTGCACCTGCCGCTCGAAGACGCGCTCCGGGCGGTAGTCGTTCACCAGGGCGGTCAGCACGGAGCTGTTGACCGTCAGCGCCTGGCTCCGCAGCGGCGGGCGGTCCTGGTAGAACCGGCCGACGAGCTCGGCCGCGAGGTGCTGCGCGTCGGCAGCGCTCCCCCCGTTGCCACACCAATAGATCGTGCCACCCCTACGCAATGCCGCGCACATTTCGAGCGCGGCCCGGGCTACCAGCGCGTCGAGATCCCCGGCCACGATCCGCGCGTGCACCGCCGCGGACTCGATCAGCGCGGCGCGGGCGGCGGCGACTGGGGCGAGGGCGGCGGGAGCCGCTACTCCACTGGCGCGAGGGTGAGGCACGGCGGTGTCTAACCTTGATTCCGGCCGCGCAAGCGCTCGCCCCCCCCGTTCAGGCCCACCACATCTGAATCATCGGGGTAGGACGTGCCGTTTTCGGTCAGGTCGGATGGTCGGGTTTTGCCCTCCCTACTTCACCCGATACCCGCCCATCTCGTTGTTGAAGATCCAGGCCACGACCTCTCCGATCTCGAACCCGGGGGCCATGTAGCTGTGGATGCTCGCGGCGGCCGAACCCTCGGCGCGGAGCGAGGCGCGGGCCTGGAGCATCTTTCCGATGCGGACGCGCCAGAGGCCGAAGTTGGCGGGGCGAAGGTCGATCCAGCCCTTCTTCGCCCACGCGTCGAGCTTCGCGTCCGCCAGGGACACCGACACGTTGTGGCCCTCGAGCTCGGGCACGTTGATGCGCGGGCCGCGGAGCAGGCGCTTGCCGTCCGGCAGGAGGATGGGGATGCCGATGGAGGGCGCGGTGCGGGCCACGCCGCTGGGCTCGAGCTCCGCGACGCACCGCTCGGAGAGCGCGGACTCGCTCGCTTCGAGCACGTTCTCGAGGGTGCCGCAGGCGCGGCGCAGGAGCTCGGCCTCGAACAGGAGCTTGGAGAGCTCGGGCGGCCCGAGGCGACCGAGCGCCACGGAGGGGATGCCGCTCTCCTTCTCGGCGCTGTCGAGGTCGTTGAGGGCGACGCTCCGCACGAGGCCGGCCTTGTAGCTCGGGGTCATCACCGAGCCGTCCATCGCCGAGATCACGTCGTAGCCGGTGTTGGCGCCGCGGATCTCGAGGACCACGGTGCGCGCGATCTCCTCGGGGGTGATGTACTCCATCTGCCCGAGCGACGTGATGGCCGCGAACTCGCCGCGGGTGAACACGCCGTTCTCGCCGGTGTCGACCACGGGGACCCGCAGCTTGCCCGACTTCTCGTAGCCCTGGGCCTGCTCGCGGAGGTTGAGCGTGCCCCCGTCGAGGGTGACCTCGTGGGCCTGGTACAGATCGGAGTTGTCGTGCTTGTCCTTGGCTTCCATCACCTGGACGGCGCGGTAGCCGATCATCGCGGCGGGCTTGACCTCCTTGACGATCGGAGAGTCGGGCGTGCGCGCGAGCAGGAACAGGAGCCCCGTGTGACCGAAGGCGGCCTCGTTCTTGGCGAGCAGCTTCTTGCTCGGCTTGTCCTCGGAGTGCGTGTACGGGATGTTGAGCCCCATGCCGCCGGTGCCGGTCGTGCCGACCTTGACGTACACCTTGGTGGCGTACTCGGTGCTGGCCTGGTGCAGGAACCGCACGTGGCGGATCAGCTGGGGGACGGACTGGGAGAGCAGGAACGTCTCCATGTCGGCAACGCCCTCGGGCGCCACGCCCTTCTCCGTGATCCAGCCGCGCACCTTGGCCGCGCCGTCGAACACGTCCTGGTAGGAGAACCCGGTGGCGGTGTTCACGCAGTCCACGATGACCTCGGGCCGGTGCGTCCGGATGAGGTTCACCAGGTGGTTCGCCCGATAGGCGTCCTCATAGTCGTCGTACAGCGCGCCGAGCAGCTTCCCGCGGAGCTTCGCGTCCAGGAGGATTGCGCCGCGCGGCAGGCTCGCCATGTCCCGCGGCACGAACAGGTTGCCCCAGGCGGGTACGAACGCGACGGAGTCGCCGAATTCCCGCTCCAGGCGAGCGCACGCGGCCGTCGCCTCCGCCTCGAGGAGAGACGCGACGACGATGCGGCGCGGCTTGAGATTGAAGAGGATCTGCCGGCAGACCTGGAGGCCGACGAGGCCGGCGCCGCCGAGGATGAGGAAGTCGTGGTACACGCGCGCTCCCGCTTTCTTGCTTCGAAGGGAAAGAGCAGGGCCCCTAACCCGACCCGCGCCCGTTCCGCTGCGGCTTCAGCGCTGCGGCTTCCCCTGCTCCTCGACCGCGGCCTTCTCCGTGGCGGGCGGCTTCTCCATCAGCTCGATGGAGAGCGTCTTCTCCTTGCCCTGGCGCATCACGAGCACGTCGATCTTCTTGCCCGGCGGCGTGCTCGATACGACGCGGATCATGTCGGTCCGGTCGTCGACCGTCCGGTCGCCGATCCTCACCACCATGTCCCCGACCTTGATCCC
The DNA here is from genome assembly GCA_030685065.1 of Pseudomonadota bacterium. Classification (GTDB taxonomy): domain Bacteria; phylum Myxococcota_A; class UBA796; order UBA796; family SXON01; genus CAJBVW01. Next base: position 12,104 of record JAUXQH010000120.1, on the reverse strand, counting down.
CGCCTTCGCGGCGGGTCCATCGGCCGCCACGCCCGCGATGAGCACGCCCTTTCCGAGCGCCTCCTGCGCGACGACGGGGATGGACGCGAGCTCCACGCCCATGAAGCCGCGGGACACCCGACCGTTCTGCCGGAGCTGAGGCAGGATCTGGGCGATGTGCGAGGCGGGGATGGCGAAGCCCACCGTGTTCGCGCCGGCGATGATGGCGGTGTTCATGCCGACCACCTGGCCGTCGAGCCCGATGAGGGGGCCGCCTGAATTGCCGGGGTTGATGCTGGCGTCGGTCTGGATGAACTCCTCCAGCGGAAGGTCGGGGATGTCGCGGCCGATGCCCGACACGATGCCCGCGGTCACCGTGTGCCCGAGGCCGAGGGGGTTGCCGACGGCGACCACCCAGTCCCCGACCCGCATGCCGTCGTCCTGGCCGAGCCTCAGGTACGGAAACTCACGATCACGAGTGATCTTGAGCAGGGCGACGTCGGTGTCGGGGTCGGTGCCGACCACCTTGGCCGGGTAGTCGAGGCCGTCGGAGAACTTGACCTTCACGTCGGTGGCGCCCTTCACCACGTGGTTGTTGGTGAGGATGTAGCCATCGGCCGAGATGACGAAGCCGGAGCCCTGGCCCTGCACCGTGCGCTCCGACGGCAGGCCGTACATCCACTGCGCGCGCGGATCCACCTGCATCTGCGCGCTGGTGTACACGTTCACGACCGCCGGCTCGACCGCCTCGACCAGGGGGGCGAGCGAAGCCATCGGATTGAACCCGGCGGGCAGCTGCACGGGGCTCGGGGAGGCGGCGATCGCCCCACAGCCGACTGCTCCAGCGCCCGCCAGACCCGAGCTGACGAGCACCACCGACGCGATCGAACGCAGTACACGCAAAACAACCTCCACAGCACGCCCTCGCTTAGCCACCCTCAGCCGGGACGGAAGTCACGTTATGTCGGCGCCGGGCGGAGGAATTGGAGTGAAACTGGCGGGGATTGACGTGGAGGCCGTGAGCGTCGGCGGCCTGGAGACCTGCATCGAGCTCCCGGCGTTCGACATCGCGTTCGACATCGGCCGCTGTCCGATGTCCGCGGTGAAGCGCCCCCGCGTGCTTTTCACGCACGCCCACATGGACCACATGGGCGGCATCGCCTACCACGCCGCCACCCGCGATCTGGTGGGGATGAAGCCGCCGACCTACTTCGTCCCGCGCGAGAACTACGAGGACGTGCTCGGGCTGCTCGACGCGTGGCGACGGCTCGATCGTTCCACCCTCCCCTGCAACGTGCACGCCTGCGGCCCCGGAGACCGCGTGGACATCGGCGGTGGGCGCATCGCCGAGCCCTTCCGCTCGCCGCACCGCGTGCCGTGCCAGGGCTACGCCATCGTCTCCACGCGCAAGAAGCTGCGCGCGGACCTGGTGGGCCTGCCGCCCCAGGAACTCCAGCGGCGCCGCCTCGCCGGTGAGGTCGTCTCGGAGGATCACGAGGTCGTCGATGTCGCCTTCACCGGCGACACCGTGATCGACGTGGTCGACCGCGAGGAGAAGGTGCGTACGGCGCGGCTCCTCATCCTCGAAGTCACGTTTCTCGACGAGCGCGTTCCGGTCGACAAGGCCCGCAGCAAGGGCCACGTGCACCTCGACGAGGTGATCGAGCGCGCCGCGCTGTTCCAGAACGAGGCCCTCCTCTTCACCCACTTCTCCGCGCGCTATTCGGCCGATCAGATCGTCCGCATCCTCGATGCGCGGCTGCCCCCCGGGCTCCGGGAGAGGGTCACGCCGCTCTTGCCCGCATCAACGCCCGATCGGATGCGTTAGCCTCCCCTCCTTCGTCGGAGGCCGAGGATGTCCTTGTTCGTACTGCTCGCGACGCTCCCGGTGGCCACCGCGGCTCCCGAAGCGGCTCCCGATCCGGCGGCCGCGTCCGCCACGAGCGCCCCCGCGATCTCCGTGCCGTACGAGCGGTACACGCTTCCGAACGGGCTGGACGTGATCCTGGCCGAGGACCACTCGGTGCCGTTCGTGCAGGTCAACGTGTGGTACCACGTCGGCAGCCGGGACGAAAAGGCAGGGCGCACCGGGTTCGCGCACCTGTTCGAGCACCTGATGTTCCAGGGCTCCGAGCACGCGAACGACGACTATTTCCAGTTCCTCTCGAAGGTGGGCGGCCAGGTCAACGGCACGACCAACCTCGACCGCACGAACTATTTCGAGGGCCTCCCGAGCGCGGAGCTGCCCCGCGCCCTGTTCCTCGAGAGCGACCGCATGGGGTGGCTCCTCCCCGCGCTGGACGACGCGAAGCTCCAGAACCAGAAGGACGTGGTCCGCAACGAGCGTCGTCAGCGCTATGACAACGTGCCCTACGGAAACGCCCGGATCCTCCTCTACGAGAACCTCTTCCCCGAGGGCCACCCCTACCACGTGCCCACCATCGGGAAGCACGAGGACATCGAGGCCGCCTCGCTCGCGGACGTGAAGGAGTTCTTCTCGACCTGGTACGTGCCGAACAACGCCTCGCTCGTCGTGTGCGGCGACTTTGATCCGAAGGAGGCGAGGCGGCTCATCCAGGGCTACTTCGGCGAGATCCCCGCGGGGACGAAGCCGGTGCCCCGGGTGGTCCCCCCGGTCACGCTCGACGCGCCGAAGCGGGTCGACGCCACGGATGACGTGCCGTTCGAGCGGGTGTGGCTCGCGTGGCCCTCGCCCGCGCTCAACGCCCCGGGGGACGCCGAGCTCGACCTGCTCTCCTCGGCGCTCTCGGACGGCAAGGACTCGCCGCTCTACCGCGTGCTCGTGCGCGAGAAGCAGATCGCGCAGGACGTGACGGCCTCGCAGGCGTCGAGCGGCTTGCAGAGCTTCTACATGATCACGGCCACCGTGGCGCCTGGGCACACGGGGGACGAGCTGGTCAAGGAGATCGACGCGGTGCTCGCCGACGTCCAAAGGCGCGGCGTGACGGCGGACGAGCTGGTCGTGGCCCGCACCCAGTACGAGGTGGGCTTCTACGGCGGCGTCGCGACGATCGCGGGCAAGGCCGACCGCCTGAACGGGTACCTCCACATGACGGGGGAGCCCGACGGCTTCGCCGCCGACCTCGCGCGCTACACGGCCGCCACGGTCGAGTCCGTCAACACCACGATGCGGACCGTGCTCGGCCCCAACCGCCTCGAGCTGCACGTCAAGCCGGAGGCGGCCCGATGATCCCCCTGATGAGCGCCCTCAAGTCCGTCGCCACATCCTCCCTCGTCCTGCTCCTCGCCCTGTCGGCGTGTGGCCCCAAGGTGCTCCCCGCCGCGAGCGTCCCCGCGCGCTCGGAGGGTGTCCCGGCCCCGCTCGCGGCGCGGTCGTTCACCCTCCCGAAGACCACGCAGGCGACGCTCTCCAACGGCCTCACCGTCGTCGTGGCCGAGAACCACGAGGTGCCCCTCGCCTGGGTGCGGATCGCGTTCCGCCCCGGCGGCCTCGCCGATCCGCCGGGCAAGGAGGGGCTCGCCGCGGTCACCCTCGACATGATGAACGAGGGCGCCGGCGAATACGACGCGGTGGGCCTCTCCAGCGCGCTCCTCCGCCTCGGCAGCGAGCTCGGCAGCGGCGCGAGCGACGATGGGTCGAGCGTCTACGCGAGCGGCCTCACCTCCAACCTCGACCCGACGCTCGATCTGCTCTCGACCGTGCTGTTGGACCCGACCTTTCCCGAGACCGAGTGGGCGCTCGTCAAGAAGCAGCGCATCGCCAACCTCGACACCCAGCGCAAGGACCCGGAGTGGATCGCGGGGCGCGTGTTCAACCGGGTGATCTTCGGGGAGACCTACCGCGGCCGCGCCGCGACGAAGGCCTCCTACGAGGGAATGACCACCGCCGACATGCGTGAGTGGTGGGCGGCCAACCTCACGCCCGACCGCGCCGTGGTCTTCGCCGGCGGCGACGTGACGCTCGAGCAGCTCGTGCCGAAGCTCGAGGCCCGGCTCGAGGGCTGGAAGGCGTCGGCGGCCGCGCCCTCCGTCTCGCTGAAGGTGGCCGCGCCCAGCGCGCCGACCGGCCCCGCCCCGATCCACTTCGTGGACCGTCCGGGCGCGCCCCAGTCGATGCTGCGCGTCGGCGGCTACCTCTCGTCGCCCTCGGACGCGCAGTGGTTCTCGCTCCTGCTCGCCAACCAGGTGGTCGGCGGCCAGTTCACCGCGCGCATCAACATGAACCTGCGCGAGGCCAAGGGTTGGACCTACGGGGCCAACTCGGGGCTCGGGTATGACCTCGCGGGCGGGCGCTTCGTCGCCTCCGCGGGTGTGCGCGCCGATGTCACCGGCCCCGCGCTCACCGAGCTCCTCGGCGAGATCGCGGGCCCCGGCGCTGTCCGCCCGCTCACCGCGGCCGAGCTCGATGACGGGCGCGCCTCGATCGTGCAGGCGTGGCCGCTCCGGTTCGAGAGCCCCGACTACCTGCTCGCCCAGGCCGAGGCCGTGTGGCGTTATGGCCTGCCCGCCGACTGGGTGGAGGGCTACGTGGGCCGCCTCGGCGCGGTGACGCTCGACACGGCGAGCACCGCCTGGACCGGGGCCATCGATCCGGCCCGCCTCGTCATCGTCGTCGTCGGGGACGGCGCCACCGTCCGGGAGGGCCTCGCGGCCCTCGGGCGCCCCATCATCGAGCATGATCCGGAGGGCACCGTCCTCCCTAGGAAGGAGTAGTTCATGGGAATCGAGAGCCGCTACATCTGGATGGACGGGAAGCTCGTCCCCTTCGACGACGCCAAGGTGCACGTCCTGTCGCACACGCTCCACTACGGGCTGGGCGTGTTCGAGGGCATTCGCGCCTACAAGCAGGTCGGCGGCGGCGGCGGCGTGTTCCGCCTGGACGAGCACATCCGGCGCCTGGTCGACTCGGCCAAGATGTGCCGGATGGATCTCCCGTGGACCGCCGCGCAGATCAAGGAGGCCTGCCTGCAGACCCTCCGCGCGAACGAGATGGAAGAGGCGTACATCCGCCCCATCGTCTACTTCGGCATGGGCAAGATGGGCCTCGGCGCGCGGGACAACCCGGTGCACCTGAACGTCGCGGTGTGGGATTGGGGCCGCTACCTCGGCGAGGAGGGCATCAAGAACGGCATCCGCGCGCAGACCAGCACGTTCACGCGCCACCACGTCAACTCCAACCTGCAGCGCGCCAAGGTCATCGGGCACTACGTCAACTCGATCCTGGCCCGCTACGAGGCCAACGACAACGGGTTCGACGAGGCGATCATGCTCGACGGCTCCGGCTACGTGGCCGAGGGCACGGGTGAGAACCTCTTCTGCGCGCGCGACGGCATGGTCAAGACCCCGCCCATCGTGAACATCCTCGGCGGGGTCACCCGCAAGACCGTCATCGAGATCCTCCGCCGCGAGGGCATCGAGGTCGTGGAGACCGCCTTCGGGCGTGATGCGCTCTACGTCGCGGACGAGGTGTTCCTGACCGGCACCGCGGCCGAGGTCACCCCCGTGCGCGAGATCGATCGGCGCACGGTCGGCGAGCCCGGCCGGGTCACCCGGCGCGTCCAGGAGGTCTACACCGCGGGCGTGCGCGGCGAGATCGAGTGGATGAAGCCCTACATCACGACCTACTAGTCCACCGTCCCGGGGTTCCGATGCTCACGCTCCTCTCCCTCCTCGCCTGCAGCGGCGGGGACACCGCCGACATCGCCACGCCACCGCCCCCCCCGGTGGTGGCGCCCCCCACGATCGTGACGCCGCCTCCCTCCTCGGGCGGCGCGGCCCGCACGATCGATCTCGACGCGCCGGGCGGCAAGGGCGGCGCGCCCGCCGGCGCCGCGTTCATCGTCCCGAGCGGGACCCAGGCGGAGCTCACCGCTGGCCCGCTATCCGACGGCTCGACCGGCATGAAGCTCGTCGCGAGCGCCGAGGGGGACGCGTTGATGTGCACCGAGTCCGTCCAGCTCGGGCCCCAGGTCACGTTCGGCACGCGCATGAAGGTCTCGGCGATCACGCCGGGCACGCAGGCCTGGCAGGGCCTCAACGTCGAGCTCCGCGCGCGGGACGCGAGCGGCGGGCTCATCTCTCCCCCCGGCAGCCGCTACGTCCTGTTGCGGAACGAGCGGGCGCCGTCGGAGTGGACCGAGTGGGAGGCCCCCATCGTCGTGCCCGAGGGCGCGGTGCAGGGCGAATTCTGCTACCGCTTCGTCAACTCGACCGGCACGCTCGAGGTCGACAACGTGGTGGTCAAGGGCGCGCTCGGCGGCCCGACGGACGCGCCCGCCGCCGGGGGCGCCGCGGCTCCGACCGGCCCCGTCACCCGCTGGGAGCTCGACCTCCCGGGCGGCGGCGGCGGTGCGCCCGAGGGGTTCGACTTCCTCATCCCGCCCGGCACGCCCGGCACCAGCGCCGTCGCGGGCCCGGTCGCGGGCGGCACCGGCTTCACGTTCAACGTGTCGCAGGCGAGCAACAGCCTCGCCTGCAGCCAGCTCTTCCCGGTGTCCGCGAACAACCGGGCGCGGGCCCGCGTGCGCCTGAGCGACATCAAGACCGACGCGCGCGCCTGGACCGGCTTTGTCGCCGAGGTCCGCACCTATGACGGCGCCAACGCCCTCGTGAGCCCGAGCGGCAGCCAGTTCACGACCATCGGCACGCTCAAGACCAGCGGCGACTGGGTCGAGCTCGACAAGGGCTTCGCGGCGCCTCCGGGCGCGGCGTCCGGGAAGCTGTGCTTCCGGTTCGTGGAGAGCACGGGGAGCGTCGAGGTGGACTGGGCGGAGGCGGGGTAGGCCCCACCGATTCCAGCTGGAGCGAGGCATGGAGCCGGGAGATCGCGCGAGAGGGATGGACTGGTCGGAGGTGCGGGCGAGATCCGGGTCGGACTCCGAGATGCCGAGCCGCCGACGAGCGTCGAGCTGGTCGACCGCGCCCCGGTGGGCGGTGTCTGCCGGGCGTGCGGCCCAGAGTCATGCAGGGTGCGCTCGAGCGTCGTGCTCCAAGAGCTCCACGGTGTTCCCCCAAGCGCCCAGCTTGCGGTGAAAATGCTCGTCAGCGGTGATCAAACAGGCGGCCGGCACCATGGCCGCCGCGAGGAATACGCAGTCGGAAACGGGATGATCAAGTTGTCTCGACAAGGCGACCGCTGAGGCCAACAGGGGTTCGGTCGGCAGGATCTCATGGAAAAAGGAGGCAAGCCGGCCTGTCGCGCGATCGACGTGCGCAGGTGTGATCTCCCCTCGGCGCTCTTTCCGGCGCAGTACGTTCGCCACCTCGAGGAGCAGCCGATCCGGCGCAACGAGCCTCCCCTCCCGCGTAAGGACGGCCCGTGCTGCGATGCTGCCGGGCTCCTGTAGGAACCACTGCACCGCCACGCTCGCGTCGATCACCCATCGATCCGTCACCAGTCGCGCCCGCGATCTTCCCTCAGCAGCTCCACCGAGTCGGAGCGCCGCTGGAGGTCGGCCGGGGTCATTGCCGCGATCTCCGCGGCGACGGCGGCCAGCTCGGCGCCGGTGGGCCGCGCGGCCGACCGGAGCACCTCCCGGAGCTCCTGTTCGAGGGAGCGGCCGCCAGCCTCCGCGCGCCTCCGGAACGTATCTACGACCTCGTCCTCGAGGTTGCGCACCAGCACCTGAGCCATAGAGTCGCCTCCCTGCTATCGTCGATGATAGCGCGAGTCGCCCCCGGGGGCAACGGCTCGCCGCGCGGCGCGTGATCTCCTCGCGGCGGGAGGCGAGCCCGAAGAGGTTCGCGACACCGCCCGTGCCCGCGATCAGCCGCCGTCGCTGAGAGACGGCTGAGAGGTCCCGAGCGGTCGGCGCCACGCTATCGTGCTCACCGCCCAAGCTCGGAGCCTGACATGAACCAGTCCTTTCGCCCGCTCTCCGTCACCTTCGCCGCCGCATTGTTCGGGCTCTCCGGGAGCGCCGTGGCTGGCGAGGGGGCCGCGGGCGGGTGGTACGATCAGGTCTCCGCTCGGCTCCGAGACGCCGCTCACGGCTTCGCGGCCGATGGCGACGCTTTCATCGCGGAATCACCCCAACGCGGCATTACGGCTCGTTTCGACGCGGGAGCGGCCCTCCTGACGCGCGACGGCGACTCGATCGCGGTGCGGACAACCGCCTGGGGCCGGCCCGGCGGGATGGACCCTGTGCCCGCAACCCCTCCGCAGCTCGGGGCGTGTGCGACCGGGCGCGAGGATGCGGAAGGCACCTGCCTGCAACGCCTCGAGTACGCCGACGCCGGGCTCGTGGAGTGGTGGGTGGGCGGCGCCGAGGGGTTCGAGCAGGGCTGGGTGATCGCGGCGCCTCCCGCGGGGGAGGGCGGGCTGACCATCGACGTGGCGATCGACGGCGCGACGGTCACCGGCGGGGGCGGCGAGCTGTGGCTGGAGGGCGACGGCGGGGAGCAGTGGATTGTCTCCGGTCTGGTGGCGTGGGATGTCCGGGGCACGCCGCTCCCGGCGGACATCAGCAGTTACCCCGGCGGTTTTCGCATCACGGTGAACGACGCCGGCGCGCGGTACCCCATCGAGATCGACCCGGTCTACACGACCGCGAGCACCGTCCTGAACGGCGAGGCCGTGGCCAACCAATTCGGCTGCTCCGTGTCGAGCGCGGGTGACGTGAACGGCGACGGCTACGACGACGTGATCGTGGGCGCCTACGGCTACGGCTCGGGGGCAGGGCGCGCGTATGTGTACGCCGGGTCGGCCACCGGGCTCTCCACCACCGCCGCCACGACGCTGACCGGTGCGTCCGCCTACACGTACTTCGGGAACACGGTGTCGGGCGCAGGCGACGTCAACGGCGATGGCTACGACGACGTGATCGTCGGGGCGTACGGCCCCAGCCCCTACGTGGGCAGCGCGTTCGTGTACGACGGATCGCCGAGCGGGGTGGTGGCCGCCGCGAGCGCCACGCTGACGGGGGAGCTCGCCAGCAACTATTTCGGGTCCTCGGTGTCGAGCGCCGGGGATGTGAACGGTGATGGCTTCGGCGACGTGATCGTGGGGGCGTTCAACTACAGCGGCGGCGCCGGTCGGGCGTACGTATACGTCGGGTCGGCAAGCGGAGTTTCGACCACTGCAAGCAGCACGCTCGCCGGGGACCTGGGCCAGTTCGGGTACTCGGTGTCGGGCGCGGGCGACGTAAACGGCGATGGCTACGACGACGTGATCGTGGGCGCCTACAACCGAGACTCGTCCACCGGCTCGGCCTACGTGTACGCGGGGTCGGCGAGCGGGGTCGCCACCGCCGCGAGCACGGTCTTCACGGGCGAGGCGACCTCCATCTACTTCGGGGGCTCCGTTTCGCGCGCGGGAGACTTCAACGGCGATGGCTACGACGACGTGATCGTGGGGGCGCAAGGCGTCGATGCCGCCACGGGGCGCGCGTATGTGTACGCCGGGTCCGCCGGCGGGCTCTCCACCACGCCCAGCGCCACCCTGAGCGGAGAGTCCACGGCCAACTACTTCGGGGCTTCGGTTTCCGACGCGGGGGACGTTGACGGGGATGGCTACGACGACGTGATCGTGGGCGCGTTCAACTACGGCGAAAGCACCGGCCGGGCCTACCTCTTCCCCGGGTCGGCGGGTGGCGCGGCCACCTCGGCGAGCGCGGTGCTGACGGGGGAGAACAATTCCAGCCACTTCGGAGCGGCGGTGTCGAGCGCGGGCGACGTAAACGGCGATGGCTACGACGACGTGATCGCGGGGGCGTACACCTACGGCGGCGAGACCGGCCGCGCCTACGTTCACCTCGGGTTTTCCGACGCCGACGCCGACGGGTACGCTCCGCCCACGGACTGTGACGACACCAACGCGGCCATCAACCCGGAAGCGGCGGAGGTGTGCAACGGCGTGGACGATGACTGCGAGGGCACGATCGACGCGGGCGCCCTCGACGCGGGAACCTGGTACGCGGACGCCGACGCGGACGGATATGTCGATCCCGATCAATCGCTCACCGCTTGCGACGAGCCGGACGGCTACGCCGCGCTCACGGAGGCGGACTGCGACGACGCCGACGCTGCCCGTTTTCCGGGTGGCGACGACGTGGCCGACGATGGCATCGACCAGGATTGCGACGGGCAGGATGCCACCAGCGGCGACACGGACGACACCGGCGCCCCGGTCGGCCCCGGCGAGGACGACACCGGCACGGAGACGGATGCGGGGTGTGCCGGCTGTGGCACCACCGGCGGCGCTGGCGTCGGGTGGATTGCAGCGCTCGTGGGAGGCTTGATCGTGCGCCGTCGAACGTCGTAAGGCATCAACCGGAAGCCCGGCCCCACGCAACACCGGCGTCGGTGCACTCCATGTTCTCATGGAGGAAACGCCGTCCTCCTGACGCGACACATCGGTGCTGACGACCTGCAGGGGAACCCGTGGCCGTCGTCCTCGTCGGAGGCGGGGTAGCCCTGATCGGGGGCGCCGCCGGGCCGAGGACGGCCCAGCGTCGGCGCCCTGCGCGGTCGGGCGGTCGCCCTCCGTCGGCCGGCCGCGGCCGACCGGTGCGAGCATGTGGCGTGGGCGGATCCGTCCACCCCAGGGCCGCCCGCGCCGCGCTCCGGTCGCCTCGCCCGCGGGGCCGTTCGGGATCGTGCGGACACAGTCGCAACGCAAGCCCCCCGAGCAACCGAGCGCGCGTTTCGTATTCTCGAGGCACGACTTCGGTTGCTAAATGAAACCGGTCTCCGGGTTCGTGCTCGTCAAAGGCGAGTCCGGTTTCGGAATGAAACCGGACTCGACCTTCGTGATCATCAAACGCGAGATCGAGTGCTCCGCACATCCTCGCCGCGCCCACGCCGCCGCCCTCGGCATCCGGGTAGATTTCCCGGTTCGCGTCGTCGCAGTCGTCGTCCCCACGAGGGCGACGCATCCGGCCAGGAACGTGAGGAGGCCGGGGGCGAGGAGGGGGGGGGGAACGGCGCATCCGGCGAGTATGACCCGGGGGCCGTCGAAGCGTCCACGCATTCACTCGACGGGAGCCCTCCTATTTGTACCCGTCAGCGGCCCTTCTGGTTCCTTCCCGGGTCAACCAGGCTGTCGTCACCCTCCCCGTCGCGCGGGGTGACAACCACCTGCCCGGTGTCCACCTGCCGGAGCGAGGGCTCGGTTTCGGCTTGCGCCGAGGTCGTCCAGTCAACGCTGGTGGTCACGGTTCCGGTGTCAGGGCGCACCACGATGACACCGCCGCCGTCGGGGGCGAGGGCCTGGGCGCAGCCGGTGATGAAGAGTGTGAGAAACAAGGTCATGGGCGCTCCGCTGGTCTTTGTGTGCTCGTCACCATCGCGAGGCATCGTCCCACGGCACCTCGAAGCCGTAGATGATCCAGGCGCTGCTGCCACCGTCCTCCTGATTGCCCTCCCTCGCCAGCAGATCCTCGAACCCATCCCCGTCGAAGTCGCCGGAGCAGGGGGAGGAGACGCAGACGTTTCCGGCGTAGCGGAGGTGATGGGCGGGGAGGTCGGCGCCGAAGGAGAAGGGGGTGCCGCCACGGATGACGTGGGCGCGGTAGTCCCCCTCGGAGACGAGGAGCTCGTCGATGCCATCCCCGTCCAAATCAAGTACTTTCGGCCGTGTCAGCGTGTTGGCCCCCGGGGGGACCACCCAGCTCCCGAGGGCGTCATCCGTAGAGAACGCCCCGGACACGGCGGCGTCCGCGGAGAACACCCAGAGGACCTCGTCTCCCGGGTCCAGCGAGGTATTGCGGTACGTCATCCACTCTTCGACGCCGTCGCCGTCCCAATCGCCGAGGCGTATGCCGGGGATCAGGGGGCCTCCGCCCTCGGGAACGTCGAGCAGGCCAACCGCATGGTCCTCGATCCAGCCCTCACAGGCATCCCGAATCGCTCCCCCTGAGAGGATCCACACCTCGCCGTCCCCTCTCCACGCTGTCTCGGTGATCCCGTCCCCGTCCCCATCTCCGATCGGCGCAGCGAAGTACCCCGATGTCGTGAATAGCGGGCACCGAGTCTCGGCCTCTCCGCCGAAGAACACCTGGTACGCGATGTCCGAGGTGCCGTCTGGCTCCACATCGATGACGGCGAGGTCCGCTCGCCCGTCGCCGTCGATGTCCTCGCCAGAAAACACCGGGGACGCCGACACGAAGCCCGGCCCCCACGCAACACCGTCATCGCCCATCGTC
>JAUXQH010000119.1 GCA_030685065.1 Pseudomonadota bacterium | reverse complement strand
CGGCGGCGCGGGCGCGGGCGTAGACCGGATCGCTGTAGGTGGCGCCCGTGACGGGGTTGAGGCGCGCATGAGACCAGAGCCACGGCTCCTCGAGCCCCATCTCCAGCGCGTTGGTGAAGTACCCGGGGTAGCCGAGGTCGGCGTCCATGTCCCAGGGGATCATCGTGATGCGGCCCTGGTCGTCGTACAGGTAGAAATTGTTTCCATCGGCCGAGAATGCGTCGATGGCGCCCAGCATCGCGCGGGTGACCGAGACGCGCATCAGCCGGTCGACGTCGACATGGGCGGCAAAGTCCTCGTCGGTGCCGCCGTTCACCGCGGCGATGGCCGCGAGGAGCTCGGCGCCGTCGGTCTCCACGGCGGTCTGCGGGACGTACCAGTCGAGCGGGCCGCCCCAGGTGATCGGGTTGAGGCCCTGGCCGTACCGCCAGTCCCACGTGCCGTAGAGGGCGCCCGCGTCGTCGGCGTACCAACGGCGGAGGAACACGTCGTCGATGGGCTCGAGCACGATGAAGAAGCCGTAGGACGCTCCGTTGACGTACACCTCGGCCCAGCCGCTGCGGGCGGCGGGGAGCCCCATCTCGCGCAGGACCCAGGCGGCGAGCGGATCGTTGAGGTAGCCGGCGTCCTGCGTGGAGCTGTCGAGCTTGAGCTGCTCCAGGCCGCGGTACTCCTGGCCGTCCACGTTGCGATCGAAGGAGAGCTTGATGGGGGTCTTGCCGTAGGACTGGCTGCCCGCGCCGAACGCGCGCACGCCGATGTCGGCGACGACCTCGCCGTCCATCTCGAAGCGGGCGATCTGCCAGTTCTCGGCGGTGTAGTTGGACGCGATGTCGGCCCACGCCGCGGCCTCCATCGTCAGGTCGATGCGATGGACGACGCTTGGATCGAAGACGAAGTCGCTCTCGTCGATCGGCTCGGCGTCGCCGATGGACTCGACGGCGCCTGTCTCGTCGGGCGCGGCGGTGTCCTCCGTCACCCCGGGCCGGCCGGGCCCGGGCCCAGCGGTGCCGGCCGGGGCCGCGACGCAGCCCGCGCCGACGGCGAGCAGGAGTGGCCATCGCGAGAGGGGGAGCGCCCACATCCCGGGAGGGTATCCCGGCCGACATCGCCACCCCTCACGGTGCAAGCGCCGCCGTGCGCGGAGCGCCACGGCGCCACCTCATGACGGTGCGACTGCCGCCGTGCGCGGAGCGCCATGGCGGCAGTCGGGAGCATCCACGACGTGCGGGGTCCCCCCCGCATGGCGG
>JAUXQH010000082.1 GCA_030685065.1 Pseudomonadota bacterium | reverse complement strand
GCGCAGAACGAGGGCGCGCACGGTGGAAGCCCTCAATGACGCGATCGCCGCGGGCATGCGACTGATCACAAGCGAGGACGCATCCGGATGGATTCGCCACTGTGGGTACACCGGTCATGCCACCTGAGCACGGCAATGAGGGGGAGGCCGAACCGCACCGACGAGCCCGGGAGGAGCTCGACATCGAGTCGGGCGCCGACCTCCCGGCGGCGAGGGGACCGACGGCAAGCCGAGACAGCGGCGGTCGCATGGCTTGCCGTCGCCCCACCCGGGACGGGAGGCCCGCGCCTACCCCTTCGACTCGCCCAGCCGCGCCAGGATCTCGGCCACCCGATCGTCGAGCGCCACGGACTCCACCGCCACCGTCTCGGGCGCGTGGCGCTCCAACAGGCCCTCGATGAGACCGGCATCCACAAGATCCTCACGAACGACCTCTACATCGGCGTCACGAACTTCGGCGTGACGCGGACGGGCCTCCAGAAGCACAAGCCCGCCGGCCCGATCAAGGTAGGTCTTGCCGCCGCCCTTCGGAGCGTCGAGGATTCGCAGCGCGTACTCGGCCCACGTCGCGCGCGTCGCCTCCAGTCCCGCGAGCACGGTCGGAGCCTGAACGACCAGCACGTCCACGAGGGTGCCGTCGCCCAGGTACACGCCCTCGCGCAGCTCGTGCGTAACCAGCGGTGGCGTCGCCCCGTCAGCCACGGGCGAGCCTGCCGAGAGCCCGCTCCGGGGGCGCTACGCCCCCGAAAGCTGTCCCACGCCGTGAGACACCGGTAGGACAGTAGGACTCGGAAACCAGCGGATCGGAGCGGAATCGAGCGGAATCTTTACGCTGGATTCCGGCCTTCAGACCCGGATTATTGGAGTTGGTGATCCCAACGGGATCCTTGGGGAATTGGATATTGGGATTCCGTTTGAGGTGATTGGGTGATCGGCGCTTTGGGCGGGGATTTTGGCGGGCTGGTCCGTTGGCTCGCCCGGGCCACGGGGGAGCCGCTCGTTCGATTGGTTCGTTTCGCTTGCGTTGGCCGAGGTGATTGGGGGCGCGTCCGGCGGGTTGCACGCCAGCGGTGTCCCATCCGAGGCTCATTCCCCTCGCCAACGCGCCAGCAACACGTCGTCGGGCGGGCGGAGCTCTCCCTCGTCGAGCACCACGGTTTGTGGGAGGGCGTCCATGAACGGACCCGCGCCGAGGCGGATCGTGCCGGGCGCTGCGAAGGTGACGACGCGCGCCAACGAGAGCTCTGGCCCCAGGCAGCCGCCGAAGCGCCCGTTGGTCCAGGTCACGGAGGAGAACGCCGAGCCGCCCTGGTTGGACAGGGAGACCGCGCCGGCACCGCGCGCGTCGAGCACGTGCACCTCCGTGGCGGTGACGCGTACGGCGGGGCCGCTCGCTTGGAGATCGGCCGCGCCCACCGCCACCCGGGCGCCCCGATTGGTGGGCCGCTCCGACGAACCGCTCAGCCGGAGATCCGCGAGGTCGATCGATTCGGTGGCGGAGATCGTCAGCAGCACTGTCTTTCGCCCCCCAGCGTCGAGGCGCAGATGCGCCACGGAAACCCGGCTCCCCATGATGTGGAAGCTCGTGCGCCGTAGGGTCGCGCCACGCCCATCGAGCTCGATGTCGAGCGGTGTGTCGTCCAGTCCGTTGCCCCAGGTCACGGTCTCGGGGAGCGCGGCGGCGTTTTCGAGCACCACCCGCACGGGGCGTTGCGGCTCGTTTCCGTACACCATGCCGCGGATGGTTGCGCTGGCGGCCTCCAGGTCGGCGCGTGTACGCACAGTCAAGATAAGGCGTTCCATCGAGGGCTCCACTGGGGCCGGGGCGGGTGCCGCGGCAGCGGGTGCCTCGGCGGGGACTGCGGGACGAGCGCAGGCCAGGATCAGCAGCCACATGGGTCAGCTCGCGACGGACGCAAGATTGATCGTGGCGAAAGAGCGAATGAACTGCTCCAGGGTCAGGGAGAACGTACCGTCATCCTCCTGCGCGTCTCCGCTGGCGTTTGGCTCGTAGCCGCCGTGCGGGTTGCGCAGCTCCACCTCCGAGGCTGCAGGATCGATCTGGGCGAGCAACGCCTGGTAGTTCTTCGATGTCACCGCCAACGTCTGTCCGTCTGCGTCGGAGAAGGAGGCGCCGAGCACGCTGTACGCATGGTCGGCGTAGGTGTGGCGCTGGTCGCCCCCGTGATCCTTCCCGAGGTGGTTGGCGATGAGCAGGAGCTCCTGGAGCCCGCGAAAGCCGCCCTCCTCGCGGTCGCCGGCGAGTACGGGCCAATGGCCCGGCTTGACGGCGTGCGCGGCGCGCGCCGCGATCTGCTCGATCGCTGCCTTCTTGTCGGGGGCCACGCGCCAGGCGGCGATCGCGTCCCGCATCTGCTGGAGCATGCCGGAGAACGCGGTGCCGTAGTCGTCCATCCACGGCTGTCCCAGGGCGTGGCCGACCTCGGCGTCGAGCCGCTCCACCGCGGCGTCTTCGTCCATGCTGGCGGTCACATGAACATCCCGCGCTCCGTCTGTCTCCCGCGCCCGGAGCAGCGCCCACACGATGTAGTCGTTCTGCGAGACGAGCTCGGCGCCGGGGGTGTACTGCACGCCGACAGCCTCCTCCTTTTTCACTGCATCGCCGTAGAACAGCCGGTAAACGAACTCCTCGATCCCGCCGTCCAGGATTTCGTAGCCAGACAGGGGATTCCCCGCATCGTCCGTCGCCTTGTTCTCGTGCTGTGCCGTGCCGGGCGCGCCGCCGTACTGGCCGTAAAGCTCCACATATTGCGCGTAGGCCTTCTCCAGCAGCGGCACCCACGCGGAGCTCGGATACACAAAGTCGGCGTTGATCGAAAGCTCCGTGTCGGTCACGTCGGCGTACCAGCTCCCGCTCGACGGGGTCTCGCCACAGCGCACGCCCGCCGAGACCAGCGCGCCCGCGCTGCCGTCCGCGCCCTTGGCGTGCAACAGGGCGGTCGAGACGGCGATCGTCACCGGAACCCACGCGCTCGCGGTCGAGTCGTAGCGAAAGAAGTTCACCGCCACCGTGCCGTTCCCCAGCAGCATCATCCCCTGCACCACGCCCGGATCCTTGCCGACGATGCTCGTCAGCGCGGCGAGCAGGTAACAGTCCCCGATCTGCCCCTGCTGGATGTCCTCGACCACGGGGCCGCAGTCGTCCGCGTACAGCGAGCGGGGGTCGATCGCCGCCGACGTGTAGGGCTCTTCGACTGTTCCGTACTGGCTGTCGATCCACGACCACTCCTCGTGGGACTCATCCGGGACCGCCGCGCGCTCGACGAAGAGCTCCGATTCCGCGGGCCGCTCGGCTCCGCCGCGCTTCACCGGGGCCGTGCTGTCGTGCAGCACCTGCACCTCCCGCGCGCCCGCCGCCGAGCCCGGCGTGCTCGCCTGCGCGGGGTTGGAGGTGTCCTCAATCCGCAGGTCGGCGTGAAGCGTGCCCTCCCCGCTGACGCTCGCTGGCGCGGCGGGATCCCCAGTCTTCGCAGGCTGAGCCCGAGGCGAACGCGCATAGCTCGGGTTCTCCGATGCATGCTCCAGATCGGAGGCAGACCTGATTTCACTCTGGGATTGTCGGCTCTGCATCCTCGGCCTCCCGAAGCGAGTAACGCACGGCAATATCGGGCGGCCACCTCGCTCGCGTCCGGGCCGGTTCGAGGGCGTCCTTGTGGATCCGGGGCTCGCCAACGCGCACGGCTGCAGCGAACCTGATCGCGGCCTCCCCGCGTCTCCTGGTCCTGAGTCGGGCGTTCGCTTACCCTCCGCGTCAGCAGAGGGCGGGCGTGGCGGACAAGGTCGGTCGGAACGAGGCCTGCCGCTGCGGAAGCGGTAGGAAGTACAAGCACTGTTGCCTCCGAAAAGGCGTGCACGATCCGTTTGCCAAGGGCGGTGCGGCGGTCTCTCGGCCAGCCTCCCCTCGGGTGGACGAGCCCGCCTTCGTCCCGTTTCGTCGGACGCTCCGGGGCGCCGCCTTCACCCCGGCGGCAGCGGCGGCCGTCAGCCGCGGCGGGGCGATCCCCGGGCTGGAGCTCCATCCCTGGATCGTGGCCCAGCTCAGGGAGCGCACCGGCATCGGTCCGGGTGGACGGCCGCCGGCGTGGACGATCTCCCGCGTGCGCGCGATGGACACGGCGGCGCTGGAGGCCACGCTCGCGCGGCTGGGCGTCCCGGTGGACAGGGGCACCTTCGCGGAGGCTGCGGAGGAGCACCTCTCGGCCTGGGACCTCTCGGTCGAGTGGACGCCCGTCGCGGGTGCGGATGCGGAGCTCCTCGGCCTCGTCGCGTGCGAGCTGTGGCGGCGTTGGCTGCCGGATTTCCCCTCGCTCGAGATGGTCGATGAGAGGATGCAGGACGGCTACGACGCGCTCGACCGTGCCGACGCGCGTGGCGCTTGCACGATCTGGCTCGAGGTCTGGGGACTGCTGCTCGACATCCTGCCCGAGGCGCGCTCGTCGACGGAGCTGGACGAGGGCTTCGCCGCCGGGTTGAACCGGATCGGGAATTGGGTCGGGGACGTGTCGATCGAGCTCCTCAACCTCGTACGCGAGGAGCCCAAGCTCGCGCGCCGGGCGCGGGATGTGTACTGCGCCGCGGCGGAGCGGCTCGGCGATGTCCACGTTCGGCAGGATCTCGCGGAGCTCCATTATTCCCTCGGCGAGGCAGGAGCGGGGGAGGCGGTGTTGGAGGCCCTGATCCGCGACGACCCGGACGATCTCGCCGGCTACGCCCGGCTCTCGGACCACCTGGGTTGGCCCAGTCACGGTGGCTACACCGACGTTCCCCGCGCGATCGCGTTGCTGGAGCTGGCGCTCGCGCGACCGGTGCGAGAGCCCGTGCGTTGGGATCTACCGAAACGCCTCGCGGACCTGCGGGAGCGCCGCGGGGTGGATTGACGATCGGGCGTGGGTCGCACCGGCATCCACTGTGCTCGGGCGAGGTCGAGGATGTGGAGGAGACCGGCGACGAGGGCCGCGGCCTCCCGAGCGCCACGTTGATCACGGAGGACGGGGCGCTGTATGCTCCCTCGATGGAGCGGTACGAATGGGTGGCTCTCCGACCGAAGTGGCGGAACAAGGGCGCGCATCTGGGCCGTCCCGGCAACGCTTACATTCGGCGGTAACGTCGTGAGCGTCGTGAACCGCTGGTCCTGGGGAGTGCTCCTCGTCTCCCTGACCACCGCGTGTACACCCGAGCCGTGCCCGCCCCGAGAGGGTGCGGAGCGGCTGGAGGCCGTCAACACGGAGCAGCGGGCCAACCCGAAGGCGCGCGCATTGGCGACCCGCTGGGGCGCCGAGCAGGGCGCGGACGATGCGCTCGTCGCGCGCGTCGCTCAGGCGCTCGACCAACAGGCCAGCTCCGTTCTCTTCTGGGAGGCGCTGTGGGTGGCCGAGCCACGCTATGCCGCGGTGGCAAACGGGCTGGACGCGCGCCGGCTCCCAGACGCGCTTGCGGTCATCCCGTTCGCGCTGGGCGGGTACGCGGACGCCGCCTTGGGCCCCGAATGTCGCACCGGGGCGTGGCTCCTCGCCCCGACGGCCCTGGGGGTTCGGGTCTCCGATTGCCGGGTACGTGGCTCCGCCGAGCTCTGGTCGCCCCCTGGGGAGCCGGAGGGGGGGCTGTACGAAGCCACGAGCGGGTGCCGGGTCGCCAAGTGTGAAGTCGACGAGCGGCGCAACTTCGCCAAGGCGACGGAGGCTGCACTCGCGGCCCTCGAAGAGACGTGGCGGTCGACACCCGACGCGCCCGGGAAGCTGGAGACCAGGCTCGCGGCGGAGACGGGCCGTGGCCCCGCCCTCGTGGTCGCCTGGCACCTCCTCGCTGAGTGCTTTTTTGGCAACACCGACCAATCAGCGGCGCGTTGGCGTCCCCGGCCAGCGTGGTGTGAGGATGCGCCGGTGACCGAGTTCGCGATGGTGGCGCGGTGCTCCGCCCAGCCCCCCTTTCCCCCTTGAAGCTGGAGATGCGCGATGCCGGAGTTCGATGTCCACGGCTCGACGCTCGGACACCCCCTATCCTCCGAATGCGTACGCACTCCGCGCGATACTCGTCGGGACGCGACCGCTCTGTCCACCGGCAGGTATGTAGCCCTATCGGATCGAATTCCGGCTCGGAGCGTGGTAGCATCTCCCTCACGGAGAGACCGCTATGTCCGTGCAAGCTCAGCAGACCGTGCCGCCGGCACAGCAGGCGCCGCAGGAGGACACTCCGCAGACCGACCTGAGCGGATCAGGCGGCGGCGCCGGCAACCAGGCGCGGGTCCAGGCCCTCACCGGCAGCGCAGTGGGCGAGCCGCGCGGGGGCTCCCATTATCTGGTGCAGCGCGGGGACACGCTGGTCCGGATCGCCGAGGTGACCTACGGGAACGGCTGCTACTGGAAGGACATCATGCGCGCCAACCCCCAGAGCGTGTTTCGCGGGGGTGAGCTGATCCTCGTGGGAGATACCCTGTCGCTGCCCGTCATCCGCATCCCCACGGGCGGCGGCGCCACGGCGTGCTCTCCGGTCACGGGCGGCCAGGGTGGCCAAACGGCCGCCGCCGTGTCGCGGGAAGTCTGCACAGAGTGGGGGGACTTCAGCATCTACCCCGACGACTATGTCGGTGAGCTCCCGCAGGGTCCGGATGGCTCACAGAGCATCCGGGAGGCCGAGTACGCCGAGAGCGTCGAGCAAAGGGAACGCGAAGCCGAGGAGCAGACCAGCACCGCCGTATCGGAGGTCGAGGAGCTGCTCTCCTACGGTGCCCTCGACTACGCGATCACCGACGCAGATGCGCGCGCGGCGCTCGGAAAGCTCGGCGGGCTGTCCATGCGCGGATTGCAGGCAGCGGTCGGGCGCATCGACGTTGAACGGCTCCTCGCGAACCTCCCGACGGACGCCGTGGCCTCGCCCGACTTCGCCAAGGTGGCGGTCGCGCTCGGGCCAGATCGCATCGCGCCCTATCTCGCAGATGTACTCAGCTACACCTCGTTCGAATGGGTGGTGACCGAAGCGGACGCCCGCGCCGTACTTTCCGTCCTGGGTGCCCTGGGCGCGGAGCAGCGCGCGCAAGTGCTCGCGACGCTGGGTCGTGACATGCAGGTCCGTTTCATCGAGAGCCTCTCCCGCCGTGGAAGCGCGCTCGCGTCCGCCGACAAGGCGGTGCTGAGGAGCATCTTCGACGAAGCGGGGAATGATGTCGAGCTGCTCCTGCTCGCCTTCGAGATCCGCTTCAACCTCGACGCGCGGGGAAAGGGGGGCGCTGCATGGGACGAGACCGGGCTCCGGCGCTCGTGGTCGGTGCTCGAAGAGCTCCCTGCCGCGCACGCCGAGGGAAACCCCGAGCTGCTCCAATGGATTCGTTACGGCAACAGCAGCAGCGGCCACTCTGGTTGGTACGCCGATGAGCAGCTGTCCGATGGCGCTGCGAACCCAGACTTCCGCGGCGCTGGCATGAAATACGAGCCGAACAAGATGGAGGCCACCCAGAATTCGGAGTTCGATCTCGACGGCGACGGTACCCTCGTCGCCAATGAGCGTGACCCGCTACACGGCGTCAACCGCTTCAACAAGATCGTGCGTCACGAGGTCGGCCACGCGGTCGAGGAGCAGCTCGGCGGAGTCGGAAGATACTGTGCCGGCAAGGCGAGCGGCGGAGATTGGAGCGACTATGGCTCGAACCAGGCCGGCTGGGTCGACGCGATGGTGGCAGCCTCGGCCGCGGGCGTCGCCAACTCGGGCGCCAAGGAAGTCATCGTGGCCCAATTGAACACAGACGCAACTCCGTCCAACGCAGCGAACGCGCTTGCAAACGTCCAGGCCCTGCCTGAGTACCAGGCCCTCTCCGATGCCGAAAAGGCCATCGTTGATGCAGACCCGGTGTTCGACGCGCTCGCCCAGGCGGTGGACGACCCCTGGTACAACCACCTGCCGGCCGGCGGCGTCCCGCTCGGCGGCCAGATCTTCCAGCGCTCCTACGCCTCGCAATGGACGGCGTACGCGCAGGAGGCACGTGCACGGAAGGTGTCGCTGTACCAATTCCGGGCGCCGAGCGAGTGGTTTGCCGAGGCCTACGCCGCTTATTACGAGCCCAAGGCTGATGGTTCCTGCGACCACTCGACCCTCGACGGGATCGACCCTGACACAAAAACCTGGTTCGATGTCAACGTCGACCACGCCGCGGGTAGCCGGTGAGCCTCCTCCTGTTCGCCGCCGCTTGCGGCGCGGCGCCCAGCACCGAAAAGCCGGCGCCGCCGACCACGGCTGACATCCAGAGGGAATTTGCGCGCGCACGCTCCGTGGACGACCAGCATATCGGCGTCACCTCGATCGCCACCCCGGTCGTCCCAGGCTTGGGCCTCTACCGCGTGACCGTAGGGCGGAGCCCCCACCTCTGGTCCTCCGCCGTCGTCATGGGGGCCGAGGTGCTGGTCGACCCGATCAAGGAGCGTGATGCCATTGTCCGGGCGTGGGGCTACGGCCCCGTGCGCACGGCGCCGGTCGACGATGTTGCGCGGGCGATGCTGCTCACCCTTGACGTGGAGGAAGAGCCCACGCTCGTGACCGACCCGGCGAAGGCCAGCTACCTGCAGCGGCTGGGTGTGGAGGGCGTGAGCGTTCCGGTAGAGACCACCGAGGGTGGGCTTCCGGGCGTGCGCTTCTGGTACGGGACCGGCGAGAACCCGGCCACCGAGGTCATCGTGACCTTCGCGCCCGGCGGCGTCGACCTTCGCCCTGGCCGCACCCACGGCGGTGGCTGAGCCGTGTCCACGTTTGGAGCGCGCACGGTCTATTGTCCGGCGTGTGGGGCCGGCACGGAACGGACGGTCGTCGTCAGCCTCAACGGCGGGCGGCGGCCGGATCTGCGGCGGCAGATCCTCGACGGCACCTTTCAACGCGTGGTGTGCCCAGGGTGCGGCGCTCCACATCGGTTGGAGGAGCCCTTCGTCTACATCGACTTCGACCGCAAGCAGTGGATCACCTGCTTTCCACCCGCGCGGGAGGCCGAGTGGTCGTCACTGGAGTCCGAGCCGCGCGAGGACTGGAAGGAGGCGATGATCACCTACGCGCCACCGCTCGTGCGCGCGTGGTCGGCCGGGTTCACGGTGCGCGCGGTGTTCGGGCTGGCCGCGCTCAGGGAGAAGCTGGTCTGCATCGACCAGGGCGTCCATGACATCTGGCTCGCAGTGATGCAACTCGACGCGATGCTGCAGTTGCCGGAGGTCGGTTTCCACGCCTCGCGCAGGCTCCGCCTCGTGGGGGTGGACGGGGAGCTGCTCATCCACCGCATCCCTGGAACCGATACGTCGTTGGCGGTCCCTCGTGGGCGGCTTGTTGGGATGCAGGCTGATCCGCTGGCTTGGAGTGCGGCCTACGAGGCGTTGGGGAAGGGGCCGTACGTCGATGTGGGGCGGATCCTCCTTGCAGGCGGCGCCTGGAGGTAGACCCTCCCCGCGCCCACCGCGGCGGCGGCCGAGGCGCGATGCTGTCCCGGCCCTGCCTCCATCCCATTTCCGGTCCCACTGCTGCGCGTGCCGGTTCACGGGTGAAGCTCGCATCCAGGGGAGCGCGCAACGGAGTCGCGGCCACTTGTCAAGAGCGGTCAGGGGCGCCGTTGCGGCCCCTTGGGCGCAGCGGCCCCCCCCGATCACCCCAGCCACCCGCACCCAGCAAGCGCACGCGCCGCAGCCCGCGCGGACTGGGGTAGCAGCACGGCGTAGCGCGCGCCGAGCGCGTCGAGGTCGGCGGACTCCGGCGGCGCGGCCAACACTCGCTCGAGCTCGGCACGCGCCTCCGCAAGGCGCTGCGGATCGGGCCTCCAGGGCTCGGCCGACCCGCTCGCCTCGATGCGCACGCGCCCGATCACCGCGCCGGCCGGCCACGACCACCACACCGCGCCCCAAGGCGGCGGCACGATGCCTGCGCGCGGGACGACGAGCCGCCCGAGCAGCTTCCAGCCACCGCCCTCGGGGACCGGGATCAGCGGCAGGATCGCCGATTCGATGGTGACGAAGTCGGCGAGGTCGCCAGTGTGGACGTGGGAAGTGAGCGCGGCGACGCCGGTGGCGGGCTTCGGGGCGCGCGCGGCCAGCGTCCGGATCGTCGCCGTGCAGCTCCAGTATGTGGGGGTAGCGGTCGCGTTCCGGGGCTTCGGCTGGACGGGCTGAGCCCCGCGGTAGGACGGCCCGCACCCGCTTCGATCGAGTCGCGGGGAAGAGGAGGTCTCCCGTTTCGACTTGTTCGGAGCAGGGTCGACCGATGCGGGCCGGAGTGGCGGAGCGGGCGGCTTCGGCTCGGCTGTTTCCGTACGACGCCTATACGACAACCAGACCCGATCCTGCCGCATTCTGCCGGATCCGCGTCGCGACATCCCACCCACTCCAAAAAGCGAAAAGCCGCCTTGCGGCGGCTAATCTGGAGTTGGTGATCCCAACGGGATTTGAACCCGTGTCGCCGAGATGAAACGCGCGCTCATGAAATAGCTGGCTTTTATCCGTTACCTATCGAAAGAGCGGCATGAGGTTGCAACCAAGGCGCAACCAAGGCATAGATCGGGCTCCTAAACGGAGCCCCTCATGGCAATGATCAAGCGTCGCGGCGCAGGCTGGTATGTCCAGTGGAAGGAGCTCTCCGTCAGTCGCGACGAGACAGGCGTGGATCACCGGCAATGGCTGACCCGAGGTCGCACGTTCCCGACAGAGGCCACCGCCAAGGCGTTCGGACGGGACATCGAGACCGCTGCCGCCCGGGGTGAGCACTTCGTCGACAAGCGCGAGGCGGCGATTTCCACGATCCACTCGATCGTCCTCGCCTATGTGCGGGCAGCCGTCGAGGCGGGCGCTCCGCTGACTACCCAGCGCAACCGATCCTCCATGCTCGCGTCCTTCGATGCCTACGCGGGGGACACGCGCCCTGCCACAGACCTCTCGCTCTCTCTGCTCGAAAACTACGCCCGCTCGCTCCCGGGCGAGGGTCGGCAGGCGAGCACGCGCCACCGGAAGGTGCTCGTCGTCGAGCAACTCTGGCGATGGGCCCATGACAGGCCCGAGTTGTACCCCGGGGTGCCGGTGCCCCGGCGGTTCACCGGCGGCAGTGCCGAGTCCGACAAACTTCGTGCCCCCCCGCCGGTCTACGCCGTCGCCGCGCCCGCCTGGGCCGACCTGGACGCGATGATCGACCAGCTACTCATCCCCTGGCATCGGAGGATTGGGCTGCTCATGCGATACACCGGGCTCCGGGCGTCGCAGGCCTGCGGACTCGACTGGCGGGAGGTCGACCTGGACAGGGCCGTCCTCCGCGTCCGCAGCCACGTCCGCGGAGCCAAGAGGGGTCGTGCGCGAGTGATCCCAATGCACGCCGCTCTTGTCGCCGAGATGGCGGGCTGGGGTGTGCGCGCCGGCCTGCTCTTTCCTCGGCGCTACAAGGCGGAGAACGGGTCGGCCCGGTCAGGGCCCTATCGAGGGGACGCCCTCGTCGAGCCGTTCCACCGGGCGTGGACACTGGCTAAAGTCCCTGTCGAGAAGTGGCATATACCTGACGGAGATGAAGGCGAGCGCGCCAAAGGGTCGCCCACCCACGCGATCCGACGGTGCATCCGTACAGAGCTTCTTCGCGCCGGGGTGGAAGAGGCCATCGTGCTCTACTTGGTGGGCCAGTCGCAGGGAGTCACGGCCAGCGCCTATGTGCCCGAGAACAGCCCCGAGCAGTCGCCCTACTGGCCGAGGCTGGTGGAGGCTGTGACCAAGATCCCCGATCACAGGGAACGAAGGGTCATTCGCCTTGTCGAAGCATGACCCTTGCGAGGAGGGAGCCGCTCGCGGCACCCGTCGACTTCGCCCGGCGTTGGCCCCTGGGAGCGGGCAAGGGCGACGCTGGGACGGGCGATGGTCGGCCCTCGGTCCAAGCCCGGTATGCCGCCAGCCAATCGTCGAGGGCGCGGGCGTCCCAGCGGAGATGCCGGCGGCGCGCGCCTGTCCCCACGCGCATGGGCGAGCCGGGGAGATTGGGAGGGCAGCGCGCCATCATCGCGTCGAGCGACGTGCGACTCATGCCCATCCTCCGTGCGGCCTCGACGGTGTCGATCCAGCGGTCGGCCGAAGCCGGTAAGTCTTTCGACGTCATTGAGGGGACCTCTTCTGAAATGGAAGATCGGCGCGGAGAACCGGCTCGTCACCGTGGGGTCCGCCAGCCCTCCGAGGCTGCCGCCGCCCGGGGGAAGCGTGTGCCACACACACTCCGTACCAGTCCCCATGCGTCGCGTCTGGCGGGTTGACTCTCCCAAGGAAGTGGGGGTGTGGACGAACGCGCGCCAGCACGAGATCTGCCGTGGGTACCACATCGATCGGCATGCCCCCCCGCTGGGCCACCTGACCGCGCACGTGGCGTATGAAACACGCCGGTTCCAGCGCCACGATCCAGTCGTCACCCTCGCGATACAGGGCCACCCCACGGTCCTGGTAGACGCCGGGGGCCCGAGCCAGCGGGGGCCCTCCTTCTCGGATGGGCATCGCGACGATTGCGCGCACCTCGCCGACAGCGAGGGCGGCCGGGCCGTTCGCACCCTCAGCCAGCGCGCGAAGGGCCTCCCTGGGATCGAGCGTGATGGGGTCAATGACGGCCGACTTGAGACCGCTCATGCTGAGCCTCCCGAACAAGCTTGGTTTACGAGCTCTTCCAGGTGGGCTTCGCAGCGCAGGATCACAGGATCGACAACATGGGCGTCGACCCGCCCCGCGGCGAGCAGCGCGCGAAGCCACCACACATAGTCGGCGACCGCCTCGACCCCAGTCCTCACGACCGGCAACTCCTCGAAGGACCGAAGCTCTCGTGTGACCGATCCGTCCGCCTCCCGGACGGCCACGAACCTTGGATCGCACACAGCAATCGAGTCCCCCGTCAGACAGACGTAGTAGTGCCGCAGTTGCTCCGGGGTGGCGTAGACGATCGCGACGTCGACCGTCTCGCGCGAGGCCACGTCGACGCGCTGCGGGGTCGGGGCGAAGTCGCGGAGGTCCGACGTCGACCTCAAGACCTGAGCCAGCGGTGCCCCCGGTCCCGCGGCGGGAGCCAGCACCTGGGCGCGGTCGACCCACCGGACGAGGGGACGAGAGCGCCTGGCGCCGACGGGATCGAGTGCGATCGGAGCGACGTAGCGAATGCGCGCCTCGCGTCCAAGGACCGCGTCTGCGTCGAGGCTATGGACTCCCAGCGCGGCGCGCGCCCGCGCGGAGTCCAAGTCGAACGTACCGGCCTCGGAGCTCAGGAGTCGCAGGTGGACGCGCATGCCCGCGCAGGGCGCCGGAGAGAGCACGCCGAGGACGAGCCGAAGATATTCTTCGCCCTGCACCACGTGATCGACCCGGACGTCGTACTCGCCCGAAGGAGTCGGAAGGTCGCCATTAGGACGCACCTGTGGGAGGCCCGGCGACGCAGGCTCGACAGAGGAAAGGAGAAGTCCCGCCTCCCCGCGCTCGTCAGGGTTCCGCAGGGGCAAATCCGTCTGCGGGTGGAGGGCACATGCGTCGCGCGTGGGCGCGTCGACGAAGAAGCTGCTCTCCCGTCCGTCGCAAGCCCGCCCCGAGGGACGAAACCTACGGAAGTCGCGGATGATCGAGCGGTTCAGTTGCGTCGTCTTGCAGAGATCGCGGGCCACCGCTTCGCACTGTTCGGCGGGCCCCACGTCGTACTGCTCACCGAAGCCGCACGCCCGGACATGACGACCGAGGAGCCCCCATACTTCGGGAAAGGTTGCCCTCCGAGCGTCCCTGTCGGCTCCGGTGGAGGCTCCGAGCGTGGGGGCACTGGCCGCGACCGCGAAAGCTGAAAGCGCTGTGGAGCGCAGGATCAGGTGGGCGTGGGGATATCCGTCATGGTGCCATTCCACCGCGACGAAATAGGCGAGGTCGGACCCCAGGCCGCGCCGCAACCGTCCCACGAACTTCACGAGATTGGCCCCGAGTCGGCGGCAGGCCTCCGCCGCGTTGTAGTAATCGCCGCGATCGAGGGTAAGCGTCGCGAACCACCACGCCGGTCGACACGCAGCACGGTCGCGTCGGAGCTGACCGAGGAGGCGCTCCCGCATGTCCTCCGCCAGCCCGGGGCTACACCGCGAACAGCGGTGTGTGCCGCAGAAGAGGCGTTGGATCGTCCGGCGGTCCGAGGTGCGAACCTCCAGCGAGGCGCCGCCACATGACGCGCGTTCCTTCTTGCCGAGCGCAACCCCATCGAGTTCGATGGCGTTCGCCAAGCCCTCCCGTGCAAACCGGGGAAGGAGACCGCGGCCTGCCTTTGCCCGGTTTAAGAGGTGCTCCCAGATCTCTGCTACGGGGGCCGGCACGTTTCGATCCGGGTAGAGGCGCCTCCCACACGCGAGGAACTCCGCACGGAGGGCGTTCGGGAGCTGCGCGGCCAGCTCGTCGAGCGTGGAGCGGGGTTTGCGGTGGATGGGCTCGCCCCGGCCTTCGCCGTCCGGCCGGAAGCCGATGCCGATGACGTGGGGGGACACAAGGCTCCTGCCGTCCGCCTTCCGGAGCGTGACGCGAAACGGGAGTTCCGGGTCGGCCCACACACGGGCCTGACCGAGGGCGGGGGCGTTGGGGACCGGAGTTGTCCTTTCCAAGGTGTCGAGACCCAAGGGTGCAGGGTCCAAGCGCGCGTCGTCGGGCAACTGCCAGTGGACAGCCGGCAAGGGCATCCGTACTGGACACGTGCCAGGAATAGTAGTAGGATCTGTGTGGGACATCCCGAGCTTGCTCCTCGGTGGTGGACGCGGCCCTCATGGAGGGCTGCTCGATGTCGGCGTCGCTTGGGAGAGCGCGCCGACATCTTCGTTTCAGGGGTTGGGCGCCGGGGACACGGCAGGGGCATCCTGGTGCGCAGCTATGGGTGTGCCATCGACGGCGCCCTGTTTGCCCGGCTCGGAAACCGCTCCAACGAGTGCCGCGCGCGTAGCGCCGAGTACGTCAGCGGCCGCCCCAAGGACCCGGCACGCTACGCCGCCATCGGCGAGGTCACAGGCCTCAGTTTGCGCACGGAGTCGGGCTTCCGCCTCCGCGAGGATGTGGTCCACGGTGAGGTCGGCGTTCATCGGTCTACCGCCAGCGGCAGACTTGGTGGCACCTCGACCGGAGAAGGTGCCAGTCCTCGCTCGACGAGCAACTGCACCATCGAGGAACGAGAGCGCCGGTCGCGCCTTGCGAGGTCATCGACACGACTCACGAGGTCGAACGGGAGGGTCAGCGTGCGCTGAATGCGACGGGGGGTGTTCAGGGAAACCTCTGGAACAACCCAAAGATACTGTGTTCTACGTGCCCGCAACCACCATGTAAGTATTGAAACTTGGACCAGGATGGTGATATCGTGCGGGGCACGGAACAGCATCGGGGGATTTCATGGGCGCTTACCTCGCTTCGTTCGTTCGCAAACACCGGGCCTTGCTGCACAATCACGGACGGGGGGTCACTGTCTCAGATCTGGCGCGGCGCCTTCGGATCGCTCCCTCGATGGTCAGCGCGCTCGAAGGCGGCAGGAAGCGGCTTGCTCATGAGCGGCTGCCCGCGCTCGCGAGCGCCCTGGGGGTCGACGAGGAATCAATGCGGCGCGCTCACCTCACGGATGTGCTTCTGGACTTCGTGGGAGAGGTCAAGGCGTGCGGGGGAACGCGGGAGGATGCCGAGGCTGCATGGAATGTGGCCCGTCGCGAGCTCACCCCCTGGATGGATCTCGTAGACCTGGACCCCGCGGCGCGAAAACTCATGGAAGAGACGGAAGATATGCCGATGACGGAGAGCCTTCCGCCGGAGCTACGCCTCGCCTCGGTCATCCGTCAAGCGGCTTTCGCGAGCGCCAACCCGGCGCCGAATGCTCTACTACAGCAAACGGCTGAATGGCTTGAACGCCGTCCTTCCCGCGTCGCCGTCCTCTTCAGCGCAGTGTTCGCCGACAAGGGCATGAGCCTGGATGACGACCATCTCCTGGCTTCTTGCGTTGGCGCCCTGGCCCACGTCTTCGCGGACGCGCGGCGAGCGAAGTGACTTCCAGTGGCTCGTCGATCCTTCTGGCGGTGCGCCTTCAGGCACCATTCTATACGGTGGCACCGAAGTGCCTCCAGAAGTCGCCCGGGTCGGCGCTCCGAAGCTACTCAACGTAGCTCTCAGGTCGCATGATCCGTGCACCCGTGCATCAGCCAGGGTCTATTCGATCCCCGCGGGGGAAGAAGGCCCCCGGCCTAGTCGCCTAGACCGGGGGCTGAGCCGCTACTTCTTCAGCCCCCGACGATCCGGGAAGCAGAAGACACCCCCGCTGGGGTGGTAGATGCGGCGGCCCCGCACGGTGATGAACCGGGTGTAGATGAGGGGCAGTCCCTCATCCTCGGGGCGAGGCGGACGTACGGGGGCCCTTGGGGGGCGAGATGAAGAGGCCATCGATGTTGAGCTCCATTGCGGATGATTGAGCAGTGGCCTCTACGAGGGCTTGACTCCTCATCAGCAACGAGCGACATTTGTCCCAGCAGAGGGTGGTCGCGGTCGTTGATCTGGCGTCAAGCTGGATTCAAGGCGGATTATCCGGGGGGCTCGGAAAGGTTAGCTGCCTTCCCGGGCCTTCCTCGTTTCTGACGTGCTGGGCGAGAGCCTGTTCGCGGTGTTGTCCCCCGTCGTGAATGCTGAGTCTTTCCGATCACTTGCCCCCACCAGTCTATGGCGGCCACTCGGCCGGGGTCAAGCTTGGACCACCACATCTTGGGGTTTCCGACGACGTGTCACACTACACTTTGTGTCCACACGTTGTGCACAGATCGCGCCACGCTTGTCCACAAGCTGTCCCCCGCTATGCGCCGCGGGAGATGGGGGAGAATCGGTGGTGCCACGCCTCTTGCGCGGTTCGAGGGATGCACCCCCCGATCCGTCGTCGCTGGTTGACCTCGTCACCCTCCACACGCTCGCCGCCACGTGCCCGTCGTCGGCGCGGAGTCCCGAGGCGCGCGCTACTCGTCCCCAGCCAGCACCCCGAAGGCCCTCTCCAGTCGACGCCGTAGTTCCTTCGGATCGGCTGGCATCGCCTCTGCCATCGCCTTCGCCGGACCGGGGACTGCCTTGCCCTCCCCCTTGAACTCGAAGAGCGCCGCGATCGGCTCTCCGAGCGCCACCGCGATCCTCTCAAGCGACTCCAGCGACGCTCCCTGGTCCCCGCGCTCTACTCGGCTGAGGGTTTGCGTGGCGAGCAGCGCCTTCTCCGCGAGCTCCGCTTGTGTGAGCCCGCGCGCGGTTCGGAGGCGCCTGACGCGCTCCCCGACGCGCGAGTTGATCGTGTTCGCCATGCTCCGCTTCCTGCGGGCGGAGCATGGGCAATGCGACGGCGGCGGTACAGCCCGCAACGCGGCCATGCGCTGGCCGCAGCGGGTATACTGTTGGGGCTCGTTGGAGCCCTACAGTGATCCCGACCGCCTCGCCCCGATCCGGCCTTCGCACACGCAAACCTCCGACTCTCTCCGTACCCGGAGAGGCCGATCCCAGCGACACGGTGGGCACACGCCGCGCCCACCAGGACGATCGCGCCGAGCTCACGTTCGGCGAGATGCTCGCCGGTCTCAGCGAGGTAGAGCGCTGGGCCGGCACCGCACGGGCGCCCCGCGCGCGGAAGCGCGCCAAGTGGGACACGCAGGGCTGGGGCGGAGCGGGGGTCATCTTCGCGACCTGCGCCGCGCCCCCGGACCCTCACGACTGGAGGCCGGATCCGCTGACGGTTGTGACTCCGCATGCCCATGCGATCGGTCGGCTCATCCGCAAGATGCAGCCCATCCTCGGGCCGTGCGGCGACGCCGGGGCCAAGTACGAGTTCTACGAGCGGCTCGCCGGCGCGGCCTTGTCCTACCAGGCCGCCGTCGGCGGGATCGAGACGGAGACGGGGATCCTCCTTGCCGTCGTCGCGGAGGCGCGCGCGTTCGTAACGGCGTACTTCTCCCGAATCGAGGGGCTGCATGAGGGGTAACCCCCGCGGGGCGCTCACCGCGCTGACCCTCGCGCTCGCTCCCGGCGGCGCCGCAGCCCCACTCGCCGCTGCGTCCACGGGCCTTGCGGCTCCGGGCCGCTGGTGAGACGCCGGGGCACCCTCATGCACACACGCTTCCTGATCCCGCTTGTCCTCGTCGCCTGCCTCGACCGCGACGCCCGAACCCCATCTGATGGAGCCCGGGGCCCGGCGCCCGGTGACACGGCAGACAGCGACACGGACATCGGGGGTGACACAGCCGAGGCCAACCTCTGCTCCCCAGAGTCGGGCGACCTCGCGTCCGCATGGGACGGAGTCTTTTGGGAGGCGTACGAAAACAGCTCGATCTTTGACGGCTACACGATCCTAGGCTCTGGGGCGATCTGTGCGTGGACGTGCACGGAGGCCTGGGCCGGCGTTGAGGTCCGCGCTCGCGACGGGTCAATCGTGCTCTCGTTCCCGGCTGAGTTCAGCGGCGGCGAGGCGGGGACGATCTACCTCACGGCCACCATCCCGTCCGAGGCCAGCGGAGTAACCGTGTCGTGCACCGTGGAAACGAGCTCCGGCACGTGGGAGGCCGGCTTCAGCGTGGAGTGACTGACGTGCCGGTGGCGAACTATCCGGTGGGCGGCCGTTCCGGCCTTCGGCGAAGGCGGATGCGACGATCGGGTCTCCGGTCCGGCGTCCGCCACGGTGGCAACGCCTCGCATCTATCGAGATGCCGGCCGCATTGTCGCTCGACGTGCGGGGGGCTAGGAACCCGCGCGGGCTGCGGACCCAGGGGCAGCCGGCTCGAAGCGAGGGCTACGTGGAGGACTCCTGCGTTTACTGCCGTGGTTCCGCCGCCGACGCCATCGGGCGCGAACACGTCCTCCCCGAGTCCCTCGGAAACCCTGACTGGATGCTGCCGCTGGGGTTCGTGTGCGACCCCTGCAACAACCGGCTGGGCAGCGTTGTGGACGCGCCGTTTACAAGCGCCGGCGTCGGCGCCCTGCGGATGATGCTGGGCGTTCCCGGCAAGCGCGGGGCCAGCACGTGGCAGCTGCCTCGGCACACGAAGCTCCGCCTGTCGGATGAGAACGGCCCCGCGACGTTCAGCGTGCGAACGGTTGCCGGCACCCCGAACCGGGCGGTTCCGCGAGTTGAACTCGGCGATCCAGTAGCCAGGTGGTCGGTGGACCTCCCGACGGCTCCGTCAGATCGGGTCTCCGCGTTCCTGTCCAAGCTGCTGCTCGCAACGGTGGCCGCGCACCTCGGACGTGACGCGGCCCTCGTCCCGGACTTGGACCCGCACCGGGCGAACCTCCACCGGCCCCGCGCTCAGGGGACGCCGATCCCCTGGCATATGGCCCCCGTCCCCGGCGGTGAAGGACTCACGCCGGCGTGGGCGGTCGTTCTCGTGCGCGACGGGCTCGTGCTCGAACTCTGGAGCTCGTTCCGCTTGTCCATCCGCCATGACGGAGCCGATCCCATGAGCGGCACGCCGTCCGCGGTGGATGTCCCAGTCCGGGGCAACGGCATCGTCGCCTCCGGCCGATGGGACGTGACTCCCCACATTTTCCACCGCGAGGCGAGATGAGACCCCCGCTATCGGTCGACGTCATTGATGCCGAAGTCGAGTTCGCGGACGGTCTCGTGGCGCAGGGCGCCGGACGGGTCTCGCTGCTCACCCCCTTGGGTCCAACACTCACGTTCGCGGGGGAATTCCACGGCAGCGGGTTCGACGTCATTCGGACCCTCACCCAGCCCGGCGGGCCCGTGCACGGCGAGTTGTTCCCGATGCCTGACCGCCGCGCAACGGCGCGAGCTGGCGACCTCACCATCCTGGGATCGCACATCCGGGCCATCCGGCAGTGTCCCTACAGCATGTCGCGGTCACCGGTGCCGATCGAGGGCGAGTACCTCATGCACCGGTGTCGTGTCGGGGCTGAGGTGGTTCCGGACGACGCCGTGGTGGACGTCCACCACATCGGGCGGGGGTTGCGACACTACCTGTTCCCCGCCGGATCTGCGGCGACCGGGGGGATAGCCGGGCTGCCGATCGCATGGCGCGGACACACGTTCGTCCTTCGCGAACCGGAGCGAGGAGTGCGCGAGGCGGCGCCGTGGGCCGAAGTCGGGACCTTCACGGTAATGGGGCCAGCGACGCCGGGGACGGACGCGTGGTGGAACCTTATCTGGCCCTTCACTCTCGTCCTCGGTAGTGCCGTGGGGTGCCCGATCGACGTCGCGGGCTGGGACGCTTTCGCCCCCGAGCGGGCCCGGTGGCTCGCCTCGGAGTGGCGCCCCCGCGGCAAGGTCCACGACACCGGCTGCCCGATGCCCGTGGGACGGGTTGCCATGGAGGGAGGCCATCGGGATCTGGCCGAGTGGGTCGCGGCCGGCCTGCGGTCGTGGGACGAGTGGGGCCCTATGCTCGGCCTCGAAGTTGCCTTGCTCTACCTGGAGAACGCGCCCGGTCAGGCCGAGCCGGAGATTCGCTGCCGGGATCTGGTGAACGCGATCGAGCGTCTCCTCATCGGCGTGTGCCGCGCGAGGGGGGCGCCCCGGAGCAATCAGATCAGCCAGAACCTCCAGACTGTTGAGCGCCTCCTCGGCCGCGGCATCCTTACCGGGGGTCAGGACGGGGAACGCTCGGACCTTTCCCGGTTCCGGAACCGACTGGCGCACGACGGCGGCCTCCTCGACGACCGGGATGGGACCATGGAGGAACGTCAGCGGCTCGTGGACGCCGAGGGTTGGTTGACGACCTGCTGTTACCGGGTGCTTGCGGCCATCTTCGGTGCCGACGTGCCCCTACGCGACCTGACCGCCCGTGGCCTTCCGCGGCGGCGCCCCTCCGAGGGCGGGTTCACAAGGTCGCCGTTCGTGCCCGTCCAGGCGGCTTGACCGAGGAGAGGGCGACAGAACTGCAACACCCCCCGCTCGGCCAGAAAGACTCGCCACGCGCGCGAAGGCCAAAGCTACGAACGCCGACCGGCTACTCACCGAGTGGCCTCACGGCGTGATGGTGGACGGGGCGGGAGTCGAACCGCGCCCCGCGCGGCCTCCTTCCTCGCGTGAGGCCCGCTGCGTCGGTGCCGAGGGCACTCGCTACGGCGGCTCGCCGCCGGGAGCGTCGGGCGGTTGACGGGGCCACCGAAACTCGCCCCTGCCCTCGACAAGCAGCGTTCGAATCTCCCCGAAGCGGGCGGGGTCATCCACGATCGCCCGGAACAGGTCGACGGTTCCGATCACCAAGCCGTCATCATGTCCGAAGTCGCGCAGCACATCCGGCGCGGACGCGAACGCGCGGTGTCGGGCGGCGGGGGCGGTCTCGAACTGACCGTTCACGACGAACCACCGCGCGTTCGGCCAGCGGTCCTTTTCGTCGCGATATCGCTTGACGTGACGCTCCAGCTTGCGGAGGTCCTCCGAACTACCGCCGCTGCGCCTGAAACCCTTGATCTCGACAACCGCCTCCCAGCCGGGCACCTCGTCCAGGCACACCCGGAGATCTTCGCGGAGGCCGCCTTTCGGGTTGACCAGGTCTCGGTTTTCCACGCGGAAGCCCAGAGCCTGGAGCGCCATCGTGACGATGGAGACCAGCGGCTCCTCCTGCGCGGTGAGCATCGACCGCCAGCCGAGGTCCCCGGCGTGCCTCGCCTCAAGGAGTCCTACGTCTACCTCCGCCATGGCCTTGTCAGCAGCGGCAAGGGCTCTTTCGCGGTCAGCTTGTAGTTCGGCACGACGCCGTACCAGGCACGCCTCTTCGCGCGTGAGCCATCCCTCGCGCCAGGGCCGCACCGTCGCGAACGCCTTCTCATCGTGCTGGGCCCACTCCGCCATGATCGCGGTCACCCAGGCGCGAACGTGAGCCGGCTCCCACGGCAACCAGGCCAGACCGGTTCCTGTGCTCGGGCGGACGCAGACGGTCGCCAAGACACCCTTCGCCGGCACTGTCGAGAGGGCGAGCGCTCCGGCATCGAAGGCACCCTGATCTTCGGCGAGCGAGGCCGTGAGGACTGGCCAGTTTCTGGCGTCATCGCCTAGCGTCAGTTCTCGCAGCGCGTGAAGGCTCGGCGACGTCTGCGGGAGCGTGAACGTCTGGGTCTTGCAGGTGCTCACGGACTTCGCGGGATCCGCCTGAAAACCCTGAAAAGGGTACGCTCCAAACAAAATACTATGGCATCGAATCAACCGTGCATCGATGACCTTTCCCTCGGTCTTGTAGGCCAAGATCAGGTCGACTTCGCTCCCATGCCTGTCGACCTGCCGACGCCCCGTCCAGTCGTGCACCGTCGGGAAGAGGCCCTTCAGCGATTCCACGATGGCGGAGTCCCATTGCCCTACGATGGCCACCCGAGGTCTGGGCTGCTCGCCGCGCGTCGTCATCCCGGCCTCCGACGGTCACCCGTGTTCGTGCTTTGAGCTTCGTGCCGAGCGCACTAACGTGTGCGGACGAAGCCGGCGGTTCGTAGACTTCCGACCTGCAAGTCGCCGACCGCCCAAGAGCCAGCCCACCGTAGAAGGCGGCCTCAACTAGGTCCCCCCCGCGCGGGCGAGGGAGCTCAGGGGCCCGACCGGCCCTGGACTCCCGCCGTGCGTCCCATCGCGGCAGAGGAGCCGTCGCTGCCGGACGCATTTCCCGTGCCGGCCCGCTGTGGGGGGGCACTGAGGAACGCGACCGGCCGACGCGCTCCGTAGCGGCCCTCACCGGAAGTGGCCTGCACGGCTGCAACCACCGTGCAACCATGGTGCTCGGGATTCCGCAACCATGGACGCGATTCGTCGGGATTGCAGCCCTGTCTCGGTTCGGGGTAACCCACCGAGAAACCAGGCTTTATTCGAGTTGGTGATCCCAACGGGATTTGAACCCGTGTCGCCGAGATGAAAACCCGGTGTCCTGGGCCAGACTAGACGATGGGATCTGGCAAATGGTGGGCCGCGCGGGACTTGAACCCGCGACCCACGGATTAAAAGTCCGGTGCTCTACCGACTGAGCTAGCGGCCCGGCCCCAAGCTTCTATCGGATGCGGTTCAGTCTGTCAAACCGCGCCAGGCTCCTCGCTCGATCAAAGCGTCGCGGCCGGGGCCGACGCCGAGCAGCACGATCGGCACGCCGGTCAGCTCCTCGATGCGATCGACGTACGCGCGGCAGGCCGGCGGGAGCGACTCCCAGGTCCTGCACCGCGAGAGATCCTCGTCCCACCCCGCGAGCTCCTCGTACACCAGCTCGACGCGGGCCAGCTCGGCCGCGCCGGCGGGCACATCCTCGAGCCCCAGATACCCGACCGCCACCCGCACCGGCCCCATGCCCGAGAGCACGTCGAGCTTGGTGAGCGCGACGGCCGTGAGGCCGTTGACCATCGCCGCGTGCCGCACCATGGGGGCGTCGAACCAGCCACACCGCCGCGCCCGGCCGGTCGTGGCGCCGAATTCGTGGCCCACGGCGCGAAGACGCTCGCCGATGGGGTTGTCCTGCTCGGTCGGGAACGGACCGCTGCCGACGCGCGTGGCATACGCCTTCGCGATGCCGAGCACCTCGTGGATCGCGGTGGGACCGACCCCGGAGCCCGCCGCCGCACCGCCCGCGACGGTGCTCGACGAGGTGACGAAGGGGTAGGTGCCGTGGTCCACGTCGAGGAAGGTGCCCTGGGCGCCCTCGAACAGGATGGGCTCGCCGGCCTTGAGAGCGTCGGAGAGGATCCGCACCACGGGCCGCGCGTAGGGGCGCAGGCGCTCGGCGAGCGGCTCGAGCTCGGCCAGGATCCCCTCGACCGTGAGCGGCGCCTCGCCGTACCACTCGACGAGGCGACGGTTGTGCTCCGCGAGCAGCCCCCCGATGCGGACGCGCAGCGCGTCGCGATCGAACAGGTCCGCCACGCGCACGCCGCGCCGCCCGATCTTGTCCTCGTACGCCGGCCCGATGCCCTTGCCGGTCGTCCCGATGCGGCCCGCGCCGAGGGCCTTCTCCCGCGCCTGGTCGAGCGCGCGGTGCCACGGGAGGATCACGTGCGCCTCGGTGCTCACGACGAGACGGTCGGGGCCGACCGGCCAGCCGCGCGCCGCCAACGCGTCGATCTCGCGGAACAGCACCACCGGATCGAGCACCACGCCGTTGCCGACGACACACGTGCAGTCCGGCTGCAGGATCCCGCTCGGGATCAGGTGCAGCACCACCTTCTCGCCCGCCACCACCAGCGTGTGCCCGGCGTTGTTCCCCCCTTGGAACCGCACCACCCAGCGGCTCCGCGCCGCCAGACGGTCGACAATCTTGCCCTTGCCCTCATCCCCCCACTGGGCGCCCACGACGACGATGTTGGCCACACGCTCTCCGAAGCGCGCCCTCACTAACGCGCACGGGGGGGACCGTTCGGATCGGCCGGGAAATGCCCCGATCCTGGCCGCCCCGGCGCCCCGAGCGGCGCCGTCGCCGTGCTCCGGGCTTCGGCCTGCGGCCTCGGTCCGTCGGCCCCCGAGCGGGCCGCCGGGACCGCGCACCCCCGAGCGGGTGCGCGCCCTGCGCATGGCTGGCGGTCCCCTTCGGCCGCGACTTCGCCGCGATGGGCGCGCGCGCCCCCCGAAATCCGCCGCTCCCGCTACTTCTTCAACCGCTTGATTAGCGCCTTGGCGGCCTCCGACTTCGGGTCCACCTCGAGCGCGCCGATCGCCTTCGCGATCCCGTCGAGGTCATCGGCCCCTGCGCCCAAGTCCTGGGCCCGCGGGACGGACAGCGTGGCCTCGCGGAGTCTTGCCCGCCGCCATGGCGTACACCGCGCCCGTGTAGCTGCGGGGCTCGGGCCGGGCAGGCGTGGGTTCAGGCGTCCCGCGCCCGGACGACGAAGCGGGCCTGGACGGAGAGTCCCCCCAGAACGGAGGATCGCCAATATTCAGACTTGTCGAGCTTCAAGCCTATGAATATCGATGTGCGCGGGTCACGGCGGCGCTTCGGCCGCCCTGGCCCTGGAGGACGGCTTGGCACGACGCGACACCTACAACTACTCCCTCATGAGCGGCCGCCGCACTGTGTACAAGGGCATCACCAACGACCCGGAAGCGCGCCACGACGAGCACCTCGACGACGGCAAGCGGTTCACGCACATGGTGATCGAGGGTCCGCCGAAGGCCCGGAGCGTGGCGCGGCAGCGCGAGGTGGAGGATCTGGCGACCTACCGCCGAAACCACGGCGGTTGGAATCCCCAGTACAATTTTCGTCGTGATGGATAGGAGCCCCTGCCCCCACCCCAGGACCAGCGCATGCCGGGTGGAGCGCATGGCCACGGGGCGGAGGGCCGAGGTGCCGACGTGGCCAACGCGGCACCGCTACCCCTGCCAGCAACGGTGCCGCTGATCTCGCCGCTCATGTCCACGCGGTTGTCGTCGTAGGTCTGGAGCATGGTGACGCGCCGATGGCGGCTCAACCGTTGCACCGCCCGCAGTTTCCCTGCGTGGCGTCGAGCGGTTCCGTCGGCCCCCGAGCGGGCCGCCGGGACCGCGCATCCCCGAGCGGGTGCGCGCCCTGCGCATGGCTGGCGGTCCCCTTCGGCCGCGACTTCGCCGCGATGGGCGGCGCGCGGGCCCCGAAATCCGCCGCTCCCGCTACTTCTTCAACCGCTTGATCAGCGCCTTGGCGGCCTCCGACTTCGGGTCCACCTCGAGCGCGACCTGGGCCTCGCGCACGGCGTTGGCGTGCAGCTTCAAGGTCTCGTAGAGCTCGCCGAGCGCGAGTCGGTACGCGACGTTGCGGGGCTCCTTGGACACGGCCTTGCGGAGGTTGGCCACGGCGCCGCGCGTGTCCTGATCCTGCGACCGCTGCAGGTGCGCGAGGCGGAAGAAGGCGACGCCGTCGGGCGGATCACACTCCGCCGCCTTCAGATACAGGCCCATGGCCTCCTTCAGCCGGCCGTAGGACTCCTCCTGCTCGGCCTGCGTGAGGAAACCCTTGCCGCGCCCGGCGCGCGCCTGCGTCGCCGCCTGCTCGTAGAGCTGGGTGTAGGACGGGTTGTGCGGATCGAACTTCATCGCGAGGTACAGCGCGCTCTCCGCCTTCGCGAAGCGGCCCGCGTCGAAGTCGGCCTTCCCGGCGTCGTGGTAGGCGCGCGCCCGGGTGAGCTGCTCCCCGAGATGTTGGCGGATCTTGTCCACCGCTCTCGGTGGCTTGGGCGTGGGTGTCGGTGTGGGTGTGGGCGGTGGCGCGCGGCCGATCGCGGTCTCGTAGACCCGGGTGCCCCCCGGGGACGTGTCGCCCGCGTTGACGCCGTTGCCGATGGAGGACAACCGGGCGCGTGGGGCGGGCGCAGGAGGAGGCGGAGGGGGCACGACGGCGGGGGTTCGGACGACGGACTTGACCGTGATCCCGGCCTCGCGGTTGTAGCTCTTGCGCTTCACCTCGTCGCGGAGGATGCGGTATGCCCGGGTGGCGGCGCCGAAGTTCTCCTCGAGCAGGGGCCCGCGCTCGCCGGTCTCCCGGCTGTAGAAGCGGTCGGGATGCCACTGGCGGGCAAGGTCGTGGTACGCGTCCTCGACCTCGGCGGTCGTGGCCGAAGGCTGGAGCCCGAGGACCTCGTACAGCGTGCCCCGCTCGCGCGCCGCCGTCGTCGCGTCGATCTGGCGCGCTTCGTCCTCCGTCAACGGCCGCCGCGGAACACCCACCCCATCACCTCCAGCGCCGCCAATGCTACACCTTTCTCGACGGCTCCGGCGGAGCGGCCGACGAGGTCGGCCCGATCGACGTCACCCGATCGATGTCACCCGCTCGACGTCACCCGCTCGACGGATCGCCGCCCTCTCGCGCCCGCCGCGCTCTCGGGTGGGCCTTGCGGTGGGCAACCCGGAGCTGGTCGAGCTCCACCTGGGTGTAGCGCTGGGTGGTCGAGAGCGACGCGTGCCCCAGCATCTCCTGGATCGACCGGATGTCCGCGCCGCTGGCCAGGAGGTGGGTCGCCATCGAGTGGCGCATCGCGTGCGGGTGCACGCCGGCCAGGCCGTTCTTCACGCCGGCGGCACGCACCACGTCGTAGAGGCCGCGCGTGGTGAGCCGCCCGCCCTGCACGTTGCGGAACAGGGGGCCGTCCACCATCCGGCCCTCCGCGAGCAGCGCGCGCACGGCCTCCACGGCGACCGGCCCGATCGGCACGATGCGCCCCTTGCGCCCCTTGCCCGAGAGCACGCGCACCAGGCCGCGGTCCAGCTCGACATCGGCCACGTCCAGCGCCGCGACCTCGGACACGCGGAGGCCCGCGCCGTAGGCCACCTCGAGCAACGCCACGTTCCGCGTGTGCCGCCAGCCCTCGCCGGCGGGATCTTCCACGACCCCCGTCGCCTCGTCGACCTCGAGCACGCGCGGGAGCGGGCGCTTCACCTTGGGGGAGGTCAGGCGGTCGGCCGGGCTCTCGGCGATCACGCCTTCCCGCACGAGCCACCGATAGAACGTGCGGATTGCTCCAATCCGTTGCTGAAGGCTCGCCGGAGCCCCCGCGCCGCGCGCCAGGTGGGCGCGAAGATCGGCCAGCAACGCGGATTCTATCGGGCGGGGCGCGAGGGCGTCGGCGAGCGTGGAGAGCTCGCGACCGTATGCCCGCAAG
The DNA here is from genome assembly GCA_030685065.1 of Pseudomonadota bacterium. Classification (GTDB taxonomy): domain Bacteria; phylum Myxococcota_A; class UBA796; order UBA796; family SXON01; genus CAJBVW01. The sequence goes on along the minus strand of JAUXQH010000082.1, from coordinate 50,623 downwards.
GTATGCGCTGACGCGGCACGTTCTGCACGAAGAAAGGCGAGAAAATGGGCAACCCGGTCCATCGTGCGATCTTGTAGCCTTCGCAGATATCCCGCGCTGCTCCGCTTGCGAGGTCGCGCCTACCCGGTGTAGTCAGGCCGACCCGGGAAGGTCGAAGGTACATGCCGAAGCCGCTGGTCATCGTCGAGTCCCCCGCCAAGGCGCGGACCATCTCCAAGTTTCTCGGCGCCGGCTACGTGGTCGAGGCGAGCAAGGGACACGTGCGCGACCTCCCCGAGAGGGCCACGGACGTCTCGCCCGAACACAAGAAGGACGGCTGGACGAAGCTCGGCGTGAAGGTCAACGAAGACTTCAAGCCGCTCTACGTCATCTCCGCCGACCGCAAGGAGCAGGTGGCGTCGCTCAAGGCGCTCGTGAAGGACGCCTCGATCGTCTACCTCGCGACAGACGAGGATCGCGAGGGCGAGAGCATCTCCTGGCATCTGCGCGAGGTGCTCAAGCCGCGCGTGCCGGTCAAGCGCCTCGTGTTCCACGAGATCACGCTGGACGCGATCAACAAGGCCATCGCCTCGCCCCGCGACATCGATGAGGACCTGGTGCACGCCCAGGAGGCGCGCCGCATCGTCGACCGTCTCTACGGCTACGAGGTCAGCCCGCTGTTGTGGCACAAGGTGCGCGGAGGCCTCTCCGCCGGCCGCGTGCAGTCGGTGGCCGTGCGCCTGCTCGTCGATCGCGAGCGCGCCCGCTGCGCCTTCCGCTCGGCGACCTGGTGGGACATCGAGGGAAGCTTCACCGCGAAGGACGCCAACGTGGGCGCCCGCCTCATCGAGGTTGGCGGCAAGCGCCTCGCGACGGGGCGAGACTTCGACGAGTCCACCGGCAAGCTGGCACAGCGGTCTTCGGGAGGGGCTGACGTCCTGCTTCTCGACGAGCCCGCGGCCCGGGCCCTCGTCGCGCGCCTCCTCGGGCGCACGGGCAAGGTCGACAAGGTCGACGCGAAGCCCTGGAAGGAGAAGCCCTACCCGCCCTTCACCACCAGCACGATGCAGCAGGAGGCCATCCGCAAGTTCCGGTGGAGCGCCAAGCAGACGATGGACGTGGCCCAGCGCCTCTACGAGAGCGGCTGGATCACCTACATGCGTACGGACTCGTTCACGCTCTCCGAGCAGGCGATCACGGCCGCGCGCAGCCTCATCCTGCAGCGCTTCGGGAAGGACTACCTCCACCCCGAGCCCCGCATCTACAAGACGAAGGTCAAGAACGCCCAGGAGGCGCACGAGGCCATCCGCCCCGCCGGCGAGACCTTCCGCGACGTCGAGGACGCGCAGAAGGAGCTCAGCGAGCGCGAGGCGCGCCTGTACGAGCTGATCTGGAAGCGCACCGTCGCCTGCCAGATGTCGGACGCCCACGGCAGCCTCACCAGCGTGATCCTCGCGGTGGACGACGCCCGTTTCGTCGCGAACGGCAAGGTGATCAAGTTCCCCGGCTTCCGCCGCGCCTACGTCGAGGGCAGCGACGATCCCGAGGCCGAGCTGGCCGACCAGGAGCGGCCGCTCCCCGCGCTCGTCGAGGGCGAGCGCGTCGACACGAAGCAGCTCGACGCGAAGGGCCACACCACCCAGCCCCCCGCCCGCCTGACGGAGGCCACGCTCGTCAAGGAGCTCGAGGCCCGCGGCATCGGCCGGCCGAGCACCTACGCCTCGATCATCGACAAGATCCTCGAGAAGTACGCGTTCAAGCGCGGCGGCGCCCTGGTCCCCACGTTCGTGGCCTTCGCGGTCACCGAGCTGATGGAGCAGCACCTCTCCGAGCTGGTGGACTACACGTTCACCGCCCGCATCGAGGACGATCTGGATCGTGTCGCCCTCGGCAACAAGAACTGGGTCGAGACGCTGCGCGAGTTCTACCTGGGGGACCTCGGCCTCCAGACCCGCCTCGGCCAGGCGGAGCAGGCGGCGGACCCGCGCAAGGTCTGCACCATCCCCATCGGCAAGAGCGACGCCGGCGTCGACGTCGTGGTCCGCGTCGGCAAGTTCGGGCCGTTCCTCTCCGCGGGAGAGGCGACCGCCGATCTCCCCGAGGACGTCGCCCCGGACGAGGTCACCCTCGCCTACGCGCTCGAGCGGCTCCAGCGCAAGGCGGCGGGCCCGACCGTGCTCGGCAAGGATCCCGCCGGCCTCTCCATCCTGCTCATGAACGGGCGCTTCGGGCCCTTCGTCCAGCGCGGCGAGATGGTCAAGGCGGTCGTCCCCGTCACGGCCGCCGGCAAGCCCAAGAAGAGCAAGAAGCCGGTCGTCGAGGACAAGCCGGATCGCGCCTCGCTGCTTCCGGGAATGGAGGCATCGACGCTCACGCTCGACATGGCGCTCCAGCTCCTCTCGCTGCCCCGCACGGTCGGTCCCGACCCGAAGACTGGCGAGGAGATCACCGCCGCCAACGGTCGCTACGGCCCGTACGTCCGCCGCGGCAAGGACAGCCGCTCGGTGCCGCCGGGCGTGTCGGTCCTCGAGATCGGCCGCGAGGAGGCCTCCAAGCTGTTCGATCAGCCCGTGCGCCGCGCCCGGACCGCGATCGAGCCCCTGCGCGTGCTCGGCGCGGACCCCGTCTCCGGCGGCACCGTCAACATGATGAAGGGCCGCTTCGGCCCCTACGTCACCGACGGCACCACCAACGCGTCGCTCCCGCGCGGGGTCGATCCCGACTCGCTCACCCTCGGGGAGGCCGCCGAGCTGCTCGTGAAGCGCCGCGAGGCCGGCCCCAGCAAGCCCAAGCGCGGCGCGAAGCCGGGCCGCGGGGCGCCGGTCGCGAAGGCCGCGAGCGCGAAGGCCGAGGGGGAGACTCCGAAGGCCAAGGCGCCGGCGAAGGCCCCCGCCGCCGCGAAGGCCGCAGCTCCCGCGAAGGCCCCCGCCGCCGCGAAGGCCTCGGCCCCCGCGAAGGCGAGCGCGGCGAAGGCCCCCGCCTCCGCCAAGCCGGGCTCCGCGAAGAAGGGGTCCAAGAAGGCCGCCGCGCCGCCCGCGCCGGTCGGCAGGGGCGCCGCCGGGGTCAAGGGCACGAAGGCCGGGATCACCAAGGCGCAGGTCGCGCCGGCTCCCGCTCCGGCTCCCTCCGCGCCGGCGGCGCTGCCCGCGGTGCCGGCGGCGGGCTCGTCGCCCACCGGCTCGCAGAAGGCGGTCGTGGTGAAGGTCGTCCGGGCGGTCGAAGAGTCCACCTGAGGGTCCGTCCCTGAGCCTGTCCTCCGCGCCAACCGCTGCTTCCGCCGGCGCGCCCGTCCGCGCGGGGGCCGTGGCGGCGCGGGCGATCGTGTGGATGCTCCTCGGGTCCGTGCTGTTCGCGGGGATGGCCACCTTCGTCGGGTTCGCGCACCGTCGCGACCCGAGCCTGTCCACGTTCACGAGCAGCGCCTTCCGCTCCGTCGTGAACCTGCTCGCGTTGGTAATCGTCTCCTGGCGAGCCCCCCTGCAGCTGGTGGGCGACGCTCGTCCGGCCCTCTGGGCGCGGGGCCTCCTCGGCGCCGTCGCGTTGCTCACCTACTTCGCGTGCATCCGCTACGTCTCGCTCGGCGAGGCCGCGTTCCTCAACCAGACCAGCGCCATCTGGGTCGCGCTGCTCGCGCCGTGGCTGCTCGGCCAACGGACCAGCATCGCCGCGTGGATCGCCATCGCCGGCTCCCTCGCGGGGGTGGGCCTGCTCGCGCATCCGCGCCCGGGCAGCGACGACACCCTCGGCCGCGCCCTCGGCCTCGCCAGCGGCCTCGCGGCGGCGGGCGCCTACGTCTCGGTGAACAAGGCGTCGGCGACCAACTCGTCGGTCACGATCGTGTTCTGGTTCACGCTGATGTCGTCGATCGCGTCGATCGCGCTGATGCTGGCCACCGGGGCGCGGCTCCCGGTCGACCTCGTGACGGCGGGCTACCTCGTCGGCGCGGGCCTCTCGGCCACGGCCGCGCAGCTCCTCATGACGGCGGCCTACCGCGACGGCCACGTCGCCTCGGTCGCCGCGGCGGGAGCCGCGAGCCCGCTGATCACGACGCTGCTCGGCTGGGTGCTGCTCGACCAGGTGCCCGACACCCGCGCCCGCTTCGGCATGGCGGTGCTGGTGGTCTGCTCGGCGGTGCTGCCGTTCTGGGGCGCGCGGCGGCGGGGGGTCTGAGTGCGCTACACCACCACCGCAACCTTCGGCCGCACCACCGCGTAGAGCAGCATCAGCGCCGCGAGGATCGCCGCCGTGACCAGGGGGGCGCGCGGGTCCGCCGCCGGATCGAACACCCGCGCCAGGATCAGCCCCGCGCAGATGAACGCGCCGACCACCGGCACCGCCATCGGCACCTCGAAGCGGCCCGGCGGATCCTCGGCCTTGAGCTTCAGCACCACCAGCGCCATGTTCACCACCACGAACGCGGTGAGCAGCAGCAGCGACGTGGCCGACGCCAGCGCGTCGATGTCGGCGGTCAGCATCAGGACGCTCACGATGCCGAGGAGGAGCAGGATCGCGTAGTGCGGCGTGTGGCGCGTGGGATGCACCACGCCGAGGGCCCGCGGCAGGAGGCCCTGGCGGCTCATGCCGTAGAGCAGCCGCGACCCCATGATGAAGTTCAGCAGCGCCGTGTTCGCCACGGCGAAGATGCCGATGCCGACGAACGCCGTAGGCGGGAACCAGGGGGCGGCCCGGCCCACCACGTCGACCAGCGCCGCCTTGCTCGCCCCCAGCTCCTCGGGCGTGAGCACGGCCAGCGCCGTCACGCAGACCGAGAGGTAGATGACGGTAGCGATGACCAGCGCGATGACGAGGGCGAGCGGCAGGTTGCGCTCGGGGTCCTTCGCTTCTTCCGCGACGTTCAGCAGGTCCTCGAAGCCGATGAACGAGAAGAACGTCAGCACCGCGCCCTGCACGAGGATGCGCGCGATGGCGGAGGTGTCCTCCGCGCCCACGGGGGGCGTCGTCAGGTCGACACCGCCCCAGTAGGGGATCCCGACGGCGATGACGAACAGGAGCCCGCTCACCTCGACGGTGGTGCACACCACGTTGAACCACGTGCTCTCGCGCATCCCGCGGAACACCACCGCCGCCACGACCATCAGCGCGGCGATCGCGATCACGGGCGTCGGGAGGTCCACCCCGAGGCGCTGCACGTAGCCGGCGATGACGCGCGAGCCGGTCGCCATCGAGGTGAGCCCGGACGCCGCCACGCCCAGCCCCACCAGCCAGGTCAGCCAGGGCCGCCCGTAGGCGCGCTCGGTCACGAACGCGGCCCCGGCCGCCCGCGGATACCGCGAGCCGATGCACGCGTAGGAGAGCCCCGTGAACACCGCCGCGAGCAGGGCCCCGCAGAAGCCGAGCCACATCAGGTGGCCCATTAGCCCCGCCGCCTTGCCGACCAGCCCGTAGATCCCGGCGCCGAGCATGTCGCCGACCCCGTAGATCACCAGGGCGCCGAGGCCCATCGTCCGCTTCAACTGTCCAGGCATCGCGCTCAATCCGCCGTGTAGCGCACGTAGTCTACGTCGACCGTGAAGCCGAACTCGGCGTGAGAGCAGTCCACGTCCTCGTCGTTGTCGCCGACGGAGATGAAGGCGAAGGCGTAGCGCTGCTGGCGGTAGGCATGGTCCGCGAGCTCGTCGACGATCTCGCTGCCGAAGTCGAGCGAGATGATCCCGGACGTCTCGGGCGGCGGGATGGTGCAGGTCGAGAGGCCCTCCGCGGCGCCGAGGCAGTAGGCATCGAGGTCGGCGAAGGAGAACGGCGCCCCCGCGAGGCGATCCCAGTCGTACAGGCGGAGGTGGCCCTCCTCCTCGAGGAGCTCGACCATGGGCCCATAGCTGGCGGCCAGGACCACGTCGTCGAGGGTGAGGATGAAGGCGTCGTCGTAGCGCAAGATCTGCTCGGACTCCGGATCGGGACCCCGGAAGTCGAGCGTCACGTCGCAGATCGCCACGTCCGTCGGCATCTCGAGCACCACGACGTCCTCGGTGCGCGCGCTGATGACGCCCTGTCCGGGGTCGAGGTTGCCGTCCACGCCCCACTCGCAGCCCGCATCGCGCTCGGGGAAGCGCACGTCGAGCGCCCGGTGCTCCACCTCGCCGCGCTCGCACGCCTCCACGATGGTCCGCGCCGGCGGCTCGGGGACGAACGGGCGGAGCTGGTCGAGCAGGAGTGTCTGAGAACAGGCCGACAGGGCGAGCGCGAGCACCGGTCGCATCGAGACCTCCTCGGTGCCCACTATGCTACGAAACGGGGTCGAATCGAGGAGGCCGCGACGCGCGGCGGCGACGTGACCGCCGCCTCCATCGGCGCCGCTCTTCCGAATTCGCGGCTTCCGAACGGTTAGACTTCGCGCCTTCCTCGACACCGGGCGGGCGTGAATGGGCGACAGCCTCAAGTACTTTGGTGCCTCGATCGCTACCGCGATCCTGGGGGTGCTGCTCGGCGGCGTGATCGGCTACTCGTACACCGGCACCCTCTCCGGCGGGCTGCAGTCGGCGTTCATCGTCTTCGTCCTGTCGATCCTGGAGATCTCGCTCTCCTTCGACAACGCCGTCGTCAACGCGACCGTGCTCAAGGACATGGACGAGGTGTGGCGGCACCGCTTCATCACGTGGGGCATCGCCATCGCCGTCTTCGGCATGCGCATCGTCTTTCCGCTCGCGATCGTCTCGCTCATCGCGCACATCGGGCCGATCGACGCGGTGGTGCTCGCCGCCACGGAGCCCGACGAGTATTCGCACATCATCGAGACCGCGCACGTGTCCGTCTCCGCGTTCGGTGGGGCGTTCCTGGCGATGGTCGGGCTCAAGCACTTCATCGACCTGGAGAAGGAGGTCTTCTGGATCGCCTGGCTCGAGCGCCCGATCGCGCAGCTGGGCCGCGTCGAGGCGGTGCAGATCGGCCTGTGCCTCCTCCTCCTCTGGGGGGTCTCCACCCAGCTCGCCCAGGACGAGCGCCTCACGTTCCTCACGATGGGCATCTTCGGGCTGCTCGCGTTCATCGCGGTGGACGGCATCAGCGCCGTGCTGGACGCCGCGTCCGAGGCGCAGGGCCTCGCGGTGCGCTCGGGCCTCGCGGCGTTCCTCTACCTCGAGGTGCTCGACGCGAGCTTCAGCTTCGACGGCGTGATCGGCGCCTTCGCCCTGTCCAACAACCTCTTCGTCATCGCGATCGGCCTCGGCACGGGCGCGATGTTCGTCCGGAGCCTCACCGTCATGCTGGTGGAGAAGGGCACCCTCGCCGAGTACCGCTACCTCGAGCATGGCGCGTTCTACGCCATCATCGCCCTGGCGGTCATCATGTTCCTCAAGACGTTCGTGCACGTGCCCGAGGTCATCACCGGCCTGATCGGCGCCGGGTTCATCGTCGTGGCGTTGTGGAGCTCGTTGCGTCACAACCGACGCGAGGCCCAGGCGAGGGACGACGAACGACGCTCTTAGGAGCGCTCGGGAGAAATGCTCCCGTCGTCCGGGCCGGCGCCCTCGGCAACGCGGCCTCCCGCCGGTTAGAAGCCGCGCCATGCTCGATCCGAACCTGTTCGCCACGCACCCCGAGCGCGTCCGCGAGAGCCTCGCGCGGCGTCACGCCGGGCCCGATGCGCTCGCCGTCGTCGACCGCCTGGTCGAGCTCGTCGCCCGCCGCCGTGCGCTCTCCACCGAGGGGGACCGCTGTCGGGCCACCCGCAACGAGCTCTCGCCGAAGATCGGCGCGGCGATGAAGGCCGGGGAGAAGCTGGAGGCCGAGGCCATGAAGGCCGAGGTGCGCGCCGCCACCGAGCGCGCGGGCCAGCTCGACGCGGAGCTCGTCGGGATCGAGGCGGAGGAGCAGGACCTCCTGCTCGGCCTCCCCAACCTGGTCGACCCGGCCACGCCCGACGGCGCCGGGGATGCGGACAACCCCGTCGTCCGCAAGTGGGGCACGCCGCGCGCCGAGGGCCGCCTCCACGACGATCTGGCCGTGGCGCTCGGCATGTACGACCCCGAGCGCGCCGCGAAGATCGCGGGCTCGCGCTTCTACGTGCTCTCCGGGCCGCTCGCCCAGCTCGAGCGGGCGCTGGTGCAGTTTTTCCTCGACATCCACGTGAGCGAGCACGGCTACCGCGAGGTCATGGTGCCGTACCTGGTGCGCCGGAGCGCGCTCGTCGGCACGACCCAGCTCCCCAAGTTCGAGGCGGACCTCTTCAAGCTCACCACGCAGCTCGCCGGGGAGGACGCGTTCCTCATCCCCACCGCCGAGGTCCCGGTCACCAACCTGCACCAGGACGAGATCCTGGACGATGCGGCGCTCCCCGTCCGCTACTGCGCGTTCACGCCGTGCTTCCGCTCCGAGGCGGGGGCCGCCGGCCGTGACACCCGCGGGCTCATCCGCGTGCACCAGTTCCACAAGGTCGAGGTGGTGCACATCGTGCGCCCCGAGGAGAGCGAGGCCGCGCTGGAGACCATCACCGCGCACGCCGAGGCCTGCCTCCAGCGGCTCGGGCTGCCGTACCAGGTGGTCGCGCGCTGCGCGGGGGACGTGGGCTTCGGCGGCGCTCGCGGCTACGATCTCGAGGTGTGGCTCCCGGGCCAGCAGGCCTACCGCGAGATCAGCTCGTGCACGAACTTCCACGACTTCCAGGCCCGCCGGCTCAAGCTCCGGTTCAAGCGCGAAGGCGAGAAGAAGACCACGTTCTTGCACACCCTCAACGGCTCGGCCCTGGCGGTCGGGCGCACGCTGGTGGCCATCCTGGAGAACTACCAGGAGCCCGACGGCAGCGTGATCGTACCTGAAGCGCTGCGACCGTACATGAGAGGCCTTGACCGAATCCACTCGGGGCTATAAGTGCAGTGGGCCTCACCCCGGAGGTGTGGCCGAGCGGTTTAAGGCAGCGGTCTTGAAAACCGCAGCCCTCACAAGGGGCCGTGGGTTCGAACCCCACCACCTCCTCTCGCTTTACATACATGGAGACGTGACCGAGTGGCCGAAGGTGCTCGCTTGCTAAGCGAGTGTATGCCAAAAGCGTACCGAGGGTTCAAATCCCTCCGTCTCCGCCATCTTCAGGAGCCTCGGATCGGCCCGGTCGATACGCTCCGCAAAAACGCTCGTTGAATATGCACCCTTAGCTCAATTGGATAGAGCATCTGACTACGGATCAGAAGGTTGGGAGTTCGAGCCTCTCAGGGTGCACCATCTACGGGGGCACATCCGCAGACCGCGGGTGTGCCCCCGCTTCGTTTTTCCTCATCGGCACTACAGCTTCTCCACAGGCTGTTCCGCACGCAGTTCCCCAAGCTGGTCCCGAGGGCCACCGGTGGTGCCGATGACGACCTGGCCCGAAGCCGACCACGAACGCCTGGCCGGCGTGCTCCTGCGCGTCGATCTGTACGAGAACCGCTACCTCGCCGTGGTCGAGTACCACAACGTGGTAAACCACCTGGTGCGCTCGGCGTCGGCCGCCTGTCTGCTCGACCGCGAGGATGAAGCCCTGGCCCTGGTCGATCGCGCGGGCCGCCGAATGGTCGAGTGGATCGCGGCCGTGGGGGAGGGTCGCGTCAACCCGGGCGCCTACGCCGACTTCGCGGCGACCCGCGGGTTGCTGGCCCTGGCCCTGGCCCCCACCGAGCGCCGCGCCCTCTCGCTCGAGGCCGCGCGTACGTTCCTCCTCCACACCGCCGCCGCGCTCCCGGGCTCGGTCCACAACGCGCGGCTCGCCGCCGCCGCCCTGGTGGAGGACGCCCCGGCGCTCCAGGCCTCGGCGCGCGCCTGCGAGCTGTCCGACGCCGGTCTGGGGCTGCCCTGGCGCCGCTTCGCCACCGCGCTCGACACGAACGACGCGCAGGGCGCCGCCAAGAGCGCGCACACCTGGCTCCGCGAGAAGATGGAGGCCACCCACACCAACGAGTGGGGCTCCTACAACGAGATCCCGATCGAAGTGAGCGCGGCGCTCGCCCTGGCAGGGCTCCGCGGGCTTGCCGTCAAGCTCGCGAGCAACCGGGTGCTCACCGCGCAACGCTCCTAAGAGCCCGACCGCGCCTGCGGCCCAGGTTCAGCGCCGCGTGCGAGGATTTCGAGATACCGTGGCGCTTGCCGCCCGGAATGTGCTCGATGCGAATCCTCTCCCTTCCGCTCCTCCTCGCGCTCTCCGGCTGTGTTCCCGTCCAGGTCGACGGGGACAAGGACGCGGACACCAGCGTTGTCGACGAGTCGGACGCGGACACCGATGCCGACTCGGACGCCGACTCGGACGCCGACTCGGACGCCGACTCGGACACCGACACGGACGCCGACACGGACGCCGACACGGACGCGGACACCGACACGGACTCGGATACCGACGCGGACTCGGATACCGACACGGACTCGGACACCGACACCGACACCGACGTCGATCTGCCCGTCGACCTCGACGAGGACGGGTACACCGACCGCATCGACTGTGACGACGCCGACGCCGCCGTGAACCCTGGCGCCGCCGAGGTCTGCAACGGCGTGGACGACGACTGCGACGGCGAGACCGACCCCGCCGCGAGCGTGGGCGCGTCCACGTGGTACGCCGACGAGGACGGCGACGGCTACGGGGACGACGCCACGATGGTGACCGCGTGCGATCCGGGCGCCGGGTGGGTCGAGGGCGGCGGCGATTGTGACGACCGCGACCGCGACGTGAGCCCCGCGGAGGACGAGGTGTGCAACGGCGTCGATGACGACTGCGACGGCACGATCGACACCACCGGGATGGCCGACATCCCCACCTGGTACGTCGACCTCGACTCGGACGGCTACGGGGACGCCTCCTACGCCGTGACCGACTGCGAGGCCCCGGCGGACTTCTTCGTCATGAACGGGGATGACTGCGACGACACGGAGGATCGCGTGAACCCCGCCGCCGCCGATGACTGCGGCAACGAGGTGGACGACAATTGCGACGGCACGGTGGACGAGAGCTGCACCGCGGACGCCGATCGCGACGGCTTCGACCTGACCGAGGGCGACTGCGACGACTTCGACGACGCCATCTACCCGGGCGCGCCCGAGGGCACGTCGACCGGCATCGACAACGATTGCAGCGGCACCGCGACCGCGGAGCCGGTGGCGGTCGCGGACAGCTCCGGATCCACCTACACCTGCGACGATCTGGGGCTGGACGGCGGCGGCTCCTACGACCTCGCGGGCCTGCCCCTCACCTACGACTGGGAGCTGGTCGGCGAGCCCTCGGCATCCGGGCGCACGACCGACGACATCGTGACCACGGACTCGGAGGCGCCCACCTTCACGGCGGACGTGGCCGGCACGTACAGCTTCGACCTTGTCGTCGACAACGGCGATGTCGAGTCCGCGCCCGCGAGCATCGACATCACGGTCGCCACGCGCCCGACGAACAGCGTGCCCGTCACCCGGGCGGGCGCGGACCAGAGCGGGAGCGACACGTCCACGTGCACGCCGATCAGCTACGGGGAGAGCTACGCCTGTCGCGCCTGCGACGAGAAGGTGTTCACCCTCTCCGGCACGGGCGTGACGGACGCCGACGGCGACGACCTCACCTACGCGTGGTCCATCGTGAGCGGCGCCGACTCCGGCGCCCTCTCTTCGGCGACCGGCTCGTCGGTCACGCTCACGGTGGAGGGCCCCGACGCCACGTACGAAGCCGACACCGAGGTCGAGATCGAGGTTCGACTCACCGCGACCGATTGCATGGGCACGTCCAGCTCCGACACGGTGCGGGTCACCTACACGTGCACCGGGGCGTGAGGGGCGGGTGACCGGTGCGGGGCTCGCCTCAGCGACCGTCGGTCCCTCCTGCTTCGTCGCGGCGAGCCGCTAGTTGGAGCGGTTCGCGCCCGCCACGGCGCGGCGCGGCCCGCGGATCCTCGCCACGGCCTGGGCGTCCGTGAGCGGCTTCCCCGCGTCTTCGAACGGCAGCACGAAGCGGCATCCCTCGCGCCACCGGCCGCACCCCCAGGCGGACTTGCCGCGCACGGTCCTCCCCTCCTTGCAGGCCGGGCAGGGCAGCCCCACGGGAGACTCCGGCTCCGCCGTGGCCTCGCGCGGCGCGAACGCGAATTGGACCTTGCCCTCCCGCCACTCCAGCCCCGCCTCGAACGCCTTTCCGGCCTTGCTCTTCCACCCCTTGACCACCTCGGAGCGGCCGTCCTTCAGGAGCTGCTTGACCATCCGCGCGCTGACGGGGCGCTGGGACATCGTCTTCCAGACCACGAACGCGCAGCCGCGGCCGGTGTCGCACGCGTAGACCCGCGGGGTCTCGCGGACGGGGGTGCCGCACAGGGGGCACGGCCCCAGCGACACCGTGGGCGTCTTGTCCGACACCTCGGCGGGGGGCGGCGCGGCCCCCGCGATGGCGGCCACCACCTCGCGGACGTGGTCGGACACATCGCGCATGAAGTCCTCGCGGGCGTCCTTTCCCTCCGCGATCGCGGCGAGACGGGCCTCCCAGCGCCCCGTGAGCTCCGCGGACTTGAGCTCGTCGAGCGGCACCGCGTCGATCAGCGCGGTGCCACGGTCGGTGGCGCGCAGGTCGCGGGCCTGGCGCACGATGTACTCGCGGCCCAGGAGCGTCTCGAGGATGGCGGCGCGGGTGGCGGGCGTGCCGAGGCCGGCGTGGCGCATGGCGCGCTTCAGGGCGTCGTCGTCCAGGCTCTTTCCCGCCGTCTCCATCGCGCCGAGCAGCGTGCTGTCGTTGAAGGGGCGCGGCGGGCGGGTCTTCTCTTCGATCACGCGCACGTCGCTGGCCTGGGCGGCATCGCCGGGGTTGACGTTCGGCAGGTCGAGCTCCCGGCTCTTGCCGGGCGGGTCGACCGCGCGCCAACCGGGGTCGCGGCAGACGCGGCCGCGCGCGCGGTAGAGCAGCGGCGGCAGCTCGGTGGGGCTGGCCTCGGGGCTGGCGGCGGGGCCTGGCTCAGCGGGCGTCACCCTCACGATCAGCGTGGTGGCGTCGAACAGCGCGTCGGGCGAGAGCGCCGCCATCAGCCGGCGAGCGACGAGATCGAACACCCGCCGCTCGTTCGCGTCGAGGCGCGAGGGCTCGGGCGTGCGTCCGGTCGGCAGGATGGCGTGGTGATCGCCGACCTCCGCGGCGTCGACGACGCGGCGCCCGGGGTTGATCGGGTTCGCGAGCAGCGCGTCCGCGAACGGCTTGTAGGTGGGCAGCCGGGCCAGCCCCTCGAGCACCTTCGGCAGCTCGCCCACCTGGTCGGGCGTGAGGTAGCGCGCGTCGGTGCGTGGGTACGTGATGAGCTTGTGCTTCTCGTAGAGCGCCTGCGCGATCTGCAAGGTCATCGGCGCGGAGATGCCGTAGCGCTCGTTCGCGCGGCGCTGGAGCGCCGTCAGATCGTACAGGAGCGGCGGCTGCTCGCGGATCCGCTTGCGGTCGGCCTCGGCGACGGTGCCGGGCTGGCCGAGCGTGGCGGCGGCGATGGCCTCCGCGGTCGCCTTGTCGAGGACGCGCTCGGCGACCGGGGCCTCGGGCTCGGCGCCGTCGGGCCGATCGGCGGGCTTCTCCCCCGCCTTGTCTCCGGGGCGCTCCTGCGCGCGCTGAAAGAAGGTGGCTTCCCAGGTGCCCTTCTCCGCGCCGCCCGCCTCGAAGCGGGCCTTGACCAGCCAGTACGGCACGGCCACGAACGCGGCGATCGCGCGGTCGCGCCCTACGATCATCGCGAGCGTGGGGGTCTGCACGCGGCCCACGGAGAGCAGCTGTTCGCCGCCACCCTGGCGCGCGAGGCAGGTCAGGGCGCGCGTCGCGTTGAGGCCGACGAGCCAGTCCGCCTCGGAGCGGCAGCGCGCGGCGTCGGCCAGCGCGTCGAATTCGTGCCCCGGACGCAGGCGGGACCACGCGTTCCGGATGGCCTCGTCCGTGAGCGAGCTGGTCCAGAGCCGCCGCACGGGGCGGGTGCACCCCACGAGCTCGAAGACGTACCGGAAGATGAGCTCGCCCTCGCGCCCCGCGTCGCACGCGTTGATGACCTCGGTGACGTCGCGGTCGCGCAGCATCCGCTTGAGCGCGGTGAAGTGCTCGCGGATGTCGCCGGAGCGCATCCGCAGGTCGAAGCGCTCCGGGATCATCGGGAGGGTGTCGAACGACCACCGCTTCCACGCGGCGTGGTAGTGCGCGGGGTCCTCGAGCTCGGCGAGGTGCCCGATGCACCACGTCACCCGCACGCCCGCGCCCTCGATGCAACCATCGCCCTTGGTGGTCGCGCCGATCACGCGCGCGAGGTCCCGCGCGACGGACGGCTTCTCGGCGACAACCAGCTTCATCGGGCCCCGCTCCCCTCCGGTCGGCGGCCCCCACCGAGCCATCGGCGGCGCGCGCGCGAACCGTGGCGGCCCCTAACCCCGCGGCCGGCGGCCGTGCGGGACGAGCTTCCCCGCGAGGGCGCCTACGGCCCCCCTGCGCGCTCGCCCGTCGGGCTCGGTCCGCCCGAGGCGGGCGGGACCGCCGGGCGAGGCGCCCGGCGCGCTCCGGTCGGCCGGGCGCGGGGGTGTGAGCCACTTCAGTCCGTGATCGGGGGCGCTTCCGTGTGCACCGCCCCCGGTGCCAACCTGCGCGCGCACGCTCGGCGGGAGATTCGAGGGCGCTGCGTCGAGTCCACCACTCGGTGGGATGTCGAGGACGTCGCGGGTTGTGGCCGGGCCTCGCCGCGATCGCGGCCACAACTCGGCGGGATGTCGAGGGCGTCGCGAGTTGTGGCGGGCCTCGCCGCGATCGCGGCCACAACTCGGTGGGATGTCGAGGACGTCGCGAGTTGTGGCCGGGCCTCGCCGCGATCGCGGCCACAACTCGGTGGGATGTCGAGGACGTCGCGAGTTGTGGCCGGCCCTCGCCGCGATCGCGGCCACAACTCGGTGGGATGTCGAGGACGTCGCGAGTTGTGGCCGGCCCTCGCCGCGATCACGGCCACAACTCGGTGGGATGTCGAGGACGTCGCGAGGGGTGGCCGCCGGCTCGTCCCGTGGGGGAGGCCCTGCGCGACGTCGGCCGTGGGATTGCCGCCGGATCGCCTCGGTGTGCGCGTCACGCGGTCGACTACGCACACGTGCTGGGCGCGGCGGATGGGGCCGGCCTCGACACCGACTGAACCCGATCACACCCGCCCGCGCCCGGATGGCGCGCCGCGCACGCGTTCGCTCCGGGTTGTGAGGCTGGTCCCCGGCCCAGCGGGGCTGGAGGGGCGCCGCCGCCTCGGCGGCGCGTCCGGCGGCTCGGCGCCGACCGAGCGCGGAGCGCGCGCCCGGAAGACACGCGGCGGCGCGCGCCTCGCGCGGCGCGGGCCCCGTGAGCGCGTTCGCCAACGGGGAACCACACGCCGGTTATCGCGGGGTTCGGGGCCGCCTTCCCCAGTGGCTGGATACGCCCAGCGCCGTTGGATCCTACTTGGACTCGTCGTCCCAGCGCCTGGACTCTTGCATCGTCGTCCCGGTCGACGCGTCCACGAACGCCATCTGGAATCCATCGGCCGTCAGATACAGGTTGACCTCGAGATCTACCTTTCCGATCGGCGCCGAGATCGGGTCGCAGTCCAAGGCCTTGTGAGGCTCGACCTTCGATCCCTTGCTCAAGGCCGCGCCGATGGTGATCCTCATGAGCGCCTGCATCCCGGACTCGAAGGAGACCAGGAAGTCTCTCGATACCCCAGCGTTCACGGGCACCTCCGCGTAGCTGCGCATCTGAAGGGAGCTCTTCGACGTGCCCGGCACGGTGACTTTACAGAGGTGGAACTCCTCGATCTTCATCTTGCCATCGACGAATTGTACGCGGTCCTTCGCGATCCGGGCCTTCAGGTCGGACCCGGCTGAGGCGGGCCTCGGAGCTGCGAGACAGACGAGAAGGGTGGCAAATAGGATGTTCAGACGCATGGGATCCCGGGGGGCGTGGTCGTAGCTATCACAACCAGCCGCTCCACGCTCACGACGGCTCCCCGCTCCGCCGCTCAGACCAACCGGTCCAAGAACGTCGGCAACATCGCGCGCCACGTCGGCCAGTCGTGCCCGCTCCCCGCGCCCCACGTCTCCACCCGGTTCCAGAACCCGCCCGCGCCGAGCATGTTCGCGGTGCGCCAGGTGTAGGCCGGGTTCTCGTGGTCGCGCCCCAGCCCGAGCACGAAGCGCGCGCGGGCAAGGGCCTCGCGGCGCTCGCCGTCGAGCGTGGGCACGAACTGGAGGGGATCGTTGTAGTACCAGTCCTCGTTCCACTGGCCGGCCATGCGGCGGTCCATGGCGTAGGTGCCGCTCATCCCGACCATCGTGTCGACGATCTCGGGGTGCTTGCAGGTGAGGTTCAGGGCGTGGTACGCGCCGATCGAGGCGCCGCAGGCCGCGAACTTCTGGTCCGTGCCCCCGCAGTCCGACCGGATCCAGGGCACCAGCTCGTCGGTGAGCCACCGGTCGTAGCGGGCCTGCATGTGGCTCTTCTCGAGCGGGGGCACATCCGGGTTGGTCCAGGACTGGCGGCAGGTACTGTCGATCGCGTAGAGCTTGATGCGGCCCGCGGCGAGGAGCGGCGTGAGCGCCCGCACCATCAAGAACCGCTCGCAGTCCAGGTAGTCGCCGCCGCCGGTCGGGAAGAACAGCACGGGCTTGCCGAAGTGGCCGTAGCGGGCCACCCCCATCTCGCGCCCCACGTTGGGGCTCCACCACGTTCGTACCTCGCGCTCCACCGTCGCCTCGTCGTGTCGCGCGAGCTTCGCCCGATCGCGACCGGGACGCCACCCGTTCCACGTGGAACCGGGGCCTCCGGATACCAGCACCGCGAGAACTGGCTACCGATGCCCGCTCAACACGGCGCTGAACTGTTGTCCGCCGCCGATGTCTTCGTCGAGCGAGAGGGTCATCACGCCGTCGGCCACGGTGCCCGCGAGGTCGAAGGTCGCCTCGTCCCACCCGAAGTCGACGGTCCAGGTGCCGGTCGCGCGGCCGGCCGTGACGGTGCCGGTGATCGCGCCCTCGACCGTGTTGCCGCGCCACTCGTCCGTGCACCACGCGCTCCCCGCGAGGCCGCCGCGCTCGGACAGGGTCACCTCGAACTCGCCCGAGCAGGCGACCTCGTAGTCGTCCTCCCCGCCGCCCCAGCCGCCGCCTTCCCAGCTGTAGACCCCCTCCACGGAGCCCGCGTAGTCCCCCGCATCGGAGGGGACGGTGTCGGTGTCCGCATCGGTGTCGGCGTCCGCATCGGTGTCGGTGTCCGTGTCGGCATCCGCGTCGGCATCCGTATCGGAGTCGGTGTCGGTGTCGGAGTCGGTGTCGGCGTCGGCGTCCGCGTCCGTGTCCGCGTCGCCGTCGGTCAACCGGGGGTCAGCCTTGTCGCCGAGGTCGATGGTGGCGGGGGTGCAGGCAAGCAGCAGCAGGAACATGGGACTCCAGGGCGGAACGATGCTGGGCAACCATGCCGACACGCGACCGGTTGGATCACGGTAGCCGAAAATTCGAGCGCAGGCGCCCGAAGGGACGGTCCCAGCTTCGTTCCAGGGGCGGTGGCTGTCAGGCGGCGGCGTGACGAGCCCGGCCTCGGTTGCGGGAGTCGTCCTCGGTGAACACCACCTCGACTTCGTCCAACTCCGCTCTCGGAATGGCCTCCAACCACCCGGACGCCCGCAAGATCGCCTCGAGCTCCCCGTCGACCGAGGCGGGCGCGACGGACGCGCCGTGAATCGCTCCCCGGACAGGCACCGTTTTCGCGGAGCGGATGGCTTGCAGCGCGTCGTCGGCACGCCGCACCTGGCACGCGAGGATCCCGAGGACGGCCTCGCGCCACGCGAGCCGCGGCTGGCCCTCGAGGTGAGCGGTCGTCTTTGCGTCAGCGCGGTAGAGCCAACACGGGCTGGTCGTCACGCAGCTGGCGGTGCGCGGGCCCTGCTCGACCAGAGCATTGACCCCGAGGATGGCTCCGGCCCCGAGCGTCACGAGGAGCTCGGCCCGTCCGCCGCGAACGTTTCGGAGCACGTCGACGGTGCCGCTGGCGACGAGCCAGGCGGAGGACCGTAGCTCCCCTTCCAGGAACAACACGGTGCCCTCCGGGACGGGCTCGGCCACGAAGCCGGTGGCGATGGCCGCGAGCGCGGTGCCGTCGATGTCCTCGAGCCCCGGCTGGCGCCGCAGCAGCGGCGCGATGGAGGGGCACGCTCCCTGGGGGAGCCCGGGACGCAGGGCCTTCCAGAGTCGCACGAGCTTGGATGCCTCGACACGCACCGGTGCTACGGCCCCGCCGGCAGCCACCTTGGCGATGTCACGATCCACGGTGGCCAACCTTCGACACAGCGCGTGGAGGCCGAGCTCGACGAGCGCGTCGTAGACCGCGGGCGCGGTCGAGCGGAGGAGACTCAGGGACGAGACCGGGAGCGTCAAGACCCTGGCTTCGGTCCGGGCCCGGAGCGTGGCCGTGCGCGTCAGGCCGCCAAGGAAGGCGGAGGACTCGCCCAACACATCCCCGTGTTGCACCCGACCGACGGGAGTGCCTTGGTGCTCGACGACCAGCTCTCCGGACACGAGGACGGCAAAGACCTCCACGGCCTCCCCCTCGGTCCACAACGCAGCTCCGGGGGAGAGGGTCTTGACCGACCAGAGGGGCGCGGTCCCGCGGAGCTCGGCGCGGGGGGCCAGCCGGAGGGAGGGTACGGAAGCAAGTTCGTCGGCAATGGGCATCATGCACTCCTGTCGTCCGTCCCAATCGGCGAGCCGGCGCGAAACTTCAATTTCCGCAACCTCAGCAGCGCGCCCCGACCTGCACGCCAAGCGCGTCGACCTGGGGCGACCACCCGGGGCCCGACCAGGAGGCGCGGCGGCCCCACTCCCCATCGCCCGTCTCGCAGGTTAGACCAGCGCCCTCCTGACCGTACCCCTTCCCGGAACGCCCATGTCCCCTTCGATCCCGCTCAACCACACCTGGCGCTCCCACACCTGCGGTCAGCTCCGCGAGGGCGATGCCGGCGTCGAGGTCACGCTCTCCGGCTGGCTCCAGCGCAAGCGGAACCTGGGCCAGCTGATGTTCCTCGACCTGCGGGATCGCTACGGCCTCACCCAGTGTGTCGTCGAGAACAACCCCGAGCTGCTCGCGGCGCTCGACGCGGTGACGATCGAGAGCGTCGTGCAGATCGTCGGCACCGTGCGCTGCCGGGAGAACCCCAACCCCAACATGCCGACCGGCCAGGTCGAGGTCCCCGTGACCCGCTTCGAGGTCATGTCGGTGTGCGAGAGCCTGCCGTTCTCCGTGGCGGACGAGCCCAACGCGTCCGAGGCGATCCGCCTCAAGCACCGCTTCCTCGACCTGCGCCGCGCGGCCATGGTGAAGAACCTCGAGCTGCGCGCGAACGTCATCCAGAGCATCCGCAACCGCATGCACGCGCTGGATTTTGTCGAGGTCAGCACCCCGATCCTGACCGCCTCGTCCCCCGAGGGCGCCCGCGACTACCTGGTGCCGAGCCGCCGCTACCCGGGCAAGTTCTACGCGCTCCCGCAGGCGCCGCAGATGTTCAAGCAGCTCCTCATGGTGGGCGGGCTCGACCGTTACTTCCAGATCGCGCCCTGCTTCCGCGATGAGGACGCCCGCGCCGACCGCTCCCCCGGCGAGTTCTACCAGCTCGATCTCGAGATGAGCTTCGTCACGCAGGACGAGATCTTCGCCACCATCGAGCCCGTGCTCGCCGGCGTGTTCGCGGAGTTCGGCAACGGTTGGGCGGCCACGCCCGCGCCGTTCCCGCGCATCCCGTACGCCGAGTCGATGCTCAAGTACGGCAACGACAAGCCCGACCTGCGCAATCCGCTGGTGATCACCGATCTGACCGAGGTGTTCATCGGCTCGGGCTTCGGCTTCTTCGAGGGGGTCATCAGCAAGGGCGGCGTCGTGCGCGCGATCCCGGTGCCGAAGGGCGCGGACAAGTCGCGCTCGTGGTTCTCCGGCATGGAGGACTACGCCAAGTCCATGGGCGGCGGCGGCCTCGCGTGGTTGCAGCTCCCCGCGGGTGAGGGCGCGGCCGCCAAGGGCTCGCTCGCCAAGTGGCTCACCGGCGATCGCCTCACCCAGGCCGTCGCGGCGGCGGGTGTCACCGCCGGGGACTCGATGTTGGTCGTGTGTGACGAGCCCCACAAGGCCGCCCGTATCGCGGGCCTGCTGCGGACCAAGGTGGCCGAGGATCTCGGCATCATCGAGCAGAAGGTGTTCAAGTTCTGCTGGGTGGTCGACTTTCCCTTCTACGAGAAGGATGACACGACCGGCCAGATCATCTTCAGCCACAATCCGTTCTCCATGCCACAGGGTGGGATGGAAGCGCTGAACACGAAAGATCCGCTCGACATCCTGGCGTATCAGTACGACATCGTGTGCAACGGCATCGAGCTCTCCAGCGGCGCGGTACGCAACCACCGCCCCGAGCTGATGTACCGCGCGTTCGAGATCGCCGGCTACGGCCCCGAGAAGGTCGAGGAGAGCTTCGGCGGCCTCCTCCGCGCCTTCAAGCACGGCGCGCCCCCGCACGGCGGCCTCGCCCCCGGCATCGACCGCATGGTCATGCTCATCGCGGGCGCGTCCCAGATCCGCGACGTCATCGCCTTCCCGATGAACCAACAGGCGGAGGACCTGCTCATGGGCGCCCCGGCCACGGTGTCGGAGCAGCAGCTCCGGGACCTGCACATCCGGGTGGTGGAGCCGCCGAAGTCGGCGTAGCTCCGAGCTTGGGGGGCGCCCCGCCGCCAGGGGCGGCGCCGGTGCCCGACGGGCTCGCGGCGGGCCGCTCGGTCGGCGGCACGCGGACGCGCCGCCGGACCGCGCCGCCCCGAGCGGCGGCGCGCCCTCTGGGCGCCTGGGCGGGGGGGCGGGCAAGTGTCGGGATTGACGCTTGTGCCATCACCTGGCCGACAGGCGACCGATCTCGATTTGACCTCGACCTCACCCGCGACTTCCGTCGCAATTGTGGGCCTTTTCGCGACCGAAGTCGGACCAGAGGTCGAGGTTTCAGCGACCTCTGTCGCAATTGGCGGCCTTTTCGCGACCGGAGTCGGATCAGAGGTCGAGGCCTTTTCGACCTCTGTCGCAAGGAGCGTCCTCGCGGTGGTGTGGCAGCCGCTACGCGGCGCTGCGGGCGAGCCGTCCGGCGTGTGGATAGCGGTCGGGGCGTTCCCGGAAAGTACGCCTTTTCTCTTTGGGGATGCTCGTGACCATCACCAGAGAGCCCCGTGCGTCAGGCCGGACGCTTGGATGGGTCCGTCGTCGTTTTACCGCCCACGCCAAGCGTCGCATCGAGTACCTTTCGTGCCGCCACGCAGAAGGACCGGAAGGCGTCGTCGGCCACGCGAGGCACACAGTCCGCTGCTTGAACGGCCTCTCCCCGTCCCAAACGAG
This sequence comes from Pseudomonadota bacterium, assembly GCA_030685065.1. Lineage (GTDB taxonomy): Bacteria > Myxococcota_A > UBA796 > UBA796 > SXON01 > CAJBVW01. Next base: position 29,319 of record JAUXQH010000082.1, on the reverse strand, counting down.
TCATGGCCAATCTGTACTCGGCTCGCTCCACGTTCAGCCACGTTCCCGCTCTCCCCCAGAAGACTCGCGCGACTTGCGCCGCTCGTAGCATGAGCGTGTCTTCCTCCGGAGATCTCTGCACTCGCTGCTCCAGGCTCACGGCAAGGTTGTTTCCCGTCATCGCGATTGATCGATGTAACGCCTCCGTCGCGTCGGCCAGAATGGCTGCAGCCTCAAAAGTTGCCGCCGCCTCCAGCGTACGTCCTTGTGTGGCGAGCGCAGAGGCGGCCAGCCCCAGTACGATCCCCTTGTTCACGGTCGGCTCTCCAGCAGCTTGCAACTCATATACTCCTGCCTGCTCCCCCGATCCTGCACACAGGGCGGAGGCAGCCGGAAGCCGGTACAGTGGTGCTGCAGCTGCGGGGGTGTCCGCAAGGGTCAACAACCTGCTGATGAAATCCGCTACCAGCGCGAAACGGCCGAGATGTTCCCCCCCCCACATGGAACACGAGGTTCGCCAGGGGAGCCGCACCATCGACCGCCACGTCTCCAGTGAATTCCAAGGCGTCCTCACTCGCGGCGACGGCGTCGATGGTCGGAAAAAGGAGCCGCCCATCCTCGCACTCTCGTCCGCCCGCGCCGCCCGCGCCGCCCGCGAGCGTAGCGACCGCGGCGAGCGCAGCGACCGCGGGGTGGTTCTCGGGCTGTTCGGCAGGCTGGTGCTGGTCGCGAGCACCGGCGCGGCCGCCCCGCTGGTCGCGGGCGCCCTCACGCGCCTGCTCTACATCCTGGCGAACCCGTTGGGGTAGGCGGGCCCAGGTGCCGCGGTCCACGAGCTCGGTTGCCGCGGCCGCGCCCGAGAGCCTGACGCCGCTGGACGCCTCCGGCGCCGGCTGCGCCCCGGGGCCGGCTGCGCCCCCGCCTCGATTACAGGCCGCGGGCCTGTGCACTCGGCCGAAACGCAGCCGGCATCCGGATGCGCCTCAGCGGGCTCGGTTCCGGGATTCCCGGCCAGGCGCTGAAATCCGGGTCGAACGGCGGCACCGAGGAGAGATGGCTGAGAGATGTGGTCCTCGGCGAGCAGAGGTAGGGTGCGGCTCCCCCCATCCCTGAGCGCCCCCATGCTGCTTCGCCGTTCCTCCCTGTTCGCACCCGTCCTCGTGACCCTCGTCGTCTTCGCCGGCTGCGATGGCGGCGCCGGGAACACCGACACCAGCGGCGAGGCCGACACCGACACCGACACCGACACCGACACCGACACCGACAATGACACCGACACGGACACGGACACGGACACCGACACCGACACCGACACCGAGGCCACGTGCACGTCGCTCCCCCTCACGCAGCTCGACGAGGTCGACGCCACGGGCGATGGCGCCTTCGAGAGCGCCTCCACACGCGCCTTCACCTACGACGACAATCTGCAATTGTTGTCCAGTCTCGCCGACTATGACAATGACGGCACCACCGACAGCCGTCAAGATTTTACGCGCGCCGCCAACGGACTGCCGGTGACCGAGTCGCGAGACGCCGACGCGGACGGCGTCGCAGAGTGGCTCGGGAGCTACACCCACCGCGCCGACGAGACCAAGGAACGCGTGGACGTGGATTTCGACGACAACGACGACGGCGCGGTCGACCGCCGGGGAATCTACCTTTACGACGAGAACGGGTACCCCGAGCGGGAAGAGTTCGACTCCGATCTCGACGGTCTGCCGGACACGGTCACCACCTACGAGTACGACGCGGACGGCAAGATGCTCGACTACACGCACGACTACGAAGGCGACGGCGTGGTCGACGTGCACAATGCGTTCACCTACAACGCCGAGGGCGATATCACCTGGGCCCTCGGAAGCTACGGCTCGCTGTCGGTCTATACCTACGACGGAACCGGGTGCCTCGTCGAGCACCGTTACGACGCCTTCGGCGACGGGGACACGGACATCCTGTGGACCTACGAGTGCGACGATGCGGGCCGGCCGACCCTGGAGGAGATGGATTATGGGTTCGACGGCACCATCAACCAGCGTGTCTCCAAGACCTACGACGCAAGTGGAAACCTCACCCAGCGCGACTACGAGGATCGGCAGCCGGTCGAGGTGACCGGAACGCCGAACTACCGGGACACCTGGACCTACAACGCCGAAGGGTCGGTGCTGAGCGAGGAACGCGACAACGACGTGAACGGCAACATCGATACCTGGAGTCGGTCTACCTACGACGACCAGAACTTCCTGATCCAGATCGAGGCCGGCGGGGATGCACCCGAAGCGCAGCACTACACCTATGCGCTCACCAACGACGCAAACGGCTACATGGTCTCGTACACCTTCGATGACGCCGGCGAAGGCTCCGACTACCGCGGCGCCTATACCTACACGGAGTGCCGTTAGCCAGGATTCCCGGCCCATGCGTGGGGCCCAACCCGATCCCACGCGGGTCGATCCCGAGGCCCGGCGAGCCGCTCCACCGCCGCATCGGATTGGGCGGTGCCGGGACGGACGCGTGTGCCTTCACCTGGCCGACAGGCGACCGATCTCGACTCGACCTCGACCTCACCCTCGACTTCCGTCGCACTTGCGGGCCTATTCGCGACCGAAGTCGGCTCAGATGTCGAGTTCTCCGCGACCTTGGTCGCAATTGTCGGCCTTTCCGCGACCGAAGTCGGATCAGAGGTCGAGGTTTCCTCCACCTCGGTCGCAATTGGGTCAGGAACCCGAGATAATCAGGAGGGCATGAACAATCAGGAAGGCAGGGACCCGGAATAATCAGGAAGGCAGGAATAGAGGAATTCGAGGCAGAAGGGGAATAGGAAAGATGAGGTCCAATCTGGCACGCCCATGAATCCTTCTCATCTGTCCCCTGAACCTGATTCCCACCTCTCCCAATTCCTTCCTCCCTCCTTCTCCTGATTCCGCCGTGAATTCCTCTATTCCTGCTCCTGCTCCTGCTCCTGCTCCCCCTTCCCCTTCCTCTCCACGGCGCGAGAAGATGGCCGTACTTCCCTGCGAAGAGGTCCGCGCGAACCCACCCTGGGGCGCCCGCGCGACGCTCGCGTGACCTGAATGCTACTTCGGCAGATGTTGCTGGATGCAGGCGGCCGCCTTGGTGACGCCCTTCTGCACGGCCTTGTTCGGCTTCCAATCGTAGGGGCCCGCCGCCGTGGGCAGGCGGACCGCGGTGATGGGAGAGGCCATCAGCTGCGCCACGGTCGCCGCGTCCAAGCCCAGGGTGTACGGCACCAACGTCATGATCGAGTCACCCGACACGTAGGGTGTCGAAGTGTTCTCCCGATTCGTCTTGAGCGTCAGGAGGGTCCCGTCTTCGAGCTTGAACGGGATCTCGAGGCCGGCCGCGACCGTCTTGGAGAGCGCGCCGCCCTCTTTCACCATCAGGTCGAACTCCGCCACGGAGCTCTTCACCTGGAACGAGACCCCCACGGCCGCGAACTGGTGGAGAATCTGGACGACGGCCGAGACGTTCGAGCTGCCTCCGAAATCGTCGGCAGTGACCTTGTAGTCGGAGCAGGGATCGCCGGCGTGTGCGAAGGGGAGCGCGGAGAGAAGGAGTGCAAAGAAGGGCATAGGATCCTCGGGCGGGAGCGTACCACGCCTTCATCCCCCTGGCCGTAGCGGGCGCGGTCGGCGCCGCCCTGGGCGCCGGGCACCGCGCCCCACGTCGGTCGCCCCTCCCCCTACAGCGGCTCCAACGCAGCCGCCCGTGCGGCGCCGAGGCGGTACGCGCGATCGATGTCACGCGCCTCCCACGACGAGCTGTGGACGACGACCGGCACGTCCTTTCCTCCCGGCTCGCTCCGGAGCCGGGCGAGCACCTCGAAGCCGCTGATCCGCGGGAGCTTGAGGTCGAGGATGACGAGGTGGGGCATCGGAGCGCGCCCCGGATCGTCATGGGGGGCGTCCGCGTGATATAGGCCCCCGCCTCCTCGCCGTTCCGACACACGGTGAGCGACACGTCCTGTCCGCTCTGGGCGAGGGCGTGTTCGATGAGGAACACGTCGTCCGGGTCGTCCTCGACCAGGAGGAGCCGGGTGGGGCGCCGCGGGTCCGTCACCGTCATGCGGTGCCTCCGTAGTGGCGGCGCGCGCGGGAGAGGACGGCCTCGGCCGAGCCGGGGAGGTTCTTCCGGATCCACAACAACATCTGGTCCGCGGCCTCGAGGGTCCCCGATGGATGCAGCGTGGCGGCGATGAGCGGCCGGAGCGCGTTCGCCCGCTCCGACCCGACCTCCTCCTCGAAGGCCCGATGACGAGGTTGGTGAGCGCCTGGGCGAGGGTCGACGCATGGCCCCACACCTTGGGGAGCGGCCCGTGCACGACCACCGTGGCGTTGGCCGCGCTGATGTCGCGCGAGGCCTGGTCCAGCACGTCGTCCAACACGGCGTCGAGGTCGACCAGGGAGCGCGTGATCTCGCCGCGGGAGAGCCGGCTGTAGGCGAGCAGGTCCTTGATGAGCCCGTCCATCCGGTCGCCGGACGCCGCGATGCGCCGGAGCAGCTGCCGACCCCGCAGATCGAGTTGGTCCTCGTAGTCGGCGAGCAGGATCTCGCAGAAGCCGTGCATCGCCCGCAAGGGCGCGCGCAGATCGTGGGCGACGGTGTAGGCGAAGGTCTCGAGCTCGCTGAGCACCTCGTTCAGCTCGCGTGTCCGCTCCTCGACACGAAGCTCCAAGGTGGCATTGAGTTCCTAGATCCGCGCCTGCGCAGCCTGGAGCTCGAGCGCCAACTTCTCCGCGCGTTCGGCCCGCGCCAAGGGATCCCGCTGCTGCGACTGCGGCCGGGCGAGGGTGTCGACGGTGTCGGAGGCCATCGGGAAGGGTAGGAGCGACGCGGACGATTGCAAGCGCCAGCGGGCCCTCACTCCACCCCGAGCACCGTCATCATCCCCCCCTCTTCATGTCCGAGGAGGTGGCAGTGCAGCAGCCAATCTCCGGGATTGTCGGCGTGTAGCAACAGCCGCACGCGCTGGCGGATCCCGATGTCCACGGTGTCCTCGATCCGGCGCGCGGGCACGGGCACGCCGTCCACCGACAACACCTCGAAGCGTTGGCCGTGCAGATGAAAGGGATGGTTCGTCGCGGACAGGTTGCGAACCTCCACGATCGTGTCCGCTCCCAACGCGGCGACCTGGCGCGTGACGTCCGGCCAGGCCTCGCCGTTGATCAACCAATCGCCCTCGCCGCCGCCCTGGAACACGTACACCAGCTCGGTGTGGGCGGGATCGGGGCTCACCCACGTGTCCGCCGTCGGCCACGCGATCGGGGCGGACGCCGTGGCAGGTTCTTCGACCTCGACCGTCAGCAGCGTTCGGGTGTCACCCAAGGCCTCGCCGCCCGCCGCCACCCAGGGCAACGTCGTCACGTCGAACCCCTCGGTCCCGACATCCCACTCGAATTCGGCGCGGTCCCCGGGCGCCAACACCGTGACCTCGGGGCCTTCGGGCGCGCCCCAGAGCCCCTGATCGCCGCCGATCTGGCGCATTCCCGGCCAGCCGAGCGCGAGGTAGCTGGTGTTGGACGCGTTCAGGGTACGCACGCGGATCCGCTCGCCGCCGGTGGCCACGAAGCGGGGGCCGACCAGGCCGTTGACCGTCCACCGGGTGCGCGCGGGGTCGGTGAGGTCGTGGTGGTCATCGGATTCGCCGTCGAGCCCAGGCACCCCGTCGTCATGCTCGCCCCACGCGTCGAACACGAGCACCAGCTCCCGATCCGCCACGGGCTCGGCGGGATCCTCGACGATCACGACGCCGTAGAGCCCGCCGTCGACCTGGGCGCCCACGTCCAGGTGGGGGTGGTACCAGAACGTGCCGGGGGCGCCGGCGGTGAACGTGTAGGTGAACGCGGTGCCGGGGGCGATGCCGCCGTCTACCCAGCCGGCGCCGTCCATCGCCTCGGGGACCTGCATGCCGTGCCAGTGGACCGTGGTGGCGTCCGCCAGGTCGTTCTGGAGGAGGGTGGTGACGGTGTCACCGACCGCAACCCGGAGCGTGGGGCCGGGCACCTGGCCATCATAGGCATAGGAGTAGCCGGCCACGTCCTCGCCCTCGATCGACAGCACGGCGGGGGCCGGCCGCAGCTCGGTCAGGAACACCCCGGGCGTGTCGTCCGCGTCGATGGCCTCGGCCGGAGACGTGAGGAGCGGCGCCGCCTCCACCCGCGGAATTGGATCGGGGATGGCTGGCTCCTCCACCGGCGGCGACTGGCACCCGACGAGAAACACGATCATCGCACCGCCTCCGCCATCACCTGGTCCGTGACGGTCCACCCGCGCTCGGCGGCGAGCGTCAACGGATAGTCGCGATGCAGGAGCGTGGCGCGCACGAGCGGGGCCGCGCAGCTGGCGGCGAAGGTGTGGGTGGACGTCCAGCCTCGGCCGGGGAGCAGGCGATTGTCGCTCGCCACGTCCACCGCGAGGAAGTGGGGGACCATGCGCTCCCCGTCCGCGCCGACGAGCACCCGCGCGAATCCGAAGCCCGGCGCGCCCGCGTAGGCCTGCCCCCCCGTACGCAACGCCAGGTCCCCATCGGGGAGCGGGCCATCCAACGTGACGCGGCCGCCCTCGACCGCCACGATGGTGGCCTGTCCGACGTAGTGCTCGATGGGCAGGCCCTTGGCTTCGGCGGCAAAGCGGCCGTCCCCGAACGGGCCGTAGCCTACGTAGTCGTGCCAGGCTCCCGTGCGCCGCACGACACGAAGAACGTCCCCCACGGCCGCCCCGGGCCACACCTCCCAATCCTCGCCGGCCGCGTGGGTGTCGAGCGCGCCGCCGAAGTCGGGCACCACGTCGCCGCCGGTGGCGGGGAGGGGTTCGCCGTCGCACGTGGCCGTGACGAGCAGGAGCAGGGACCGGAGCGGCTCGCCGGTGGGGATGGCGTGCCCGGGGCCCACGTTGGTGACGGTGACGGCCGCGGTGAGGGCGCCCTCGACCAACGTCGTCACCACGTCGACGCTGGCGGCGAGGCCCAACACGCCGCTCTCGGGCTGGCGAGGCCCGTACCAGGCGTGCGCGCGCACGGTGCCGGGCGGGCGCTCCCACCCCGCCGCGATCCCGATCAGCACGTCCTCGAATTCGTTGTGGAGGTCGGCCGCGTTGCCGACTCCGGGCACGGGCGGCATGTGGCAGGATTGGCAGGGCGCCGACGGGTTCATCGGGCTCTGCTCCCACTCGGTGTAGGTCGTGTGGATGGGGAGGCGGCCGTCGGGCCACCGGGCCGAATCCGGCGTGGCGCCGGTGACCAATACGTCCTGCTCCTGCTCGTGGCAGCCGCCGCACAGGCGCGCCTCGTGGAACAGGGGGCTGTAGACCGCGCCCATGCGGGGGTTCACCACATCGACGAGGGGGCCGAACGTCAACGGGGCGTAGGTGCCGAGGATGGGGCTGGGCGAGGGCTCGCTCGGGCGGACGATGCGGAGCCGGCCCGCCACGCCGGGGGGCGCGTCCAGATCGATCTCGGCGACGTGATGACACACGTCGCAGTGCACGCCTCCGTCGAAGGCGCGGCCGGTCGCCTCGAGGAGGTCGCGGCCGCCGAGCACGCCGTCGATGCCGGGCGCGTGACAATCGGCGCACGCGCCCACGCTCTCGGTGGCGTCGGCCACGGAGACGCCGAGGTGGCAACGCTCCACACTGGCGCCGGTGCCCGGCTCGGTGGCCGCGCCCCACGAGCCGCCGTTCGCCGCGCAGGTCGCGGAGTCGAAGGCGACCGCGGTGCCGGCGTACAGATCGTGCAGGACCGGATTGGAGGCGGCCGTGCGGTGGGGAGAGGCGAACCAATCGCCGTGAAGGGTCACGTGACAGTGGCTGCACTGCGAGGTGTTGGTTCCCTCGTGGGACTCGGGCCCGGGGTCCGCGAACACATAGTCCGGGTTGTCGGAGGTGTCGTAGCGCAACAGATCGATCGTGATGGTCCCGGGGCCGCTGACGAACGTCCCTACGACGCGGGCCTCGGGGTGGGCGGCCACGACCACCTGGTGGCCGGCAACGGAGGGATCCACCGTGACGATCGCTTGCCCGTCCACATCCGTGAGCCACTCGCCGACCCCGCCCCCCTGCTTCACGATCGCGCCCGACACGGGCGCGCCGTCGAGCGTGACGGCCACGGTGACGCTGTAGGGGGCGGTCAGCCCGGTGTCGGTGACGACCTCGGGATCGGTGTCGGGGCCACCCCCTGGAGCGCTGTCGCCGTCGGGGCCGCCGGCGCAGGCCAGGAGGAGGAGGAGGAGCACGGGGCAGCGTAGCGCGGTGCGATACGCCCGGCGCCTCCCGCGCTGCGCTACGCTCCCTTCCCACCCGGGCCCGTCATGTCGCTCCTCCTCGCCGCCTTCGCCCTCTTCAGCCTTCCCGCCGGGGCCGCGCCCCTCCTACGCATCGTCGCGATCGGGGACACGGGCAAGGCGCTGTCGACCACGTGCGCCACCGACGCCACCACCACGAGCGCGACCACCTGCGCGGCCCAGTACCTCCAGCTCCGCGCGCACCTCGCCGCGCTCTCGCCCGCGCCCGACCTCGTGCTCGCCACGGGTGACCTCTACTACGGCGCCCCGGCCACGGTCGCGTCGTATCGCAAGGGGGTCTCCCGGTTCTGGGGCAAGTGGGCGGGGCCGGCGGTCCTGCCGATGCGCGGCAACCACGACAGGAGTGACGACGTGCGGGCCGCCACGCAACCCAAGGTGGCGGACACCCTGGCGGCCGCGTTCCCGCTGCCCGCCGGCTCGCCCTGGGCCCGGGTGTCGTGCGTCGACGGTACGGACGATCCCGCGCATCTCTGCTACTCGGGCCAGCGGAACGGCGTCTGTGTCGTCGTCGGAGACAGCGCCGACGTCGACGACATCCGCGTGCCCGTCTTCGCGGCGGACTGTGACTGGAAGATCGCCGCGCAGCACCACCCGCCCGCCACGTCCTTCGAGAAGAAGAGCGAGCTCGAGCGCGTGGTGGGCGCCCTGGCCGTACGTGCGCCCGACGTCGTCCTCGCCGGGCACGCCCATCACCTCGAAGGCCTCGTCGCCGAGTCCGCCTCGGTGCGGGTCGGCGACTCGCCCGCGCGGATGTTGTCGGTGGTGTCGGGCTCCGGCTCGGAGGCGCGCCTCCCGAGCGCCCCCGTGATCCTGGCGGACGGGACCGTCGCGAACATCGGCATCGACCCCGAGGGGGGCGCCCTGACCGGGCTGCGACCCGCCTACGTCTACGCCGATCACGGCTACACGATCCTGGACGTCTACCCGGACCACCTGCTGCTCCGGCCGATCGTGCTCCGCGACGCGGGCCCGAAGGAGGAGCCGTGCTGGCGCTGGGACAAGGCGGGGCAGGCCCTCACGAGCGCGTCGTGCTCGCCGTGATTCGAGCCGCCGCGTCCTGGAGGGTCCGCAGGGCGGTGTCGATGTCCGCGTCGCTCGGGGGCGTGGCCTCCAACGCCCGCTCGAGCACCGCCGCCGCGTCGCTCACGGCCGGGAGGCCGTAGGTGCCCGCTGTCCCCAGGAGGCGATGCGCGCGGACGATCGCCTCCTTCCTGGCGCCCGGGTCGGTGTGGCCCCGCCCCACGCAGGCGGCGAGAAGGTCGATCTGGGCCGGGAGCGACGCGGCGTAGGCGACGCGGAGCTCGGCGAACAGATCGTCAACCGATGGCCCGTTGTCGCCCATCAAGGCTCTCGCTCGAGGATCCGCCGCACCTCGTTGGGGAGCCTCATGGGGTCGAACGGCTTGGGGATGGCGCCCCGGGCGCCGAGGGCGAGGTAGTGGCCGAGGTCCGCGCGGTGCATGTTCGCGGTGAGGAACACCACCGGGATGGCGGCCGTGAGCGGGTCGGCGCGCAGGCGGGCGAGCACGCTCGGGCCGTCCATCCCCGGCATCATCACGTCGAGCAGCACCACGTCGGGGCGCTCGGAGGCCGCCAAGCGCAGGGCCTCTTCGCCGTTCGCCGCCAGGACTGTCTCCCAGCCGCCCACCCCCGACAGGCAGATCTGGCCGATGGTCCGGATGTCCGTGTCGTCGTCCACGAGCAGCACCTTTCGGATCAACATTGCCCGGAGCGTATCACCGGGACCCCCCCGCGGAACGCCAGCGGTGAAGGCGCGCCGGCGATAGGGGGGCCGACATGAACTGGTCGAGCGGGAGCCCCGCGCTGAAGTCGCTCTGGGGCCTCGATCCCGAGGTCACCTTCCTCAATCACGGCAGCTTCGGCGCCACGCCCCGCGCCGTTCTCGACGCGCAGACACGGTGGCGCGACGAGATGGAGCGCGAGCCGGTGCTCTTCCTCGCGCGCAAGCTCCCCGCGCTGATGGAGGCGGTGCGGGTGCGCGTCGCGAGCTTTCTCGGCGCCGATCCCGCGGGGTTGCTGCCGGTGGCAAACGCCACCACCGGCGTCGCGACCGTGTTCCACTCGCTCACGTGGGGCCCCGGGGACGAGCTCCTCCTGGCCGACTCCACCTACAACGCCGTGAAGCAGGCCGCGCGGGCGCTGTCCGACCGCTACGGCGTGCGCGTGGTCGAGGTCAAGGTGCCCTTCCCCCTCACCGCGCCGGAGCAGGTCACGGCGGCGTACGTGGCGGCCTTCAGCCCCCGCACCCGGCTCGTCGTCGTGGACCACGTGGTGTCGGCCACCGGGTGTGTGCTCCCGGCCGCCGCGATCGTGGCCGAGGCGCGGCGCCGGGGCGTGCCCGTCCTGGTGGACGGCGCGCACGCTCCCGCGATGCTTCGGCTCGATCTCACGGAGCTCGGGGCCGATTTCTATACCGGAAACCTGCACAAGTGGCTGTGCACCCCCAAGGGCACCGCCATCCTCTCCATCGCCCCCGCGTGGCGGGCCATTGTGCACCCCCTCGCGATCTCCCACGGCTACGGCGGCGGGGTGACCGGAGAGTTCGATTGGACCGGGACGTTCGATCCCTCCGCGTGGCTCGCCGTCCCCTCGGCCCTCGATTTGTTCTCCGGATTTGGGCCCGACGCCGTGCGCGCCTCCAATCATGCCCTCGTGCAGAACGGGCGCATTCATCTCGCGGAGGCGCTCGGGGTCGCGCTTCCGCATCCCGATGATCCCGCGTTGTACGCGGCGATGGCCGCGGTCGAGGTGCCGTGGGCCCGCGCGACGGACGGCGCGTCGCTCAATGCCCTGAGCGCCGCGCTCTACGACCAACATCGCATCGAGGTGCCTTTCTCCGCGTACGACCACCGCGTGTGGGTGCGCATCTCCGGCCAGCTCTACAACGCGCCGGAGGACTACGTCCGCCTCGCGGACGTCCTGCGCACCTGGCGCCGGTAGTGCCCGCGCTCGCGGCCTCGGCGGCGCCGATGCAGACGACCCACCGGGTGCTCACGGGGGATGCCCGCCGCCTGCACTCGGTGGCGGACGCATCCGTGGCGCTCGTGGTCACCTCGCCGCCCTATCCGATGATCGCGATGTGGGACGACGTGTTCGCCGCGATGAACCCGAGCGTGAAGGCGGACTTGGAGCGGGCGCCCGCGCGCGCGTTCGAGGCCCAGCACGCGACGCTCGACGCGGTGTGGGCCGAGTGCCATCGGGTGCTCCTGCCCGGCGGGATCTTGTGTGTCAACATCGGGGATGCCACGCGCACGCTCGCGGGCGAATTCCGCCTGTGGTCGAACCACGGGCGCGTGCTCCGCGCGTGCGAGGCGCTGGGCTTCTCGATCCTGCCCGATATCTTGTGGCGCAAGCCCACCAACGCGCCCAACAAGTTCATGGGGTCCGGAATGTTGCCGGGCGGCGCGTATGTGACCTACGAGCACGAATACGTGCTCGTGCTGCGAAAGGGCGGCCTGCGTGTGTTCACGGGTGACGATTCCCGGCGCGCGCGGCGCGAGAGCGCCTACTTCTGGGAGGAGCGCAACGTCTGGTTCTCCGACCTGTGGAGCGATCTGCTGGGTGCCGGCCAGGCGATGACACGGGCGCCGGACCTGCGCGAACGGAGCGCGGCGTTCCCCCTCGAGCTCCCGTCGCGGCTGGTCCACATGTACTCGGTGTACGGCGACACCGTTCTCGATCCGTTCGCGGGTACGGGCACCACCCTGCTCGCCGCGGCCTGCGCCGGCCGAAACAGCGTGGGCGTGGAGCTCGAGGCTGCGTTTGCAGAGCGGATCCACGCCCGGGTGGCCGCCGCCCCCACGCTCGGGCGCGCGGCGGCACGGATGGCGGCGCACCGCCGCTTCGTCGCGGAGAGGCTGGCCGCCGGCAAGACCCTCGCGCACCACAACGGGCCCCACGATGTGCCCGTGATCACCGGGCAGGAGCGGGACCTGTGCCTCTATGAGCCGGTGGACGCGCGGGTTCTGGAGGGGCGGGTGGAGATGGGGTATGTGAAGGCCGGGTAGACAGTGGCATCCAATGACAGGGTGGGCGCTCGCGGCGCTCCTACCTTGGTCGCGAATCGTTGGAGGTTCGATGCGGATGTTCATGGCCGCCCTCGTGGTGGTCTCGGTGGTGGTGGGGCCTGCCTGCTCACGTCCGGCCGCCCCGACTGGGTTGGGGATCCCGGAGCCGCCCCAGCTGCCGGAGATCGGCGCCGAGGCCGAGGCGGCGCTCCCGTACGACGCGCAGTTCATCGACGCCCTGATCGCGTACGCAACCTACACCAAGGACCTCGCCAACGTCGGCGTGAAGCGCGCCCAGAAGCAGGAGCTCAAGGTGTACGCGGAGAACCTCCGCGAGCAGCAGGCGGTGCGCATCGCGGAGCTCGAAAACTGGCGGACGCTCTGGTACGGCAAGGCCAAGTCGAAAACGGCCAACCTCAAGCAGGCCGCGGAGAACCTGGGTGTTCCCCCGTATCAGTTCGGCGTGGCGTGGAAGACGGTGGCGATCGAGTTGGATCCGAAGCATCCGGAGACGGTGAAGGACATCGCCGTGGCGGAGGGGGTGGACCAGTGGGGCGCGGACGAGCAGCTCGCGGCGCTGAAGGAGGTCCCGGACGCCGCGTTCGACGCGTTCTACACCGCCACGCTGGTGCAGCACGACATCTGGGGCATGGAGACCGCCCACGCGGCCCTGCCGCGGCTCGAGCACGCCGAGCTCCAGACGGTCGGGCAGGAGGTCGTCACCGAGAATTACATCCGCCTCAACCAGGTCGCCCGTTGGCGGGCCGATTGGTTCGGCGCCGCGACGGAAGGGATGGCACCGGAAGAGCCGGGGACGCGCTGAACGGGGGGTGAGCCCGCCGCGGTGATCTACGGCTTGCCTGCCGGCAGCGCGGCGTCGTGTTGCTGGCGGGCCCACGCGCGATGGGCGGGGGCCGCCGCGCCAATCCGTCCTGATTGTGGGGCCCGGGTTCGGCGTCCGTCGGGCTTGTACCCGTGGCCGCGCGAGGCGCCGAGGAACGGGGGTCCAGGGGGCCCCTGCCCCCTGGAAGGGGCGTTGCGGGGGCTGCGCCCCCGCCCCAACATGCCTCGACCCCCGCCCCAAGATGCCCCGAGCCACTACTCCGCGAGCTTGTCCTCGACGCCGTCCTCCGCCGGGGCTGCCGGGGCCACCGGGGCCTCGCCCCAGATGGGCGTCCCCCCGTGCACGATCGCGCGCAGGTCGGGAGGCAGCGGCGCGCGCACGCGCACGATCTGGCCGGTCTTGGGGTGTGGGAAGGCGATCGAGCGCGCGTGGAGGGCGTGGCGGGGGAAGCCGATGAGCTCGCGCACGCGGGCGGTCGCGCCCTTCTCGAGGAGCTCGAGGAACACGTCGTCCTTCTGGCCGTACAACTTGTCGCCGAGGATGGGAAAGCCCACGTGCTCGAGGTGCGCGCGGATCTGGTGGGTGCGACCGGTGACCGGCTTGCACGCCACCAGCGAGTACGCGCCGCCCGGGATGCGATGGACGACCTTGAAGCGCGTCCGCGCCTGCGCGCCATCGACGCTCGCGCCCTGGCGCAGCACGACCTCGCTGCCCTCCGCGTGGCCGAGCGCCGCGTCGCAGATGTGCTCGTCCCACGTGGGGGTGCCGCGCACGAGCGCCCAGTACACCTTGCCCACCTTGCGCTCGGCGAACATCTTCTTCAGGTGACGGTTCGCGTCGGCGTGCTTGGTGACGAGGACCACGCCCGAGGTCTCGCGGTCGAGCCGGTGCGCGAGATCGATGTCGGCGCCCGGGCGCGCGCGCCGCACCACGCCGACCAGGCCCCAGGACCATCGCTGGCCGACCGGGTGCATGAGCAGTCCCGACGGCTTGTCGACCGCCAGGAGCCACTCGTCCTCCCACAACACCGGCGGCATGGGCGGCTGCTCGTCGTGTGGGGCGATGCCGGGGATGTAGATGCGGAGCACCTCGCCCTGCTTGAGCGTGGTCGAGGGCTTGAGACGGCGCGTGTCCGACACGACGTGCCCCGAGCGGATGAACCCGGCGAGCGCGGTCCGCGACCAGTCGTTGAAGCGGAGCGACAGGAACACGTCCGCGCGACGGCCCGCCGCGCGATCCGTGATCGGCAGGATGCGATGCGGGGCGTCGAGGGTGGGGCGGTCCACGGGGGAGGGCCTATCCCGCCGGGCCCGCAAGGAGGCGGGCGAGCAGGGCGTCCTCCTCGGCCGGATCGTGCTTCGTCCAGGGGAACACGTGCTCGGGGGCCACGGCGCGATCGAACCAGAACGCGGGTGTGGGCGGGCGGGTGACAGCCAGCCACACGATGGTGTCGGCGCCCTGTTCGGGGGTGCGGAGGATGCTGCGGGTCAGGCGGTGAAAGCGCGGGAGGCTCGCGGCGACGCCGGGAGAGTCGGCCCACCCCGGATGCATCGCGTGCTGGCCGAGCCGCCGCGCGAGGACCACCTGGGCGCGCTTGGCATGGGCGTAGGTGGCGACCCCGTCGAAGCGGCCGGGCGCCGGCGCCCCGACGGCGGGGAGCAGCCGCGCCACGTCCAGGCGCTGGGTGTACATCCCGCCGCTGCTGACCCACACGGTCGTGGCGGCGCGGACGCGGTGGCCGAGGCGCCAGGGGCCGACCACGTGGGTGGCGACGGTGCGCTCGAGGCCCTCCACCACGTCGTGGTGGCTCGCGAGCTGGCCGGCGTTGTGCACGAGCACGTCGGGCGTCGGGATGTCGAGCGCGTCGATGGAGGCGCGGCTCGCCACATCGAGGCGGGCGAGGCGTGTGTCACCGGTCAGGTCGGCGCGCGCGGCCTCGGCCTTCTGGAGGTCTCGGCACAACATCCAGACGGTGGCCCCCCGGGCCGCGAGCGCGCGGGTGGCGGCCAGGCCGAGGCCCGAGTTGGCGCCGGTGATGGCGACGACGAGGCCGCGCAGGTCGCGCGCGAGATCGGCGGGGTCGAAGCGCCGCGCGTGCTTGCGAAAGCCGGGCTGGCCGAAGCCGAAGGGGTCGAGGGGGTGCATGGTGTTCCCCTCTAAGCGCCGTTTTCTCGGGGCGCGGGGCTCCGCCCGAGCTCGACCGAAAGCGATTCGGCGCGCGCGCGTTATCCCCGCCGCACCACGGGTTCCGATGCTTCTGCTCCTCGCCCTCTCCCGCCTCGCCCACGCCGACGACATGGACTTCGAGCACGCCGCGAAGGCGCGGATGAAGCTCTCCTTCGACAACGACGAGGTGCAGGCCGAGCTCGCGGCGCCGGCCGCCGCCGCGCCCCGCTCGCCGATGCTGCAGGGGCGCCCCGCGCTGCCCCGCGCCGCCCTCCCGCTCGAGCCCAACTCCACGCTCGATCACGTGGTCGTGCTGCGGGACCGCGCGATCGTCACCCGCACGCGGGAGCTGAAGCTCGCGGCCGGGTCCCAGCGCGTGCGCTTCGACGGCCTCCCGCTCGGCCTCGCGGCCGATGCCCTCCACGCGCGCGTACGCGACGGGAGCGCCCGCGTGGTCGGGGTCGAGCTCGTGAGCGGCACCGGCGATGTCGAGGAGACCGAGCGCATCGAGAAGGTCCGCGCCGAGGCCAAGACCCTCTCCGACCAGCTCGGCGCCGTTCAGGACCACATCGAGTCCCTGCTCATGCAGCGCGCCTATCTGCGCGGCGCGGTGCTCCCCGGCACCGGGCCCGACGGGGGCAGCGTGTCTCGGCCGCTCCCGACGTTGGACATCGTGAAGGGCACCCTCGGCTGGGTGGGCGATGCGGAGCGGGACCTCGCCGCGAAGCTGCGCGCGGACGAGGAGCGGGCGAAGGAGCTCGGCGAGGACCTGGAGCCGCTGCTGGTCAAGCTCCGCGATCCGCTCGCGACCGGCATGACCGTGCGGGTTGACCTCGACGTCGCCAGCGCGTCCACCGTCGATCTGGCCCTCGGCTACACCGTGGCCGGGGCCGGCTGGACGCCCAGCTACAACGCGCGCCTCGATCCCGAGACAAACACCGTCACGCTCGAGACGAACGCGCTCGTGGCGCAGACCACCGGCGAGAGCTGGACCAACGCGACGCTCCAGCTCTCCACGGCGGACCCGGTGGTCGGCGGCGCGGCGCCCGTGCTCGAGGCGTGGGTGCTGGACGAGGGCGGCGTGGACGCCTCCCAGTTCGGCGACGCGGGCGGGGTTCGCACCGGCGCGGGCGCGATGATGCTGGACGTGCAGGGGCGCCGCACCATCGCGGGCGACGGCTCGGAGTCGCGCCTCCCGCTGACCTCGGGCACGTTTCCAACCGTTGTGTCGCTCACGACGGTCCCCCAGAAGGTGCCGGCCGTGTTCCGCTCCGCGCACGTGACCTGGACGGGCGAGTCGCCCCTCCTCCCCGGGCCGGTCGCGTCCTTCGTGGGCGCCGACTACGTCGGCAGCGCCGCGCTCCTCGCCGTGGCCCCCGGCGAGGCGATGGATCTCGGCTTCGGCGTCGACGAGCGCCTGAAGGTCGACCGCCAGCTGGTCGACCGGCAGGTGGAGAACCTGCTCGGTGCCCGCACGCGGTACACCGTGCGCTACAAGACCACGGTGCAGAACTTCGGCAAGGCGCCGCGCACGGTCGTGCTCACCGATCAGCTCCCGGTCTCCCAAATCGAGAAGGTGTCCGTCGTGCTGTTGGACAGCACGCCGAGCGTCCCGGACCCCGCCGCGCCCCCCGGCGTCCTGCGGTGGCCGCTCACCATCCCTCCGGGCGGCATCGCGACGGTCGAGCTGAGCTTTACGGTCACCGCGCCGCGGGAGCTCGCGTATCGGATCGATCAGATGATGTATTAGGTTCCAGACATCGTTTGTCATCCGGATGCCAGACAGGGTCACCGGTGCAAGGAATTGTTGGATGCTGGTTGCGCTGAACCGCGAGGGGAGCGCCGCCGCGCGGTCACGTTACAGGCGAGCCACCGGTGCGGACGCGCAGCATTTGTCTGGCAATCCGCCCCCCTTCCCGGAGCTCCCATGTCGCGCACGTTGTGTCGGCTTGCCACGCGCACGGTCCTCACCGTGTCGCTGGGCCTCTTCTTCCTCCCGGGGTGTCCGCACCGGGCGCCGGCCGTGCCTCCTCCGGCCCCGACGCAGCCCCAGCCCCCCGACGGCCCGACCGAGCCGGCTCCGCCGGAGGTGCCCGCTCCCTCTCCGGGTCCCGGTCCGCCCGGAGGGCCGCCGTTCCCGCAGGCGGACACGCCGGTGGACCCGGCGGACGACGTGGAGTAAGCGGGCCGATGTCCCGACAGGGTAAGGTCGAACTGCCCACTTCGAGCCACGTGGGAAAGTGGCGGGTGGGCCCGATGTTGGCCAGCGGTGGCATGGGCATCGTTTTTCTCGTGCGGCACGAGGAGATCCCGACCCTCCGTGGCGTGCTCAAGGTGATGCGGCCGGCGGCGCTGGGCACCCCCGCCGATCTCGAGGTGCGGAAGGACCGGTTTCATCGTGAAGCGGAGGTGCTCTCGAAGCTTCACCATCGAGGCTGCCCGCAGCTCCTCGACTTCGGGCACGGCGCGGACGGCATGCCGTACATGGTGCAGGAGCACGTCGCGGGGGACACGCTCACCGAGACGCTGCGCCGCGTCGGGGGGCTCTCGGGGGCCACCGCCTGCCGGATCGTGGAGGAGCTCGCCGACGTGCTGCTCGCGGCGCGTCGGCTGGGGATCGCGCACCGGGACGTGAAGCCCGAGAACATCGTGCTCGCCGAGAGCGGCGCGGTCCTGGTGGACTGGGGGATCGCGCTGGACGACGGCGCGGTGCGGCTCACCCAGCCCAGCTTCGGCCTCGGCACCCTGGCCTACATCGGTCCGGAAGAGTTCACCGATCCGCCGGCCGAGTCAGGGAGGAACCCGGATTCCGCCCGAGAGGTGTACGCGCTCGGCGTCGTGTTGGTCGAGTGCCTGACCGGCCGGTCCGCCTTCCCCGAGGTGACCAGCGCCCTGGTGGCGCGCAAGCTCCAGCTGCCCTACCTCGACGCGCCCGAGGGCTGCAGCGCCGGGGTGGTGGAGGCGATTCACGCCGCGACCCGGAGGGATCCGGCCGAGCGGGTGGACCTCGAAGGGCTGCGCGAGCTCGTCGCGAGAGAGGTCGTCCGCGTGCAGACGGGGAGCCATCCGGAGCTTGCCCGCACCCCCGGCCCCGAGCCGGTGCTCCTCTCTCACCCGACGCTCGACGCCAGCGGGCCGTTCCCGCGCCCGCCCGCCCCCGCCGCGCCCGCCCCCGCCGCGCCCACGTCGCCCTCTCCCGCCGCGGCCGCGTCCCCGCCCGGCCCTCCTTCCCCGGCCGGCATCGTGTCCCCCGCCGGGTTCGTCTCCCCCGCCGAGTTCACCCCGCCCGTCGCGTCGCCCGCGGGGTGGCGCCCGCGTGCGGTGCTCGCGGGGATTGCGCTGCTCCTGCCCGTGCTGTGGCTCGGGTTCGGGGCCTACCGGGGCCGCCACCCGGACGCGCCGACGGCGGAGAACGCCTCCGAGCTGCCGGCCACGTACGTCCCGGCGGCCATCCCCCCCCCGTCGCCCGCGCCTCCCGCTGCCCCCGTCGAGGAGCTCCCCGCGGCGGCCGCCCCCGTCCCCGAGGTCGCCAAGGCCCGCCCCGCGTCGGCGTCGGCGACCGATACCTGCACGGGCGGGGTGACGCTCCCGGCCGGCAAGTGGCGGTTGCGCCCGCGCGCCCCCGACAGCGAGCGGCTGATCACCGCGTCCACCCATACGCCCTGCGGCAAGTACAAGCTGATGGAGTGGAACGCGGAGACGAAGGACTGGGACGCCAAGAAGAACATCGTCGTGCGGGATCATCGCGTGCTGACGTGCAGCGCGAAGCTGCATTGTTCCTCGACCACGCGGTAGGAGCGGCACGGGCGCTGGCCCGGCGGCGGCATCCGACCTACGTGGCACCCAGGCGGGAGACGCGGATGGGGTGGGTGCTCGGGTTGGCGCTGGCCTACGCTTTCGTTCGCGCGCCGCGGCGGCCGGAGCCGTTGCGCGCATGACGCCACGCCGCTTCGATCTGGGGCGCGCGGTCGCGGTGGCGTGGATCGTCGTCGCGGTGGGCGTCACCGTCACGATCGGGCCGCACCTCGGCTGGCGCGGGTGGATGTGGCTCGGCGTGCACCACGCGTTGTGCGCCATCGGCGCCGGGCACGAGCTGTGGCGGAAGCGGGTGAGGTGACGGGGCGGGGACGGAGCGGGGAACGATGGCAAGCTACTGGTTCACGATCCTCTCCTCGCTCCTGGTCGCGGGCGGGCTCGCGGTCTGGGTGGGGCGCGCGGTGGACGACGCGCGGCTCCGGGCGGCCGCCTGGATGGGCATCGTCGCGCAGCTCGCGTGGACGGCCGCGGTGGGTGCGACCGGCATCGTCTCCGACTTCTCGCGCGTCCCGCCGCCCCTGGCGCTCTTCTTCCTCGGGCTGTTCCTCGTCGTCGGCCTCGCGACGCTGTCGCCGCTGGGCCGACGCCTCGCCGACGCCACCCCGCTCCGCTTTCTGATCGGCATGCAGGCCTTTCGGGTCCTGCCGGAGCTCCTCCTCCACCTCGCCTGGAAGGACGGCCTGGCCCCCATCCGCCTGACCGTACACGGGCGGAACGTCGACATCGTGACGGTGTTGGTCGCCGCGGCGCTCGCGCTCGCCTGGCCGCGGCTCCGGTCCAGGCGCGCGTGGGCCTGGGGCTTCACCGCGCTCGGGCTGGCGCTGCTCGCGAACGTCGTCGTGACCGCGGTCCTCTCGCTGCCGACGCCGTTCCAGGTGTTCGTGAACGAGCGGCCGAACGTGTTCGTCACGACGTTTCCGTATGTCTGGCTCCCCGGATTCCTCGTCTTCACGGCCTTGCTGCTCCACGCCGTGACCCTCCGGCGGCTGGTGCGCGGGCACGTGGACTGAGAGCCTGCTCTGAGAGGCTCCGAGGGCGAGGATCGGCACGCAGGTGTCACGCGCCCTGTCACGGAGCCCGCCCGCAGGCCGAAGAAGCGAGACGGAAACAGACCGAATCGAAACACCGCCGCGTCGTACAGTCCCGATAGCGCCGGAGGTGGTCTCCGGTG
This sequence comes from Pseudomonadota bacterium, assembly GCA_030685065.1. Taxonomy (GTDB): domain Bacteria; phylum Myxococcota_A; class UBA796; order UBA796; family SXON01; genus CAJBVW01. The sequence goes on along the minus strand of JAUXQH010000082.1, from coordinate 9,001 downwards.
TCTGGAGGAGGGGAGCCCACCATGGCCGCTGAGCGCACCTGGAACCGCGAGGGGATGTTTCCCGGGGCGCCGGGGACCATCGTGCCGGACGACGGTGGGGCGCCGGGCGAGACCACGATGGACGTCCAGCCCGTCGCGATGGCCGCCCTCGAGGCGAGCCCCTTGGCCGCCGCCCGCGACCGCCGCGGCCGGGCGCCGGGCGTGCGCATCGGTCCCTTCGAGCTCCTGCGCCGCCTCGGGGAGGGCGCGAGCGGGGAGGTGTGGGAGGCGGTCGACCGCCGCATCGACGCCCCGGTGGCGCTCAAGCTCTTCAACGCCCGCGGGATGGACCCGATGGGCCGCGTGATGGCCGAAGCCCGCGCCGCATCGCGCGTGGTGAGCGACCACGTGGTGTACGTGCGGGAGGCCGGTCGCGTCGATGGCGAGGCCTTCATCGCGATGGCCTTGTGCCGCGAGGAGACCGCGTCGGACGCCGCGCCCAAGGTCGCGCGCAACCTCAACGAGGACGCGCCGCGCTCGCTCACCGAGGCGGTGCGCTGGGGCGAGCAGATCGCGCGGGGCGTCGCCGCGGCCCACGCGGTGGGGGTCTACCACCGCGATCTGAAGCCCGAGAACGTGCTGTGCCTGCCGCGCAGCCGCGCGGTCCGCATCGTGGACTTCGGCCTGGCGCCGCTCACCGCCGCGGGCCGCATCCCGCTGGACTCGGACCCCGCGGCCGGATCGCTGATGGTCGGCCCAGGCGAGGTTGCCCGGTACATCGCCGGCTCGCCCGCCTACATGGCGCCCGAGCAGGCCCGCGGGTTCCGCCGCGCCCCCCAGGCGGGCCGCGACGACAAGGCGCTCGCCGCCCTCGACGTGTACGGCATCGGCGCCACCGTGTGGTCCCTCCTCGCCGGCCGCGCGCCCCACGCCGACCCCGCGGTGGACGACTCGCCGGAGGTCGTGCGCGTCCGCGCGGCCACCGAGGCCCCCCCGGACCTGCGCTCGCTCGCGCCGAACGTGCCCCGGCGCCTCGCCGCCATCATCGGCAAGGCGATGGCGGACGATCCCGACGAGCGGTATCCGAGCGCCGCGGCGCTCGCGGTCGAGCTCGCGCGGTTCCGCGCCCAGCTCCCCACCTCGCTCGATGCCCCGTGGTCCCTGGTCGTGGGCGCGCTCTACCTCCGCCGGCACCCCGCGCTCGTGGCCGCGGCGGCGTGGGTGCTGGTCGTCGCGCTGGGGCTCGGCGCAATCGGCGTGGTGCACGCGCGCTGGAACGTCGCGACCAGCGCCCTCGCCGTGGTCGAGACCCAGCGGGAAGCCGCCGAGCACGATGCCGCCGTGGAGGCCGCGCTCGCCCGCGCCGAGGGCCGCCGGGCCGACGCCGCCGCGGACGCCGCCGACTTCTCGGCCGCGCGCGCGGAGACCGCCGAGGAGCGCTCGGCGCACCTGCGCCGCTACGCGGCTCGGCAGGCGCTCCAGGCCCAGGACGCCGACCTGTTGCGGGCGGGCGCCGAGGCCGAGTCCCTCATCCAGGGGCAGATCGCGGCGGACGCGCGGGAGGAGGCCGCGCGCGAGGCTGAGGTGGCCGCGAACGCGAGCGATCGGGCGGCGGACGCCATCCGGCGCGCGGCGGACGCCGATGCGCGCGCGCGGCGGCACGCGGAGGCGGAGGCGGCCGCGGTGGCGCGGGCCGAGACCGCGGATCGGGCGGCGGGCGACGCGCTCGCCACGGCCGAGACCTCGCGGGCGCGGGCCGAGGACGCGGAGGAGCGCGCGGCGAGCGCGGAGCGGCGGATGCGGGCGGCCGAGGCCCGGGCAGAGGCGATGGAGGGCCGGCTGGTCGCCGGAGAGCCGCTGGCGGACGAGGCGGGGTAGCCGGTTCTCGCCGACCGCTCCGGTCGGGCCCTCAGCTCCGACGCCGCCGCAGGAACGCCGCCGCCGCGAGGCCGATGCCCGCGAGCACGCCGGGCGTCCCGCCCGTGGTTCCGGCCGCGCAGCCGCAGCTGCTCGCCTTGGCCTTCGGGCTGTCCGCCTCTACGCAGTCGACATCGGCGGCCCCGTCGCAGTCGTTGTCCACGCCGTCGCACATCTCCAGCAGGCCGGGCCGCACCCAGCCGTTGGTGTCGTCGCAGTCGCCGTCGGCGGCCGTCACGCCGTCCCCGTCGGCATCCCCGACGCCGTCGTCCACGCGATGATCGCAGTCGTCGTCCACGCCGTTCTCGGACTCCTCCGCGCCCGGGTGCACGTCGGCGTCGGCGTCGTCGCAGTCGCCGCCCTCCTCTGAGAAGCCGTCTCCGTCATCGTCGGAGGCGGGGGTGCCCTCGTCCACCGCGCCGTCACAGTCGTCGTCCACGCCGTTGGCGATCTCGGTCGCGCCGGCGTTGATGGCGGGGTTGGTGTCGTCACAGTCCCCCGCGAGGGCCGAGGTGCCGTCGCCGTCGTTGTCGTAGGCGGAGGTGCCCTCGTCCACGGTGCCGTCGCAGTCGTCGTCGACGCCGTCGGTGGTCTCGGGCGCGCCCGGGTAGGCGGTGCCGTCCTCCGGTGAACAGTCGCCCGCGGCGGCGGTGTACCCGTCCCCGTCGGGATCCGCGATCTGCCCGTCCACCTGGCCGTCGCAGTCGTCGTCGACGCCGTTGCCGTCCACCTCGGTGCCGGAGGGGGAGGACGCGACGTCCCCGTCGTTGCAGTCCCCGTCGTTCTCGGAGTAGCCGTCGCCGTCGTCGTCGTAGCCGACCGTGCCCTCGTCGATGACGCCGTCACAGTCCTCGTCCACCAGGTCCCACGTCTCCAGGCCGTCGGGGGCTGTCGCCGCGTCGGTGTCGTCGCAGTCGCCGCCGAGCTCGGTGTAGCCGTCGCCGTCGTCGTCGTACCAGATGGTGCCCTCGTCAACGGTGCCGTCACAGTCGCCGTCCACGCCGTCCGCGGTCTCGGAGGCCCCCGGGTACGCGAGGCGATCGGTGTCGTCGCAGTCGTCGCCGCCGGCCCAGGCCGCGTCGTGGCCGTCCTCGTCGACGTCGCGCAGGTCCGAGCCGTCACAGTCCTGATCGATGTCGTCGTAGGCGATCTCCTCGGCGCGCGGGTTCACGCCCGCGGAGGTGTCGTCGCAGTCGGTGCCGTCGCGGACGTACCCGCTGGGGGGCGAGCACGAGCGGCTGGTGACGTCGGGGTCCCCGTAGGCGTCGGCGTCCGCGTCGCGGTACCAGGTGGTGGTGCCGGTGGCGCCCTCGTCGATCGATCCGTCGCAGTCCTCGTCGACGCCGTCACACGTCTCGGTGGCGCCGGGGTGGATCGTCGGGTCCGCGTCGTTGCAGTCGGTCCCGCCGCACACGGTCGCCTCGTAGCCATCCGCGTCGTCGTCGCACGCGCAGGCGGCATCGTCGTCGCAGTCCGAGTCGTCGCAGTCGACGTCGCGGTCGAAGTCGTTGTCCACCCCGTCATCGCAGTCCTCCGGGCAGCCGGTGCCGCGGGAAACGTCGAAGGAGAGCGTGTAGTTGCCGCCCCCGGTGCGGCAGCGGCCCGTGCCCGTGGTGGTGTAGCCGTAGCCCTCGATGATGACGTAGTAGGTGGCGCCCCGGGTGCACGAGAAGGTCACGGAGTCGGTGGTGGTGCTCGACGCGGTCGAGCCGGCGTCGCAATCGAAGAACGGACTGCACGTGTCGCCGAGCACGTACATGTCGAGATCGCAATCCATCCCCGTGACGTCGAGCGTGACCATGCCCGTCGCCTGGCAGGTGAACGCGTACACGTCGTCGCCGCCGACCTGGGACAGGGGCGCGTAGGGCGTGCCGCAGGTGTAGTAGTTCGGGACGGTGGTGGCGCCGATCTGGTTGGCGGTGCCGCTGGTGATCTGGCCGGTCACGCTGGAGGAGCAGGTCAGCTCGTCCAGGACGTCGAGCGAGGTGCAGGCGGCGTGGGCGCGGGCGGACAGGAGCACGAAGGTGAGCAGCGTCATTCGAAGGCTCCGTCGCAATTGGTGTCGAGGCCGTCACCGCGGATGTCGTGGGCGCCCGGGTTCACGGAGGCGTCGGCGTCGTCACAGTCGCCGCCGGCCTCGGTGAAGCCGTCCCCGTCGTCGTCCCCGTAGTTGGTGCCTTCGTCCACGACGCCGTTGCAGTCGTTGTCGATGCCGTCGGCGGTCTCGCGGGCGCGAGGGGTGACGCCGGCGTCGGTGTCGTCGCAATCGCCGGCGGACTCGGTGATCCCGTCCCCGTCGTCGTCGTAGTCCACCGTCCCCTCGTCCACGATCCCGTCACAGTCGTTGTCCGCGCCGTCCGCCAGCTCGGGGGCACCCGGGTAGATCGTCGCGTCCGCCGTGTCGCAGTCCCCGCCCTCGGCGGCGTAGCCGTCGCCGTCGGCGTCGGTCGTGCCATGATCGATGACGCCGTCACAATCGTCGTCGATGCCGTTTCCGTAGATCTCCGCGGCGGTCGGGGAAACACCGGCGTCGCCGTCGTTGCAGTCGCCCGCGTCCTCGGAGGCGCCGTCCCCGTCGTCGTCGTAACAGGTTGTCTGTTCGTCGATCACGCCGTCGCAGTCACCGTCGAGGCCGTCGCACACCTCGACGGCCCCCGGATGAACGCCCGCGTTCCCGTCGTCGCAGTCGGTGGCGCACGAGGTGTATCCGTCGGCGTCCGCGTCGTAGAGCGCGGCGGCTCCCGCGGCGCAGTCGTTTCCGCGCAAGGCGACGTTCGGGACCGCCCCCGCATCGAGCGAGAACGCGAGCGTCCCGGCGGCGGGATCGGCCACGATCGGGGCGAACTGGACGGTGAAGGAGGTGAGCGTTCCGCCGTCGAGCGAGAGCGGCACCGTCGCGAGCACGGAGAACGGGGCGGCGTCGATCGTGGCCGCGAGGACCTCGAGATCGAGGGTTCCGTCGTTCTCCATCGTGAGGACGCCGGTGGCCGTGGATCCGGCCGCGACCCGGCCGAAGTCGAGGACCCACGGCCACACCTGCACCGACGGGCTCGCGGCCGTGCCACGCAGATCGACGACGTGCTGGTTGTCCTCCTCCTCGTCGGTCGTGAGGGTGAGCTGGGAGAGGTGGAAGCCGGCGGCCTCGGGTGTGTAGTCCACCGTGAGGGTGGCCGTGCCGCGCGAGGGCACCACCGGCAGCTCGCCCACGACCGAGAACCAGGCGCCTTCGAGGTCGAGCAGCTCGATGGCGACGACCTCCACGTCCGCGCCCGTGACGCTCGTGAGCGTGAGGCTGGTGGACGTGGTGGATCCCACCGCGACCGCGCCGAAATCGGACAGATCGGGGGTCACGACGATGCGCGCCGGCACCTCGCCGAGCTTGTAGTCGGGCCCGCAGCCGAGGGCCGAGAGCGCGAGTCCGAGGAGCCCGAGGGGTACTTTCGTGCGCAAGGGCGCTCCGGTGCGTAGGGGATCGCTACCAGCCTACGCCTATTCACGCCAGGGAGGGGGGCAGGCGCCCGACGCCTCGGAATTCCTTCATTCCCCGCGTGCCCCGCCGCACGCTCCGTGCCGTGCGACCGCTGCTTACGGCGCTCTTCCCGGCGCTCGGACGCGGGCGGGTGAGCGCCGCCCCCGGAGACCCACGCCGTCGGAGATCGACGACCGGCCGTCGGCGCAGCGGAGCGTTTTTTGACGCCGAAATGTGAGGAAGTGCGATAGCTTCGGGCTCCATGAACAGCCTACCGGTTGCCGCCTTCGAGCCCTCCCAACTCCCGACCCCGCGGCAGATCGTCCTCCGGGTGGTCCGGATGGCCGCCGACCCCGACGTGTCGGCTGAGAGCCTGGGCACCGTGATCGCCGCCGATCCGGCGTTCACCGCGGAGCTCCTGCGGCTGGTCAACTCGCCCTTCTACGGCCTCAAGGTCAAGCTCTCCAGCGCGTCGCGTGCGGTCGTCGTGCTCGGCATGCGCGCGGTGCGCAACCTCGCGGTCTGCTTCGCCGTGCGCGAATCGCTCGAGAACAGCGGGCTGCGGTCGGAGGACCTCCTGCACTTCTGGGAGGATTGCCTCCGGCGCGCCGTGGCCGCCCGCCTGCTCGCGCCCTATGCCCAGGCGCAGCCGGACGAGGCGTTCACCGCCGGACTCCTCCAGGACTTCGGCATCATCGCGCTCCTGCGCGTGCGTCGCGACCTCATCCCCGACTGGGGCAAGCTGCGCAACTTCCTCCCCAAGCCCCGCCGGGAGCGCGAGCTCGCCGTGTTCGGGATGACCCACGACCAGGTCGCCCGCATCCTGGCGATGCGTTGGGGCCTGCCGGACAGCCTCGTGCTGGCGCTGGCCTTCCATCACGACGTCGAAAATGGCGAGGTCCCGTCCGCCCACCGCGGCCTCGCGCGGGTCTGCAGCCTGGCGGACACGGTGGCCGCTGTGTTCACCGCCAAGGACAAGCGCATCGCCCTCGCCGACGCGCACGCCGCCCTGGCGGCCGCCTACAAGCTCCCCCGCGAGAGCGTGGATGCGCTCCTCGCCTCCATCTCCCGGGAGGTCGACCAGGCCGCGGCCGCGCTCGGCATGCGCGTGCAGGAGCAGCCGCAGTTCGCGGACATCCTGCGCGAGGCGAACCGGAGCCTCGCCGAGATGAACATGTCCTACGAGGAGGTCACCACCCGGCTCGAGCGCGCCCTGGTCGAGCGCGAGGAGTATGCGGCGCACCTGCAGCGCACGCTCGACGAGAAGAACGTGATCACCGCGCTGCTCGAGGAGGCCAACGCGCGGCTCGGCGTCCTCGCCTTCACCGACGCGCTCACGGGCCTCTCCAACCGCCGGCACTTCGAGCAGCTCTTCGACGCCGAGCTCATCCGCACGTCCGCCTCCGGCAGCCCGGTCTCGCTGTTGATGATCGACCTCGATCACTTCAAGTCCGTCAACGACACCCACGGGCACGCCTTCGGGGACGCCGTGCTCCAGGCGGTCGGCGCGGTCCTGCGCGAGGTGGGCCGCGCGAGCGACGTGAAGGCCCGGATCGGCGGCGAAGAGCTCGCGGTCATCTTGCCGGACACGGACGCGGCGACCGCGCTCCACATCGCCGACTCGATCCGCGTCGGCATCGGCGCCCGGACCCTGGTGAGCGCCAAGGGCGTCGTGCGGGTGAGCGCCTCCATCGGCGGGACGACCTTCGTGGGCCACGTCGCCCGGGGCGGCCACGCCACGCTGATCATCACCGCGATGCTCGAGACCGCCGACCGCGCCCTGTACCAGTCCAAGGCCGGGGGGCGCGATCGGGTGACGTGGGGGGCGACCGACGCGCCCTTGCCATATGCGTAGGGCCCGCGTTCCGGGGCCGAGCACGGGGGGATGCCCGCGCCCCCCTCACGCCCCTCCGCCCGGCTGATCCATGTCCACCCCGCTCTGCCCCCGCTGCACGCGCGCCAACGGCCCCCATCGGGTGAGCTGCCTCTACTGCGGCGCGGCGATGCCGGATCCGGTAGCGGCGCCGTCAGTGGCCCCGCGCAAGGCGGTGCCGGCAAACCTCGACGCGCTGGTCCGCGACGCGATGCGCTCGGGGAGCATCGGGCCGCTCCGCGCGGCGCTCGAGGCCCAGGGGCCGGCGTCGGCTCCCGTCGTGCCGAGAACGGTCGCGCCCGCGGCGGTCACCCGCCCTTCCTCCGCCCCTTCCGCCGCCCCTTCCGCCGCCCCTTCCGCCGCCCCGCCCTCCGGCCCCGCGCCCTCTCGTGCCGCCCTGCTCGACGCCCTGGTGCTCGCCGCCGAGCGCGCCCGGGTCGCCCTCGACCTCGCGGCGGCGCTCGACGCGGTCTCCGCCGCGGTGGCCGAGGTGCGCGCGCTGGTCCCGGCGGAGGATCCCTCCAAGCCGGAGCCGCCGGCCGAGTTGGCCCCGATCCCGCTGCCGCCCGTCCGTTTCCCCTGGATCCTCGTCGTGACCGGCGGAGGCGCGGAGGCGCGGTTGGTGCGGGCGCTCGGCATCGATCACGCGACCGCGCGCCAGATCGGTCACGCCGGGGGCCCGCGGGTGGTCGGGCGGGGAGAGGATCGCGCGGCGCTCGAGCTGCGCGCGGAGCGTGCGCGGACCGAGGGGCTTCACGCTACGGTGCAGGCGCGGTCGGCCTTGTCGACGCTCCCGCACGCCGAGGCGCTGCTCGCGCTCGACCGCGAAGGCGCCTGCCGGGTCTGCCCCACGCCGCTCTGGCTCGAGCCCCCCGATCCGAGCAACCTCCCCGTCGGCACGGTCGGCCAGCTCGACGGGGTGCTGCTGATCGTGCCCGGCGAGGTCGAGGTGCGCGACCAGCGCGGGCCGCGCGCGCAGGACAAGTGGTCGCGCCCCCCCGGGGCGAGCGCGGGCGCCGTGACGGAGCGCCGCGTCCTCGTCGTCGATCTGTACGTGCCCGGGCGGATCGTGCGCGTGGTCGAGGGCGTCGTGGACCTCCGGGGTGACCCGGCCTTCGTGCCGGGGTCCGCCCGGCGCACGCTCGCGGCCTGGCTCGAAGCGGCGCCCCTCCGCTGGCCCGCCGCGCGCGTCGAGGCCCGCCGCATCTGCTCCGGCGGCGCGGCCGTCGCCCGGGTGGATGGCGGTCTGTCCGGCTCGGGCTGGCCCACCTGGGAAGAGTACAGTCGTCTCGCATGGTTGCACGGAGCCCCGCCGGTGGGGTGAGGGTCGTGGCCGAGACGGTGCGCCGGGCGGCGCGCGATCGTTTGCGGCAGGAATCGTTCGGGGCGGAGACAGGCCGGCTTCACGGGCGCACGGGCGCCCGCATCGCCGGGTGGTTCCGGAGGGACGCGCGGCGTGGCGGCCTCGGATGTGCTCCGCGTCGGTCGGTGAGCGGGGCGCTTCGGGTGCACTCCGGCTGGCGCGTGCACCGCCGCAGGTGTCGACGCGCTCGCGCTCGGCGCGAGGTCGCGGCGACACGGCCACAACTCGGCAGGATGTCGAGGTCGTCGCGAGTAGTGGCCGGAGGTCGACGCGATCGCGGCCACAACTCGGCAGGAGGTCGAGGTCGTCGCGAGTAGTGGCCGGAGGTCGACGCGATCGCGGCCACAACTCGGCAGGAGGTCGAGGTCGTCGCGACTTGTGGCCGCAATTCGGCCCGATC
>JAUXQH010000104.1 GCA_030685065.1 Pseudomonadota bacterium | reverse complement strand
TGGCGGGTCCCAGTCCGGAAACTCTGGCGGATTCTGACCCGCCGGCAGCTCTTCGAGGTCTCCGGTAGCAGGCGGGTACGCCCCGGAGACCCGTCAGGTGATCGACATCATGAGCCGCTTGAAGATCCACCACATGGCCGAGGGGGGCGTCCTCCAGGCCCGCATCGCCGCCCGCACCGACGTCAGCATTCGCTCGGTCGAACGTGTCCGCGCCGAAACCGCGCCGACCCTGGAGGAGGTCGTCGCGGGGGAGCGCTCGGACGCGAAGCGGCTCGGCCGGCCGTCAAAGGCTGCCGAAGCGCTTACCAAGCGCGTCCGCGCCCTCCTCGTCGAGGACGCAGACATGATGGCCACCGAGGTCCTCCGCCGCGTCCGAGAGTCGGGGTACTCCGGGGTAGTTGGTGAAGAAGCTCAGGCCGATCCCGACGAAGGAGCCGGTGGTCCGGTTCGAGGGGATGCCCGGCGAGTACGCGCAGTTCGACTTCGGCGAGGTGAAGGTGACCTACGCCGACGGGACCAAGGACAAGCTGATCTTCTTCGCGGGCCGCCTGAAATACATCGCGGTTCATGCACGTGGTGCTGGTCCCGAACCAGACGGCGGAGACGGTGGTCCGGTCCGTGATCGCGTGCCCGGAGGCCTTCGGGGGGAGCCCGAAGGAGTGGGTGTTCGACAACCCGAAGACGATCCGGATCTCCCGGACGCTTTCCGCCAGAGTTTCTGGACTCCACATGCGAGACGCGGAGACACGACCGAGGTCGGAGAAACCTCGACATCCACGCGAGTGCGGTCGCCGAAACGCGCGGAAACACGACCGGAGTCGGGGGAGACCTCGACATCCACGCGAGTGCGGTCGCTGAGAGGCGCAGAAACATACCAAAGTCGCGATGGCCGTCACGCGCGTCACGACGATTCTCCGATTGCCCCCCGAAGGCAACCCGAAAGGCGCCCCCCCAAGGCCTCCCCGAAGGCGACCCGGAAGGCGCCCGGAAGGCGGCGCGCGCCCGGGCGCGCCGGTCCGCCCGCGCTCCGTCCGCGGTGCGCGGGCGACCGAGGGCCTCCGGCCCGAGCCTGTAGGGGGCCGACGCCGCCCAGCCCGCCGTCCGCGGCGGACTGGGCGGCGGGCCGGCCCGATCCGCCCGATCCGCCCGATCCGCCCGTTCCGCCCGATCCGCCCAATCCGCGCACCGACGGGATCGGCACCGATCACGCCAACGATCGCGGATCCACATCGATGATCCGCCGCACTCCCGCCGCCGCCTTCCAGCCGGCGTGGTGCGCCGTCAGGAACGCCCGCAGGGGCCCGATGTCCCGCCCGCGCAGGATCACCTGGAACCGCCAGCGCCCCACGAGCCGCGCCATCGGCGCCGGGGCGGGCCCCATCACGTCGACCCCGGCGTACCCGCGCGCCTGCTCCCGCGCCTGAGCGGCGAACGCTTGCGCCGCGTCCCGGCCCTGGGCGCGGTCCGTCGACTCGATCCGCACGAGGACCAGCCGCGTCCACGGCGGGTAGCCCAGGAACTTCCGGATGCGCGTCTCGTGGCCCGCGAAGGCCTCCATGTCGCCGATGCAGCCGAACACGGGGTGATCGGGGTGGTGGGTCTGCAGGAACACGCGTCCGGGCACGTCCCCGCGGCCCGCGCGCCCGGTGAGCTGGGTGACGAGGGAGAACGTGCGCTCGGCCGAGCGGAAGTCGGGCATGCCGAGCACGTGGTCCGCGCCGAGCACCGCGGCGACGTGCACGTCCGGGAAGTCGTGGCCCTTCGCGACGATCTGGGTGCCGACGAGCAGGCGCGTGCGCCCCTCCCGGAAGTCGTCCAGGATGCGGGCGTGGGCGCCGCGGCCGGTGGTGGTGTCCGCGTCCATGCGGCCCACGGGCACGCCCGGAAATGCGGCCGCGACGACCTCCTCCACGCGCTCCGTGCCGCGCCCGAGGATGGCCAGCAGCGTGCCGCACTTCGGGCAGTCGGGCTTGAAGTCCCGGTGGAAGCCACAATAATGGCAGTCGAGCCGCTGGACCGCCTGGTGGTACACCATGGCGATGCCGCAGCTCGGGCAGTCATAGGCCTGCCCGCAGCCGGGGCACTCGACGAAGCTGGCGTAGCCCCTGCGGTTGTAGAGGAGGATCCCCTTCCCGCCCGCCTCGAGCGCCGTCGTGAGCGCTTCGTGCACCGCGGCGGAGAGGAGCGGCACCACGCCGTCCACCTTCGCCTCCTCGCGCATGTCGATGACCTGGAGCGTCGGCACGGGGCGCGGCGTGGCGCGGTGCTTGATCGTGACGAGGGTGTAGCGGCCGGTGCGGGCGTTCTCCCAGGTCTCGAGCGAGGGCGTGGCCGACCCGAGCACCACCGGACACCCCGCCGAGCGCCCGCGGACGATCGCGAGGTCGCGCGCGTTGTAGCGCACCCCCTCTTCCTGCTTGTAGGAGTCGTCGTTCTCCTCGTCGACCACGACCAGCCCGAGCCGCGGGATCGGCGCGAAGATGGCGCTGCGGGCGCCGATGGCGATCGCGGCTTCCCCCGAGTCGATGCGTCGCCACGCGCGAAGGCGCTCGGCGCCCGTGAGCGCGGAATGGAGGCCCGCGACCCGGCCGGGGAAACGCTCGGCGAAGCGCGCCATGAGCTGCGGTGTCAGCGCGATTTCGGGGACGAGGACGAGCACCTGCTTGCCCGCCTCGATCGCGCGGGAGGCGAGCGCCAGGTACACCTCGGTTTTTCCCGCCCCGGTGACGCCGTGGAGGAGCCATGTGCCCTTGCCCACGACGGCGGCCACGACCGCGGACTGCTCGGCGTTGAGCACCGGCGGCGCGCACGGGGGGACATCCGGCACGAACGGGTCCCGCTTCGGGCGCACGTCGCGCCGCACCATCCGGGTCTTCTCCATGCGGAGCACGGTGGGCGAGTCCAGCTCGGAGAGGGGGCGCGGGCCCGCCGCCAGGGCCACGGCCACGGCCACGGACTTCGTCGCCTTCGGCGGGATCGTGGCCGGATCGCCCAGGAGCGTGATCCAGTCCTCGTTGTCCTGGGCGCCCTCCACCACCACGTCGACCGCGACCACCCAGCCCGCGTCCATCGCGGCGCGCAGCGACTTCGCCACGTCCTGCACCTCGCCGTGAAGGCGACGTTCGAGCGAGCTCTTCGTCAACCCGGGCCGGGCCACCACCTCACGCAGCACCGCCGCCGGCGTGCCCTCGGGGGTGCCCGTGGCGATGGCCTCGATGCCGTCGGGCGTCGGCTGGTAAGTGTGCCGCGTGCGCACGGCGACGCCGGACGGCGTGGCGGTCGCGATGACCTCCCCGAGGGGGGCGAGGTAATAATCCGCGATCCAGCGGTAGAAGGCCAGCTGGTCCGCGTCGAACGCCTGCCGATCGAGCGCCTGCTCGATCGGCTTGACCCCTTTCACGTCCGCCTCGGGGATTGTCTCGACAACCCAGCCGTTGATGCGCCGTGGCCCGAACGGCACGACCACCTCCGTGCCGATCGGCAGCGGGGTGCGTGACGAGTAGGTGAACGCCCCGAACATCGGGAGCGGCACGGCCACACGTACGTAGACCATGCCGCCCCCGTCGATCAGGCGTAGCGCGCGATCAGCGCCCGCGCGCCCTCGGCGTACTCGGGCCGCCGGAGAGCCTCGTGCAGCGTCGCCTCGAGCAGCCCGAGCGGGTTGCCCGTGTCGAAGCGCCGCCCCTCGAACAGCACGCCACGCACCTCGCCACGCGCGGCCAGGACCGCGAGGGCGTCGGTGAGCTGGATCTCCCCGCCGGCCCCGGGCGGGGTGTTCCGGAGGATCTCGAAGATCTCGCCGGGCAGGATGTACCGCCCCACGATCGAGAGGGTCGACGGGGCGACCTCGGGCGCGGGCTTCTCCACCATCGCGTGCACGCGCATGCGATTGGGAGACTCCATCTCACCCGCGCAGATGCCGTACTTTCGGGTATCGGCGCGAGGCACGTCGAGGAGGGCCACCACGGCGCCCCCGGTCTCGGCGTGGACACGGGCGAGCTGACCGATGGCGGGCACCCTCGCGTCGATGATGTCGTCCCCGAGGAGCACGGCGAACGGCTCGTCCCCGATGGCCGCCGCCGCCGCGAGCACGGCGTGGCCCAGGCCCTTCTGTTCCTGCTGCCGCACGGTCACGATGGTGGCCAGGCGCGCGACGCGACGCACCTCGCCGAGGAGCGCCGACTTTCCGGCGGCCTCGAGGGTGGCCTCGAGGGCCGGCGAACGGTCGAAGTAGTCCTCCATCGCGGACTTGCCGCGGGAGGTCACCAGGACGATGTCGGTAAACCCCGCTTCGACCGCCTCGGCCAAGACGTACTCGATGCACGGGCGATCGAGGATCGGGAGCATCTCCTTCGGGACCGCCTTGGTCACGGGAAGGAAGCGCGTGCCGAGGCCAGCCGCGGGCACCACCGCCTTGCGCGCCATCAGAGGTCTCGGGAGGACCGCTCGAGCTGTTCGAGCTCGGTCTTGCAGTCGATGCAGTGCGTCGCCACGGGGCGGGCCACGAGGCGCTTGTCGGAGATCTCCCCGCCGCAGGCCACGCAGGTGCCGTACTCGCCGTCGTCGATGCGGGAGAGGGCCTCCTTGATCTTGTGGATCAGCACGCGCTCCCGGTCACGGATGCGGAGCTGGAAGTCCCGGTTGGACTCCATCGACGCGAGATCGATCGCGTCCGCGAGGTTCTCCTTCTCGTCGGTCAAGTCGCCGAGGGTCGCTCCGGCTTCGGTGAGGAGCGCCCGCAGGCGATCCTGCAGCAGCGTGCGAAAGAAATCCAACCTGTCTCGTTCCATCGTGACTCCATTCCCCGTTCCCAGGGTTTGCCCGCTTTGCCCGATCCGCCCGAACCGTCCGACACGCCTGACCCTGCCCGCTCATGTACCCCGTCGTTCATGCCCTACGCGGGCCGCCGGGAGTTGTAAATGACCGTCTCATTGGCCGCTGGACGCGGCCGCGGGGCCATGCCGAGCTTGCATGCCCGGAAAGCGGATTATAGTAGTGCCCGATATGCGGATCGGCAAGCCTACGCTCTCGAAGGTGACGGTGGGCGTCGCCCTGGTCGGCTTCCTGGCGGGATCCGCGCAGGCGGCGCCCGTCCCGGTCGACGAGATGGGGGCGCGATCCCTCGGCCGCGGCGGTGTGGGCCGGGCGGACGGCGCGGACGTGTCGGGGGAGGAGCTGAACCTCGCCTCCGTCTCCCTCGTCCCCGCGTACAGCGTGTACGGCGGCGCGGAGCTCGGTCCCGACGCTCGGTTCCTCGCGCGGAGCGGCGCGGTCGACTCGCGCACGTCCCCCGTGGCGCTCGGCGCGGGCTACCGCTGGCGGGTGGATGACGTTCCACCCACGGGCGCGGACCTCCCGGGCTGGGCCCCGGTCGCGGATGACGCGCTCGGCAACCCCACCAGCGCCCATCGGGTGCACCTCGGCGCGGCCTTGCCGTTCCTGGAGCGGCGGCTTTCCCTGGCGGTCCACACCCGGTTCGACTGGTGGGACGCGGAGCTCAGCGGCAAGGGTACCGCCTTCAACTTCGGCTTCTCCGTGGCTGGGCGCCCGTTGCCCTCCCTCACCGTGGCCGCGGCGGCGCGCAACCTGCTCACCACGTCGGACACGCGCACCACGCGCGAAGTCGACCTGGGCCTGCGGTTCGACCCGGGCCCGTACCTCGGCATCGAGGCCGACGTGGTCGCGCCCATCGCGGACGGCCTGGACATCGAGACCTTCGCCTGGCGCGCGGGCGCCGACATCTCGGCCACCACCTGGCTCGCCGTGCGCGGGGGCTGGTCGATGGAGGCTGGCGCGCACAATGCCCACGCCGGCATCGGCCTCGTGAGCGACAAGGCCACGCTCGACTACGGCATCAAGGTCCGGCTGGACGCCCCGGAGCGGAACTGGCATGCCCTCGACCTTCGGGTGAATTTCTAATCACCGCGAGCGGGCGTTCTGGCTACCCCGCCTTGAGGACCCCCTTGGCGAGGAGCGCCTCTTCCGCGTCGTCGTGACCCGAGTCACGCAGCAGACGCTTGGAGAGCTGCATCGCGTTCTCCATCGAGTGGTCCATGTTGTTGTACCAGAACATGCCCGTGCGCCCGGCGAGGTGCAGGTTCTCGAAGGCGGACAGCGCCTTGCGCGTACGCTCGAGCTCCTTCGGGTAGCGGCTGTGGTAGATCGGGTAGGTGTTCGGCACGCGCTCGACGTAGACGTTCTGCACGTCCCGGCGCGACTTGATCAGGCCCACCTTGACCAGGTCGCTCACGACCCAGTCGGTGAGGCGCTCGGCGTGGCGCCAGCGCTCGTCCCCCTCGCGGCAGGTCACCTCGAGCTGGACGCCGGTGGTGCCCGGCGGACACGTCTCCTCCGAGAAGTAACGGGGGATGGACGCCCGGGAGAACACGATGTCGTCCGCGCCGTAGTAGCACCACTGGTAGTTCCGCGGCACGTCACCGCGGAGCAGCACGTTGTAGAACAGCGTCGACAAGTAGGGCAGGTCGGGCTTCTCGAGGCCGAGCTGGCTGCACGCGAGGGTGATGGGGGCCGTCCACACCACGAGGCTCGGCTCGATGCGCTCGTTGCCGAACTCCACCGCGTCGATCTTGCCGTTTCCTCCGATGAGCCGTGCGCCTTCGCTGGTGACGACGCGGCCCCCGTTCTTCTCGAGCAGGACGCGCACCTTGTCCCAGGCCAGCTGCATGCCGGTCTTCGGGTAGGTGAAGTCGATCTCGGCCTTGTTGAACTGGAGGAAGGTCGACTTGGCGAGCTGCGACAGGTTCTGCATCTGCAGCTTGTCGTCGATGATCGCGCGGTTGAGGCCGACCTTTGCCCAGTCCGGGTGGGTGTCCTTGGGGTGGATCCCCATGAACTTGATCGAGTAGCCCTTGAAGAAGTTCTCGTAGAGGGTCGGGCCGTACTGCCGGAGGACGTAGTCCTCGAAGCTGTTGCCGTCGTACGTCTTCATGCCGTTGATCGCGAGGTCGACGGCCGACTTCATCGCGAGCGCGGGCGGCAGCTGGACGAGGTTCTTGGGGTGGAGCGGCCAGCGGTAGTAGCTGCCCTCGAAGTAGACCTCGGACTTGCGCGGGAACACCGCGACCTCGTCCCCCAGCACGCGGTCGAGGTAGGCCTTGATGTTCGGGTTCTCGGTGTGGAAGCGGTGCGGCCCGCAGTCGAACACGAAGCCCTCGTACTCGTAGGAGCGCGCGAGCCCTCCCACGCGCTCGAACTTCTCGACGACGACCACCTCGGCGCCGTGCTCAGCGAGCAGGTGCGCGGTCACGAGGCCGGCGACACCGCCGCCCACGACGACGACCGGGGCGCTAAAGACGGAGGGCTTGCTCAAGACAACCTCGGGTGCGTTCGACGCGCCATTCTGCCCCATCGGCGCCGCGCCGGGTAGGGTGGACCCTGGACACCGGCGAGCAGGGCTACAGGGCGACCTTCTCCGCGGTGGCCTGGGTGCCGCCGAGCGCGCGCTTGAGGGGCTTGTTGAAGGCCCACATCGCGGCGCCGGTGGCGAGGCCGAGCCCGGTGAGGAGCAGGAAGAAGCTCTCCTTCGGGATCTGGTCGTAGAGCACGCCGAGGTAGCCCGAGAGGAGCCCGCCGAAGAAGCTCGACAGGAACCACATGCCCATCATCATCGACACGATGCGGATGGGAGAGACCTTGGTGACGAGCGAGAGCCCGATCGGGGAGAGGTAGAGCTCGCCCACGGTCAGGAGCAACGTGCAGAAGAGCGGCCAGAACATGCTGCCCTGCCCATCCCCCACGACGTTCGCGCCGACCACCATCACGATGAACGACAAGCCCAGGATGACCGAGCCGATCGCCATCTTGCTCACGCTCGAGGGCTCGGAGCCGCGGCGGTTCTGCCAGCGCCAGAAGATGTCGAGCACGGGGGCGAGCAGGAAAATGCAGAAGGGATTGAAGGACTGGAACCACGTGCTGCGGACCTGGATACCGAGGATGTTCGGCCAGATCGTCTGCTCGTCCGCCCAGGTCTGCATCGTGTTGCCCTGCTGCTCGTACACGCCCCAGAACACGATGTTCAGGGCGCACAGGACCACCAGGGCGCCCACGCGACGCCACTCGTCGGGCGTCATCGGCTCCTTGGCCACCTCGTGCGCGGCGGCCTTCTTCATCCGGTTGTCGGGGGCGAGGAAGCGCTGCCCGGACATGTAGATGATGAGGCCGAGCACCATGCCGACACCCGCGGCGGCGAAGCCGTAGTGCCAGCCGTAGACCGCGGCGAGCGTGCCGCAGATGAAGTTCGTGAGGAACGCGCCGAGGTTGATCCCCATGTAGAAGATCGTGAAGGCGCCGTCGCGGCGGGGATCGCCGGGCTGGTAGAGGTTCCCGACCTGGGTGGAGATGTTCGGCTTGAACGCGCCGTTCCCGAGGATGAGGAGCAGCAGCGCGAAGAAGAACTGGTTCTCGAACGCCATCACGAAGTGGCCGAGCGCCATGAGGATGCCGCCGACGACGACGGTCCGGCGCTGGCCCAGGTAGCGGTCGGCGATGAGCCCGCCGAGGAGCGGGGTCATGTACACGAGGCCGGTGTACCAGCCGTAGATGACCGAGGCCTGGCCCTGGATCGACGCGTCCGCCGGGAGGAAGCCCTGGATGGTCGTCCAGCCCATCACCGCGGACGGATCGCCCGCCTCGCGCGCGTCCCCGCCCTGAAGGATCTGGCGCGTGCCGACGAACAGGTAGTTCACCATGTAGAGCTTCAGCAGCCCGCGCATGCCGTAGTAGGAGAAGCGCTCCCACATCTCGGTGAAGAACAGGACGTACAGCCCCGGAGGATGACCGAAGCGCCGCTCGAAGGCGGTCATGGGGACGGGCAGGGCGGACGGGTCCATACAACCTCGAGGCGTGAACGGCGGCGGACCGTACCACGTTCAAGGCGACGAGGGCACGGCCCTCACCCAGGATCCCTCGGCGTGCCGGGGACGTGCGTTGCTTGGCGTCGACTCCCATCTTGTGTAGCCCGGCCGACAGCTCCGCCGTATCGCTCCGCTCGGGTCGGATGCTACGCTGCTTCCTCTCTTCGTCCCGCAGGATGGCACGCCCATGAACGACCGCATCGACCGCCTCGTGTCCCGCACTCAGGGCCGCGGGCCGCGCATCGGCATCGTGTCCATGTACGACGTGGAGAACAACGCGGTGCGCATCCTCGCGGGCACCCTGCGCCACGCGGGGCACCACGTCGCCGAGATCTACTTCAAGGACTGGATCTCGAACCACCTCGACCCCGCGAAGGACGTAGAGCTCGACAGCCTGATCAAGGTGATCAAGGAAGAGCAGCTCGACGTGGTCTGCATCTCCATCCGGGCGAGCGCCTACTACAACGCCGCGCGCATCCTCACCGAGCACATCCACGAGACGTTGGATCTCGCCGTGCTCTGGGGCGGCATGCACCCCACCCTGGTCGGCAGCACCTGCGTGCAGGACGCCGACATGGTGCTCCAGGGCGAGGGCGAGCTCGCCCTGCTCGAGTTCGCCAACCGCCTGCTCTCGGGGGACCAGCTCTACGAGACCGGGAACATGATGTTCCAGCTCGGAGAGGACGGCGTCCGCAAGAACAAGCTGCGCCCCCTGATCGAGAACCTCGACACCCTGCAGTACCGCGACTACACGACGCACGATCACAAGTACTTCATCTGGGGCAAGAACATCAGCAAGGGCGACCCGATGCACGGGGACCCGGTGTTCCAGATGATGGGCAGTCGCGGCTGCATCTACAAGTGCAGCTACTGCTACAACTCGACCTACAAGCGCGACGTGTACCCGGGCCAGAAGTGGTTTCGCGTGCGGTCGCCGGCGTCCATGGTCGAGGAGATCAAGCAGGCCCGCGCGCACTGGGGCTTCAAGCGCATCCGCTTCGACGACGAGGTGTTCAACTTCCAGGCCGACTGGCTGGACGACTTCTGCGAGCGCTACCCGCGCGACGTAGGCCTGCCGTTCGAGGTCTTCATCGAGCCGAAGCTGGTCAACGAGGACCGCATGACGCGTCTGCGCGACGCGGGCCTGGTCAACGTCTACATGGGCGTGCAGTCCTCCGAGCGCGTCACCGGCCACCTGTACGACCGCCGCGTGAAGAACAACACCATCGGCGACATCGCCAACCTGTTCCACAAGCTCGGGATCAAGGGCCACTTCCAGCTCATCTTCGATGACCCTGTCTCGACCGACGAGGACAAGGCGAAGCTGTTCGACATGATCTCGCAGTTCCCCCACCCGTTCGATCTGTACCTGTTCTCGATGACGGTGTTCCCGGGCTCGGAGCTGAACCACAAGCTCATCGAGTCGGGCCTCATCAGCGAGTACGACATCGAGGGCACCGCGACCAAGACCTTCTACCAGCACCGGATCAACCTCGAGTTTCCGCGCCCGGTGGAAGACACGTTCTGGATCGCGCTCACCCAGCTCCTGTCCAAGCCGTTCGTGCCCCGCGCGGCGCTCAAGCCCCTCTCGAAGTCGAAGTTCCTCAAGAAGCACCCGTGGCCCATCATCCAGGCGGCGCATGCCGCGAACTACGTGAAGATGGGCACCACCGCGGCGAGCATGGCGGTCAACGGCGAGATGACGAAGACCCTGCTGCGGCGGTGGATGTCCTTCGACCGGGTGATCACGACCTGATGGGCCGCCTCGGCTCGCTCGTCAAGAAGGTGCTCGCCCGCGTCACCTCCGGCTCGGCCCTCACCCGACCCGAAGCCCCCTCTGCCCGCGCCCCGGCGCGCGCCACCCCTGCGCCCTCCCCGGCGCCCTCCGAGCCGGAGCCCGAAGGGCCTGAGCTCGAGGTCGAGCTTCCGATCCCGGGCTCGCTCCTCCTCGACATCCGCGAGCCGGGAGAGCTGGCGAGCGGCGTCGCCGAGGGCGCCATGCTCCTCCCGATGGATCTCGTGCCACACCACCTCGACGAGCTGCCGCGCGACCGCCCGATCACGATCTACTGCGCGGCCGGAGCGCGCTCGTTCGGGGTCGCCCACTGGCTCCGCGAGCAGGGCTTCGCGCAGGCGTGGTCGCTCTCGGGCGGCGTGGGCGTGTTCCAGTCGGTGAACATTCCGGTGCGGCCGCCACCGGGCATGGTGCCGGGCACCCGCGTGAAGCTCCCCGCCGATGCGCTCGCCGGGAGCGTCGCCGTGGGGCCGGGCGTGCGCGGAGAGGTGATTGAGCAGCGCGGAGACATGGTGTTCGTCGTCATCCACGACAAGCAGGGGTTTCCGGTGCGGGTCGAGGCCCCCGTGGCGGGCGTCACCCGCGGGTAGCGCGACCTCCCGGGGGCTACCCCGGCACCATCCGGATCCGCGCGATCTCCGGCGGGCACCGCCAGCGCACCGGCGCCACCGACCACCCGAGGCCGCGGCTCACGAACAGGTGCACGCCGTCGAGCTCGTACCAGCCCCACGGGTACGCCCCGCTCCCGCGCGGGAGGAAGAACGGGCCGAGCACGGGGATGCGGACCTGGCCGCCGTGGGTGTGCCCCGCGAGGACGAGCCCGGTCGGGGCGCGGAGGGGATGGCCGGCCAGGAGCGGGAAGAGGGCGGGCGAGTGCGTGAGCACCAGCGCGGGGTGGTCCCGGCGCACGGAGGCAAGGACGCTGTCGAGGTCGGGGTTGCCCGCGAGCAGGTCATCCGTGCCGACCAGATCGAGGCCGTCGAGCGGCACGACGCGCTCGTGGAGGAGGGTGATGCCGTGCCGCGTCAGCACGGGCTCCCACACGTCGCGCGGGGCCCCGCCCCAGTACTCCCAGTTTCCCATGACGGCCCACTTCCCGAGCGGCGCGTCCGGGAGGGCGCCGAGGAAGTGGTCGACCGCGTCGGGCTGCCAGCCGCGCGTCACGATGTCCCCGGTGAGGGCGATCAGATCGGGGCGCTGCTCCGACACGAGGGAGGCGAGGCGGTCGACCCAGGCGTCGCGGCCGCGCAGGTGCACGTCCGTAAGGTGGAGGATCTCGATCGGTCGCAGCAGGCCCGGAATCCGGACGACGTGCTCGGAGATCTCGATGTGATCGAGCTCCGCGAGCCCGTGGCGCTGGAGCGCGCGGGTGGTCCCGCCGGGTGCGTCACGCGCGGGCACGCGGCCGGCGGCCGGGAAGGTGTCGCCGCGGCGCAGGGCGCGCGAGATGCCGCGCGCGTAGGCGAGCGCCCGCCTCACCTGGCTCACTCGCGCACGACCTACTCGAACCGGTAGCTGGCCTGGGTGGCGAAGACGTGGGTCTCCGTGCCGGACTCCAGGAGCTTGTCGCGCCAGGGGGTCACCAGCTCGGTGGGCAGCCCCATCTCCCGGCGCTCGGCGTTCTGGAGCTCGGTCAAGAGCACGCGCTTGGCGCCGAACCGCCCTACCTGCCGCACCACGGCCTCGCCCTCGCCCCACGGGATCCCCACCAGCAGCCACTCGGCGCCGCCGAAGCGGGCCGCGGCGCGCTCGAGCCAGGCCGGATCGGTGCCCTTGTGGAGCGCGAGGTCGAGGTGCACCAATCGGCCGCCGTCCTCGAGCTTGACCTCGATGACGTGGGGCTCTGGAGCGGGAAAGCGAACCTGCTCGGCGATGCGCTTGAGCGCGCCGCCCGCGCGTGCGCCGGCCACCGAGGCGCGGAGAAAGCTGCTGAGCGGGCGGGCGATCGACGGGGCGGTGTAGGCCATCGCGTCGATGGTGACGCCGTCGACCGTGGCGGGGAACGGGTGCGCGTCGACCGTGCCGAGGCCCCCGAGCCATTCGAGCACGGACGTGGACGCGACGATCGTGAGCCGGCGCCCGGCCTGGAGGGCCTCGACCGTGCCGCGCGCGCGATGGGGCGCGGAGGACGTGAGCACCACGACCTCGTCCTCGGCCGGCGCCTCGACCGGGTCGATGCGGAGGAAGCGGCCCTTCCGCTCGAGGCGGATCTCCGCGTAGTCCGGATGCTGGATCCGCAGGCGGTAGGGGTAGTCGTGATGGAACTTCGTGGCTTTCATGCGAGCACCGCCGAGATGTGACCGAGCGCCCAGTCGATGTCGCGCTCGTGGATGACGAGGGGGGGCGCGAACCGGATGACCTGCTCGTGGGTGTCCTTGCAGAGCACGCCGAGGTCCATCAGGCGCTCGCAGTAGGGGCGCGCCGTGCCGGCGTCCGTGTGGAGCTCCACCCCGATGAGCAGGCCGCGCCCGCGCACCTCCTTGATCTTGGGGCTCCCGATCGCGCGAAGCGCCGCGCGGAAGGACTCACCGAGGACGGCCGCGCGTTCGGGCAGCTTCTCGTCCACCAGCACGTCGAGCGAGGCGCGCCCCACCGCCGCGGCCATCGGGTTGCCGCCGAAGGTCGAGCCGTGCGTACCGGGCGCGAAGATGTCCATCACGTCGTCATTCGCGCAGAAGGCGCTCACCGGGTACACCCCGCCGCCGAGCGCCTTGCCGATGGTGATGCCGTCCGG
The DNA here is from genome assembly GCA_030685065.1 of Pseudomonadota bacterium. Classification (GTDB taxonomy): domain Bacteria; phylum Myxococcota_A; class UBA796; order UBA796; family SXON01; genus CAJBVW01. The sequence continues at coordinate 30,916 of JAUXQH010000104.1, read as the reverse complement.
CCGCACGTCCTCGTGCTCCGCGGCCCACATCCGCCCGGTGCGCCCGAGGCCGGTCTGGATCTCGTCGAGCACGAGCAGCACGCCGGCGCGGGTGCACGCCGCGCGCACCTGCTTGAGGTAGCCGACCGGCGGGACGATGATGCCGGCCTCGCCCTGGATGGGCTCGAGGAACACGGCCGCCGTGTTCGGGCCGATCGCGGCCTCGATCGCCGCGGCATCGCCGTAGGGCACCACCACGAAGCCGGGCGTGAAGGGCCCGAAGCCCTCGCGATACGAGGCCTCCGTCGAGAAGCTCACGATCGTGATCGTGCGGCCGTGGAAGTTGTCGCGCGCGACGATGATCTCGGCCTTGTCCGCCGGGATGCCGCGCTTGGTGTAGCCCCACTTCCGCATCGCCTTCAGGGCGGTCTCCACCGCCTCGGCGCCCGAGTTCATCGGGAGCGCGCGCGAAAAACCGCTGACCTGCGAGAGCCGCTCCAGGAACGGCCCCAGCTGGTCGTTGTGGAAGGCGCGCGACGTGAGCGTGACGCGCTCGAGCTGCTCCCGCGCCGCCGCGAGGATGCGCGGGTGGCGGTGGCCCTGGTTGAGCGCCGAGTAGGCCGAGAGCATGTCGAGGTACTTGCGCCCCGCCACGTCCGTTACCCAGGCACCGTCGCCATGCGTGACCACGACCGGCAGCGGGTGGTAGTTGTGGGCGCCGTGGCGCTCGACCTGCTCGATGGACATCTGGGCTCCGGAACGGCGCTCCCCACGCGAGCGCGAGGGCGGCATCCCTAACCGGACGCGGGGGGCGGGGTGCGGGGAATCCCCCGGCTCAGCTCTTCATGAAGTCCAGCAGGGGGTCATCCTCCGCGTCGACATCGACCCCGAATTCGTCCTTCAGCAGATCGCGCAGCTCGGGGGAGAGCGAGTCCTCCCCCAGATCCTCCGCGAGGGCCTGCGCGACGGTGCGCCGCGCGCCACACGCGGCCGCGGCCGGAGGCTCGGGACGCACCCACGGGAAGGCGCGGGCGAGCCTCGCGATCTCCTTGAGGCTCAGCGCGGAGCCCACACAATCCGACTCGACCGGCAGGCGCCCGTCGGCATGCAAGAAGGCGTGGAGGCCGCGGCGCCGATCGACGCTGAGCCAATACACGCAGCAGGAATGCTCCCCGAAGTCGGCCATGCACCGCACGAGCGCTCCGGGCGGAAGCGGCGCCGGGCCCGCGACTTCGGCCTCCCACACGCCGACCGTTCCCGCGGGCGCCACCACCGCCGGACCGAGCGGCTTGTCGTCCTCGCCCCACAGGCCGACCGTGAGCCCGCGCAGACAGAGCCCGGGTGGAAGATCCACCCTCACCCGCCAGCGGCCCGCCGAGCGGCCGAGGAACGTCAACTCGAGGTCCATCCGTGGTCTCCGGAGCACGTATACTCACCGTTCTGCGCGAGTCCATTCTGGAGCCCCTTGGGAGCCTGGCGATGTGGGTAATCTTCCTCGTTTCTGCCTGTTCGCCGACCCCGGTCGCACCCGCGCCGGCGCCGCCGCCCCCCGCGGTTGTCGCCGAGCCGAGCTCCGACGCCGGCCGCGCCGCGCCCGAGCGCAAGCCCCGCGATCTGCCGCCCGCGATCCAGTCGATCACGCTCGCGCCGACCGAAGTGCGGGTGGCCGACCCCCTCCGCGCCACCGTGAAGGCGGTCGACGTAGAGGGCGCGGACCTCGACCTGGACTACGAGTGGCTCATCAACGACTCCGCGCTGGTCGACGTCACCGGTGAGCGCCTCGGCGCGGGCCGCCACAAGAAGGGGGACACCATCCGCGTACGCGTGACCGCGGATGACGGCGCGAACGAGGTCATGTCCGAGAGCGACCCGGTCGTGGTGCTCAACACGGCGCCGGTCTTCAGCACGCGCGGCGGCGACATGAAGCGGGTGGACGGCTTCGTGTTCAAGGCCACCGACGCCGACGACGACACGTTGACCTGGCGGCTCGAAGGCGCGCCCGGCGGCATGTCCATCTCCCCCACGGGGCAGCTCTCCTACGCCGGCACCGCGGACGAGGCCGGCGGCCGGTACACCGTGGCGGTGATCGTGGGCGATGGCGACGCGTGGGGCCGCTTCGAGTTCCCGCTGACGGTCACGGCGGGGAGCAAGGGCTCGGCGCCGGCAAAGTAGGGCTACCCGGAGCGGGGCGGAGGCACGAGCGGGAAGGCGGGCGCGGCGGGCGGACGGGCGCCGCTTCACGCCTGACGGCGCGGGCCGAACTCGGGGGATGCTCTCTCATCGGGCGAGTTCGGCCCGTCCAGCGGGCTGAAGTCGGGGGATGCTCTCTCATCGGGCGAGTTCGGCCCGTCCAGCGGGCCGAACTCGGGGGATGCTCTCTCATCGGGCGAGTTCGGCCCGTCCAGCGGGCTGAAGTCGGGTAGATGCTCTCTCATCCGGCGAGTTCGGCCCCTCCAGCGGGCTGAAGTCGGAGAAATTCGAGTCCGTCGCGTCGCTCTTGGCCGCGGCCAGGACGACCGGGAACTCGGGCGCGGGGGGTGACCTGCAGACGGGCGACCGGTTTTGCGTTCGTCCGGGACGCCGGGCGAATTCGGCGGATCGAGCGTCAGGCCCGACGGACGCCGATCCGCGTACCCACGATCGCGGGGGGTGGCGCGGCGGCCCCCTGCTGCCCTCCCCGGCTCCCGCCGAACGGCGACCTCAGATCGGCAACGCCGCCAACAAGCGCGAGAGCTCTCCCTCCAACGCCCGCTCCCCGTCCAACCGGAGCGTCGCGTGCGCCGCCGAGGGCTCCACGTAGGCCTCGTGCATCGGCCGGACGGTGGCGAGGTACTGGCCGAGCACGCTCTCGAGGTCCCGGCCCCGCTCGAGGATGTCGCGCCGCACCCGGCGGACCAGCCGCACGTCCGCGGCGGCGTGCACGAACACGCACAGGTCGAAGCGGGCGCGCAGGGCGGGCTCGGCGAGCACGAGGATCCCCTCGACCACGAGCAGCGGGCCGGGGGTGAGCCGCTCGGTCGCGGGGAGGCGCTTGTGCGTCGGGAAGTAGTAGACGGGGAGGTCGGCGGGCTGACCCGCGCGCAGGCGATCGAGATCCTCCACGAGGCGCGCCGTGTCGAGGCTGTCGGGGTGGTCGAAGTTCGTGGAGGCGTCCGCGTCGCGGTAGTAGCGGTCGTGCGTGACGAGGCTGGCGCCGGTGCGCGCAACGAGCAGCTCCGCGAGCGAGGTCTTGCCCGACGCTGTCCCTCCCGCGATGCCGACGACGAAGGGACGCCTGCCCGGCGCGCGCCCGAACGGAGGCTCGTGTCCGCCGGGAAGCTCGCGCTTCATGGGACCTCGCGGGCCGGCACCACGCGGACGATGGCGTCGATGCGGCCGCCGGGATGCACCTCGAGCGACGGCGCCTCCACATGGCCCTTGAGCGTGCCGGTGGCCTCGAGGATCAGGCGGTCCCGCGCACGGATGTTGCCGGAGGCGGTGCCCGACACGATCAGCACAGCCGCGTCGATCTCGCCGTCGATCACCCCGGGCACGCCGATCTCCAGCGTGTCCTCGGTGAAGATCTTGCCCTTGAACGTGCCGTCCACCCGCACGCGCCCCTCGAACGAAAGGTCCCCCCCGAACTGGGCACCGCGGCCGAGGAGGGCAGCCAGGGGGCGCTCGGGGGCTCTCTTCATCCGCGTAGCTTACCCACGAGTCGGTCCAGCTCGTCGGCGTCCGTGTAGTCGATCACGATGCGCCCGCCCCCGGCCGCGCGCGGCTTGAGGACCACGCGGCTCCCGAGCGAGCGGGTCAGCTGGTCTCCGAGGCGCGCGACGCCCCGGTCGGGCCTCTTTCCCGGCGCGGGCGCCTTCTTCAGGCTCCGAACCAGCTGCTCGGTGGCGCGGACGGAGAGCTCGCGGGCGATCACCGTGGCGAGGGCCACGGCGAAGGCATCGGCGTCCTCCACCGGGAGGAGCGCGCGGGCGTGTCCGGCGCTGATGCGGTGCTCCTTGAGCGCGCGCAGCCCGGCGTCCGGGAGCTTGAGCAGGCGGAGCGCGTTCGCGACGGTGGCGCGATCCTTCCCCACGCGGGTGGCGACCTGCTCCTGGGTGTGCCCGTACTGTTGGACGAGGCGCTGGTAGCCCAGCGCGGCCTCGACGGGATCGAGATCCTCGCGCTGGAGGTTCTCGATGAGGGCCAGCTCGAGCTGCTCCGCGGCGCTCGGGGGCGCTCCGCGCACGTAGACCGGCACGCGCTCGAGCCCGGCCATCCGAGCCGCGCGCCAACGGCGCTCCCCCGCGATGAGGATGTAGCCGCCCAGGCCGTCACGACGCGCGACGAGCGGCGTGAGCACGCCGTGTTCGCGCAAGGAGGTCGCGAGGCCCTCGAGCGGGGCCGCCGCGAAGGTTTCCCGCGGCTGCTCGGGGTTCGGGCGCAGCGCATCGAGCGGGAGCTGCACCAGCGTGTCGGCGGGATGGCTGCCGGGCGCGGCCTCGTTCGAGTCGCTGCTGATGAGCGCGGCGAGGCCACGGCCGAGGCCGCGGCGCGGCGGCTCGGGGGTCATCCGAGGGCCTGGGCGCGCCCGGACGCGACGCGGCGCGCGAGCTCACCCGCGAGCGATCCGTAGGCGACGGCGGCCTTGGAGGTCGGGTCGTACGCGAAGATGGTCTTTCCGAAGCTCGGCGCCTCGGCGAGGCGCACGGCGCGGGGCACCACGGTCTCGAACACCTCGGCGCCGAACACCGAGCGCGCCTGCTGTTCCACCTCGCGGCAGAGGTTCGTGCGGGAGTCGTGCATCGTGAGGACGATCCCCTCGCGCACCAGCCGCGGGTTCGGGCCGCGCCGCACGGCGCTCACCGTGCGGATGAGCTCTCCGAGGCCCTCCATCGCGTAGTACTCGGCCTGGAGCGGCACCAGCACGCTGTCGGCCGCCACGAGCGCGTTGAGCGTGAGGAGCCCGAGCGACGGCGGACAATCGATCAGGACGTACTCGTAGGGCTTGGGCAGGTCCGCCAGCGCGATCGCGAGGCGACGGTCGCGGTTCGCCAGGGCGACCAGCTCGACCTCGACCCCGATGAGCGCCGGCGTCGCCGGGCACAGATCGAGGCCCTCCTGCTGCGACTTGACGATGCCTTGACGGATGGGCTGGAGACCGAGCATGGCCTCGGCGATGCCGGACTCGACGGTGTCGCGCGGAAACCCGAGCCCACTCGAAGCATTGCCCTGCGGATCGAGATCGACCAGCAGGGTGGGGCGGCCCGCGCGGGCCAGCGCCGCCGCGAGGTTCACGGCGGTCGTCGTCTTGCCGACGCCGCCCTTCTGGTTCGAGATCGCGATGATGCGCGTCATTATGGGGTTCCGAGGCGGGAGTTTGCAGAGCGGGGGTGGGCGGAACGGACCCTGGGGAGGGGTGCGCGAAGCGCCGTTGGGGGACGAACCGGAGGGGAGGCAGGGCCACAGGGGAGCCCTTGCCGGGTCAATGGTATCCGACCCAAGCCCCGCTGTCACCCGCCCGAACCCCGCATCCGCCGCGCGGTCACCCCCGAAAGCGGAGGGCGACGGCCGCACGGGGGCGGCCCTCGACCGCGTACCGTTCCACGTGGAACAGCTCGAAGTCCGGCGCGACGGGCGGCTCCTCGCGAGCCAGGAGCAGGACGAGCAGACCTGCTGGCCTCAATAAGCGGCGTCCTTCCTCCAACATGTCGATCGGCGCCTTGTACGCGCGGCTCACGATTCCGTCGTAATGCGCGCGAGGAAGCTCCGCGGCGTCGGTGCACACGACCGTGGCATTCGGGAGCTTCGCGGCGGCGACCACGGCCTCGAGGAAGGCACACCGTTTTTGCCGCCGTTCGACGAGCGTGACGGTGGCCCCCGGCGAGGTTTCCGCCAGCATGATCCCCGGAAAACCGGCGCCCGACCCGAGATCCGCCCAGGCACCGGAGGCGGCCAGCCAGCCGACGGCGGCCTCGGCATCGTCGAAGTGGGGATCGACCGGGCCGGGGCCCACCAGATCCATGGTCTTTCGCCATTTTTCCAGGAGGGCGCGATGGACGTCGCGGGGGCGCTGGGCGTCGCGGGGGCTGGGCGTGGAAGGGTCGGCGGGCAGGGCGCGGTCCTCTAGTCGCGCTCGATAACCGGTGGTGAGGGCGGCCATGGGAGGACTGCGCGGGTACCGGTCCCCAACCTGCGCTTGACGGTGCACCGGGCTTCCGCCTACACAGCGTCTCGACTCCGAGGCCCCCATGCTTTCCCTCCTCCTCGCGCTCCCGAGCCTCGTGGCTTGCTCCGGCACGGACGACGCCCCCGTCAAGGACGACAGCGGCGCCGACGCCGACACCGATACGGACACCGATACGGACACCGACACGGACACCGACACGGACACGGACACGGACACCGACACCGACACCGACACCGATACGGACACGGACACGGACACCGCCCCGGTGCCTGTCGAGTCCGGCTACAGCGGCCCCACGCGCGTGGTCGCCCTGGTCGACGGCGCGACCGGCACGGGCTTCGAGCCCTCCACGGTGGTGGTCTATGACCCCGCCTCTGGCACGACCCAGTCCATCGCGGGCCTGACCGTCCGCTCCGACGCCATCCTCGACTGCGCCGGTGACTCCCTCTTCGTCCTCGAAGCCCAGGCCGGCGATGGCTCGGCGGACCGCATCCTGCGGGTCTCCCCGACGGACACCACGTACGCGGAGTGGGCGCTTCCCAGCAACTACCTGCCGCGTGACATCGTGGCGGTGGACGATGGCTTCTGGGTGGCCTCGTTCGGAAAGGCGCGCCTCTACTCCTACGGAGCCGGCGGCGAGGACGGCGGCTTCATCGACCTTGGCGATCACGCGGATGCGGACGGAATCCCGAACGCGAACGGCGTCTACTATGCCCCGCCGTTCCTGTACGTCACGTTGGCGCGCCAGAACCAGGCCGAGGGCACCTACTCGGGCGCGCGCGTGCTCGAGATGGATGTCGCGTCGAGGACGATCACCCGCTCGGCCGACCTGACGGGCCGCTACCCGAGCGGCAAGATGCTGCTCGACGGGGACAACCTGCACGTCCACCTCCGCTCCACCGCCAACGCCGACGCATCCCTCAACGCCGACGGCGGCATCGAGGTCGTCACCGTCGTCGACTTCGCCTCCGCGGGCCTCACCCGTGACGACTCCATCACCGGCGATCGTCAGAACGCGGCGGTGCTCGACCCCTTCACGGTGACCGCGTTGTTCGCGTCGATCACCTCGGCCGCGGCGCCCTTCGCCTCCATCTATTCCCTGTTCGACGGCACCCGGCTCCGGGAATGGAATCTCGGCGCCAACGTGACCGGGCTCGGGCTCGCCGACGGCGTCGTGTGGCTCGCCGAGAACCCCTTCGAGGGCGGAGCGGGGGCGATCGTCGGGCGCGTCTCGGACACCGGCGCCGAGAGCGTCCGCTCGACGCAGACCGGGCGGGTCCGCGCGCTGACGGTGTGCGTCGAGGCGACGGTCGAGGACGAGTGAGGGGGAGGAGGGCGCCGCACCTCGTCGCAGAGGGCGACGAGCTCTCGCTCCACTTCGAGCGGTCCCAGGTCCAGAGCCGCATGCACCGCGCGGAGCCGAACCGGCTGGTGCTGGACTACACGCGGACGATGATGGGGTTTCTCCTCCTGCATCCCACGCCGGCGCGGATCGTGATGATCGGCCTCGGCGGAGGATCGTTGGCGAAGTGTTGCCGATGTGAGCTGCCGGAGGCCGACTTCACCGCGGTCGAGCTCTCCGCCGACGTCATCGCGTTGCGCGACGTGTTCGGCATCCCCCCGGACGGCCCTCGCTTCCGGGTCGTGTGCGGGGACGGCGCCGCGTACGTCGGTACGGGGGTCGGGTTGGCACCGCTCTGGGACGTGCTGCTCGTGGATGGCTTCGACGGCGGCGGCCAGCCCTCCTCCTTGTGCAGCGCGGCGTTCTACGACGCGTGCGCGTCGCGCTTGCGGGACGGCGGGGTCCTGGTCGTGAACCTCAACGCCGACGCGACCGGCTACGGCAGCTACGCTCGTCGCATCCGCGATGCGTTCGACGGCAACCTCGTCGTGGTCGAGACGGAGGACCGCCAGAACAAGATCGTGTTCGCTCGAAAGGGCGGTCCGGTCCCGTCGCTGGACGTGCTCCTGGACCGCGCGGGGGCGCTGGGAGCCGCGCGGTTTCCAATCTCGCTCGCGGAGACGGCGCGGGCGATGGACGGGGCGCGGAGCGGGGGGAAGGGCGGGCGACGGTGAGGGCGGCCCGGGCCCTCGCCATACGCGCCCTCACTCCCAGAGGACCCCATCGCTCGTCTCCACGACCTCGCACGCCGCGGTCATGCTGAACGGCGTGAAGATGATGGCCATGTTGCACATCTCGTCGGTGGACGCGAAGCCGTAGCCGACGTCCGCATCGGTCTGGTTGAACCAGGTGCACGAGAACTCGAAGCCCTGGCCCGCGGGGACCACCTTCGCGGGGGTGTACTGCTCGATCGCGGGGTCGTGCCAATCGGTGTTGCGGTAGAACACATCTCCCGTGGTCACGCCGTCGAACGGGGCAATCGTGAACTCGGTGGCCATCGCGTGGGTGTGGGAGGCGAGGAACTGCACCTCTACGTCCTCGTTCATCACGCACCGGGACCACTCGGTGGCCTGCTGGCCGGCGGGGAGGGAGATCGTCTCGTCACGGACGCTGCCACCCCAGATGCCCGCCACCACCTCGTCCTGGGGGATGGTCCACCCGTTGAGGTAGGAGTACAGCGCCACCTCGGTGTCGGTGGTGTTGACGAAGTGGATCTCCTGGAGCACCTGGATGCCGGCGGGCAAGTTGGCCGCCACGCCCTCGGGCAGCGTGAGCGTGCCTTCGGCGTCGCCCTGGTTGCCGAACATCATCACGGCCTCCTGCATCACCGCGCTGTCGGCGTACAGATCCTCGCAGTCGTAGGTGCCCGGGGTCAGGGGGCTGCTCGCGAGCGCCGTGGTGGAGAGGGTCATGTGGTGGGTCCCCTCGTTCTGCAGGTACTGCACCGAGTTGACCGCCTGCATCTCGGTCGTCGGCAGATCGTAGACGTCGCAGAGCCACACCTCCGCGTTCGCGGGCGCCGTGCCGAACATGGAGACCTGGAACCCCTCTCCGTCGGGAGGAGGCTGGAGCACGGGCAGGTCGGCGGCGCCGTCGGTGTCGGCGGGGCCGGAGGGAGCGCCGGTGCAGCCGGAGAGGAGGGCGACAAGGAGAAGCACGGAAGCTCCGGCCCGCGAAAGCAGTGGGCCGCAGGAGCATACGCGGAAGCTCCCGCCGTGCGTAGCCCCGTCCCTACCGGACCCCCGGGTTAGATCGCGCTCGTCCACCCCGGAGGCCTCGTGGAGACCGCGCGTTTCATCCCGACCCACACGGTTCGCATCGTCACCGCGGCGGCGCTTTTCGACGGGCACGACGCCTCGATCAACATCATGCGGCGCGTGCTGCAGGCCGGTGGCGCGGAGGTCATCCACCTGGGGCACAACCGCTCGGTGTCCGACGTGGTGGACGCCGCGATCCAGGAGGACGCCCACGCCATCGCCATCTCGTCCTACCAGGGCGGGCACATGGAGTACTTCCGCTACATGCGGCAGCTCCTCGACGAGCGGGGCGCCCCGCACGTCAAGATCTTCGGCGGGGGCGGGGGCGTCATCGTGCCCGAGGAGATCCGGGCGCTCCAGGCCGAGGGGGCGGTGGAGCGCGTGTACTCCCCGGAGGACGGGCGCCGGCTCGGGCTGCAAGGCATCATCAACGATCTGCTCCGTCGCTCCGATTACGACGTGACCACCGCGGGAGCCGCGGCCGCACCGGAGCTGGCCCAGCGCGTGGTCTGCGGGGACGTGGGCGCCCTCGCGCGGGCGATCACGTGGCTCGAGAACGAACGCGCGGGAGACGCGGTGCTCCCCGAGGATCTGCGTGGGCTGGCCGAGGGGGGCTCCTCGGCGCGAACCGCCCCGGTGCTCGGGATCACGGGCACCGGTGGCGCCGGCAAGTCCTCCCTCACCGACGAGCTCGTGCGTCGCTTCCGCTTCGACTTTCCGAACCGGAGGGTGGCGGTCCTCTCGATTGATCCGACGCGGCGGCGCACGGGCGGGGCGCTGCTCGGCGATCGTATCCGGATGAACGCGCTGGACTCGGGCGTGTTCATGCGCTCCCTCGCGACGCGAGCCGAGAAGGGCGAGCTCTCCGCCGCCACCGCCGGGGCCGTGCGGCTCTGCGCCGCCGCCGGCTACGATCTGGTCATCGTCGAGACCTCCGGCATCGGGCAGGGCGACATGGGGATCGTGGAGCTCGCGGACGTGTCGCTCTACGTCATGACGCCCGAGTACGGGGCGGCGAGCCAGCTCGAGAAGATCGACATGCTCGACAACGCGGACGTGGTCGTGCTCAACAAGTTCGAACGCCGCGGCGCGGAGGACGCCCTGCGTGACGTGCGCAAGCAGGTCAAGCGCAACCGCGAGTGGTTCGCCACGCCCGACGACCAACTGCCGGTCTTCGGCACCATCGCGAGCCAATTCAACGATCCCGGCGTCAACGCCGTGTATCGCCACCTCCTGACCCGCTTCGCCACGCTCGCCACCCAGCCGAGCCGCGTCCCGGACCCCGGTACCAAGGCGAGCCCGCCGCGGCGCCGCATCCTCCCGCCCGACCGGACGCGCTACCTGGGCGAGATCGTCGACGCGTCGAAGAAGTACCGCAAGAAGGTCGAAGAGCAGGCGACGCGGGCGCGCGCGCGCTGGCAGCTCGACGCGGCCGCCACGCTCGTGGCGGACCCCTCCGCCAGGACCGCCGTCACCGCCGCCCGGGAGGCGATTCCACTCGACGCCGAGACCGCCGGGATCGTCGCGGCGTGGCCCGCGCACAAAGCGTCGTTCTCGGGCGAGCACTTCGCCTACACCGTGCGTGGGAAGGAGATCCGCCAGCCGCTGCGCACCGAGAGCCTCTCCAGGCTCCAGATCCCGCGCATCAGCGTGCCGCGCTTCGAGGACCACGGAGAGGTGGTGCGGTGGTGCGGCCTGGAGAACTTCCCCGGGCACTTCCCCTACACGGCGGGCGTGTTTCCGCTCAAGCGGCAGGGAGAGGACCCCAAGCGGATGTTCGCCGGCGAGGGCGGCCCCGCGCGAACCAACTCCCGCTTCCATTATCTGTGTCAAGGCGAGCCCGCGAAGCGACTCTCCACGGCGTTCGACAGCGTCACCCTCTACGGAGAGGATCCGCACGAACGGCCGGACATCTTCGGCAAGGTCGGGGAGTCCGGCGTGTCGGTGCCGACGCTCGACGACATGAAGATCCTGTACGCAGGCTTCGACTTGTGTGACCCGACCACGTCCGTGTCGATGACCATCAACGGTCCGGCGCCGATCCTGCTCGCGATGTTCTTCAACACCGCGATCGACCAGCAGGTCGACCGGTTCACCCACGCGAACGGCCGCGCCCCGACGAGCGACGAGCACGCCGCCATCGCGGGCAAGACCCTCTCCATCGTGCGCGGAACCGTACAGGCGGACATCCTCACGGAGGACCAGGCCCAGAACACCTGCATCTTCTCGACCGAGTTCGCGCTGAAGCTGATGGGTGACATCCAGGAGTACTTCGTCCGGAACGACGTCCGGAACTACTACTCGGTGTCGATCAGCGGGTACCACATCGCCGAGGCGGGCGCGAACCCGATCTCCCAGCTGGCGTTCACCCTGGCGAACGGCTTCACCTTCGTCGAGTACTACCTCGCCCGGGGCATGAAGATCGACGACTTCGCGCCCAACCTCTCCTTCTTCTTCAGCAACGGCCTGGATCCGGAGTACACGGTGATCGGCCGGGTGGCGCGGCGCATCTGGTCCGTCGTGATGCGGGAGAAGTACGGGGCCGACGAGCGCAGCCAGAAGCTGAAGTACCACGTGCAGACGTCGGGCCGCTCGCTGCACGCGCGCGAGATCCAATTCAACGACATCCGCACGACGTTACAGGCGCTCCTGGCGCTCTTCGACAACTGCAACTCGCTCCACACCAATGCGTACGACGAGGCCATCACCACGCCCACCGAGGAGTCGGTGCGCCGCGCGATGGCGATCCAGATGATCATCAACAAGGAGCTCGGCTGGGCGCGGAACGAGAACCCGCTGCAAGGGAGCTTTTTCGTCGACGAGATGACAGACCTGGTCGAGGAGGCCGTGTTGGGAGAGTTCGCGCGCATCGACGCCCGCGGCGGGGTGCTCGGCGCGATGGAGACCCAGTACCAACGCGGCAAGATCCAGGAAGAGTCCTTGTACTACGAGGAGAAGAAGCACGACGGCTCGCTCCCCATCGTAGGGATCAACACCTACCAGGATCCCACCACGCTCAGCGACGATTGGGAGCCCGCGCCCGTCGAGCTCCGCCGCGCGACCAACGCGGAGAAGCAGGCACAGATCGACGCGGTGCGTGGTTTCCAAGCGGCCCACGCCGCCGAGGCGCCGGCGGCGCTCGAACGCCTCCGCGTGGCGGCGCTCGCGGGGGACAACCTCTTTGCCGAGCTGATGCGCGTCGTGCGGGTGGCCAGCCTCGGCCAGATCACCAACACCCTCTACGAGGTGGGCGGGGCCTACCGGCGGAACCTGTAGGCGGCGCGGGGGGGGGCTCGGCTGGCCGCTCGGCCGGTTGGTGGAGACCTGCCGGTGCTATAGTGCCCGGCCTGGAGCGTGCCCGTGGCGGAGATCGGCGATCGTATTGGACCATTCGAGATCATCGAGCTGCTCGAGCGGGGCGAGGTGTCGAACGTGTACCGCGGGCTCCGGGCGGATGGCTCGTCCCGGCCGCCGCGTGAGGTCGTTCTCCGGGTGGCGGCGGGCGGGCCCGAGGGGCCGAACCCCGAGGCGTTCGCCGCGGTGCGCGCCGAGTACGAGACGCTCCGGGTGCTCGAGGACGAGCGGATCCCCCAGGCGGTGGCGCTCTACTGGGGCCACGGCGCCTCGGCGAAGCTGTGGGTGAACGGCGGCACCCTCCGGGACACCTTGACCCTCGTCGAGGCCGGGCGCATCGATCTGGACGCCGCCACCTCGATGGACATCCTCGTCGAGCTCGCGTACGCCCTCCGCCACGTCCATTCGATCGTGCGTGACGAGGGCCGCATCGTGCACGGCGCGCTGGCGCCCGAGGTGGTCCTGCTCACGGCCGAGGGCAAGGTGATGCTGGTGGGCATGGGGGACCCCGAGCCGTCGCACCCGCGCCCCCTGGCGCCCGAGCAGCAACAGGGCCAGCAGGACCCGCGCACCGACCAGTGGCTCCTGGGGGCCCTCGGCATCGAGCTCTTGCGGCACGCCCCCGAGCTCCTCCCGGAGGCCCGGGGCGCCCCGATCGAGGTGGCCTACTCCCTCCTCCAGGCACGGTGGCCCGCGGCCGCGCGCGTGCTGGCGCGGCTGCTCGCCGAGTCGCCGTCCAACCGCTACGAGGCGGAGGAGCGGCTCATCAAGGATCTGCTCGCGCTCTCTCGCCACCTGGGCGGTGTGTCCCGTCGGGCCGAGGTCGGCGCGCGGACGATGCAGCTCGCGCCTTCGTTGGGCGGCGTCGAGGCCCCCCCGATGCCGGTGGCGACGCTCGTGCGGCGGCGGGCAGCGGAGGCCGCGCGCCCCCCGGCGGCCCCCGTAGCGCCACCGGTGGCGGCGCCCGCCGCGGCCGCGGTCGCGATCCGGCCGTCCGCGCGGGTCCCCGCGATTCACCCCTCGGTCCCGCCGGTGGTGCAGGTCGATGGGGCGCCGGCCCGCCCGCACGTCTTCTTCGAGTCGCCCGACATGGAAGAGGTGGTGGCCTACACGGAAGAGACGCCGCTCCCCTTCAGGCCGCGCCGGCAAGAGGTCCGCGTCGGTTCCGCGACCGGGGGGCCCGCGGTGCCCACTCTGGCCGGCCCCACGCTGGCGGAGGTGCTCCTGCACGCGCCGCTGCTCGGAGCGACGCTCGACGGGGACGCCGAGACCACGACGGTCGAGGCCCGTCCGTTCTCGAGCCGGGGGGACGGCCCCGCCGTTCGCCGGGCGCTGGCGGACGCCGCCGACGCGCAGCCGACCGAGATCTACCGGCCGGGGCTCCAGGGCAACCCCTTCGCGGGGCCCTCCATCACGGAGGCCGTCCACGTGGACGAGGAGTGGGCGGACGAGCCGGCCCCCCGCGCCGTCCCGGACGCCCTCCCGGACGGCGTCCCGAATGGCGGCGCCGATGATGTCCCCGATGGGCTCGACGGCAGCGGTGTCCCCGAGGATGCGCCGGTCCGCTCCCGGCCGGCCACCCCGCCGCTGGAGGATCCGGTGCCCGACCGGTGGGTGGTGGGCGCGATCGTGATGTTCGTGGTGGTGACGGCGATCGTCGTCGCGTGGCGCCTGTCCGGGTAGCCACGACGCCCGAGCGCGACGTGCCGCGGGGCCCACCCGCGCCGCGATAGAAAGCCCGATGATCGATGTCCTCCCGGTCCGCACGCCCACGGTGCCGCCCGCCACCCACACGAATTGTTACCGGTTCGGGCGCGTCGTCATCGACCCCGCCTCGCCGTATCCGGACGAGCAGGAGCGGCTCGCGTCGTGGGCCGAGGGCGTGGACACGATCCTCCTGACCCACCACCACCTCGACCACGTGGGAGGGGTGGCCGATCTCGTCGCGCGCACGGGCGCCAAGGTGTACGCGCACACCGACGCCCGCGTGGCGTTTCCGGTCGACGTGCGGCTGGAAGACGGCGACGTGATCGACACCGGCGCCACGACGGGGGCCGCGAGGCTGCGCTGCCTGCACACCCCGGGGCACGCGGACGGGCACCTGTGCTTCCTCGACGAGCAGACCGGCGACATCGTGGCGGGGGACATGGTCGCGGGCTTCGGCACGATCGTGCTCATCGAGCCCGAGGGCCACCTCGCGACGTACCTGGGGAGCCTCTCGCGGCTCCTGCCGCTCGCGGGGCGCCTCCTGCCGGCGCACGGCCCCGTGCTCGAGAGCGGCCCGGCGGTGCTCAGGCAATACATCGCCCACCGCCACGCCCGCACCGAGCAGATCGCCGCGGCGCTCGCCGGCGGACCGCGGGATCCGATGGGGATCGCCGCCATCGTCTACGCGGGGGTGCCGGGCGTGCATCTGGGCCTTGCCGCCGTGCAGGTCCGGACGCACCTTACGTGGCTGATCGAGCGCGGGCGCGTCGTTGCGCGGCCCGGCGGCACCTTTACATTGGTGGAGTGAGCACATGTCGTCGCGGGACAAGTCCGAGCTGGAGCGGGGCCTCCAGAGCCTCGGGCGCGTCTTCACGGGCGTGACGGGCCGGCTGCTCGGCCCCAAGGCCATCGGCCGCGAGGAGCTGCCGCCGGAGTCGTCGATCTCACCCGAGGCGGACGCCGCGCTCGAGAAGGCGGGGGCGGACCTCGGGCGCATCCTCCACGCGACGGGAGAGGGCCTCAAGGCCCACCCCCTCGATCCTTCGGGGGCGCTCCGCACCGCCCGCGCGAGCGCCTCCGCGGGCGATCCGGTCGAGTCCGACCCGGGGTGGACCCCGCTCGCGGCGGGCCTCAAGAACCTGGGCGGCGGCCTCGCGAAGGTGGCCGAGGGGGTGCTGGACGTGGTGGCGCCGCGGAAGCCCAGGACCGCGACGGACGAGGACGCGCCGAAGGACACAGCGCAGGACGAGGAGGGCCCCGGTGAGGCTTGATCGCGGCCTGCTCGTGACCGGTACGGACACCGGCGTCGGCAAGACCGTCGTGACCGCCGCCCTCGCGGCCGCGCTCGCCGAGGGGGGCGTGTCCGTGCGCGCGCTCAAGCCCGTCGCGTCCGGCGTGGCGGAGGGGCACCCCGGAGAAGACGCCGCGCTGATCGGCGCCGCGGCGGGGCACGCGCCCCTCTCGCTCCTGCGCTTCCGCACCCCCGTGTCGCCGCACCGCGCCGCCGTGCTCGAGGGCGTGGACGTAGATCCCGCGGCGATCCTCGCCTGGGTGCACGCCAACGCCGGGGACGTGACGCTGGTAGAGGGCGCCGGCGGCTGGGAGGTGCCCTTCGCGGCGGATTGGAGGGTTTCCCACCTCGGCGTGGCGCTCGGGTGGCCCGTGCTCGTGGTCGCGGCGGATCGCCTCGGCGTCCTCAACCACACGCTCCTCACGGTGGCGGCGGTGCAGCGCGCGGGGCTGGCGGTAGCGGCGGTGGTGCTCACCGGCCCGGTGGAGGGAAACCTCCCGGACAGCGGCGACATGAACAACCATGCCGACCTCGTCCGGCTGCTCGACGGGGTGGCGATCCGCCGCATGCCGTGGCTCGCGTCGCTCGATCGCGCCTCGCTCGCGGAGGCGGGGCGGGCGTTGTTGCGGGGAGACGGGGGGTGCTGAAGGGCGGTCACGCGCTGAGGGCGTTCTCGCGCCGGGGCTGTGCCATCCCGCCCCCCCGCGCGCCTACTCGCTCCCGGAAGACCCGACGTCGAGGTCCAACGCGCCGATGCGCACCGCTCGGTCGCACGCGTCCACGGCGCTCCCTCCCACCACGTCCGCCTCGGCGCCGAACTCCACCGCGCCCTGCAGCGTGTCGCCTCCGTCGCGACGCAATAGCGTCAGGTTGCCTCCGGTGGAGACGAGGATCCGATCGGGGGTCGCTGAGGCCAGGCTCCCCTCCAGCAGCAGCGCACCGACCTCCTCGGAGAGCGACCGCACGCCCGCTGCCGTGGTCAGCGCGCCGGCGAGGAGCGGGTAGCGGGAAGCCGCGTCCGCCGCGGAAGGGGGCACGCCGGCCACCCACGATCCCACGAGCGCGTCCGGATCATCGCAGGTCACCTCCATGGGGATCTGCGAGATGCCCGTCGGATACCGCACCGCGATGACGAGCGCGCGCCCGGCCGCCTCGTCCACCGCCCAGGCCACGGCGGCGCCGCCCCAGTCGTCGAACCCGCCCGACTCGCTCACCGTGAACGGCAACGCGATCGGGTCCTCGCACTCGCAGGCGGTGGGCGGGGGCGGGCTGGTGTCCTCGTCGGGCTCGGCCGTGCAGGCCAGGAGGGTGAGGAGGAGGAGGGTCATGAAGGCTCCACGGTCGCCATCAGGGAATGCAATCCGCGTGCCGGAGCGTCAGGAAGGCGCCACCAGCGTGAACATGAAGCACATCTCCTCGTCCGTGCGCTCGCCGTAGCGGACGTCCTGCGGAGGGCTGTAGAACAGGTCGGCGTTGGACTCCGAGTTGTTCCACGTGCACGAGTACACGAGGCGGTCGCCCACGTCGAAGTCGATCGGCGAGAGGTACTGGTAGGTCATCTGGTTGGCGAAGTCGTACGCGCCCTCCACGAGGCAGGTCTCGCTGCCGTCCTCGTGGACGATCGACGCGGAGAACCGCTGCCCGAGCAGGTGCATGTGGGGAAACAGGCCGTAGACCGTCAGATCGAGGTAGCTGTTCTCGAAGCTGTCGCCGTCTTCATGCGCGGGCTCGCCGGCGGGAATGACGAAGTCGCTGATGCCGAGCGGGGCCATCTGGGCGGCATGCTCGGCCGTGTCCGTGATCCGCATCGCGTAGCCGGACTGGTCGGAGAGCCCCTCCACGCGGCCGTTGTCGTAGTAGTGCATCTGCAGCACGAACACTTCGTCGCTTCCGACGAACATCCCCACCCCGGCGGGGAGCTCGACCGGGAGCATCCCGGGGGCCCACGCGGCGAGCATGCCGACGTTCTCGACCTCGCTCCCGTTGATGCAGTCGTAGCCCGACGGATCGAGCGCGGCCGCCGGGAGCAAGTTCCGCACGGCCTTGAAGAGGACCACGTGGTGCACCATCGCCACCTCGTCGACGATCGGCGCCATGGCGGTGACGTAGAAGTCCTCCGCCTGCCCCGGATCGAGGACGAAGCAACGATACTCGTTCGCCGCGTTCTCGGGGTCGACGTAGGCCGGGGCGTACGGTGCGGACAGCCGCAGCTCGAGATCCGGCTCCGAGAGCACGGCCGAGGGCACGGCGACCTCCACCTCGCTCGCGGGGTCACCCAGCGGCGCACCGCCCTGCTCCCAGGCGACCAGGGTCGCGCGCTCCTCGTCGGAGAGCACGAGCCCATCGGAGCCGACGTAGTCCTGGCAGGCGGGATCGGACGCGGGTGGCGGCATGCGCCCGCTCTCGACGGCGGTCACCATCGCCCCCGCGAGCGCGACGGCCCCCTCCGGGTCCGTCAGGTCGACGCCCCCCACCCCACCGGCCGCGTGGCAGCGGGCGCAGTGGGTGTCGACGAGCGGCGCCACGTCGGCGTACCAGGTCGGCCGTTCGGGCGCCTCGTTCGTGCAGGCGAGGGCGAGCAGGATCCACATCGGTACCTCGACGGGGGGGTCTAACCGCCGGATGCCACGCCCGTGACGGTCCGGCAGGACCAGGGCACGTCCTCCTCCCCGGCCTCGGTCCAGGAGGACGCGCCGTCGAACCTCCGGACGCGGACCCCGGCGAGGGCCTCCGGCTCCATCATCCGGGCGTTCACCCCGATGCGCTCGGAGCGAGCCTTGTCGACCCCTTCGTAGTGGGTGAGGCAACCGCACGTCGAACAGTGGTGGAACTCGATCAGGCCATCGCCCCGCACATAGGCGATCGTGGCCCGATCCGAGGGGGCGATGCGAACCTGCTCCGGCCGATAGTAGGCCCACAATGCGCCGATACGCCGGCAGACGGAACAGTTGCAGCTCGTCACGCGGGCGGGCGGCTCCACGATCGACAGACGGACAGCGCCGCAGTGGCAGGTTGCTTCGATCACCTCGATCTCCTCGCGCCTACGGACTTCCCCGTGCCTCACTCCACCCGCGCCGCCACCCGGTCGTAGCTCAACGTCACCCCGACCCACGCCTCCTCGCCCGGCCGGAGCTTGCCGGTGTCCTCGGGCCCGACCCGCGCCGACGCGCCCAGCCGCAGCCGGTGCGTGCCCATCACCAGCCGCCCGCCGGCCTGCCCGCTCACCGCCGGCGACCACGCGTCCTCTTGGGCGATCCGGAGGTCGACCGCGGCGTAGGGCGCGAGCGGCCAGGGCCCCTCGATCTCGGCGCCGCCGGAGAAGCCGAAGGGCTCGGAGGCCGGGAGCGCGTGCAGGAGCGCCCAGGCCGAGGCGTAGACGCGCGCGGGGCCGAGCGTGCGCGCGCCCCAGAGCCGCGCCCACTCGCGGCTGTAGGGATCGAAATTTCCGGGCCGCGCGGCGTTGTCCCGCACGCCGTCCCCGTAGTGGGCCGAGAGGTGCGCCCACTCGAGCCGCGCGGACCACGGTCCCACGGCGAGGTCGATCGGGAGGGCGAACCAGCCGTCGAACGTCTCGAAGTCGAACACCAGAGGGCCATCGCCGACAAAGCCGAGGAACAAGGCGGTGGCGAGGCCGACCTGGACATGTACGTCGCCCCGGACCAGCTCGACGAGCGGCACCGGCAAGGCGAGCGTGGCGTCGATGGCCGGCGCGCCCGCCACGCGCACGGTGAGCGCGGAGCGGGGGGCCCGGGTGTCGGCCACGGCGTCCGCCCACACGGGCTGCGCGGGCAACGCGTGCACCTCGATGACCGGCGCACTCACGAACCGCCCCCGGGACCCGGCGGCCTCACCGGCCGACCCGCCCCAGCGCTTCGTGAACGGCACGGATGCATGGGCGGCCGGCGGGGATCGGCGGGTCGATCCATCGGCCCGCGCCGAGCGGGAGCGAGCTGGGGCCCGGGGTGTCGCGGAGGATGGCCCGAGCGCCGTCCGGCGCGGCTTCGAGGAGCTCGAGGAGCGCGGGGACGAGCGCCTCGGCGTCCTCGGGGGTCTCCGCGATCTCGGAGCGCAGGAGCAAGGCCATCGCGGCGTCGGCCCACGCGGCCCGCCGATCGCGCGCCGCCGTCGCGAGGACGCGCTCCACGCAGGCGTAGAGGTCGCGGAGACGGAAGGGCTTCGCCAGGCAGTCGCGCGCGCCCGCGTTGAAGGCGGCCACCGCGGCGTCCGCCGAGCTGAACCCGCTCATCATCACCGCGGGCACCGGCGGCACGCAGGCGGTCGCCATGTTCACGACGTCGATGCCATCGATGCCCGGGAGCTTGATGTCCACCAACACCAGGTCGGGGGGGTCGCGCTGGAGGACGCCGAGGGCGGTCTCGCCGTCGCCCACGGCGACCACGTCCATCCCTCTCCCGCCCAGGTACTCGGTGAGCAGCTCGCGGATGCCGGGTTCGTCATCCACCACCAACACGCGGATGGGCATCGGATCCTCGGGCGGGATGGTATCGTGAAGCGCGCGAGGGACGGATGGCCCGGATCGAAAAGGCGGATCGTGGTCTCTCGGGGTCGCTGGACGAGATCGAGCAGAAGATGTTCGTGCTCAAGATCGACTACGAGAAGTACTTCTCCGGCCTCGAGCGCATCGAGCCGCTCCGGGAACGGGAAACCCTGCGGCGCTTCATGCGCGATCTCACCGATCAGCCGATGAACAATTCGCTGCAGCGCTTCCGGTATCAGACGTTGAAGTCACGCTTCCAGAGCCTCGAGCTCTACTGGCAGCGCAACCTCGTCATGGTGGAGCGCGGCACGCACCCGAAGATGCGCTTCCGCGCCGACGCGAAGAAGGCGCACGCGCCCGAGCCCGAGGCGGAGGCGCCGGCCCTGGGGGCCGAGCAGATCGAGGTGCTCCGGAAGCGCCAGGAGGCCCAGGAGCGCGAGGAGCGCGCCTACAAGATGGTCTACGACCGGTACATGGAGGCCCGCGGGAAGTGTGGCCAGGGCACCGACATCTCCTTCGACGCGGTGCGCGAGGCGCTCCGCAAGCAGGTGCGCCAGATCAAGAGCACCTACCAGTGCGAGGGCGTGAAGTTCCGCGTCGTGGTCGAGGACGGCAAGGCCAAGGTCAAGGCGCTACCCCAGGGCGTGGGGTAATCTCCATCTCCGACGGTCGTTCTTTCGCCCCTTTCCCCGCGTGCCCAGTTCGGGCTAAACCTCCCGGATGATCCTGCTCGCCCTCTCCTCGGCCGCGATCGCGGCCCCCCCTGGTTGGTCGATCGCGCCCTTCGGCATCGGGGTCTACGTTCACGGAAAGACCGTCCGGGGCGTCGGCTACAGCGTCACCCAGGCCGCGGGAATCGCCACCCTCGCCGTGGCCTCCGCCAACGCCTACGACGCCGCCGTGGCCGAAGACCAGGCCACCTTCAACCAGTGGCAGGCGGTCTCGATCGCGGGGGTGACGCTCGCCGCGGGCAGCTACCTCGTCTCGGTGCTCGACGGCTCGCGGCTGCACGAGCTCGAGAAGGAGGGCGAGACCGCCCGCTCCCGCGTGCAGTCCTGGGACAGGGCCCGCGCGGACGTGGGCGGTCCCGCGCACACGCTCACCTTCACGGCCGGAGGGCGCTGATGGACGTCCACGAGATCGAACGCACCGGCATCTTCGCGGGGCTCGACCCCGAGCAGCGCGCCCAGGCGCTCGCCGCCTTCCGGCCCTACGAGCTCGGCGCGGGGGAGGTGCTGCTGGAGGAGGGCGAGTCCGACCGCAGCATGCTCGTCGTCGTCGAGGGCGCCCTGGAGGTCAGCCTCGGCGGCGTGCCGCTCGGCCGCGTGAGCCGCGGCGAGCTGCTCGGGGAGATGGCGCTCTTCGGCTCCTTCGATCGCCGCTCCGCCACGGTCACCACCCTCTCGGCCACCAAGGTCATCGTGCTCGACGAGGAGGGGCTCCGCTTCCTCCGCCTCGGGGACAACCCGCTCGTGCGCCAGCTGGAGACCCTCGCGTTCCGCACCGTCGCGGCGCGCCTCCGCGAGGTCGACCAGCGCATCGCCGGGCGCGCGTCCGGCGAGCCCATCGTGAAGGGGGCGACGCGCGGCTTCTTCGGGCGGATCGCCACCGTGTTGGGCGTCGGTGGGGAGGTGCCCCGCACCACGGCGCCCCGCATGCTCGACGTCCTCAAGGCGACCCACGGCTTCGCCGGCCGGGACGACGCCGTGCTCCTGGCCGTCGCGGCGCGGCTCCAGATGGTGCCGGTGGCCTCGGGGGACGTGATCCTCGAAGAGGGCCGCCCGGCGGACGACGCCTACATCGTCGCGGAAGGAAAGGTGGGCGTGTACTGCGCCGTGAACGTCGAGCGCTACGAGCGCGTCGCCACGCTGGGCCCCGGCCACGTGTTCGGCGTGGTGGCCTTCGCCGACGCGCAGACCCGCACCGCCACCTGCCGCGCGCTCGAGCCCACCTGGCTCGCCCGCATCTCCGGCCCGACGTTCCGGCAGCTCGAGGGCGAGAACACGATCGAAGGGCGTGCGTTCCGGCGCGGCCTGATCGACGCCCTGTCCGTGCAGCTCCGCCTCGCGAACGAGCACCTGCTAACGCTCACGGCGCGACCGCAGCTGTACTGACGCACCTCCTCGCGTCGGGAGCGGCGGCACGGGCGAAGCTGCTCGGGCAAAGCTCCGCTGTCGCGCGGGCGCGGCGACCGCAAGGGACAGCTTGTGGACAACGCGGGTCGATCAGATGGATAACTTGTGGACACAATGGGTGGTGCAGGAGCGCCACACAAACCCCAAGATGTGGGGGTCGGATGCTTGACCTCGGCCGTGGGAACGCCATAGACTGCTGGGCGTCCGAACCACCCTTCCGCCCGCCCCGCGCTCCCCGACGAGCCTGTGGACGGCGGGCGGAGCGTGTTCGGGCCCCCGCCACGCCCCCCCGCCAGACCGCCTCCGTTCGCCCCCGCCTGGAGCCTCCATGCACTTCGCTCGCCGCTACACCCAGGGCCTCGCCTCCCCCTACGACGCCTTCGAGTTCGTGGCGCGCCGCTCCGAGATCCGCAACCCCGACGGCAAGCTGGTCTTCGAGGCGGACGACGTGCAGGTGCCCGCCGGCTTCAGCCAGGTCGCGGTCGACATCCTCGCGCAGAAGTACTTCCGCAAGGCTGGCGTGCCCGCGGCGACCAAGGTCATCGAGGAGAAGAACATCCCCGCGTGGCTGGCGCGGCGCGCCCCGGATGACACCGCGCTGACCGCGATGGCGGCGGATCGTCGCTACGGACCCGAGCGCGACGCGCGCCAGGTGTTCGATCGCCTCGCGGGCTGCTGGGCGTATTGGGGCTGGAAGGACGGGCTGTTCTCCTCCGAAGAGGACGCCCACGTCTTCTACGACGAGCTCCGCTACATGCTCGCGGCGCAGATCTGCGCGCCGAATTCCCCCCAGTGGTTCAACACCGGCCTGCACTGGGCGTACGGGATCGACGGCCCGGCGCAGGGCCACTACTACTGGGACGACAAGGCCAAGAAGGTGGTGGCATCGGGCTCCTCCTACGAGCGCCCCCAGCCCCACGCCTGCTTCATCCAGTCGGTCTCGGACGACCTGGTGAACGAGGGCGGCATCATGGATCTGTGGACCCGTGAGGCCCGCCTCTTCAAGTACGGCTCCGGCACGGGCACGAACTTCAGCCGCATCCGCGGCGAGGGCGAGCGCCTCTCCGGCGGAGGCCGGTCCAGCGGCCTGATGAGCTTCCTCAAGATCGGCGATCGGGCCGCGGGCGCCATCAAGTCGGGCGGCACCACGCGCCGCGCCGCGAAGATGGTCTGCCTCGACCTCGACCATCCGGACATCGAGGAGTTCGTCAACTGGAAGGTGCGCGAAGAGCAGAAGGTCGCCTCGATCGTGGCCGGTTCGCACCTGATCGAGCGCCGGCTCAACGGCGTGATGGCGGCCTGCCAGACCACCGAGATCGAGGGCGCCCGTCGCTTCGACCCCCACCACAACGAGGCGCTTCGCCTCGCGATGCGCGCGGCCCGCGCCGACGGCGTGAGCGACAACTACATCGTGCGCGCGCTCCAGTTCGCCAAGCAGGGCTTCGCGAAGATGGACTTCGCCACCTACGACACCGACTGGGACGGCGAGGCCTACGCCACCGTGTCCGGGCAGAACTCCAACAACTCCGTGCGCGTGCCGAACGCGTTCATGGACGCGATGCTCCGCGACGAGGAGTGGCACCTCAAGTACCGCTCCCCCGCCAAGATCAAGAAGACCGTGCGCGCGAAGGACCTGTGGGACGACATCGCCCAGGCCGCGTGGGCCTGCGCCGACCCGGGCCTCCAGTTCGACACGACCATCAACGAGTGGCACACGTGCCCGGAAGATGGTCGGATCAACGCGAGCAACCCGTGCTCCGAGTACATGTTCCTGGACGACACCGCCTGCAACCTCGCCTCGTTGAACCTCATGCGGTTCCACACGGCGGGAGACGGCGTGGCGATCGGCCACTTCGACATGGACGCCTACGTCCACGCCATCGGGATCTGGACCACGGTGCTCGAGATCAGCGTCGGCATGGCCCAGTACCCGAGCTCGCAGATCGCGAAGCTCTCGTGGGACTTCCGCACCCTCGGCCTCGGTTTCGCCAACCTCGGCACGCTGCTCATGGTGATGGGGCACCCCTACGACAGCGTCGACGGCCGCGCCATCTGCGGCGCGCTCTCCGCCGTCCTGACCGGCGAGTCGTACGCCCAGAGCGCGCGCATCGCGAAGGAGAAGGGGCCCTTCCCCAGCTTCAAGCGCAACCGCGAGCACATGCTCCGCGTCATCCGGAACCACCGCCGCGCCGCCTGGGGCACCACCGACTACGAGGGCCTGTCCGTGCGCCCCGTGCCGATCGCCCCGGAAAAGTGCCCGGCCGAGATGCTCACCGCCGCCCGCAAGGCGTGGGACGAGGCGCTCGCGCTCGGCGAGGCCCACGGCTATCGCAACGCGCAGGTGACCGTCATCGCGCCCACCGGCACGATCGGCCTGCTGATGGACTGTGACACCACCGGCGTAGAGCCCGACTTCGCCCTGGTGAAGTTCAAGAAGCTCGCCGGCGGCGGCTACTTCAAGATCGTCAACGAGTCGGTGCCGCCCGCGCTCCGCAAGCTCGGCTACAACGACGTGCAGGTGCAGGAGATCGTCGAGTTCGCGCGCGGTCGCGGCTCGCTCAAGGGCGCGCCGGGCGTCAACCACGAGACCCTCCGGGCCCGCGGTTTTGACGACGACACGCTCGCCAAGCTCGAGAAGACGCTCCCGACCGCGTTCGACATCAAGTTCGTGTTCAACAAGCACGCCCTGGGCGAGGCCTTCTGTCGCTCCGTGCTCGGGCTCACCGCCGCGCAGGTGGCCGATCCCACGCTCGATCTGCTCTCCGCCGTCGGGTTCAGCCCCGCGCAGGTCGAGGCCGCCAATGCCTGGGCCTGCGGCACGATGACCACCGAGGGCGCGCCGCACCTCCGCGCCGAGCACTACCCCGTGTTCGACTGCGCGAACCGCTGCGGCCGCAACGGCGTGCGCTTCATCAGCTACGAGGCCCACATCCGGATGATGGCGGCGTGCCAGCCGTTCATCTCGGGCGCCATCAGCAAGACCATCAACATGCCGAACGACGCCTCGGTCGAGGACGTGCAGGCCGCCTACGTCCTCTCATGGCGGCTCGCGCTCAAGGCCAACGCGATCTACCGCGACGGCAGCAAGCTCTCCCAGCCGCTCTCCTCGCTCTTCGCGCAGGATCTGTTCGCCGCGCTCGACATGGAGCCCGCGGGCGCCAGGGGAGACGCCGAGCGCGCGCCGGGCATCGCCGCGAACCCCGAGGAGCTCTACGCCCAGACCCACACCGCGCAGGCCACCCAGCTCGCGGAGCGCGTCATCGTGCGCTACCTCGCCAAGCGCCGCCGCCTCCCGGATCGTCGCAAGGGCTACACCCAGAAGGCGGTCGTGGGCGGGCACAAGGTGTTCCTCCGCACCGGCGAATACGACGATGGCACGCTCGGCGAGATCTTCATCGACATGCACAAGGAGGGCGCGGCCTTCCGGAGCTTGATGAACAGCTTCGCCATCGCGATCTCCATCGGGCTCCAGCACGGCGTGCCGCTCGAGAAGTTCGCGGAGCAGTTCCTGTTCTCGCGCTTCGAGCCGAACGGCATCGTCCGCGGCAACGACCACATCAAGATGGCCACGTCGATCATCGACTACATCTTCCGCGAGCTCGCCATCACCTACATGGGCCGGTCCGACCTCGCCCATGTCGATCCCGACGCGCTCCGCCACGACGCGATGCACACCGAAACTCCCGCCTACGAGGAGGAAGAGGTCGTCGCCGTGCGCCACGTGATGATCTCGGATGCGGCGATCGACGTGGATGCGGCCCCCCGCGCCAAGGGCTCCGCGGCCTCCTCGTCGCCCTCCTCGTCGCCCTCCGCGGCGCGCTCCGTTGAGCCGCGTCCCGCCGAGGCCCGCGTGTCCGCCGGGTCCGCGTCCGCCAGCAGCGCGCGGAAGGCCCAGCCCTCCGGGTTCTCCAACGGCCATGCGAGCAAGGTGCGGGACGCCAAGGCGCTCGGCTACGAGGGCGACCCGTGCCCCGAGTGCAGCGCGATGACGATGGTCCGCAACGGGGCGTGCCTCAAGTGCGTCACGTGCGGTGGCACCAGCGGCTGCTCGTGAGCGGGAGCGTCGGCGCTCGCCTCGGCCGGCTCGTCCCGTGGCTCCTCCTCGTCGGCGCGTGCGTCGGGGAGCTGCTCACGGTGCGCGTCGAGCAGGGCGGCTCGACCTTCATCCAGGGCGGCGGCGTGCTCGGCGGCGTGCTCTCCGCCTTGGAGCTCGGCGGGTTCGACGACCTCTCGGTCAACGTCGACCAGGAGCTCGCCAACCAGGGCGTGTCCCCCGGCGACATCGCCAGCGTCTACGTCGTAGAGCTCTCGCTCTCGACTCCGGACGGCGAGGATCTGGCCTTCGTCGACACGCTCGACATCTTCGTGTCGGCGCCGGGGCTGGAGACCGCCCGGATCGCGCACCTCGACGACTTCCCCGCGGGCGTGACCAGCCTGGAGATGGAGCTCGATGGCGTCGATCTCACCGACTACGTCGTGGCCGAGTCGATGACGATCACGACCGAGGCCGCGGGCACGCTCCCGGAGAACGACACCACGATCGACGTGTTCATGGCGATCGACGTCGAGGCCACGGCGGCCGGCGCGTGCAGCCAGGTGCAGAAGCAGCAGGCGGCGGCGGAGTAGGGCAGCCGGAGGCGGGTAGCCGGAGGCGGGCGGCCGGAGGCGGGTAGCCGGAGGCGGGCAGCCGGAGGCGGGCGGCCGGAGGCGGGCAGCCGGACCGCGCCGGGGCGCGCGGCCGCTGCGGAGCGGGCGCGGCGGGTGCGGGGCCGGGCTTCGTGGCGTTTGCCCGGCGGGGTGGTTCTCCCCGAGCGCTTCAGGTCGCCCCGCCCCACCACGCCTCGGTCCTCAACGCCCGATGCGGCCGGTCGCCGGCGCGGCTCGCGGCGTAGAACCGCGCCGCCTCGGTGGTGTCGAGCTGCCGCCATGTCCAGCGGTGCTCGGCGTCCCGGGTACACGCGACGACGCCGAGGCCGACCTCCTCGGGGGAGCGCCACGCAACCGCGTCGACGAGGCGCGGATCGCGGGTGGCGAGGAAGCTCTGGCGGTCCGCCAGCTCCGCCAGCAAGGCCAAGACCTTGGCGGGGGGCAGGCCTAAGGAGAGCTCGTCGAGGATGGCGGGCGCGGCGGGCGCGGTCGAGAGGTACCACCGGAGCCCGAGCAGACGCTTCTGTTCGTAGGCCAATGCGTCGTGGCGCACGGAGAGGCCTGGGCGGAAGGTGATCGCGAGGTCGCTCCCCCGGTACCTGATCCACCATTCACCTTCCTGGAACGAGGCATGTTCATCCACGCGGTGGGGCAGGAGGCGCACGGTCGCGGCGCCGAGGTCCTGCCGGACCCGCTCCAGCCACGGGAGATCCTCACCGCCGAGCGAGATGTGCCTTCCGTTCGCCGCCGCGCACGGCCACGCTCCTCGCAGCTCGGCGACGCCGCCCAAGCCCACCGCCGTGGGAGGCCGCTCCGCCTCGACGAACACCGACGGCTCGAACCTGGGAAACGAGCGGTCCTCCGTTCGCCGCCGCGCCGTGAGCCCCCGCAGGCAGCCCAAGCCCTCGTCCGCGCGCGTCGTCCCGTCGTCGGCGAGGGAGCCGGCGTAGCGCGCACACTCGAGAAACAGGCGGTGACTCAGCGAGCCTGCTGCGGCGCTCGGATCGGGCACGCGGCCGTCCCCTTCATCTTCCAAGACGAACGCGGGCCGTCCCAGGGGCGCGACCCGGATGCTCCATCGCCAGCTCGTCGGCCTGGAGGCGGCCCGGTAGAAGACGCGCGTGCAGGGCGGGACCTCGCGCGTGACGCACCCGACGAGCTGGTCTCCGGCGTCGTTGACGGCCTCCCAGGCCAGATCGAACGACTCGTTCGCGAGCGGCTCGAAGTCCATCCGCGTCGTCATCGCCAACAAGCTCAACAGGTTGGACTTGCCGGCGCCGGTGTCGCCCACGACGACGTTGTACCGCTCGCTGAACGTCAGCGTGACGGGCGCGGCGAGGCCGCGAAACCGGCGCACTTCGAGTTTCCGAATACGGTTCATTCGAAGCACATTATCGCGGCGCGAGAGATCCGGCGGGCTGCCAAGCGAGGCCGGCGGGGTACCTGCGCGGCAGGGGGGCCCTCCACGGCCGCTGGGCGGCCGTCGGCAGGGTACCTGCGCGGCAGGGGGGCCCTCCACGGCCGCTGGGCGGCCGTCGGCGGGGTACCTGCGCGGCAGGGGGGGCCTCCACGGCCGCTGGGCGACCGTCGGCGGGGTACCTGCGCGGCTCGCGGACGATCGGGCCTCGGCGCCGGGTGACGGTCAGCAACGCGGGATCATCCAGGACCTGGGATGATCGGGCCTCGGTGACCGTGTGTCACCCGGGGGAGCTCCGAAGGCAGGGCTCCTCCTCCGGGCCACCGCGGCCGGGAGGAGGAGCACCCCGATTCGGGGATCAATACGGCGCGTAGCCGAAGGCGTTGCCCGCCGGAGACCGTGGCGTAGGGGGCCGCGACCACGTTGTCGTATCCGGCCAGGAGCCCGCCATAGCTCGACCAGCTGTGCAGGGGCCCGACGACGAGGTTGTGCGAGCCGGTGCGGGTGTCGCCGCTCGACTCGGCGTACCCGACCACGAGGTTGCCGAAGCCGTTGTTGGTCGCGGTGGCCCCCGCGCCGTTGTTCACGAACAGGTTCGCGCCGCTGAACGTGATGGTGTCGCTGGCGTCGTCCACCGCCAGGTAGGTGAGCAGCGCCTCGAGGGTCGGGTCGAGCTCGGCCCCCGGCGCGCTCTCCAGCGCGGCGATGTCCAGCTCGGCCGCGCCGAGCCGGGTGTCCAGCGAAGTCGCCGCGCTCGTGACGCTGGTCACGCTCGTGGAGAGCGTGGCGAGGGAGGCGCTCGTCGTGTCGATGTCGCTCTCCGCGGACGCCATGCGGGCGTCGAGGCCGGAGATGTCGCTCTCGGTGGCCAGGATGTCGGCTACGGCCGCGGTGAGCGCGGTGTCGAGGGTGGCGAGCTCGCCGTAGAACGTCGTCGACAGGCTCGACACGTTCGCCGAGAGCGTGGAGACGGTGTAGCGAAGAACCGGCCCACGCCTGCAGTCCCTTGCGGTTTGGGCCGGCGCGAGGGATCCGGCGGGCAGCCGCGCGAGGCGGCGGGTGCGGGGCCGGGCTTCGTGGCGGTCGCCCGTGGGCAAGTGATAAGTCGTAAGGTACGACCCCACTACGTGAAACCCGGCGTTCGCCTGTTCCAAGTGATAAGTCGTAAGGTCAGACCCCCTCCGGCGGGGCGACCCCCTCCGGGGGCGCGCCGGAAGCGGCTCGCCAAAACGACGAAGGCCCCCCGGTTCCCCGGGAGGCCCTCACGCGGTCACCCGACGACTACACCGGCGCGGTGCGGCTCGACGCGTTGAGCAGCTCGAGCTTGAAGATCGAGATCGCGCCGTTCGTGAGGCGCTTGAGCTCCGCCGTGGACGCGAGCTGGCTTGCCGCGCGCAGGACGAACTTGGGACGCATGTAGAACTTGCGGTGCGCGATCTTGAGGAGCTCGAGGATCTGGGTCTTGTTGAGGTGCTCCTCCCAGGAAGCGGGCACCTCGACGCCGCAGAGCGGGTCCTTCATCATGCGGTCCCAGCAGTCGGCCGGGAACAAGCCGAGCTTCGCGCCCTCCTCGAAGGACTCGGTGCCGGGGTACGGCGAGAACACGGCGAACACGGCATAGTCGGCGTCGAGCTTGATCATCTCGTCGATGTTCTTGACCGCCTCTTCCATCGTGCGCTCGTGGGGGCCCGCGAGCATGATGTACGCGACGCTGCGCACGCCCTCCTCACGGCACCACTTGAAGACGCGATGCACGTCGTCCGTGTCGCAGTGCTTGCCCCACTTGTCGAGGCCCTCGTTGTTGGCGGACTCGACGCCGAAGTGGATCTTCGTGCAGCCGGTCTCGGCGCAACGACGGATCTGCTCGCGGGTGGTGCCGGCGATGGTCGTCTTGTAGCCCCAGTTGAACTTGAGGCCGCGGCGCTCGATGCCGTCACAGAACTTGAGCACCCACTGGCTGTTGGGGGTGAACAGGTCGTCGATGAAGTGGGTCTCGGTGATGCCGAGGGAGACGCAGTGCTCCATCTCGTCGAGGATGTTGTCGATGTCCCGCATGCGGTACTGCTTCTTGTAGGTGAAGCAGAACGGGCAGGAGTGGGGGCAGCCCTTCGACGTGATCGCGGTGGTGACCATCGGCTGCTTGGCGCCGGGCACCCAGTAGTCGCGGAAGCGCGTGCGCGACCGATCGGGCCACACCTGCCAATCGAGCGACTTGGTCTCCTTGCGGGCGGCGTTCTTGACGATCTGGCCGTCCTTCGACTTGAGCCAGAGGCCGGCGATCCCCTCCAGCGACTTCCCGTCGTCGAGGGCCTTGATCATGTCGACGATCACGTCGTCGCCGTCGCCCGTGCAGATGGAGTCGACCCCGCGGAGCTGGATCGCGTACTCCGGGAACATGATCGGGTGCGGGCCGCCGAGCGAGATGTGTGCGTTGGGGTTGCGCTTCCGCACGGCGTCGATGGTGAGCTGCACGTCGGGCAAGGAGTGGGTGTAGGTCGAGATCCCGACGAAGTCGAGGTCGTAGCGGTCGAGCTGCTTCTCGAACTCGGGGTGGTCCATGTCGTCG
>JAUXQH010000079.1 GCA_030685065.1 Pseudomonadota bacterium | reverse complement strand
GTCGGTGTCGGTGTCGGTGTCGGTGTCGGTGTCGGTGTCGGTGTCGGTGTCGGTGTCGGTGTCGGTGTCGGTGTCGGTGTCGGTGTCGGTGTCGGTGTCGGTGTCGGTGTCGGTGTCGGCCGCGGCCGTGTCATCCGTTTTCACGGTGCCGGTACATGCGACGAGGGAGAGCAGACAGAGGAGGGAGAGGCGCACGGGGGAGCTCCAGGAGGTGCGCGCCGTCTACCACGTTCCGGTCGGGCCCGCCCCGGCTCCGCTTTCTACGCTGTCGGCGCCCGCTTCCGCCGCGCACCCACGAGCGCGAGCGCCGCGATCCCGGCGAGCCCCGCGATCCCGCCGCGCCCGCCCGTTGCGTCACACGACGACGGCGCCGGATCCCCGGCCGTGAAGAGGCACCGGCTGATCGGAAAAAGCACGTCCGCGCTGGCGTAGAGGTAGTATTGCCGCCCCTCCACGAGGGGCTCGGGCGCACCGGACGCGGGCCAGGCTTGGGTCAATCCCGCGGGGACCTGTCCGTACACCACGGTCTCCGAGAAGACCGGCGCGCCATCCTCCGGCACGTCGATGCGCCAGAGCGTACCGTCCGGGGTATCCAGGTTGGGTGGCACGGTCGGAGTGATGGTGTCCGCCTCCATGACATACACGTAGCGAGCGCGCCCGGGAAGCCAACGGATCGTGCCGTCGGGCGCCACACCCTCCTCCTCCGAGCACGCGTCGGGGACGAACGCGCGCTGCTCGTCGAGCGGGCCGGCGCCTCCGTAGGTCAGCCCGGCGAAGTCCGCCGGGGTGAGGCCGCGGTGCTCGAGCTCGGCCTCGAAGATGGCGATGATGCGGTCAGGGTCGGTGGTGGGGATCACGGAGAGGTTCGGATTTTCGGGGGAGGAGCGCCAGAAGCCGTTGTTCTCCTCGGGCGGGTAGGTGCCGAAGCCGACCGTGGGAATCCAGCCCGCGCCCATCGCCAGTCCGTTGTCGTGGAATTGGTTCATCAGGTTTCCGTCGACATCGGCGTCGAAGACCGCGGCGCCGACGCCCTTTGCCGAGGCGTGGCAACACTCGCAGGCTCCGGCGCGAATCTGGGTGCGGACCCAGTCAACGTCGGCAACGTAGGTGGTGTCACCCATGCGAACATCCTCTTCCAGCGAGCGCGCGTCGGGCTCCGCGGCGGAGAACCCGCGCTGGCGGATCACGCTGTCACACTCGGCGTAGTCGGTGAACGAACGGCCGTCCTCCGTGGCGCCCGACACGACCTCCCACGTGCAGACCTGCCCCCCCTCGGACTGACCCGCGGGCTCGCCGTCGATCGGATCGACACACACCCGGACCGGCTGCGGAAACGGATTTTCCAACACCGCCACCTCGTCGTTGCCCTCGCAATTGGCGCCGGGCTCCCACGCGCCGTTCGCGAAGAACTCGCACCCGAACTTGTTGGTGCCACACCGATCGGGGGCATCCCCCTCGACGTAGGTGCGGATCTGTACGTCGTCATCGGAGTAGGTGCACGTGCCCATCAGCTCGGCGACGTTGCACGACACCTCCGGCTCGAAGGTGGAGAGGAGCTCGACACAGTCGGTCTCGGCGTACTCGACCTCGGCCGAGTAGTACTCCCGGCACTCCAGCTCCCCGGAGAAGGGGCTCGTGTAGGCGCAGCTCCCGATCGGCGGACCTTCGAGCACGGTCGCACCCTTGCCGCAGGCGGCGAGGAGGAAGAGGAGCGCGGTCATGGAGTCTCCGGGTCATGGACTGCAGTCCACGATGGATTATCATCTACATCAGTTTATAGGCATGGTCAAGCAATCAGTTAAACGTAGGCATGGCTCGGAAGGTAGGAGACAGGAATCGCGACTTCGAGCGGAAACGTGAGCTGATTCTCGACGTTCTACAAGTGCGTCTCCTGCGGGAGGACGCCGCGCGCATCACGATGAACGAGATGGCGATCGCCGCGGACGTGAGCCTCTCCACCCTCCGCCATCACTTCGGCAGCCGCTCTGACGTGGTGGCCGCGGTGCTCGAGCGGCTCGGGCGGCGGGGCGCCCCGTACATCGCCTCGGCCGCCGCGCTCCCCGAAGGCGACGTGGAGAGCTCGCTCACCTGGCTGCTCACCTCGATTTTGCGGGGGCTCCAGTTCGGCCTCGCGGACGTGGTGGGGATGGGCCTGACGCTCGGCCTGCGCGACCCCACGGTGGGCCCCGCGTTCCTGGAGAACGTGCTCGAGCCCCTGCTCCAGAGCGTGGAGGCGCGGCTGGCGCACCACGTCCGCTCCGGCGAGCTGGCGGAGGTCGACCTTCGCCTCGCCGCGCTGGTGCTGGTTTCGCCGCTGCTGCTCGCGACGCTGCACCAACGCGGGTTGTGCGGCGACAAGGTGCGGCCGCTCGCGCTGGACACCGTGGTGGGCGCGCAGGTGCGGCACTTCTTGCGGGGGTATCGGGCGTGATACCGACTCATCGACAGGCGGAGCCCGACGGCTGCTGACGAGTTGACCGGCGTGCAGCGGGCGAGGTGACCGGAGCGCGGCGCGGGCGGGGGAGGAGCCCGAGGGCGACCGGAAGCCGAGGCCCGCGACGGTCGGCCGGCCCGGAGCCGGGCGACGGAGGGCGAATGCCCGACCGCGCAGGGCGCCGACCCGGGCCCGTCCTCGGGCGCGGGGCGCCCCCAGAGAGGTTGCGAGGATCGGGTTGGAGAGGCGCGGCCGTAAGTCGCGGGGATGTCGAGGACGTCGCGAGTTGTGGCCGGCTCCGCGGCCAGGGCGGCCGTGTGGCGCACCCGGCGCGGACGTAAGTCGGGGGGATGTCGAGGACGTCGCGAGTTGTGGCCGCCTCCGCGGCCAGGGCGGCGGGACGGCGCACCCGGCGCGGACGTAAGTCGTGGGGATCTCGAGGACGTCGCGAGTTGTGGCCGCCTCCGCGGCCACGGCGGCCGTGTGGCGCACCCGGCGCGGCCGGCTCCGCGGCCACGGCGGCGGGACGGCGCACCCGGC
>JAUXQH010000084.1 GCA_030685065.1 Pseudomonadota bacterium | reverse complement strand
CGCGCCCCGGAGCCGCCGCCGCGCGCCGCGCCTCCCCTCCGCGCCGCACCCCCGGCCGATCCGCGCCCCCCCGAGCCTCCCCCGCGCGCGCCCGCGCCTCCTCCGCGGGCCGAGCCGCCGCCCCGCGCCGCGCCCGTGGCCGAGGCGCGCCCGGCCGCCTCGCCCTTCGCGGGTGCCCAGATCGAGCGGTCCTCGCCCTTCGACGACGATCCCCCCGAGAAGAAGTCGAACGTGATGATGATCGTCGGGATCGTCGCCGTGCTCCTCGTGCTCGGCTGCGGCGCGCTCACGCTCGGCGGCGGCGGCATGTACTGGTTCATGGGTTCGAGCGGCTCGACCGCCTCCGTCGAGGAGGCCACGAAGGCCGGCCTGGCGGCCCAGGAGGCCGCGCTGAAGGCGGCGCAGGACGCGACGGACCAGGCGAAGCTGGACGCCGAGGCGGCGGGCGGGGCTGCGGGCGAGCCCGCGGAGGCGGGCGGCGGGGCCGCGGGCACCACCCCGGCGAGCGCCGGCACCACGACGAAGGCGGCTGGCACCACGACGAAGGCCGCCGGCACCACCAAGGCCACGACGCCGTCCACCCAGACCTCGACCGCCAAGACGCCGACCACCAAGACCCCGGCCACCAAGACCCCGCCCCCACCGCCCCCGACCAAGACCACCACCGCGCCCGTCGCGAATCCCGCGGCGGGGGCGAGCTTCACCGTGAAGTTCACGGCCACCGGCCGCGAGGGCAAGCTCCAGTGCGGGGACGGTCAGACCGCCGAGTTCGCGGGCGCCACCACGATGACGTTCATCGGCACCACCACCTGCCTCGTCCGCATCGACACCGGCAAGGGCGCGATCCAGGTGAGCCGCACGGCCGCGGTCAACTGCACGGAGGACGCCGGAAAGGTGTCCTGCTCGGGGGGGTAGTGCGCGCCGTCGTGCAGCGGGTGACCGAGGCCAGCGTGTCGGTCGACGGCGCCGTCGTCGGCGAGATCGGCGTCGGGTTGCTCGTGCTGCTCGGCGTGGGCCCGGCGGACGGCCCGGCGCAGGTCGCGTGGATGGCCGACAAGATCGCGAACCTGCGGATCTTCGAGGATTCGCCCGCGTCCGGGGCGGGCGGGAAGATGAACCTGTCCGTGCGGGACGTGGGAGGGGGCGTGCTGGTGGTCTCCCAATTCACGCTCTACGGCGACGTGGCGAAGGGGCGTCGGCCGAGCTTCAGCAGCGCCGCGCCGCCCGATCGCGCGCGCCCCCTCTACGAGGCCGTGGCGGACGCGCTCGAAGCGGCACGGGGCGTCTTCGGCGCCCACATGGTCGTCTCCCTGGTGAACGACGGTCCGGTCACCCTGATCCTCGACTCGCCCGCCGCGCCGGGCGCCCCATGAACGACCTCGCGGGCCTCGCCGCGCTGGCGACCCGGGCCGCGCGCGCCGCCGGCGAGCTGTTGAAGGCCCGGCCGGAGCGGCCCGATCTCGGGGTCGTCAAGAAGGGCGCGGTCGATCTGGTGACCGAGGTAGACCTCGCGTCCGAGCGCGTCATCCGGGCGCTCCTGACCCGCGAGGCGCCCGGGATCGCCTTCCAGGGCGAGGAGGGCGGCGGCGCCACCACGGGCACCCGCTGGGCGGTGGATCCGATCGACGGCACCACCAACTTCGTGCACGGCTACCCCTTCTACTGCGTCAGCATCGCCCTCATCGAGGGGGCGGTCCCGGTGGTCGGCGTCATCTACGATCCGGTCCGCGACCGGCTGCACGCCGGGTGGCAGGGGGGCGGCGCCACGGTGAACGGCGCGCCGCTGAGGGTGTCCTCCGTCTCCACGTTGGACGCCGCGCTGTCCGTCACGGGCTTCCCCTACGACCGGCGCCAGAACGCACCCCGCTACCTCGCCCTCGTCCAGCGCGCGCTCGAGCAGACCCAGGGCGTGCGGCGCAGCGGGAGCGCCGCGATGGATCTGACGACCATCGCCACGGGGTACGCCGACTTGTTCTGGGAGCACCAACTCAAGCCGTGGGACACCTCGGCGGGCGTGGTGCTGGTGCGCGAGGCCGGCGGCGTCGTGACGCGGCTCGACGGGAGCCCCTGGGATCCCGACGCGGCCGATCTGCTGGCGACGAACGGGTTCGTGCACGAGGCGGCGGTGGGGATGGTGGCCCCGCCGATGCGGTAGACTCGCGCCCGGAGGCTCCATGGGCGCAGCGGTAGGAATCGACCTCGGCACCTCGAACTCGTGCGTCGCGATGGTGCGCGACGGCGAAGTCATCGTGTTCGCGGACGTGGAGGGGCGCCGCACCCAGCCGTCCGTCGTCGCCTTCGGGCACGCGCGCACCGTCGCCGTCGGCCACCGCGCCCGAAAGCAGCTGCTCTACGCGCCCGAGAGCACCGTGCTGTCCGCCAAGCGGCTGATCGGGCGCCGGTATTCCTCGACCGAGGCCCAGCGGATGAAGGCGCTCTCCGCCTTCGGTATCGCCGAGGGGGACGCGGGGGACGTGCGGATCCGCGTGCACGGCCGGCTCTACAGCCCGCAGGAGGTCTCGGCGCACGTGCTCGTGCACATGAAGAAGCTCGCTGAGGCGGCCATCGGGGAGCCGGTCGATCGCGCGGTCATCACCGTGCCGGCCTACTTCAGCGACAACCAACGCCAGGCCACTCGCGACGCCGCCACGATCGCCGGGCTGGAGTGCCTGCGCATCCTCAACGAGCCCACGGCCGCCGCGCTCGCCTACGGTTTTCAGCAGGACAAGCGCCAACACGTGGTCGTGTACGACCTCGGCGGCGGCACGTTCGACGTGTCGGTCCTGCGCATCGACCAGGACTTCTTCGAGGTCATCGCGACCGCGGGGGACACGTTCCTCGGCGGGGACGACTTCGACTACACGACGGCCGACCACTTCCTCGCCGAGTTCGAGCAGCAGGTCGGCATCTCGCTCGCGGAGAACCGCACCGTTCGCCTGAAGCTCCGCGACGCCGCCGAGCGCGCCAAGATCGCCCTGACGGACGCCGACGAGGTCGAGGTGCACGTGCCCGCCCTCTACCGCACGAGCGATGGCCACGACTACGAGTTCCGCACCAAGGTGAACCGCTACCAGTACGCCGCCTGGGTCATGCCGCTCGTCCAGAAGAGCTTCGTGGTGGTCGACGAGGCGCTGCGCGCCGCGAGCATGAACACGCGCCAGGTCGACCACGTGCTCTGTGTCGGCGGCATGACGCGCGTGCCGATGGTGCGCGAGGCGGTGAAGCAGTACTTCGGCCGGGAGCCGAACGTCGGCATCAACCCCGACGAGGTCGTGGCCGTGGGCGCCGCGATCCAGGCGCACGTGCTGACGGCGGACAAGCCCATCGCCACCTCCGTGCTGCTCGACGTGACGCCGCAGTCGCTCTCCGTGCGCACGATCGGCGGCTACTGCGAGGTCATCATCCCGCGGAACACGGCGGTGCCGACGGAGTCGAGCAAGGTGTTCCTCACCGCGCACGACGACCAGACCGAGGTCCGCGTGGCCGTGTTCCAGGGTGAGGCGCGCCTCGCCGCCGAGAACGAGATGCTGGGCGAGTTCGTGCTCGCCGGGC
Organism: Pseudomonadota bacterium; assembly: GCA_030685065.1. Classification (GTDB taxonomy): domain Bacteria; phylum Myxococcota_A; class UBA796; order UBA796; family SXON01; genus CAJBVW01. Next base: position 11,837 of record JAUXQH010000084.1, on the reverse strand, counting down.
TCCCCCCGATGACCCGCGGGCAGGTGCGCGTGCGCATCACCTTCGAGATCGACGCCGACGGCATCGTGCACGTGCGCGCCGTGGACGACAAGCTCGGCAAGGAGCACTCGCTCCGCATCGAGTCGCGCACCGCGCTCACCGAGGACGAGGTCAAGGAAGCCCGCTTCGACGACCTCGGCTTCTAGTAGACTGTCGCGATGGACGCCCGCCTCCGCTCCCGCCTCGAGATCGAGACCATCCACGAGCTCCTCAAGGAGCTCGACTGCTACCAGCTGCTCGCCGTGGCGCCCGACTGCGCGCAGCAGGACATCGACGCCGCGTTCCGCAACGAGAGCCGTCGGCTCCACCCGGATCGGCACGCGGCAGGCGCATCGCCCGCGTTTCGCACCCAGGCGAACGAGGTGTTCAAGGCGGTGAACGACGCCCACCGGACACTTCGGGATCCCGACGCCCGCGCCCGGTACGACTCGGAGCGTCGGCAGGGCGCGCTGCGCCTGGACGAGGCCACCCGGAAGGAGGCCGAGGCCGAGGCCGCCGCCAAGAACGACCCGAGCAAGGCCGCCCGCACCCCCAAGGGCGAGAAGTACTGGAAGATGGCGCTCCAGTGCTGGAACGAAGAAGACTTCAACGGCGCCGTGATGCAGATCAACTTCGCGCTGTCCTTCGAGCCCACGAACGACGTGTTCAAGGAGTGGCTCGGCAAGGCGAAGACGGCGAACGACGAGAAGAAGAAGGGCAAGCAGGGGAACGCGTACAAGATCCGGCTGTGATCTTTGGCCCTGATATCGGGCCCTGACGGATCGTCGGTGAGGTCTTGGGGCGGGGGAGGTCCCCCGCAACGCCCCCCGAGGCGCGTGGGTGCGGGCGATGGGGGCGGATGCGGGGCTCGTGCGCGGGGTCCGTGTTCACGATCGTGTCCGGCGCGGCGCTGAGCGCGGTGTCGGCGCTGGTGCCCAGCGCGGTGTCCGGTCGCGCTCTTCAGCGCGGTGTCCGCCCGGTGTCCGGTCGCGCCCCCTTCAGCGCGGTGTCCGCCCGCGCTATCGGTTCGGAAACCGGACGCGCGTCGTCATCCGCGATTCTGCTCTGAACCGAGGCGGGTGCCGCCGTGATGGGTTCCACCGCAGCCCGGATCTGCGGACTCCCTCATGGGCGCGTCGGTGAGGTAATCGTACGCGACGTCCGGATCCGGCTGCGGTCCTCGGCGGCCTCCTCCCGCTTGCCCCACGCCGCGCGAGGCGCCAAGAGGGCGCGCGGACAACGTCCGCGCGGTTCGGCGCCCGTGGCGCGGCAGCGGCACCGCGCCAACGGAGCCCGAAGGGCGACCCCGCCGGGGGCCGACCCCGCCGCCTCGGCGGGGACGCGCCCAGGAGAAGCCCTACCCCACCCCGTCCCCGTGGAACAACCACCCCGTCTGCGGGAGCTCGTGCGCGTGGTCGGCGTACCAGCGGGACCACGCGGCGCGGTGGGCGAGCTGCATGCGCCAGGGGCCGTCCGCGTCGAAGGGGAGGGGCGCGCCCGTCGTGATGACGAGCTCGTCGTAGGAGGTCTGGCGCACCTGGGGGTCGTCGTTGCCGAGGCGATCGATGAGCGCCCGCACGGTGAGCGGGTGGCCGCCGCGCCAGCGTTGGCTGTCGGGCAGGGTGCCGCGGTTCTGGGACCACCACGCGTCCCAGCGCTGGCGGGGATGGGCATCCTCCAGGTCGATGCGGTGGCCGGTGAGGACCTCGAGCGCGGCGGCCGCGGCGGCCTGCTTCATGGTGTCGCGCGTGCCGACGAGCTCGATGAGGCGCGGCACGGCGCGCACGCTGCCGAGCAGGCCGAGGCCCTGGATGGCGCCGAGCGCCTCGGGCCCCTCGCGGTCCGCGACCGAGAGCAGCAGGAGCAGGTAGGACGGCCCGCCGTGGCGCCCCACGATCTCGCCGGGCGAGCGTGACAGCCCGGTCGTGCCGCTGGCGAGCGCCTGGCCGTGGAAGTCGACGCCGCGCCACTCCCCGAGCACCAGCAGCGCGATGGAGGCGGCCTCGGCGAGATCGGGCTCGTCGAGCGCGGGGCAGATCAGATCGATGGCGTCGAGGTCACCGATGCGGCCGAGCGCGGTGATCGCGGCGCGGCGCACGGGCAGGGAGCCGGACACCGCGAGCTCGCGCAGGCGGGGCGCGGCCTCGGGCTCGCGACGCCATCCGAGCACCTCGGCCACCGAGGCGACCGCGCGGGGCTCGCTGAGCGTGCGCAGCGCGGAGAGGAGCTGCTCGACCAGCACCATGTTGGGGGAACGCGCGAGCGCGCCGAGGAGGGCGCGGGCGGCGACGTCGGGCTGGACGTCCTCCCGGAGGAGGTTCATGAGCACCTGGGCGGCGTCCCACGAGGGGTGGCCGGCCAACAGATCGACGCCCGCGACGAACCGCATGGCGGCGGGATCGCGAGCGCGGCCGTCGGACTGCTGGAGCCGACGGAGCTCGGTCAGGATGTCCTCGGCCAGGATGGGGACGATGCGGGAGTCACAGCCGGCGATGGCGCGGCGGTGCGACATCAGGCGGCGCTCGGGGCGATCGGCGTCGGCGCGGGCCAACGGCGGGCGGAGGCGCTGGGCGTCGTGGCGCTGGCGGGCGAGCTCCGCCGCGAGGTTGAGGTGCCAGGTGAGGCTGTGGCCGGTGCGGCCCACCAACGTGTCGGCGGCCGCGACGCCGGCGGCGAGGCCGGCGGTCTTGAACAGGCGCTGGGCCTGCTCGGCCTGGGACGGATCGCCGCAGCGCACGAGCCGGAGCCGGGCCCAGGCCTCGCGCAGCGGGAGCTGGAGCTCCTGGTAGCCGGACACCGCCGTGGCGTAGTGGGGCAGCGCGTCGGCCGGATCGCCCGCGAGGTCACCGATGCGCACCTCCGCGCGCAGGTGGGACTCGGGGTCGACGCCGCACGCGAGGTAGTGCTGGTACGCCGCGGGGAGATCGCCGGCATCGCGACAGGCGTCGCCGCGCAGGAGGGAGACGCGCGCGCCGCGCACGGGGTCCCCGAGGAGGGTCACGAGGCGGGCGGCCTCGTCGAGGGCGGCGGCGTCGCGCTTCTCGGCGAGCAGGAGCCAGGCGTCGGCGCGATCGGCGGGGCTCTTGAGCACCAGGAGCGCGTCGCGGGCGATGTCCTCGGCCCAGGGCTCCTCACGGAGCAGGGCGATGCGGGCCAGGGCGAGCTCGCCGCGCGCGCGCACCTGCGCATCCGGATGGCGGCGGAGGCGACGGAGGCTGTCCTCCGCCTCGTCGTGGTGGCCGAGCTCGGTGTCGAGCGCGACCAGGGTGAGGTGCAGGTTGGGGAGCTCGGGCACGCGCGAGTACGTGGCGGCGCGGTCGCGGAGGGCCTGGAGCGCATCGCGCGCGCCGGAGCGATCTCCGCGCGAGAGGTGCACGCGGACCATCGCGAGGCAGGCGGCCTCGAAGAGCTCGGCGCCGTCGGCGTGACGGATGTCGTGGCAGCGCTCGGTGAGGAAGTGGTGGAGCTCGCGCTCCCAGCCCGCGTCCCCCGCGGGGAACTGGTGCTCCAGGGAGCGGATGATGCCGGCGTCCGCGACGGGCGCGCCCGGATAGGCGAGCGGCAGGCTCGTGTGGCGGAGCGACATGAGCAGGGCGCCGGTGGCCTGCGCGCGATCGACGGAGAGCAGGGCTTCGCCGAGGCGCTGCCAGGCGGCGGCGGTCTCCGGGGCGAGCGCGGTGGCGCGTCGGAAGGCCTTGAGCGCGGCGTCGCCGTCTCCCTCGGCCAGGAGCTGCTCGCCCAGCAGGAAGTAGAGGAGGCCGTTCTCGGGGTCGACCTCGAGCCGGAGCTGGAGCTGACCGCCCTCGTCGCGACGGTCCTCGTCCAGCACGCGGGCCTGCGCGAGCAGCCAGCGGTTGAAGTGCTCGTGCTGGGCCACGAGGCGCTCGCCGTCCCACCGGCCGAAGTGGTGGCCGTCGGGCACCGCGGCGTAGCCCCAGCGGTCGTCGTCGCGGGGACCGTCCGCGAAGAGGATCACCTCGGGAACGTCCGGACGCGGGGGCGCAAGGTCGGCCACGCCGCGCACGCGGAGGGCGCCGCGGAACAGGGTCGCGCCGTTCCATCGGGTGAGGAAGTGCAGCAGCGAGGCCGGGATCTCACCGGGGAGGTGCTTCTGCACCTCCGGGATCGCCTGCTCGCCGGCAGGCGGGCGGAGGTAGTGGACATCGTTGCGATACCGCTCGAGCAGGCGGAGCAGCGGGTGGAAGGGGTCGACCGCGGGTTCCATGAGGCTCCGAGGGCTGGCGCGGCGATGCGCCAGAAGCCGGCGGGGGCGTGGGTCCGGTGGCCGGACAACGCGCCAGAGGCCGACGGCGGGGGGAGAAAGGGCAGTGTCAGCGTATCAGGCTTGACGCGGCAAGAGAAGGGTTCAACAGTACTTCAGGGGGAGCGAAGCATGCTGGTCGGGATCGTGGCGATGGCGGAAGCGGCGGACGTGACCCTGGGCGGCGGGGTGGACCTCGCGGCGGGGGTGGTGCACGCCCCCGGCGCGTGGACCGGGCAGGCGGGAATGCGCCAAGCGGAGGGCGATCTGACGGTCGTGGAAGGGGGCTTCGAAGCCGTCCTCGCGCTCGACGCGCGGCTCGGCCTGGCGCCAGCGCCCGTGGTGTTCTGGCTCGTGCCCGAGCAGCTCACCGTGTACGGCGACACCGGCCCGGTCTGGCTCCAGGCCGGCATCGCGCCGGCCCCGTGGCGGGTCGAGGCGGTCGACGGCTGGGACAACGCGCTGGTGACCTGGTCGATGGCGGACCGGCACGCGCTGCCGGGGTCCTTCCTCGGCGCGGAGGTCGGCATCGGGAAGCGTGACCGGGGCGTCGCCTTCCTGGGGGGGCTCGATCTCGGCGAAGGGATGAACCTGCTCGGGGACATCGGCGGGCAGGTGATCGCCGCGCCGCTCCTCGCCGGTGTGCACGGGCGGATCGGGAGCGACACGGTCCATGTCGCGGGCGGGGTGTACACGTGGCCCGACCGCCCGTCGGTTGTAGCCCAGGTGGACGGCACCTTCGACTTCGAGAGCGTGCGGCTCCTCGCGCAGGCGACCGGGGGCTGGAACGCGCCGTTCGGCGGGCACCTCGAGCTCGACGTGCTGCCGGACGGCGTCGTCACCCCGGTGGTGCGCGGCGAGCTCTACGCGGGGGCGCCCGGCGGGGCCGTGGGGGTGCGGGTGCGGCCGGTGCGGTGGCTGTTCCTGAAGGCCGAGATCGCCTACGCGGACGGGGCGCCCCAGGGCTGGGTGGAGGCCGCGATCTACGGGAAAACACGGCTGAAGGGGGAGAAGCGGCGGTAGGCTCTCAGCTCCCGAGCTCGATCACGTTCTCCACCACGCCCTCGACCGCGAGGTCGACGAGGTCGCCGTCGGTCACCGCGTTGCCTTCGGCGTCGCGGACCACCCGGCACGCCGGCTTGGCGAAGGTCTCCGGGGAGCGCGCACCGGACACCGCCACCACCCACCGCCCGTCCTCCAGGCGGAGCAGCGTCCCCGGCGGATAGCGACCGATGCGGTTGATGAACGCCTGGAGGATCGCCGGATCGTAGAGCTCGCCGGAGGCACCGCACATCCGCGCGAGGGCATCGGAGGGTCCGTACAGCGCGCCGCCGGGGCGGTGGCGGGTGAGGGTGTCGAAGTCGTCGGCGACACGGACGATGCGGGCGTAGAGGCTGGGCCGAGCGTCGAGCGCGCGGTGGTGCTCGTAGGCCACGAGGAGCCGCTTCACCTTGGCCTGGTGAAAGCCTCGCTGCTTGAGGAGGAGCCGGGCGCCGGCGCTGCCGTGGCGGCTGAACGGGGGCGCGAAGCCGTCCTCCCGCGAGGCGTAGCCGGTGTCGTGGAACATCGCGGCCACGCCCAGATCGGCCAGGGAGGCTTGGGTGAGGCCGAGCTCCTTTCCGATGAGCACGGCGAGCGTACACACGCGCAACGAGTGGTTCGCGTGGGCGGCGGCGTGCGCGGAGGCGGCGGTCGGCGTGGCGTCGAGCAGCAGATCGACGTGGCCGGTCGAGTCGATGATGTCGTTGACGAGGCGCCGGACGGGCAGGGGGTTGGGCACCCGCGCCTCGGCGAGGTTGTCCCAGGCCTCGGTCACCAGGCCGGTGGCGCGCTCCATCGTCTCCTGCACCTCGCGCTCGCCGCGCAGGACCGGCACCTGCGCTTCGCCCGTGACGCGCAGCCGGTACAGGCCTTGGATGAGCACGGTCGGCAGCCCGGCGTCGCGAATGGCGTCCCGCAGGGCGGGGAGCGGACGCTCGGGGGAGGGCCGGCGGGAGAGGGTGTGGACGAGCCTCCGGATCGCGGACTCGTCGAGGGGGGTCCCGATGCGCAGCCCGCCGGCGCCGTGGCGCTGCAGCTCTTCGGCGAGGTCGGCGGCGCCACCGATGCGATCCTCCATGCGGACCCGCACGTCGTTGAGGTAGAGCTGGCCCTCGACGCACACCAGGTGCAGGGGCCCGAGCAGATCGACGAGCCGCGCGAGCACCGCGGCGAGGTCGCGCGTGGGGTTGTCGAACGCGTGGTTGTCGGGGTTGTGCGTGCGCATCAGGCGCAGGAGCCCGGTGAGCAGGCGCACGGTCTGCTCGCCTCCGTCGCGTACCTGCTGGGCCAGGGCGCGGTCCTCTCCGCCGCGCGCCTGCTCGATCGCCTTGCCGAGCGCCTCCTGATCGCGAGCGTCCGACGCGTTGGGATCGAAGGCGCCCGGATGGGTGGAGTCGGGCTCGCTCACAGCGCCCCCCGCAGGACGCGCCGCCGCTTGACCAGGCACGCGGTGCAGTGCCGCGCGAGCTCGCTCCCCGCGCGCTCGGAGACCTGCCGCACGAGCGCCTCCGCCTCGTCGCCCGGAATGTAGACCATGCCGGACACTCCGACCCACTGGAGCGTCGTGTGCCCGGCGAGCACGCTGCTGAAGATGCCGCGGGGCTTGAGCCACGTGCGGAACAGCTCCAACGCGCGCGGCCAGTCGCAACGCGCAAGCGCCTCGCCAGCGGCCTCGGCCTCGCGGTTGCCGAGCCGCAGCGGGGCCTCCCGCTTCACCCGCTCCGCGATGGGGCCGAAGGCGGCCCGGATGGCCCGGCGCCCCAGCAGATCGAGCGCGCGCACGCGCACCTCCTCGGTCGGCATCGCCGTGAGGCCGACCAGCACCCGGGTCACCACCGGGCTGACCGCCGCGTTCTCCAGGATGTGGAGCACCTCCAACTGGAGCTCGATGTCCGGGCGCGAGATCACCGCCTGTACGCCCTGGAGCGCGAGCTGGGGGTCGGCGGCCGCGAGGGCCCGCAGGAGCTCCACCGCGATGCTCGGCTCGGCCGTGCCGAGCTGCTCGAGGATCCACGTGCCGTGGCGGGGCACGAAGCGCTCGATGAGCGAACGAGCGACACGACGGCTTGCTTCGCCCCGCTCGGTTTCCAGCACCGCGATCACCATCTTGAGGTGGTTGCCCGGGAGCCGGTCGAGCAGCTCGACCAGCTCGGTCGGCGCCGTGGTCGCGTCCCGGGGGACGCTGCGCAGGATCCGCGCGATGGCGCGCTCGTCACCGAAGGACGCGAGCAGGACGTCACGCTCGTGGGCGTCCCCTTGGGAGGGAAACGGCGCGGCGGCGAGCATGCGCACCACCTCCAGCACGGCGCTCAACAGGCCCTCCGACAGGAGGAAGTCGCGGATCTCGCGGAGCTGCGGGACCGCCTCCTTGAGCGGCAGCGGATCGGCAGGATCCGCCGCGGCGCGGAGCAGCTCGGCGCAGAGCTTGACGCAAAGGTCGGGGAGCGCCTGGGTGCTGTCCTCGGCGAGGATGCGGTCCACCTCGTCGAGGCGGAGGGTCCTGCGGGCCACGCGCCCGACGACGTCCAGCGTGGGCGCGGGGAGGTCGAAGTCCCGCGGGGCCTCGACGTGGTGACCGCCGGTGTCCGCGGTGGGGGGCCTGCTCGGCTCGCCCTCCTCCTCTTCCGGGACGAACCCCTCCACCGCCTCGAGTTGGATGTGCGCGAACCCGGCCTTCCACAGGAGGACGACCATGTCGTCTTCTGCCTGCCGCACGCCCGTGTACCGGATCGAGAGGATCTCCAGGAGCTTGAGGAGCTCCTGCCAGGTGAGCGCCGACTCGAGGGTGATCCGGCGCACGCCGTCGCGGTACAGGCGAAAGGCCAGGGAGCGCTCGCGGTCCCGGTCGAGGTAGACGACCTCTCCGTGCACCAGGAGCTCGAAGGGGCTCACGACGAGCGGGAGGTCACCCCAGGAGGCGAGGTAGCCCTCGACCGCCACCCGTAGCGCCGCGAGGAATTGGCGGATGGCCTCGTTGGCGGGGTCGTACAGGAGAAAGGAACGGGCCGCGCGGGTGAGCGCCAGGACCACCCCGTTCGCCGCCGCGCCGCGCGGGCTCGAGCCGAGCCGCAGCTCGCCGTCGTCTTGCGACGGTACCGTTGCATCGAGGTGCCGATCGCTCTCCATGCGCGCGAGTTTACCACAGCCGCACCCGCCGAAATTCACGACATCTCGACAAAGACCGATTCGACCCGAGGGTGCTCCCCGAGCCCGCCTCGCTCCGGCCGGGCGCCCCTCTCAGTCGCATTGCCCGATGCTCACGTCGTCCACGGATTGGAACTCGTGGAAGTACTGGGACGTGCCCCCCGTGAACCCGAGCCGGAGAGGCGTGTCCGCCTGGTCCCAGCTCGCGGTGAGCCGGTCGATGCCGCCGGCCGCGACGCGCACCGTCGAGACACCCTCCTCCCACGAATACACGACGCGCACCTCGTGTGGTTCGCCGTCGTCCCAGGCGAAGTCGCGCACCTCTCCGGTGGCCATCAGGATCTCGACGTCGCCGAGCAGGGTGACCGCGTTGTCCGAGCGCTCGTTGGTGTCGAGCCAGGTGTCGAGGGCCACCGCGTGCCCGTGGAGGCCCAGGAATCCGAGCGATCCGCCCGGGCTCCCGACGCCGGTCTCGGGCTCGTCCGCGTTGAGGAACGCGAGCGTCAGGCCATCGTCGCCGCCGTCGCAACACATCTCGGCGGTGAACGTGATCTCCAGGCCCACGCTCGCCATCACGGTCGAGCTGAAGAGCGCGGCGCCCGCCGAGTCCTCCGCGTTGAGGGTGAGCTGGAGCGCTCCGCCGTCGACCGTGGCGTCGCCGTTGATGGACAGGCCCTCGGGCGCCACGGTGAAGTCGGACGTGAAGAAGGGCGTCGCCACCGTCGCATCGTCACAGTCATCACACACGTTCGGCGCGCCGGGGTAGACGTTGTCGTTCGTGTCGTCGCAATCGTCACACCCGGGCGTGCCGTCGCCGTCCTGGTCGGCGGTGGGGGCGATCTCGTCACAATTCCGATCGGTGGCATCGGCGCAGTCGTCCTCGGGCGCGCCCGGGTACGTGGCGCCGTCCGTGTCGTCACAGTCGTCCGTGCTGGCCGAGAGGCCGGCCTCGCCGGGGCACGCGAGCGACTGCTGGCCCTCGACCCCGAAGCCGTCCCGATCCTCGTCCGGGTAGAGCAGCTCCTGGTCCACGGCGAACTCGTCGGTGCGGCCGTCACAGTCGTCGTCGATCTCGTTGCAGCGCTCCGACGCGTCGGGGTTGATCCGCGCGTTCGTGTCGTCGCAGTCGTCCGGCGCGGAGAACCCGTCCCCGTCGGCGTCGACAGGGGGCGCGGTGTCGGTCGTGTCGGTGTCGGTGTCCGTGCCGGTGTCCTCGACGACCGGCTTGTCGTCGGCTCCGTCATCGGGGGTGCACGCGAGGAGGAAGAGGAGCGGGAGTAGCGATCGCATGCCGCTACCATAGCGGAATGACCGCCCCCTCGCGCCCCGATGAACCGCCGCGTGCCCCCACGAGCACGCCCCTCCGGGCCGCCGCGTGTGTCCTGACGGCGGCGTGCATGGTGCTCGGGGCGCCCGACACCGGGTGGTGGTGGCTCGGTTTTGTCGGCTGGCTCCCGTGGTTATGGGCCATCGACGGGCAGACGCCGCGCCGCGCGCTGGCGTTGGGCCAGCTCGCCGGGACGCTGGTGATGTTCGGCACCGCCATCTGGATGACGAACCTGCTCGAGCGCTTCGCGGGGCTCTCGTTCGCGCCGCGCACCGTCGTCCACCTGCTGTTCGCGCTGCTCCAGGGGCTCCAGTGGGCCGGCGTCTCCTACACGATCGCGTGGCTGCAGCGCCGCACGGGCCGCTCGATCCTGCTCCTCGCGCCCTTGTGTTGGGTGGCGGGCGAGGCCCTCGCGCCCCACCTGTTCCCGACCTACTCGGCGCTGCTCTGGTGCTGGCACCCGGTGTGGCTCCAGGTGGCCGACTTGGGTGGCGTCACCATGGTCGGGGCGGTGCAGGTCGGAATCAACGCGGCGCTCTACGTGGTGGTTCGGGACGGATTCCGCTCGGGTGTCAACCGCGCTGGTCTCGCGACGCTCGCCCTGCTTCTCCTGGGGACCCCCCTGTATGGCGCGGCCCGCATGGCGTCGGCAGATGCGATGTCCGCCGCCGCCCCGCACGTCCGGTTCGGGATCGTGCAGGGAAACCACGGCATCCGGGAGTGGTCGCGCAAGTCGACCCGGCCCGCGGTGCTCTTTCGCCTCCAGGCCCAATCCGCGGTGCTCGAGTCCCAGGGCGCCGAGGTGATCGTGTGGGGAGAGAACGCCTACCCGCACCGAAAGGTGCTGGCCCGGTCCGGCGGGGCCGACTTTCCCGAGAGCGACGTGCAGCGCATCCGCCGCGGCTTCCAGAGCCCGCTGGTGTTCGGCGCCATCACGGCCGACCCCGCGGCGAGCCCGTACGCGTGGAATTCGGCGGTCGTGCTCGCGCCGGACGGCACGATCGGGGACCTGTACGACAAGAACTACCCGCTCCTGTTCGGCGAGTACGCGCCGCTCGTGGATCCCGCCTGGTACCTCGCGAACGTGAAGGGCGCCTCGCACATCAACGCGGGGCTCGGCGTGAGCGTGCTCCGGGTGGGCGAGTGGCGGCTCGGGCCGCTCATCTGCTACGAGGACATCCTCCCACGCTTCGCGCGCCGCGTCGTGAACGCGGATGTGCATGTGTTGGTGAACCTCACAAGCGACACCTGGTTCGGGAGCAGCTCCGAGCAGGGCCAGCACCTCGGCCTCGCGGTGCTCCGGAGCATCGAGAGCCGCCGGGCGATGGTGCGCTCCGTCAATGCCGGTCCGAGCGCGTTCATCGACCCGTCGGGGCGCGTCGTCCGGCAGACCACCGTGACGGATCCCGATGCCACGGGCGCGCCCACCCCGGTTCCGGACGGCTTCGTGGTGGACGTGCCGATGATCGACCCGGCGCATCGCACGGTGTACGCCTGGTCGGGGGGGCTGTTCGAGGGGCTGGTGTTGTTGGGGTTGGTGGGGTTGGGCGTGCGGGGGCGGCTACGGTAGCGTGCAGACGAGGGCGTTCAGCCGGGTGTCATCGGCATTCTCCGTGATAGTAGACGAGGGCGGCCCCCGCCAGAGGCGGGGTCGGGTGTCCTCCGCGCGCGGCGCAAAGCGCCTTGGTCCGCGCCCGAGGCGCGGGACTGGCCGCTGCGCGGCCACGCTCCGGCCCCCCTTCCGCGGCACTCGTTTGGACCTCGGCGTAGCAAGCGCGGCGAGTTGTGTGCGCGGCGTCCGGTCGAGGACGGCGCGGAGTGGGCGAAACGACCGAAGTGGGGGAAGCCTCCAGGTCTGATCCGACCTCGGTCGCCGAAAGACACTCGAATGCGACTGATTGCCGTGTGCAAAAGGCTTGATCGTCTCGTCCAAACGTGTGATCAGCACACACGATGAGGTCAACCGATGGGCAAGGCACTCTCCCTGGATCTACGAGAACGGGTCGTCGGGGCCTACCAGCGCGGGGAGGGCACCCAGGTGGAGGT
>JAUXQH010000078.1 GCA_030685065.1 Pseudomonadota bacterium | reverse complement strand
CGAGCAGGGCGCCTCCGCCCGCACCCGCCCCGGTGCCCGAGGCGCAGCCGCAGCTGCCGGTGAGCAGGACGCCGTCGGGGTCCTCCTCGCCGTAGAGGCCATCGCCGTTCTCGTCGAGGGCCACGCCCACATCGGCGTTGTCACCCTCGACCGCGCCGGCGAGCCAGCCAGCGTCTCCGCCGGCGAACACCGCGTAGTACCCGCCGGCGCTCGCGTCCGTGGCGGTCATCGCGGAGCCCGGGGCCGCGGCCCCGGTCCACACGACGTGGCCGTCCTCGCGGCCGGTCGGGAAACGGTCGTCGCGCCGGACGACCACGGCGTCGGACGCGCGGCTGTCGTCCGGCTGGGTCCACGCGAGCTCGACCCGCTCGGCGAGATCGTCCGACGCCACGAAGTCGTCGATGGCGAACGCGAGGGTGGGGTCGTCCCCGATGCGGTAGACGCACACGTCGTCGATGTTCCAGCCGCCGAACTCGAGCCCGCCGTCGCTCGCGATCTCCCACCCGAGGGTGAGGGTCTCGCCGTCGGTGTCCACGAGGAGCGTGTGGAGCATCCACTCGCGATCCGCGGTGTGGGCGGTGCCGTCCCGCTCGCCGGTCCCGTAGTTGCTCCACACCACGTCGTCCCCGACGTACACCCGCGCGTCGTCGTATGCGCCGTCTTCCACGTTCAGCCAGCGGCGGTACTGCACCACCACCTGGGAGCTGCCGGTCACGTCGATGGGGACGCTGCTGAGCCGATTGACGATGCTCGCCTGGTAGGCGCCGTTGTACTGGCCGCCGCCGAGGTCGTTCCCCCAGACCGAGCGCCCGGTGAAGGCCTCGGTCGGGTCGTCCGAGTAGCCGTCGGGCGAGCCGAAGGCCCAGTCGTCCGCGCCGCGTTGGTCGTCACCGTCGAGCAGCTCGTGGGTGTATCCGCCGTCCCCGTCATCGAAGCTCTCGCAGTAGAGCTCCTCGACCGCGCCCACGTAGAACGTGTAGGGGGCGATCTTGCCGCCGGCCGGGAGAGACACGTCGGTGCCGTCGTCCGCCGAGGCCTTCAGGTAGTACTCGACGACCGTGCCCGCCGCGAAGCCGGGCAGCTCACCGTCGAAGGCCTCTCCGGCCACGCCCAGCGGCGCGGTGTCCCAGGAGGCGCCCCCGTCGGTGGAGTAGACGGCCTCGACCGTTTCGATGGTGAAGGTGACGCAGGCCGGGGTGAGGTTTCGCACGTCCCCCGCGACCGGGATCGTCGCGCCGGAGGGCTGATTGCCGACGGCCGAGTGCTCGAGCGAGAGCAGGGAGCCGCCCCCGCCGCTGGGGCCGAGCCCATGCCGCCCGAACGCGTCGATGATCTCGCACTGGTGCGGCGTACCGTCGGAGAGGTCCCGGTTGTCGTCATCCGCGAGCATGATCTCGTCAAAGCTCTCGTCGATCGTCGGGCCGCCCTTGATGCCATCGGCCAGGAGCTGGGAGGCTACGGCCCACGCCGTGCCCTTCACGCCGATGGCCTCTCCGTAGGTCTCCGAGAGGGCGAGGTAGAGGTCCCACATGGCGCCGGCGAAGATCAGGCCGTCCTGGTGGACCTCGCCGGTGACGTCGTCCGGGTAGGAATAGTCTGTCTCGAGCTCACGGATCGCCCCGCCGTTCGTGGCGAAGTACGGTGCGATCGTGGGATCGAGCGTTTGGAGCGAGGCCACCACGTCCCCGATACCCTCGGAGATCGAGCCGTCGAAGTCGCCCGACTCGAGGCTGTAGTAGTGAAAGCCGTGGCCCCACTCGTGGTAGTTCACGTCCGCGATGCGGCCGGTGTTGTTGCAGCCGTCCCCCGCGCGGTAGAAGTTGACGTTGCCGTCGTAATAGGCGTTGCACGTGCTCTCGAGGTTGACGAACGACGTGAGCGGCGCGGTCACCACGTCGACCTCGGGGGCGTACAGCAGGCCCCAGTCGCGCACGTGGTGGAGGAACACGTAGCTGTCGATCTCGGCGATGTCGGCGGCGTCGCTCGTCAAGACGGGCGCGGAGTCACCATTGAAGGAGAAGGCGCCGTCGCTCCCGCCCTCGTTGCGAACGGTGACGTAGCTGCCGCGCAGGCGCGACGACCAGCCCTCCGCCCCGTCCACCGTGAAGGTGCCGTCCGCCCCGGTCGACACGGTCGTGCCCGAGACGGAGCCGGTGAGGGTCACGAGCGGCATGCCGGAGGTCGAGAAGGAACCATCCACCGTGCGGGTGTCGTGCGTCCCGTAGAGCGTGCCGTCGAGGAAGCGCACCTCGTTGTAGACGTTGACGAGCTCGCCGCTGCGCGCATCGACATGGGAGACCCACTTGCCGACCGGCGCCGCCGTGCGCGAGCGCACCTCCCAGGTGAGGCGGTAGCGGACCGCCCCGTCCACATCTTCCGGGAGGATGACGAGCCGCGCGCTCTCTTCGGTGTGCGGGGCCATCGCCGCGGGGCCATCGCGCTCGGCCGCGAGGATCGCGCCCTTCGCGTCGAGCGTGGCGGGCTCGACCCCGTTCAGCTCGGGGTAGGTCTCCACCCCGAGGAGCAGGAGCTGGCCCTGGACGACGCGGGCGGTCACGCCGCCGCGCCAGATGGGCGCACCCGCCACGATCCGCTCGTAGTCGACGTACCAGGTGTCGAGGCGCGCGACGTGGTTGGCGCTCTTGATGCGGAGCTGCTCCTGCGGCACCCCGATGAGGTCGGGGTTGCGGGTGAAGAAGCGGCGGAGCGCGCCATCCACGTCCTTGGACGATTGGAGCGCGCCCAGGTCGATACCGGGCCCCCACGCGCGCCGCGCCGTACCCGTGCGCTCGTCGAAGCGCGCCTGCCAGCCGAAGCCCTCGCCCTCGACGAACGCCGCCCACGCCGGCGCGGAGCGCAGCTGGGCCTGCCGGTAATCATGGACGTGGAAGGTGCGGTTGGGCTCGATCCCGATCCACACGTCATCCGAGGGTGCAAAGCCAAATGCGGCCGGGGAGAGCAGGCCGAGCAGACCAAGGAACACCAGGACCTCCGCGTGGCAATACGATCACCGACGTATCATCTCCCCGCCGGATTACCTTTGTCGCCACACCAAGCCTTGACAGCCGCGCTCGCCGCAATTGTGCTTCTCGTCGGGTGCGACGGAGCGTCGACCGCGCCCGAGCTCCCTCCCCTCCCCCCGAAGGTGGCGCCGGTCACCCTCGGCACCGGCGGCGAGGTCCGGCCGTTGCGAGAGCTCATCGTCGCCTTCACCGGAGAAGTGCGCGGCGAGATCGAGCCTTGCGGGTGTCCGACCGTGCCCTACGGAGGCTTCGTCCGCCGCGGGGCATTGCTGGACCAGCTGCGCGCCGAGGGGCTACCCGTGGTGGTGCTCGACGCGGGGGAGATGCTCGTGCGTGGGCAGGTGGCGACCGACCCCGGGGACCGCCCCGAGCGCGCCCGCGCCGTCCTCGACCTCGCGCGGACGGTCGGCCTCGACGCCTGGGCCCCGGGCCCCGTCGATCTGCTCGCGGGCGGCCTGGGGATCCTGTCCGGCACCGACGCGCTGGCCACGACGTGGCGCGACGCGACGGGCGCGCCCCTGCTCCCGGTGGCGACGGTGATCGAGCGGGAGGGCCTGCGCATCGGGGTCGTAGGGGTGAACGCCCCCGCGGAGGGGCTCGGCGCGGCCGATCCGGTCGAGGCCGTCCGCGCCGCGATGGCGGCCACCACCCTCGCGCAGGGCGCACCCATCGACACCTGGGTGGCGCTCTCGAACGCATCGGCCGCCGACAACCTCCGGGTCGCGGAGCAGGTGGCGGGCCTCGGCGCGGTGCTCGCGACGCGAAACGGCGAGCAGGACGCCCCCCTGGCGACCTCGGGGGCCCCGATCCTCGAGACGCCG
>JAUXQH010000073.1 GCA_030685065.1 Pseudomonadota bacterium | reverse complement strand
GCAAAAGTACCGCCGTCGTCGTTCTTCATCCCGCCGACGAGCACGTCGTCGTAGCCGTCGCCGTTCACGTCGCCCGCGCCGGAGACGGACGAGCCGGCGGTGTCGTTGGCCGCCTCTCCGGTGTACTGGATTGCCGTGGAGAGGCTCGCGGAGGCGGGCGCGGCGCTCCCGAGCAGGAGGTAGGCCGCGCCCGCATAGCTCCCGGGGCCGTCGCTGTTGTAGAGCGCGCCGACGAGCATGTCGTCGTAGCCGTCGCCGTTCACGTCGCCCGCGCCGGAGACGGACCAGCCGGCGAAGTCGTTGGCCGCCTCGCCGGTGTACTGGGTTG
This sequence comes from Pseudomonadota bacterium, assembly GCA_030685065.1. Taxonomy (GTDB): domain Bacteria; phylum Myxococcota_A; class UBA796; order UBA796; family SXON01; genus CAJBVW01. The sequence goes on along the minus strand of JAUXQH010000073.1, from coordinate 7,834 downwards.
CCGTGGAGAGGCTCCCGTAGGCGAGGACGCACTCCTCGTTGGTGTTCCCGTCGCAGTTGTCGTCGCGCATGGTGGAACAGTCCTCGGCCTCTCCCGGGCTCACGCTCGCGTCCGCGCCATCACAATCATCACCCCCGAAGTACGGATCGAGGTAGGAATCCCCATCCGAATCGCCGTCCCCGACGACGCAGAAGGGCGTACCGTCAACATCCGTCGTCGGCGCGGTCAGGCTGAACGCGAACGCACCGGAGATCGACAGATTCGTGTTGACCGCCGTGACATACCCCGCAAGTGTCAGGCCGAGCGGATCCCCGGACTGAGTCATCTCCAGGTCGTCCGTCTCGATCGTCTCGATCCGCAGGTAGCCGGACGCCGCGCCGAACTCGCCCTCGTCGCTTCCCGAGACGCCAGGGCAGTCGTCCGTGTTGATCGTCACCCAGGAAGCGTCCTCGTTCTGGAAGTCGTAGAAACCCGTCCCGCAGACCCCCTCCTGGTGGATCGTCAAGGAGCAGTCGGCGCCGGCGCCCGTGACGCCATCGAGCGTGAGCCACAGCTCGGAGATCGACGGCGCTTCGTCCGGGTCGAAGTCCACTCCCATCTCGACCGCCCACACGGTGCAGCCATCCACCGCGACCTCCGTGCCATCCGGGAGCGTGAGCGTCAGGTCCGCCGTACACTCCGCGTCCTCGACATCGGCGAGGCCGTCGCAGTCCTGGTCGATCCCGTCGTCCCACGTCTCCGCTGCGCCGGGGAAGGTCGCCGCGTCCCGTCGTCGCAGTCGTCCCCCCCGGCCGCGGCGTCCACGAAGCCATCACCGTCCTGGTCGGGGCCGTCGATGTCGTCGCAGTCCTGGTCGCGGCCGTCAACCGTGCGGTCTTCCGCGCCAGGGTTCACCGTGGGGTCCGCGTCGTCGCAGTCTCCCCCAGCCACTGTGACGCCATCGCCGTCACCGTCCGGATCGGTGACTGCCTCGGTGTCGGTGTCGGTGTCGGTGTCCCCGGGGTAGCCCTCCTTCGACCCGTCACCCCCGACACCGCAGCCGCTCAGCGCGAACAGCGCAAGAAGGTGGACGAAAGGGTGGCTGCTCATCGGGAACCCAAGTGGGCGACCACTGTAACGCGGGTGGAGCGCGCGACTCCGTCGCCAACGTGTTCCAGAAATCAAGAGCCGCGCAAATCCATATGCTTCTACGCGCCTTCTGCGCCGGCCTTGTGGCGGCGCCCGAACTGTAGGCGCCATACCAGTCGTTCGTCCACTCCCACACGTTTCCGCTCATGTCGTTCAGGCCCCACGCATTGGCCGTCCGCGTGGCCACACGGTGCGTGTGTGTTCCCGCTGTTCTCAACCGTCCACGCCACCGTCCCGACCGTCGTGCGGATCGGCCTGTCGTTCGCCCGGATACGCCATACCAGGCATTCCCATGTTGTGACGCAGCACCCACGAGGAAGCAGCGGGCGAGGAGGGGCCGAGCGCGGCCGATTCCGACGCTGCGGCAGCTGGCGTCCCCGGCCGACCTCAGCACGCGCCTCCCTCGACAGGTCGGCCACCGCCCCGACCCGTCCCGCACGTGTCCCAGCCTCGTGCACCTGGCCGGTGCGCGCGCGTCCCACCTCGCGAACAAAGCCCTGCACACCGTCACGACCACGCGGCACGAACCTTGCTTGTACCCGGCGCGATGCTCCTATTTCTGGTCTCCGCATGCACCGCTCCCGAGGAGGCGCCCGCGGCCGGGCTGGAGAATGCCTTCGCCGAGGCCGCCGAGGCCTACGACGTTCCCGTCGAGGTCCTGATCGCTGTCTCCTACGAGGTCAGCCGCTTCGACGACCGCGGCGGCGAGCCGAACCGCGAGCGCGGCGTGGGCGTGATGAACCTCCGCGAGGGCAGCGCCTTCCCCTCGCTCGCCGTCGCGGCGGTGCTCTCCAGGGAGACCGAGGACGCGCTGCGCGGGTCCGCCACCGCCAGCATCGCCGGCGCCGCGGCGTTGATGCGCGCGGAGGCCGACGCCCACGCCGGGGAGCACGCCGAGGCGTCGCTGGAGGCGTTCTACCCGGTGGTCGCGGCCTATTCCGGCGCACCCGACCCGGAGGTGGCAGAGGACTTCGCCGCGAGGGTCTACGACTGGATCCAGTGGGGCCTCACCGCCGAAGCGCCGGGCGGCGAGCTGCTCGTCGTCGACCCGACGGACATGCCGTGGCGGGACGACCGGGTGGCCGTGATGGGGTCGGGGCTCGTCGACCAGTACGCGCCCGCGTGCAGCTCGAACTACTCGAGCGCGAGCCGCAGCGCCGGGGACGCCCGCTACGTCGTCATCCACACGACCCAGGGCTCCTACAGCGGCACGGTCTCCTGGTTCCAGAACTGCTCGGCGGAGGTGACCGCCCACTACACGGTGCGCTCCAGCGACGGGCACATCACCCAGTCGGTCGACGAGTCGGACGTGGCCTGGCACGCAGGCAACTCGACCTACAACTGGGCCAGCGTCGGCATCGAGCACGAGGGCTACGTCGACGCTCCCGAGACCTGGTACACCGAGGAGATGTACCGGTCCTCGGCCGCCCTGACGGCCGACATCTGTGACCGGCACGGCATCCCCAAGGATCGCGACCACATCATCGGCCACAGCGAGGTCCCGAGCGCCACCCACACGGACCCCGGCTCGGGTTGGGACTGGGACTATTACATCTGCCTGGTCAACGGATCCTCCGGTGGCTCCGGGGGCATGCAAACCTGCTACGCGGATGACGACGGCGACGGCTACGGGGACGCCTCCCAACAGATCACCTCCTGCGGCGGCTGCCCGTCCGGCTACACCTCCGATGGCGACGATTGCAACGACGGAAACGCGCGGATCCACCCCGGCGCGGTCGAGCTGTGCGACGCGCTCGACAACGACTGCCAGGGGGGCGTGGACGAGGGCTACGACCGGGACGCGGACGGCTACCGTACCTGCGATGGCGACTGCGACGACGACGCGCCCGCGCTGCACCCCGACGCCGCCGAGCCGGTGGACGGCGTGGACAACGACTGTGATTGGGTCGTGGACGAGGAGAGCTCCGTCTACGATGACGACGGCGACGGCTGGACCGAGACGGCCGGCGACTGCGACGACGGCGACGCCTTCGCGTTCCCCGGCGCGCCCGAGATGCCGGACGGCGGGGACGACGACTGCGACGGCGCGACGGATGAGGGCACCACGGTCGTCGACGACGACGGCGACGGCTGGTCGGAGTCCGCCGGGGACTGCGACGATGGCGACCCCGAGGTCTACCCCGGGCGGGCCGAGATCGCGGACGGGCTCGACAACGACTGTGACGGCCGCGCAGGAGAGGGTACAGCGGCGTTCGATGACGACGGCGACTCCTTCGCCGAGCAGGGCGGCGACTGCAACGATGCCAACCGGCTTGCGTGGCCGGGCGCGCCGGAGTTGGCCGACGGCGTGGACAACGACTGCAACGGGGTGGTGGACGACGGGACCTTGCTCTTCGACGACGACGGGGACGGCTGGACCGAGGCGGCCGGGGACTGCAACGACGACGAGCCCGGGGTCTACCCCGACGCCGAGGAGCTCGGGGACGGGCTCGACCAGGACTGCGACTGGCTGACCGACAACCGGACGGCACGCTTCGACGACGACCACGACGGCTGGACCGAGGAGGACGGGGACTGCGACGACGCGGCGCCGGGCACCTTCCCGGGCGCGCCCGAGCGCGTGGACGACGCCGACAACGACTGCAACGGGATGGTCGACGACCGCACCGTGGCCTTCGACGATGACGGCGACGGTTTCGCGGAAGACGACGGCGACTGCGACGACCTCCGGGCGGCCGTTTTCCCGGGGGGCACGGAGGCCCTCGACGGCTTCGACAACGACTGCGACGGGCTGGTAGATGACGAAACCGTGGTCTTCGACGACGACGGCGACGGCTGGACCGAACAGGGCGGGGATTGCGACGACGGCAACGCCCACACCCGACCGGGCGCCTCGGAGCGGATCGACGGCGAGGACTCGGACTGCGACGGCGTGGCCGAGCGCCCCGAGGGCTGGCTCGCCGGCAGTTGTGCCACGGCCCCCGCCTCCGGCTCGTGGGCCCTTCTGGCGGCGCTCGCGGCGGCCCTGGCCCGGCGGCGCAGTCGGTCGTGACCGGCCCGCAGCGCGCAGGATGCGCCTCGCGGTCAGCGCGAGCCCAACCCGGCCCGCCCACGCAAGCACCACGCCCGAGCGCCGCCGAGCATCAGGCCCGCAAGATCTTCTCCATCGCCCGGCCTTTGGCCAGCTCGTCGACCAGCTTGTCCAGGTAGCGGATCTTCCGCATCAACGGGTCTTCGATCGCCTCGACGCGCACCCCGCACACCACGCCGGTGATCAGCGAGGCGCTCGGATGGAGGCGCGCGGCGCCGAAGAAGTCCTCGAACGTGGTGCGGGCGGCGATCTGGCCACTCAGCTCCGCCTCGTCGAAGCCGGTCAGCCACTGGATCGCCTGATCCAGCTCGGCCTTCGAGCGTCCCTTCTTCTCGACCTTGGCGACGTAGAGGGGGTAGACAGACGCGAAACTCATGGCGAAAACCCTGCTCATGCGCGACCCGTCATCCTCGAGTGTCCAGCGGCACGATACCACGTGGTGCCGCTGGCGCGCCTGGCCCTACCTCGGGCTCATCACGGGTGGTCGCCAGGAAACTGCGTCGGCGGCAGCGGGTCCACCGTCGGCTCGCAGCGGATCGTGGCGTGCCAGGTGTGGGGCCCGAGGACCCCGACGCCACTGTTGCAGGTGACCGTGCCTTCCGCTTTCGACCCGTCCGCCGTGATCTTCCCCTGGTAGGTACAGTCGGTCGTCTGGAACTGGTTGGGTGGATCGGTGCGGTGGATGACCACCTGGTCGCCGGTCACCTGGATGTCGAGGAGCGCGCTGTGCTCGGCCCCGCCGCCAACCGCGGTTTGCCAGTAGCCGTCGAACAACGTGCTGTCACCCCGGCGCGTCCATACCCCCGACCAGGCGCCGTCCGTGTCCACTACGTCCCACTGGACGCCGATGCCGCAGGCCCCAGGCGCGGGACCGGGCAACGGCGCCATGCCGGCGGAGCACGCCGCAACGGCCGCCTCGTTCTCGGTGGAGAAGTCGCGCCCCCCGATCGGGTGCCCCCAATCCGGCGGCTGGATAGCGCGGAAGCCAGACCGGTTGAGGTAGCCATAGAGGTAGTACTGGCCTCCGTTCTCGCCTTCTCCGTTGCAGGCGATCACGTGGATGATGGAGGCCTCGACCGTTACTACCCTGCCGCTCGCATCCCGCTGCTCGGGCTGGTCGATCGATCGGACGATCTCCCAGGCGTATGCCGATGGACTCGTCCCCGCTGCCAGCAGGAACACCGCCGCGCCCACCGCCGCGCCTCCGCCGCTCCGTGACTTCATCGCTATCTCCCATGACAAGTCGTCTGTCACACGGCTCTCATGTACGCACGTTCGCGGGGGCGCAAACCGCGACCACCAGCGGTTTTCCTGGCATCACGCGGCTGTGCCCGTTCAGCGATGCATCGGATCCGCAGGGCTTCGCCGGGTATGGGCCTGGACGCCCGGGGCCGTGGTTTCCGCCCGAGCGGCGGTGCGTAGAGGTGAGGCGTGAATGCAAATCGGAGGGAGATCATGGCGTGGCACACCTTCATCCGGCCCAGCTACCGCGCGATGGTGGTCGGGCTCGCGGGGCTCCTCGCGGGCGATGCCTACGCGACGAACGCCAGGGAATGGAGAGGGCTCAACGGGAAGCGGGTGGAGATCCGGTGCGAGCCCGAGTTCGATCTGGGGAGCATCTGGGGCACCGACGTGTACACCGACGACACCGACGTGTGCACGGCGGCGGCGCACGCGGGCGTCATCACGCGCCTGTCCGGCGGAACGGTGCTCATCGAGATCCGGCCCGGCCGGAGCTGGTACCCGGGGAGCACGCGGAACGACATCACGTCGGGGACCTTTCCCGAGTGGGGTGGGAGCTTCGTGATCCTGGCAGGAAAACCTCCCGGCCGTCGGTGGCGGTCCTGAGAAGTGCCGGGTCGGCGACACGCTAGCCGACCAGAACGAGCCGACCAGAACGCGTCCTCGCGTTCTGGCTACCCGCGGCCCGAACCTCTCAGTCTCCCACCGCACGGCAACCGCGCGAGAACTGGAGGGACACGCCCTGGTAGTCCTCGTCCGGGAACACCTCCCGGAGCGTGCTCTCGAAGCTGCGGCCGTCCTTCACCACCACCCGGACGCCGGTGACATACGTCGCGAGGTCTTCCAGGAACCATACGTAGGTGCCGTCGACCAACCGTGGCTCGAGCTGGTTCGTCTCGGCGGCCGGGTCGTCGAAGTAGACGCCGGCGCCATCGGAGATCTCCAGGCGGTCAGCCAACTCCCGCAGCTTGTCCGGCGGCGCCGAGCCGAAGAACGGTCCGACGAGCGCCAGGCAATCCGGGGACATCGTGTCGTTCAGCGTTTGACCGTTGACGATCTTCAGCTCCAACCCAGGATATTCGAGTCGGAAGTCCAGGCGGCTCACGTCCCCGGCGCGGGAGAGATCCACCGACCCGAATTCCTCGAGATCCGGTAGCGAGGCGGGCGCCGCGGCGACCAGGAAGAGTCCTGTCGACAGGGCGGCGGCCCGGAGGGGCCAGCGTACCGATCCTCCGTTCCTGTGGGTGTGCATGGGTCTCTCCTACGATTGTGTCCGCGCGTGATTGCGCTCAAGCGTTTCGAGTACTCAAAGCTGTCTACACCCCAGGCCGCCGCCGTCACGACACGGGCCGGCCCCCGGACCGGTTCCACGCCCCCGAGACGGTGGCCGCCACACCAACACACGCGGGCCCCCTGCTGGCGTACGATGGAGGGATGTCGCTGCTCCTGCTCGCCCTCCCCTTCGCGGCCGAGGCCCGCGACACGCGCAAGCCCTGGGTCCGGAAGATCGAGGACAGCCTCTCGGCGCCGCCGACGACGCCTGGCACCCCGGTCGAGGGCACGCGCACCTTCGACATGGACGACGACGGCTGGCACGGGTGCTGGCAGGACGCGATGTACCCGGCGGTCGACACCCTCGGAGGGGTGGACATCGTCGACGCGGGGGTGGTCGTCGCCTCGGGGTGGGAGGTGCCAACCTGGCGGGCGAACCCCAACGATCCGCCCCTCGAGCCGACGGCGTTGCTGGCCGGCCGCGGCATCACGCTCGGCCGCGTCCTCGGGTATGCCCCGACCGTCCCGGGCCCCTCCGCTCGCGCCCACCGCTGGGTGCCCGGCACGCTCTACGAGGCGGGGGAGGGCCGCGTCGCCTGGCTGTCGCACGAGGAGCTCACCATCGGGCTCCTCTGGTACGCGGGAGAGCGGCCCCCCGAGGCCCTGACGCGGTGCCTCGTGCCGTGGGAGGGGCTGGTGGCGCGGACGGAGGCGGCGCTCGCGACGCGGGACTGTGGCCCCGTCATCGAGGAGCTCTACCCCCACACCTGGGGCGCCCCGACCCCCGGCGCCCTGCCCCTCCTGGAACGCTGCGACGCGCAGTGGCGCGAGCGCTTCGCGGCGGTGACCCCCGCCTCGGACCCCGAGGAGATCCTGTCGGTCTACCGCTACCACATGGTGCGCTGGTCGGGCCCCAAAGAGCCGCTGCTGTTCCCGACCCCCCCGCTGAAGTGGAGCGCGCACATCTGGGGGCCGCTCGACGCCGCGTTGGAGCGCGCGGACGTGACCCCGGCCCAACAGGTGATCTTCGCGCTCCTCCGGCGCGCGTTCGCGCGGGAGGCGCCGATCGACCACAGCGGAACATTGTCGTCCGCCTTCGCCGCGTACATCCCGCGGGTGGCCGGCCTGGACCCGCTCGGC
>JAUXQH010000068.1 GCA_030685065.1 Pseudomonadota bacterium | reverse complement strand
GACCTGCATGATGATGCTGGCCGTGATGTACGGCATGATTCCGAGCACGAACACGCTGAACTGTTCCAGCGCGCCGCCACTGAACATGTCGTACAGGCCGAACATCGTGTCGCGGTTGGCGCTGATGAATTCACCGAGCGCCTGCCGATCAACACCAGGCGCGGGGATGTGCACCCCGAGCCGGAACACCGCGAGCATGCCTAACGTGAAGAGAATCCGGTTTCGGAGCTCCGGCATCGACATGATCGCGGAGAGCCAGCGATTCACGCAGCGTCCTCCGCCGCGGTTCCACCAGCGGCCTCAATCTTGGCGCGGGCCGACGCGGAGAACTTGGCGGCGCGAACCGTCAGTCCGACCGCGAGCTCACCATCGCCGAGAACCTTGAGGCCGTCTCGCCCGATCCGCGAGATGACGCCCGAAGCCTTGAGCGTCTTCGCGTCGAGCTCAGTGCCCGTCGGGAACACGCCGAGCTGCGACACGTTCACCTCGGTGTAATCCTTGGCGAAGATGTTGCGAAAGCCGCGCTTGGGCTGGCGACGAAGCAACGGGATCTGCCCGCCCTCGAAGCCGAGACGCTTGCCGGAACCGGCGCGCGCCTGCTGGCCCTTGGTGCCGCGACCGGCAGTCTTGCCGAGGCCGGAGCCCTGGCCGCGACCAACCCGGGTCCGCGGACGCTGGGCGCCGGGAACCGGATGCAAATTCGAAAGTTCGTCAGCCATGGAATCCTCAGGCGTCCGTAGACGCGACTTCCTCAACCTGGATCAGGTGGAGGACGGACTTGATCATCCCGCGAACCGCGGGGGTGTTCTCGAGCTCGCGACTCCGACCGATACGGCGGAGCCCCAAACCCATGAGCGTAGCGCGCTGACGTTCGGTGGTGCCGATCGAGCTACGGGAGAGGGTGACCTTCAGGCGAGACATCCGTACTCCGATCAGTGCTGGGCGCCCGCTCGCGCGGCCCACACACGCGAACCGACGTTGTGGTTGGCAATCACGTCATCGAGCGGGATGCCGCGGCGTGTGGCTACCTGCTCGGGAGACTCGAGCTGGTAGAGCGCGTCGAGGGTGGCGCGGACGACGTTGTGCGGATTGGAGCTACCGAGGCTCTTGGTGAGCACGTTGTGGTAGCCGGCCGCGTCCAAGATAGCGCGCACCACCGGACCGGCGATGACGCCCGTTCCGGGGCTGGCGGGCCGAAGGAGCACTTTCCCGGCGCCGAAGGCACCGGTAGAGATGTGGGGCACCGTGCCGTCGACGACGGGCACTTCGGCCATGCTTCCCTTGGCGCGCTCAGTCGCCTTGCGCACGGCCTCAGGCACTTCGTTGGCCTTGCCGTGCCCGACACCGATACGACCCGAGCCGTTACCCACGACCACGAGCGCGCTGAAGCTGAACCGACGTCCACCCTTTACGACCTTCGCGACGCGGTTGACGTAGATCGTCTTCTCGATGAGCTGCACTTCCTCGGCAGCCTTGCGAGGGCGGGACTTGCTGCTGTTCACGTTCGACTCCGGGAGGCGCCAGCGGTGCACCGGTACGTGACCGGCAACCCCGACGAGAAATGGGGATCAGAAATCGAGACCGGCCTCACGGGCGGCGTCAGCAAGAGCCTGCACGCGTCCGTGGTAGAGAAAGCCGTTCCGGTCGAAGACCACCTTGTTGATGGAGGCCGCGCGAGCCCGCTCGGCGATCAACCGGCCCACAGCCTTGGCGGCTTCGATGTTTCCGCGATGCCCATCGTGTCCTTTGAGCTCGGAGCTCAACGTCGACGCAGCAGCCACGGTCGCACCCGTCACGTCATCCACGATCTGCGCATACATGTGCGTAGACGTGCGGAAGACAGACAACCGAGGACGTTCGGTGCTTCCGAAGACCTTCTTGCGGATGCGCTTCTTACGACGCACGCGCGAATCACCAACCTGAGAGTACGCCATCTTAGACCTCTACTTCTTGGCCGTCTTGCCGGCCTTGAGCTTGATGTGCTCGCCCTCGTTGCGGACGCCCTTGCCCTTGTACGCGTCGGGGGAACGGAACCCCCGCAGCTTGGCGGCCGTCTCGCCCACGATCTGGCGATCACTGCCCTTGATGCTGAGCTTGGTGCCCTTCTCCACGGCGATCGTGATGCCCGTGGGAAACGGGAACTCAATCGTGTGGCTGTAGCCGAGCGACAGCACCAGGGTCTTGCCCTTGACTTCGCTCTTGAACCCCACGCCCTGGATCTCGAGCCTGCGCTCGAACCCCTTCGTGACGCCCTGCACCATGTTGTTGACGAGGGCCCGCGTGAGCCCATGATTCGAACGGAACTGCCGGCTGTCATCAGCGCGCACGACCGTCAGGATGCTGCCATCCTGCTCAATCGTCACGCCTGCTGCGACGCGCTGAGACAGCTCGCCATTCGGCCCCTTGACCCGGACGACGCCATCGGCGACGTTGACGGACACGCCGCTCGGCAGCGTGACGGGGAGCTTTCCAATACGAGACATCGTAGATTCCTCGCGGAAGGTATCGCTACCAGACGTAGCAGAGGACTTCCCCGCCGACGCCCGCGGTGCGAGCCGCCCGGTCGGAGAGGACACCCTGCGGGGTGGTGAGGATGGCGAGGCCGAGGCCGTTTCGCACGCGAGGAATCTCATCCTTGCCGACGTAGAAACGACGACTGGGTGAGCTCACGCGCTTGAGGCCCTGAATGACGCCTTGTTTGCCGCTATCGTACTTGAGGAAGATTTTGATCGTCCCCTTGGCGTCAAGGGGGCTATCGATGAATCCCTCCACAAAGCCTTCGCTTTTGAGGATCTTCACCAGTTCGAGCTTCAGCTTCGAACGCGGCACCACCACGCTGGCGTGACGCGCCTGAATGGCATTGCGAATCCGCGTGAGCAGATCAGCAATGGGATCGGTCATGGACATGGTTCGCTCCCGCTCTGCCTACCAGCTAGCCTTCATGACACCGGGGATTTCGCCCTTGAGCGAAAGCATCCGGAAGCAGATACGGCACATGTTGAACTTGCGAAGGAAAGCACGCGGCCGCCCACAAAGGGGGCAACGGTTCTTCTGGCGCACCGCGAACTTGGGCGTACGCTTTGCGCGCGCGATTTGCGACTTCTTGGCCACTGTTTCCTCCCTTACTGCCGGAACGGGACGCCGATCTGACGGAGCAGGGCCCGCCCTTCGACATCGTTCTCAGCGGTGGTGACGAACGCGATGTTCATCCCGGTCACTTTCGACACGCGGTCGTAGTTGATCTCGGGAAAGATGATCTGTTCGGTGACGCCCAACGAGTAGTTCCCGCGGCCGTCGAAGGCCTTGGGGTTCACACCACGGAAGTCGCGAACGCGCGGCAACGAGATGTGAATCAGGCGGTCGAGGAACTCCCACATGCGCGCGCCGCGCAGAGTCACGCGCGCGCCGATGGGCATTCCCTCACGAAGTTTGAAGTTTGCGATCGACTTGCGGGCGCGCCTGATCTGGGCCTTCTGGCCGGTGATCAGTGCGAGCTCCTCGGCCGCGGTTTCCAGAAGCTTCACGTTTTGCGTGGCTTCCTTGATCGAGGCGTTGAGTACGATCTTCTCGAGACGGGGCACCTTCATCACGTTGGAATACCCGAACTCTTTGAGGAGCGCGGGCACCACCGAGGTGTGGTAGTGCTTCTTTAGGCGGGTGTCGGCCATGACTCTATCTCCCCACTAGACCGTGGCGCCGGTCTTACGGTCGACGCGCACTTTCGTGCCATCTTCCTGGACCTTGTAGCCAACCTTCACGCGACGGCCTTCGGTTGCGTTCCAGAGCGCCACGTTCGACACGTCGATCGCGGCTTCCTTCTCAACGATCGAACCGGCCTGCTGTCCTTGGGCCTTCACGTGGCGCTTGACCATCGCGACGCCCTCGACAACCAGGCGGTTGTCCTCCGGCAAAACTCGCAAGACCTTTCCGACCTTGCCCTTGTTCTTGCCGGCAATGACGACGACGCTGTCATCACGGCGAATCTTCAGCTTCGTTTTCATCAAAGCACCTCGGGCGCCAGCGCGACGATCTTCATGTACTGGCGGGCGCGAAGCTCGCGCGCCACCGGCCCGAAGATACGCGTGCCCACCGGCTCACCCTTGTTATCGATCAGAACCGCGGAGTTCGTATCGAATCGGATGTAGGTCCCATCGGCGCGGCGAATCTCTTTCGCAGTGCGAACGATGACGGCCTTGTGCACGTCACCCTTCTTCACCTTGCCGTTGGGGATGGCTTCCTTCACGCTGACGACGATGATGTCGCCAATGGAAGCGTACTTGCGCTTGCTTCCGCCGAGAACCTTGATGCACTGGACACGGCGAGCGCCGGAATTGTCCGCAACATCGAGGTTTGACTGCATTTGAATCATGGTTTAGTCCTCCGCGCGCCGTTCAGGACTGCGCCGGAATGCGCTCGACCAAGGTCCAGCGCTTGTGGCGGGACAACGGCCGGCATTCCTCGATGATCACCACGTCGTCGACGGCGCAGGTGTTCTGCTCGTCGTGCGCCTGGAACGTGCGCATACGCGTGATGTACTTGCGGTACTTCTTGTGCTTCACCGTGCGCTCGACCGCAACGACGATCGTCTTGTCCATCTTGCTGGACACGACCTTACCGCGCACCTGGCGGCGACGGCCAGTGGAGTTCTCGTCCGACATCTCTCACCTATTGAGCCCGGCCAAGCCGGTATTTGAAGAGGACGCCGCGGGTCTCCACTTCCGTGGACGCCGCGGTGGGGCAAGGTGCTTTTGGCTCCCCGCCCGGAGACACACCTATTAGTCTACCGACTCGCGGCTGTCAAGGATTCCCTTGAGGAAGTCATCGCCAGCGCCGGCTGCCGCGGCTGCGCCACGGATGGGGGTGAACGAAGAGCGATGGCGCGCCTTGAGCGACCCGCGCTGAAGGCTGCCTTCGCGCTCGCGTGCGACCAGAAGCGTCTGCGTGCGAGCGATGTCGCGGCGCGTGTTCTTCAGGACGCTGGTGTTCTCGAGCTGGCCGAGGCGGTGACGGAAGGTCTGAGCCATCATCGTCCGCTCGAGCTCCAGCTCCTTGTGCACGAGCTCCTCGTCACCGAGGCTCGCGAGTTCGCTGATCTTCATCCGATCACCTCTTCCCGCTTGATGACGCGGGTATGAAGGGGGAGCTTGTGACCGGCGAGGCGCAAGGCCTCGCGAGCCACTTCTTCAGGCACGCCTTCGAGCTCGTAGAGCACGCGGCCCGGGCGCACGACGGCAACCCAGTACTCGGGAGCTCCCTTACCCGTACCCATCCGGGTCTCGGCGGGCTTCTTGGTAATGGGCTTGTCCGGAAACACGCGGATCCAGATCTTGCCGCCACGCTTCACGTGACGGGTGAGGGCGATACGGGCCGCCTCAATCTGGCGTGAGCTCAGCCAGCCCGACGTCACGGCCTGGAGGCCGTAATCGCCGAAGCTCACGTCGCCACCGCGATAGGCCAGGCCGCGGGTGCGACCCTTCTGGACCTTGCGGAACTTTACTCGCTTGGGGGAAAGCATTGTCTACCTCTGCTGCCGCGTAGGCTCAGCTCGAAAGGGTCAGAGCGAACGGTCTTCGTCGCCGGGCATGATCTCGCCCTTGAAGATCCAGACCTTGACGCCGATCACGCCGTAGGTGGTGCGGGCCTCGGCCAGGCCATAGTCCACGTCAGCGCGAAGCGTGTGAAGCGGAACGCGGCCTTCACGGTACCACTCCGTGCGGCTCATCTCGGCGCCACCGAGGCGGCCGGAGCACATGACCTTGATGCCCTTGGCGCCCGCCTTCTTGGACTGCTGCATCGCCTTCTTCATCGCGCGGCGGAAGCTGACCCGCTTCTCGAGCTGCGCCGCGATGTTCTCGGCGACCAGGAGGGCGTCGGTATCGACCTTGCGCACTTCCATGACGTTGAGGAAAACCTCAGTCTGGACGAGCTTCTGCAGGTCGATGCGGAGCTGGTCGAGCCCACGGGCCCGCTTGTCGATGATCACCCCGGGCTTGGCCGCGTGGATGTACACCTTGGCCTTGTTGGCCGCTCGCTCGATACGGATCTTGCTTACGCCTGCGACGTAGAGCTTCTCCTTGAGGTACCGACGAATCTGGATGTCTTCGTGGAGGAAGCGCTGATAGTCGCGCTCAGCGAACCACTTGGACTCCCAGGGCCGCGTGATGCCGACGCGGAAGCCGATCGGATTGACCTTCTGTCCCATGGGGAACTCCTAACGGACGTCGAGAACGACAGTGATGTGGGCGGTCTTCTTCTGGATCGGGGTGGCCCGCCCCTGCGCGCGCGGGCGGAACCGCCGAAGCATCGCGCCCTGGTCGACGAAAATCGTCTTTACGTACAGACCGTCGATGTCCAGCTGGCGGCTCGCACGCTCTGCAGCGTGCTCCGCATTGGCCATCGCAGATTCGACGAGCCGCTTGATCATCGGCGCCGTCTTCTTGGGAAGGAACGAAAGGATCTCCAAAGCCTCACCCGCGCCGCGGCCACGGATCAGGTCAGCGACCAGACGTGCCTTCTGGGGGGAGACTCGGGCGAACCGAAGGATGGCAGTCGATTCCATGGACTCACTCGATGGTGGCGGCCGGTCCGTTTGGACCGGCGCCGACCGGAAACAGGTTCAGCGGACCTTGGTCTTTCGATCCGCGGCATGCCCGTAGAAGGTACGCGTCGCCGCGAACTCCCCGAACTTGTGCCCGACCATGTTCTCCGAGACATACACCGGGACGAACTTCTTGCCGTTGTGCACGGCAAACGTCAGTCCGATGAAGTCGGGGATCACCGTGGAGCGCCTGCTCCACGTCTTGATCACGCGGCCACCGCCAGCACGAGCAGCTGCGGCCTTGGCGATCAGATATTGGTCAACGAAAGGACCTTTCTTTACGGAACGCGCCATGGCTTCTCCCTACTTCTCACGCCGCTTGACGATGAACCGGCCGGACGGCTTCTTCCGGGACCGGGTCTTGTAGCCCTTGGTGGGCTTGCCCCACGGCGTAACAGGATGACGACCGCCCTTGGTGCGACCCTCACCACCGCCGTGCGGGTGATCGATCGGGTTCGTCGCGGTACCGCCAACGGCCGGGCGGTAGCCCAACCAACGCGCTCGACCCGCCTTGCCGAGGACCGAGTTCTCATGCTCGAGGTTGCCGACCTGGCCAACCGTCGCGTGGCATTCCGCCAGCACGTTGCGGAGCTCGCCCGAGGGAAGACGAAGGAGGACGTACTTGCCTTCCTTTGCCATCACCTGCGCGAAGCAGCCCGCCGACCGGCAGATCTGCCCGCCGCGACCGACCTTCAGCTCCACGTTGTGTACGAACGTACCCAGCGGGATGGCCGCGAGGCGCAGCGCGTTCCCCGGCTTGATGTCCGCGGAGTCGCTCGCGACCACCGCGTCGCCGACGTTGATGCCGACAGGCGCGATGATGTAGCGCTTCTCGCCGTCCACATAGTGGATCAGGGCGATGCGGGCGCTGCGGTTCGGATCGTATTCGATCGTTGCCACGCTGCCCGGCACTTCCATCTTGTCGCGCCGGAAGTCGATGATCCGGTAACGACGCTTGTGGCCGCCGCCCATATGACGCGAGGTCATACGGCCCATGTTGTTGCGACCGCCGGTGCGACGCAGGGGCGCCGTCAGGGGACGGTGCGGGCTGTCCGCCGTCAACTCCGCGAAGTCCGCGGTGACGAGGAAGCGGCGGCCCGGCGTATTGGCGCTGTAGCGCTTGGTACCCATCTCAGGCCTCGAAGAAGTTGAGGGTGTGGCCAGACGCGAGTTTCACGTAGGCCTTCTTCCAGTTCGACCGCTTCCCGTAGAAGCGACCGAACCGCTTGAACTTGCCACGCACGCGCACGGTGCGGACATCCTCAACCTTGACGTTGAAGAACCGTTCGATTGCCTGCTTGATCTCGTGCTTGTTCGCAGTCTCGCCGACCTCGAACACGTAGGTGTTCTGGGCCGCCTCGGCTGCGGCCGCCTTCTCGGTGACGAGAGGGCGGAGGATGATGTCGTGAAGCTCAGCCATGACTCACCTCGTCAGGCGCTCGACGATCGGGGCGATCGCGGGCGCGGTGAGAGCGATGTTGCGGTGCCGGAGGATGTCGTAGACATTCAGACCGGCAACGGGGAGGACGGTGACGCCCGGGATGTTGCGGGACGCGAGACGAACCGCGAGGTCCTCGTGCGGCACCACCAACAGGAGGCTCTCGAAGCCGAAGCTCTCGAGGAAGGTGCGGAAGTGCTTGGTCTTCACTTCGGGCATGGCAACCTGGTCGAGCACGTAGAGCGCCTGCTCGCCCAAGCGGCGAGAGAGAGCGCTACGAAGGGCCGCGCGGCGGACCTTCTTCGGCAGCTGGAAGGCGTGGCTACGGGGATGCGGCCCGAAGACCACACCGCCGCCGCGCCAGTTCGGCGCCCGCGTAGAGCCCTGACGGGCGCGACCGGTGCCCTTCTGGCGCCACGGCTTCTTACCGCCGCCTGCGACCATGGCGCGCTGCTTGGTAGCATGCGTGCCAGACCGCCGCGCGGCGAGCTGATAGCGAACGACCATGTGAAAGAGATGCTCTTTCACGTCGGCCGAGAAGACCCGCTCGTCCAGCTCGACGGTGCCGAGCTTTTCACGGGAAGAATTATACAGATCAACCACGGGCATGCATGCCTCCTGTTCCCACGAGACCCAGCTTAGGACAGCTTGATCTCGACGTGGACTCCGGCCGAAAGATCCAGTTTCATCAGGGCATCGACCGTAGCCTGGGTCGGCTCGAGGATGTCGAGCAGGCGGTGATGGGTACGGCGTTCGAACTGCTCACGCGACTTCTTGTCGACGTGCGGCCCGCGGAGGACCGTCCAGCGGCTGATCGTCGTCGGCAGCGGGAAGGGCCCGCGGATCGCCACGCCAGTGCGGCGTGCCGTGTCCACGATCTCACGCGCAGACTTGTCGAGCAGCTTGTGATCGTACGCCTTGAGGCGAATGCGGATCTTGTTGGTGGAGGCCATTGGTCTTCCTTACTTGATGATCTCGGAGACGACGCCGGCGCCGACGGTACGGCCACCTTCGCGAATCGCGAAACGGAGAGTCTTCTCGATGGCGATCGGGGTGATGAGCTCGATCTCCATCTCCACCCGGTCACCCGGCATCACCATCTCCACGCCTTCCTTCAGCTTGATGACGCCCGTGACGTCCGTCGTGCGGAAGTAGAACTGCGGGCGGTAGCCA
>JAUXQH010000067.1 GCA_030685065.1 Pseudomonadota bacterium | reverse complement strand
GACCTCGCGGCCGAGGATGTGGCGGGGGTACTCCTTGAAGTAGGCCCCCGAGACGATGCCGGCATCCGCGTTGTCCACCGCGTCGAGCTCCCCGCCGCGTGCACGGAAGAAGAGCAGGTCGGTGACGAGCATCGCGCCGGGGAAGATCGCCTCGCGGCCGTTCGCGCGGACGCTCGGCAAGCGGAACGCGGCGGCGAGGAGGTGACGGCGAAGCACCTTCTCGCGCAGGGCGACGAACTGGGCCGTGCGACTGGTGAGGAAGCCGCCGGGGATCAGGAACACGCCCAGCCCGTCGGGGGCGAGCAGGTCGAGGCCACGACGGAGGAAGTAGTGGTACGCCATCTTCTCGCGGTAGGCCCGCTCGGGATCCTCCGCGATGGAGGCGCCCCGGATGCCGTAGGGCGGGTTCGACACGACGAGGCCGAGACGCCCGGCGGCGCCCGCGCCCTTCTCGCGCACCCACCGCTCGAACGGGGCGTTGGTGAGATCCAGGTCGGGGCGCAGCGCCTTCAGCATCCGCGCGGAGAGCTCGGACCACTCGACCGCGTGCCAGGTCAGGCCGGGGACGTTGGCGAAGGAGTGCAGGAAGCGGCCGATGCCGGCCGAAGGCTCCAACGCGTGGACCGAGTTGCCATCCATAGGGAGGCTGTCGACGAGGGGCGCGACGACGCGGGCGACCTCGCGGGTCACCTTGGTCGGGGTGTAGAACTCGTGGATGAGGCCCCGCTCCTCGGGCGCCGGGAAGCCCGGCGGGAACTTGCCAGCAGCCGCCTGGATCGAGAGGCCGCCCCAGCCAGAGTAGCCGGCGAGCACGGCACGCTCGTCCGCGCTCGGGATGCGGCGGTCGGCGTAGATGAGCGAGGCCACGACCATCGCGGCGATGTTCGCGGCGGTTCGCTTCGAGGCGGTCCAGAGCTCGGGGATGTCTTCGTCGCCGAAGGGGCGGTTTGCCGCCTCCATCCGACGCAGAGTGGGACCGAGGTTCTGCTCGATGACGGCCTCGAGCGCGAAGCGGTTTCGACCGAGGAAGTCATCGAGGTACGCGAGGTCGACGCCCGCGGGGAGGCGGGTGCGGACGAGGGGGACGATGGCGTCGAGGAGCTGGGCGGCGGCGCTCATCGAGCCACCGGCAGCCGTTGGGTGGCGAGTCGCATGGGGGAGGAGTACCCGCCCAGGATCCGCTTAGACAGCTACTTTCGCTTACAGCGGGTGGGTTTCGCTTACAGCGGCGACGGGACAGCGAGCCACTTGGCAACGCAAATAGCGGCACGTCTGGGGGACGTCACGGAGGTACCGCTAGTGGTAAGTTTTCATCTTCGCGGACCGGCGACACGTCAGCCAGTTCCACGAAGGTGCGCCTTCCCGGAGCACGAAGATTAGGGATAGGCGACGCGATGACGTGCTCTGCGGCGCCGCCCAGCCAGCGACGTGCTCTGCTCCGGCGCCCAGCCAGCGACGTACTCTGCTCCGGCGCTCAGCCAGCAACGCGCTCTGCTCCGGCGCTCAGCCAGCGAACTTTACCCTTTCGTGTCCTTCCCCTTCGACGCGCCGCTCGAGTTCTGGCCTTGAACCACGTAACCATCCTTTCGAACGCCGCTTTCCGGGGAAGGTCGTCTCGACGACGCAGCACTTCTCAGCGAATCGAGCTCAGCACGAGCGGTCCTGTCCGAGGACCAGACGACAACTTTCGAGTTCTTGCTCATGGTTCCTCCAGTGCTTTGAGCCGCTGAACCGGAAGACTAAACGCGGCCAGCCAGACATTCAACATGTTTCTCACCTTGTCGTACTCTGCACTGCCCTCGACAGGGACCAGGCTCGGCGTCTTCGTGGTGTAGCAGATGGCACCAATTGCCTCTCCTGTCGACGAGTCGGGGATCATCACCGCTGCGAGCGCCGGCCAGTCTGAGCCATACTCGTTGTGCGCGTACCACTCGTGATGGGGTGCGTCTGACGAAGTGAAGAACATCGACCGAGCGGCTGCCATGTTTGAAACCACTCCTGCCCCGGGCTTGACCTCCGAAAGTACCGGCTGTCTAAAGTGGTCAATCGTAGAGGCGTTGACGCCGCGACCGACCAAGATGCGCCATTCCTCTCCCGCCTTTTCCCAAACGGTCAGTCCCCGCCCCTCGTCTTGCATGCTCAGGGGCAGCGCGTGCTCCAGCATCCGCTCCAACAACACGATGAGCACACCGCGGTCATCGGTCTGCAAGGACAGCGCCCCAAGGCTCAACAATTCGCGCGAAACGTGACGTTCTTCTCGGAGGCTGGACAGCTCGTGCAGGCCAGCAACAGTCGCGGCATTAGTACGGTTGGAGCGTTGGACCGCTAGCAATCCGCCGGTAAATCCGACAACGAGCAAGAAGTGATCGATTGCCTGTCCGCCGGCATTGTCTACCGCGGAGGTGCGATAGATTCCGTACCGCCAGAGCGCAAAGGCACCTGCGGCGCCCCAGGTAAAGGTAAGCCCTGCGAGCGTTGCTACGTTCGCCGAGATTTTTGTTTTCTTTGCCGTAGCGTCCGGAAGTGTCACATAGACCGAGGCGCCCAGGACCGAGATCACTAGTAACGCTGGTGTGCCAACATCCCAGAACTTCACGGACGAGGCGAGCAGCAGTTGCTGCAGGGCAGCAATCAGCGATGGGACGAATGTCGCGGCGACGTAAATCGTCAGGAGCGCCACCGCCGACATCGCGATCACCCACCTCCAGGGAATCGCCCAAAGGTAGAGGCGGACCTCTTTGGCCTGGGACCGAAGTGCTGGCGAGATAATCGGCATGGAGGCGCCTCTATAGCGGTCGAAAGCTGAACAGTCCAGCTGGGGCGAAGGAGTCAGGAGGGAGAGCCGGCGCCGCCGCACGGGCTGCCACCTCGGCCTCATGGAGGAAAGCAGGAAGGCGCACTTTCGTCGAGCTGCTGCCTGCGTCGTTTCCGACGGGGGCCTCGACATCCAGCTCCACAGGCGACTCCGCGGCCGCGATGATGCCGGCGGAGAGCACCCCGGCGTTCGGGGGCAGCGCCCTCGGTGACGGCCTTTGTCCAGCTACCCGATTGCCGATCCAGCACGCCCAAGCTTCTCAATCATCTCCCGGTCGTGCTCCGACAGCTCCACCTGGATCGTGATCCTCACGCCCTTCCCAAGCAGGTACGCCCCCCACACCAGCGCCCCGTAGGGCCCCAGCGCCAGGAGATGGTCGAGCGACGGCGCCGACACGCCACCCCCGGGCATCGTGTCGCCGGCGAGCGCGCTGGCGACGCAGGAGCCGAGGAGCAACAGCGGCCCGGAGAGAAGCAACGCTTTGCTCACGCCCCACCCCCCATCTGCTGCGCCGCTTGCTTGATGGCATCCGCGAAAGCGTTGACCAGCGCCTGGTCCTTCGCGGGGTCCACTTCAGGCGCCTTCGCCTTCCGCGTCTTCGGGGCCTTGGTCGTCGGCACGTGCTGCGCCGGGGCCGCCGGAGGCCAGACCGGCTGCATCGGTACCGTGGCGGCGGGCGTCCTGGGGGCGAGCTTCTGCTGCCCCGCCGAGCACGACTTCGCCGCCCGCGTTGCCGCAAGCGACACGCGCTCGGCAATGCGCCGCAGGGTGGTCACGATGTCGGGCTTCTCGCCCCGCGCGATCGCGTCCCGGGCCTGGGCGTAGGCGTCGGCCCCGCGCCGCAGGTCCTCCCACGCCATCTTCTGCTCCTTGCCGGAGCACAGCGGCGATTTCACCAGCGCCTCGGCGTGGCGCAGGAGCTTCCCAGCGCGGGCGAGGAGCTCGGGAGCCTCCGTCGAGCCCCACAGCGACTGCGACAGCTCCTCGAGCGCGGCGGCTTCCTTCTCGGTCGCCGAGGCGATGCGCGCGACCGAGGTGGGGCAGGCCGGCGGCTCGGGGGAGGGGATCTCGGAGAGCGCGGGCGCCACCACGATGCCTGGCATCGTGGTGAGGCCGAATCCTGCGGCGATGTCGGGCGTCACGGAGGCCACGGGCGAACCCCCCGCGGGGTCGGTCGGTGATTTCCCTCGCGTGAGCGCGCTGGCGTACTTTTCGGCCTTGCCCTTCTCCCGCGTGCCGAACTTGGCGACGACGGAGCCCACGTCGTTGACGACGACCCACGCGTCCGCCTGCTCGATCGCGCGGAAGCTCGACCGGCCCTGGTAGCGGTCGGTGGGGTCCTTCGCGTCCTTCGGCGCCGTGTACGGGTGCTGAGCGGCGTACTCGGCGTCCACGGTGTTGCGGCGGCGCGTGTCGCGGAAGCTGCACGCCTCGCTCACGAGTCCGATGACGAGGCCCATGCCCGCCTGGATGGCCTCGGCGAGGCTGGTGCGCTCGGCGCTCTCCTGCTTCGCCGCCGTGAACCACTTGCCGGCGCGGTCGAAGGTCGCCGTCCAGCGGCCGTCCGCCTTCGACGCGAGCTTCAGTGTGCCGTAGGCGGCCACCTTGCGCTCCAGGCGCACGGATGGCGTGCCGTCGTCGCAGAAGAGGAACCCCGACCACTTGCCACGGAGGGTCGCCGGTCCCGCCGGGGGCAGGCCTGCCTTCACGCGCTTGATCTCGGCGACCGCGTCCGCGGGCGGCACGTCCAGCTCGGGCGCGTGCGAGGGGGCGAGCCCAAGGTCCGTGCGCCAGACCTTGGCCGGAGCCTTCTTCACCTGGTGGACGTGCAGGGCCACGTTGTCGCGCGGACGCATGGCGAACGCGACCTCGCCGCCACACCCGCGCCCGTAGGTCAGGAGCAGGCGGGGCACGTCCTCGTCGGCGCCGACGACTGTGAGGCGGAACTTTTCGGGCTTGGTGATCATGGTTCAGCCTTTCCCCAGCTTGGGGAGGAGGTAGACGGCAGCACCGGCGACGCCGAGGGCTGCGAGGAACCAGCCCCAGCCGCCGCCCGCGCTCGGACCGACGGGCGGGTCGGACTTGGGAGCGGACTCGTTGATCTTGGCAATCGCGTCGGCCAGGGAGGGATCGCGCTCGAGCAGAGCGATCTCGTCGGACAGGACCTGCGCCTCTTTGTAGTGGACGATGGCCCAGGCGACGCCGGTGACCGACACGGCAATGACCGCGCCGGCCACCGCGATCGCGATGATAACGGCGGGCGCCGCGCCGACCTCGATGGCCCCGCCCTTCTCCGCGTCCGTCGCCGGGCGCTCGTACTGCGTGTAGCCCTTCGCGTGGGCGCTCCAGGCGGTCAGGAGCTCGACGGTGCGCTGCTGCAACGCCTGGAGCCGCGCGTCGTCGGGGTTCTTCGACCGCGCCTGGATGACACGGACTTGTGCCTCGATGATGCGACGGCCGAGGTCGGCCACCATGGCGCGGTACCCAGCGACGACCCGCGCCAGCGGCTGGGGGTCGGACGCGAGATAGGCCTTCACGCGCGTGAGGGATTGCTCGGCGGTGATCCGCATCGCGTTCATCCGTTCGAGGACCGCGACGCCGCTGACGGGCAGGGTGCTCATGTCAGTACCGGCCTCGGCAGTCGTCGCAGCCCACCGGAGCGGGCGCCGGGGACGGTGCGGGGGCAGCACCGGGCGCCGGAGCAGGCGTCGCGGCCGGCGTCGCGGCCGGCTGGGTGAGCTTCTGGAGGATGCGGCTCTTCACCAGCGGGTACAGGAGCAGCGGCAGGACGCCGATGTTGTCCCCGGCGATGGTCTTGGCCGCCTTGTCCGATACGAGCTGAACGATGAACAGCCCGGGGCTGACCGTCGCGACCATGGCCCGCTGGCCCGGCTTGGTCTGGATGCGGGCGCCGTCGCCGAGGGGCACAGGCTTGTTCCACTTGGACGCGAAGAGCTTGCCCGCCTCCTGGAGCAGGTTCCGCTTCGGACGCGCAGGCTCGGCGCCGAGGTAGCCGTCGAGCCAGTTGCCCTCGCCCTCGGTCTCGGGCAGGTCGGGGATCTCCTCGATCTCGTCGTCGGGCAATTCGGTCTCGCCAGGTTCGGCCTCCGGGATGTCCTCGAGCGCGGCGTCCATCTCGTCCTCGCCCGGCTTGCGCGCGCGGCTCGCCTTCTTCGGCTTCCACCCGAGCGCCCGCAAGTCGCTCATCACGACCCGCAGGTTGACCTTCTTCTGCTTGACCGCGCCCTTCCAGCCCAGCGCCTTGCGGATGCTGAGCTGGGCGATGCGGCGCTTGATGGCGCGGGCCCGGCGCAGCTTCGCGCGGATCTTTCCGTCCTTGGCGCCGCCGCGGCCGCCTGCGCCGAGCTCCTCGCCCGCGAAGTTGGGCTGGGAGAAGTCGACGACACGGGCGCGGATGTAGCGGGACGAGGTCATACGGACTCCCGGCGCCGGGAACGACGCGCGTGTGAATGGCGGTGGGCGTCAGGCGCGCGGCGGAGGCCGGCGAGGCGGACGCGGGTGACGATGCGCTCGTGGCACTGGCGGCCGTCGAGGCGCTCCTCGAGCATGCCGAGCCGGGCGGAGGGGTCGTCGAACCAGACAGTGCCGGCGACGAGGTAGCGCACGATGCAGTGGTAGAGGCCGTGCTCCCCGGGGCGGACGGAGGTGGTCAGCGCGACTTCGGCGGGGATCGAGGTGAGGCCCGCCGCCTTCGCCGCGGCGTAGCCCGGGTCTTTGGGTGAGAGCGCCTTCCAGCCGCGGGCCAGGAGCTCGCCGGCGCGGGCCGCCGCGAGCGCGTCACAGTCCTCCCACCCCTGGGCGAGGAGCTGGATGAAGTCGGACCACGTTTCCTCCTCCTCCCGCCCGTAGACCACGCTGGTGCTGTACAGGAGCGGTAGCGTAGGCCGCTCGCGGAGCAGGCGCGCGTTGCAGCGCGCGAGCCAGTTGAGCAGGCTCACGGCATCGCGTTCGTTGAAGGTGAGGGCGACCGTGATGTTCACGGGGGGCTCCGATCAGGTCGAGGAGAGTTGGAAGGGGCCGTTGGAAACGACATCGACGGAGGCGTACACGTTCGGGCTGGTCGCGCCGCCGAGCGCGAGCCGCACGCGGAGCCAGGGCAGGAGCACGGCGCCGTTGTTGTCGATGACCTCGCGGTACGTGCCGTCGGCCGTGCGGCTGGTGCCACTCCCGAGGTCGATCCAGCTGGTCCCGTCGATCGACCCCTGGAGGAAGAGCTGTGCGGTCGGAGAGGTGGCACCGCCCGCGAACGTCAGCGACGTCACGAAGCGAAAATCCTGTGCGTCGTCCGTCTGCAGGTCGCTCTGCGCGGGCAGCAGACGGTAAGCGGTTCCGTTGGTGGCCACGGCGACGGGCGCCGTGGAGGGGATGTTCAGGAGCCGGGTCGTGACCTGGTTCGCGTAGCACTTCATGGCACGGCCTCAAAGGTGAAGGAGAAAGACGACGCGGTACGAGAAGGTCCCCGCAGGGAGGACGCACCGGACGGTGGCGGCGTCCCCGATGGGGGCGCCTGGGAAGGGCTGTTTGTCCGCGGCGTACCGCCCGCGAGCGGTGCCGTTCACGTCGACGAGCTCGACGAAGGACGTGGAGAGAAGGGCGCTGTCGGAGAGCTCCAACCGGACGAACTTCGCCCAGGGAGGCGGCACCACGTTGACGTTGCCCGCGCCGCCCGCGATGTCCTGGACGCCGGTCCCCCGGACGGTCCACTGGTTTTCGGTGTCACATTGCCCGTCGGCGATGGCGACCACGGCGCTGATGTTGGTCGAGGTCGAGAGGTTCGACCCGAACACCTGCAGCATCGTCGCGTGGACGCACACCCGCGTACAACGAGGCACGTCGAGGA
>JAUXQH010000056.1 GCA_030685065.1 Pseudomonadota bacterium | reverse complement strand
TCCACCTCGTCCGCCATGAGGGTGAGTCCTTCGGGCCGGAGATGGTCATCCGCGGCTCGCTCGAGCGGCTCGTCCCGGGCGCCATGACCGCGCTCTGCGCCGGCATCGCGCTCATCCCGCTCGCGTTTGCGGGCGGCACGCCGGGCAAGGAGATCCTCACCCCCGTGGCGCAGGTGATCCTGGGCGGGCTCCTCTCCTCGACGCTCCTGGACATGGTGGTGACGCCCACCGTGTTTCTGCGCTTCGGGGGCGACGCGCTCCGTTCGCTGGTGGCCAGCTCCGAGACCGTCGATCCGCTCGCGGCTCAGTGACTCCCTCGTCCCCCACCTCCCAACTCACACCCCTGAAAGGCTCCATGCGCACCCTGCTCCCGCTCCTCATCCTCGCCGCCGCTTGCTCCTCCGAGCCCACCACACCGGCGCCCGTCGCGCCGCCCCAACCCGCCGCACCCGCTGCGGCCCCTACGCCCGCGGCTGCGGAACACGCTGGCGGCGCTCACGCCCACGCGAGCCCCCATGGTGGCGAGGTCAAGACGGTCGGGGACCACCACGTCGAGGCGCTCTTCATGCCCGGCGGCATCATGTTCTACGTCTCCGACGCCGCCCAGAAGCCGCTCCCCATCGACGGCTTCACCGGCTCCGCCGTGGTGAAGGGCCCCGGCGGAGTCGAGACGGTGACGCTCGCGCCGATGGGAGATCACCTCCACGCCAGGGCGAAGCTCGCCCAGGGAGATGCGGTCACCGCGGTGCTCACGCTCACGTTCGGAGGGAAGGCCGAGAGCGTGTCCTTCGAGACCAAGGCCGTGGGCCTCCAGGAGCACGACCACACCTCCCTCCACGGCGGTCAGGTCGGGATGTGGGGGGACTACCACCTTGAGTACGCGCCCAAGGACGGGGAACACCGGGTGTGGGTCACCGACGCCAAGCGCGCGCAGGTGACGGGAGTGTCCGGCTCGCTGAAGGACGGGGACACCGTGGTCCCGCTCACGTTCGACCCGGCGGCGGGCGTGCTCGCCGGCAAGAACGCAGGAGCCGGGACTCGGCCCGTGATGGTGGATGTGAAGGTGGGCGAGACGAGCTTCTCGCTGGGGTTCAATCCGGCAGCCGGAGAGGCGGCGCCCGCGAGCGGGCACGACCACGATCATGGGGCACACGCTCATTGACGGCATCCTCGACACATCATCGAGAAATCGGCGAATAAACGTATGTTGTTCGCGTTCGGACGACCAGAATCGCGGCCGCTTGGCTCCCCGCCGAGACGCGCCCCCGGTTCGGGGAGCCCGCTCGCCGTGCTCCTCGCCGACGACGCGCGTGCCGTCGAGGAGGCTCGGGCACCGGAGCAGGAAGTGGCGGCGCCTCCGGAGATGGTCTCTGGGAAGCGGACTCGCACGCCCGTCCGTAACCGGCGGCTCGGGGGACGACCGACGCGCCCTCGCGCCCGCGCTGGCGGCGCGGCCGGATCGACTCGTTGAGTGATCTGCTCAGCGGTCCGATGCCCGGTGGCGGATCAAGGCGAAGGCGATGATCGGACCGCCGATTATCGTCGGCAGGAGCCAGAAGGCGGCGGTTGGCAGACGGTTCCAGAGGGGAAGCTGCGGCCCGTTGTCCACGTAGAACGCGGTCAGCATCGCGATGTACGAGGTCCCCATGCCGACGACGTGCGGCACGAGCCACCCGTGCGCCCGGCGGCGTCGCGCCCGAACCCCGATCACCGCCCCGGCGAGCGCGATGGCCCCGAGCGCGACGAGGTGGTTGTCGTGCGGCCAGCGGATGACGGCGAGCACGACGGCCGACGCGAACAAGACGTAGAGCGAACGGACGTAAACGCGGCCGGAAGTGGGGTGGCGCCCGACGCGCTTCGGAGACGCTGCGGCGACGGCCCCACTGACCACCGCCACAAGCCCGGCAACGACGTGGATCGCGAGCACCGCGAGGAACAGCGGTCCCGCGTCGGGAACGTCGAGGCCGAGGATTCGTAGCGTCGGGCCGTTCACCCTCTCGCTCTACCCGCATCCGCAGCGCGGCGTCGCCGCGATGACCGCTCCCCGTGCATCCCGCTCGAGCTCGCAGCAAACCTCGAACGCCTCGCGCATCCGCTTCCGCCCGCGCTGCACTCGCGCCTTCAGCGTGGGCAAGGGCACACCGAGCCGCGTCGCAGCCTCAGCTTGCGTGTGCGAGCCGAGGTCGGTGAGGCGCAATGCCTCAGCCTGCTCGGGTGGGAGCCCGTCGAGGAACGGCTCCACGCAAGCCGTCAGCATCGGTCGGACCTCAGACGCGGGCTCCTCAGGCAGCTCCTCCGCTTCGGCCTCGTCGAGGGGGGCGCACGGCCGCGCCCGTCGGTGGTGGTCGATGATGGCGCTGCGTGCCACGCGGTACACCCACGGCGCCAGGCGATCCGACGAGCGGAGCGCCCCGATGCCGAGGTGGATGCGGACGAGGGTGTCCTGCAGCACGTCGTCGGCGTCGGGGCCGGAGACCCGCCGCGCCACGAAGCGCCGCAGCTCGCCCTCGAACCGGGCGACCGCCTCCGCCGGGCGACCTGCCGTCACGGTTTGCGCGCCTCGATCGTCGCCGAGATCACGCTTCCCGCGGCCGGGTGACCCGGCGCCCAGGACTCGACGAGCTCGCGCGAGCCCGCCTTCTCGAGGACGGCGATGTCGGTGAAGCCCGCGTCGCCCAGCCAGCCCTCGACTTCCGAGACGAGGGCCGCGCCCGCGATGCAGCCGACGAGCAGCGCGAGGTCCGCCTGATGCTGCGGCGAGAGCTGCTCCCGCGCGACCACGTCGGCGATGGCGATGCGCCCGCCGGACCGCAGCACGCGGAAGGCCTCGCGGAACACCGCCGGCTTGTCGGGCGAGAGATTCACGACGCAGTTCGAGATGATCACGTCCACCGTCCCGTCCGGCAGGGGGAGATGTTCGATCTCGCCGAGGCGGAACTCGACGTTCGGCAGGCCCGCCTTCGTCGCGTTCTCACGAGCGCGGGCGAGCATGTCGGGCGTCATGTCGACGCCGATGACCGAGCCCGTCGGACCAACGGCGCGGGCGGCCAGGAAACTGTCGAACCCGGCGCCGCTGCCGAGGTCGAGCACGCGCTCGCCAGGCCTGAGTGCCGCGATCGCCTGCGGGTTCCCGCACCCGAGCCCGAGGTTGGCACCTTCTGGCGCGGCGGCCTGGTCCTCGGCCGAGTAGCCGAGCACGCCGGCGTCGACGGCGACCGCCGGAGAGCAGCAGGAGGGAGCGCAGCAACTCCCACCCTCGCGGGCGATGCTGCCGTAGCGTTCGCGGACGGTCTCCCGGATCACCTCGGCCGACGCGGGGGCCACCGGGGTTGCATCGCTCCCGGTGGCTGGAGTGCAGCACGCCGGGGCGCAACAGCTCGCGCCTTCGGGGGATTCGGGGACGGTTTCGGGTGCGGTCGTGGTCATGGGATCCTCTTTGGGGCCGGATGGTTCGTGGCCCTCAACCTACAGACGGAGAACCCTCGAAAAGGATGCACGTCCTGGTTGGCACACATCAATATCCGCGCATATGCCTAAATGCGCATGACCGAAGCTCCATCCCCACTCGATGTTCGTCCGACCAGCGGACTCCTCAAGGCGCTCGCCGATGATACGCGCCTGCGCATCGTCGCCCTCCTCTCCCGCGGTGAGCTGTGCGTGTGCCACATCGCCTCGGCGCTGGATGCCAGCCAGCCGAACGTCTCCCAGCACCTCACGGTGTTGCGAAACGCCGGGATCGTCGACAGTCGGCGGCAGGGAAGCTGGATCTACTACCGGATGAGCGGCGAGCAGGGTCCCGTGCGGGCTCGCATCCTGCGCGCGATCCTCGACGGCTTCACCGAGCTCGACGCAGCGAAGGAAGATCGGCGACGCCTCGGTGCGACGAAGGATGGCGTCTCGTGCGAGTAGGCAACCTCCCGAAGCGGCTGGTGGCCGAGGCCCTCGGAACGGCATTCCTGCTCGCCACGGTGGTGGGTTCGGGGATCATGGCCGAGCGCCTCTGCGGCGGGAACGTGGGGCTCGCGCTGCTGTGCAACGCACTCGCGACGGGCGGGGGCTCATCGCCCTGATCCTCACCTTCGGCCCCGTCTCCGGCGCACACTTCAACCCGGCGGTGACGCTCGCGGACGCCATCGAGGGCGGGCTCGGGTGGCGGGAGGTCCCCGGCTACATCGCCGCTCAGGTGCTCGGCGGAGTTCTCGGGGTTGCCGTGGCCGACCTCATGTTCGAGCTTCCGGCCTACACCCTCTCCACTCACGTCCGCACCGGCCCCGCCCAGTGGCTGGCCGAGTTCGTCGCCACTTTCGGCCTGTTGGTCGTTCGAGCGCGACGAGCTCGTTGACGAGCCGTCGCCCCAGCAGGCGCGCGCTTGAACTCGGGGAACCAGCCCTTCCGAAAGGTCTGCGGCAGCTCGACGACTACCCCGACCCGGTGAAGCAGCAGCTGGCCGACGTGATCGGGCTGTTGGACCGCTCCGTCCGGCGGCGCCGGCTCTTCTTGGGCGTCCTGTTCGGGCTCGTGGCGCCGGGGTGCGTCGGCGTCGTGCCCGGGGTCGGATGGACGCCACGCACGACCTGTCACCGGAGGTCGCGCGGGCGTCCGCCCCGAATCTACTGCGGCCCCACGGGCGGGCTGCCGACCCAGAAGGCGAGATTGACGACGTTCCGCACCGGGCTGTCGTTCCGCGGCCCCCGGACCTGCAGGATGAGGCGGTTCAGTCCCTCCTGCAGGGGGATGTCCACCACCTCGTAGGACCCATCGATGCCTGAATCGAACAGGGAGGTGATGTCCTGCCCGTTCAGCTTTGCGACGAACCTCTCGGGCGCGAGGGCCGGGCCGTAGTGCACGATCAGCGCGAAGCTCGTCGTGCCTGCCGGCAGGAAGGTGTCGGGCTCTATCGCCAGGACGCTCACCAGGTCCCCGCCCCCGGGCAGGCTCGCCGCGCCGAACTCGAAGGCCCCGATGTCGACGACCGCGAGGCGATCGCCATTCCCGTCGACCACGCGACGAAAGCCCCGCTGGTCCGTCGCGGCCGCCGTCTGGCCGTTGTCCCCCGCATCGATGGCCGGGCTGCCCGCCAGCAGAGCGCGCGTCTCGGTCGGGCCGCCGTTGTCCTGCAGCGGGCCGAGCCTCGGGTCGAGCGGGCTCGTGGGTGTCCCGCTCAGGTCGCCGTCGTCGGCGAAGTTGCAGCTCCCGTCGCCATCGAGGTTGAAGCCTCGCGAGAGGATGAATCCGCCCACCTCGTCGACACAATTCAGGCCGGAACCGCTCTGGCTGAGGATCGTGTTCGCGGCCTCCGTGGTGCCACCGTCGTTGTGAATCCCGCCTCCGGTGAGTGCCCGGTTGCCGTCGACCGTGACATTGGTCAGAAGCATCGCGCCCTCGTTCCGGATCCCGCCTCCAGAGAGCGCCCGGTTGCCCGAGATGGTGCTGTTGCCCACCGTCGCGATGCCGGAACCCTCCGGGATCTCGCCCTCGATGATGACCGGGAGCAGGTTGTAGAGCCCGCCCCCGTCGTTGGCGATGTTGCCGTTGATCGTGCAGCCGAGCAGATCCAGGTCGCCCTGGTTCAGGATCCCGCCGCCCGAGACCGATCCGTTCCCGACGACCGTGCTGTTCCGCAGGTTCACGTCGCCGCTGGTGATCTCCATGCCACCGCCTTCGCCGTCGGGGCTGGTCGTGAAGTTCCCGATGAGGGTGGAGCCCGACATCACGACGGCCCCGAGGCCGGTACTGATGGCGCCACCGCCGAACACGGCGCTGTTGCTGGACAGGACGCTGTCGTTGATCGTCGCGTCGCCCAGGTTGGCCAGCGCGCCGCCGAGGCCCGACGCGTTGGCGGTGAACGTGTCGCGGGTCAGCGTCAGGCTCCCGTCATTGGAGATGCCACCGCCCTGCCGTCCAGAGGAATTGCCGCCGAAGTTGCAGAAGCTCGCGCGAAGGGTACCGGTGTTGGAGATGCCGCCGCCCGCGCTGAGCTCCGCGTCCGTGACGCTGTTGGAGTCGACGGTGCAGCCGATCATCGTCACGTCGCCGGCGCTCACGATGGCCCCGCCGAAAAAGCGGGCCGTGTTGTCGCTGAGCCAGGTGCCGTTCAGGTGGACTTCTGTCGTTGGCGCCAAGAAAAGGGCGCCGCCGCTGCTCTGCGTGTGGTTGCCGGAGAACGTGCTGCCCTCGTCCGTGATCGTCCCGCCCTCGGAATCGATCGCGCCGCCGCCTCGGGGCTGCGTATCGGTCGTGTGGTTGTCGGAGAAGGTGGAGTTGGAGAGCGAGACGTCCCCCGCCACGTTGATGATGCCGCCGCCACCCAACCCGGCGCTGTTGCCGGAGAGGACGGTCTCGATCAGCGTCAGGCCGCCGTCGTTGAAGATCGCGCCCCCGAAGCCCTGGGCGTGGGAGTCGGAGATCACGGTCCGGATCAGGTTCAGGCTCGCCGGGTGCGCGACGAAGATGGCGCCGCCGAAGATCTCGAGATCCTCCACCCGTCCCCGGGTCAGCGTCAGGCCGCGGATCGTCGCGATGATGCTGTCCACCGACGCGATGGTGAAGATTCGGGTCGCGTCGTCGCCGCTGACGGTCAGGATCTCCGCGCCCGTTCCAAGGATGTCCACGTGGTCGGTCACCTGCAGCGGACCGCTGCTCAGGGTGATCGTCCCGGCGAGGGCGGGGTCGAAGAAGATGCTGTCGAATCCGGGAGTGTCGTTGGCATTCGAGATGGCCTCGCGCAGCGAGCCGGGTCCGCTGTCCGCGAGGTTGATGACCGTGAAGTGTGCCGCATGCGCGGGGGCGGCCCCCAGCACCGACAGCATCACGGCGATGGAACTCCGTACCAGGCACCTCATGGCGTGACCCCTGTGTGAAGTGGGACGCGTCCTGCAGCAGCGATTCGAGCGAGCCGCAAGGCAGCGTCGGAGCGAATTTTCGGGCGAGAGGGCGCCGAGCTACCGGATGCAGCCCGCTCCCGGCCCGGCGTCGTCGCCCAGCTCGTTGTCCGTGGCGAAGTCGTTCTTCTCCCAGACGTTCGCGTCACAGCCGGCGTTCTCGTCGGACAGGTCGTACGTGCCGCTGTCCTGCACGGTGTTCACCTCGAGCACGTTCAGCGTGGCGCCGTCCAGCACGCGAATGCCGTACGCTCCAGCGTCTCGCACCTGGTTGTTCTCGACGCGGGTGGCCGCCGCGGTGGGGTTGAGGAGGATCCCCACGTGGCCGCCCGTCGCCACGTTGTTCTCCACCACGGCGCCGCTGTCGTTCATCACGTACCCCGAGGCACCGGAGTGGACGGAGCTCGACTCGTTCTCCTCGAATTTGGCGCGAGGCGCGCTGGCCCCGAACCCGATGTTGCTCTGATCGACGGAGCGGTTCCTTTCGAACTTCGCCCCGGCGCTCTGGGCGCCCCCGATGACGAAGAACGAGTTCAGGCAGTTCGCCACCGTCAGGTCCGCGACCTTCACGCCGGCGGCGGCGACTTCCACGCCATTGTACTCGTTGCCGCCGCAGTCCAGGGTGAAGCCGCCTCCGTCGAAGCGGACGCCAGACGCGATCACGCGCACACACGGCGACGCGTCGCACACGATGTCTCCCTCGAGCTCGAAGTCCGAGTCGATGACGAGCGTCCCCGCCACGGCCGGCGCGGTCCAGAGCAGCAAGCACAACGCCCCCGAGCAGGGCGCCAAGATACGATTATACACGACGTTTCTCCTTGTTTATACAGAGATTGGAGGTGGGGTCTCCAACAGTGAACTTAGGACCTCAACCCGGTCTTTCAAGGAGCGCCCGCGCCCCAGCTCCGCTCGCCGTGGATGGCCTGGCCCGACCCGGCCGCCGCCGCGCTGCCCCGAGCACGGACGGGCGATGGTGCCCCACCGGGACCTCAGCGACTACTTCAGCGGGGCCGGGCGGGCGCTCGGGCGCTTCCTCGGCATGGAGATCGTCGAGGGGCTCGTCGGAGAGGCCGAGTGGTGGGCGTTACTGGACAAGCGAAAGAAGCCGGATTGAACGGTCCGATTTGGTCGTGCACACAGCGCATACCGCGCGTCCGCGAACGACTGGAACAGCCGCTTCCTGTTGCTCGGCAAGGGGTGGGCGCAGCGATGGATCGCGGTGGGCGTCCAGATGGAGCCGGGAGGAGGGTTGCCCGCTCCGCTCGCCACCTTCCCAGTCGGAGGCCGGGTGAACCTCCGCGTCGACAGCCAGTTCAGCGTCGGGCTGTTCGCGGGGTACGAGCTCGCTCCTGCGGTCCGACTGAAAGGCCTGCTCCCCGCCCACGGGCTCGTCGGACGCGGCACCGTGAGCGTGACCTGGTAGGTGGACGATCCAAGCGTTCCAGGCGACCTCTCCCGGCCCAGCGCGCTATCCTCCAACCCGATGCTCGATCCCGTCCGCTCGGCGCCCGCCCACCCGCTCGCGCTCGCCGCCGCGGCGCTCATCGTCGTCAACGACTTTGTGCTGCGCGTGCACGCGCCGGGTTGGGTCACGGGGAAGCTCTCGGACGCGGGCTGGCTCGTGGTGGCGCCGGTGTTCGTGGCCGCGGTGGCCTCGTGGGTCGGCGTGCCGGGCCGCTTCGCGCGGGTCGTAGGGCTCGTCGTCGCCGGGGGCACGTTCACCACCCTCCAGCTCTGGCCACCCCTCGGCGCGTGGTTCCGGGCGGACCATGTTGCCGATGCCGGCGATCTCCTCGTGCTCCCGGCGCTCCTCGGGGCCGTCCTGGCGTGGCGTGGCACCGCGACGCGGCCGTGGGCAGCGTCCGCGGCCTTACCGGTGCTCGCCGGCGCCCTCCTCGCGACCTCGTACGGTGGGGGGTGGGCCGGGTCGTCGCCGTGCGGGGACGACGAGGAGTGGGACCCCGCCGAGCCACTCCTGGTCGAGTTCAACCACTTCGACGTGCCCCTGGACACGGACCACTTCGTGCGTGGGTTCCGCCTCACGGATGAGGACGGCGCGGAGGTGCCATTTGTGCTCGCGCGCGACGGAACGAGCGAGACGCGGGTGCTCCTGTGCGCGCGCGACGG
The DNA here is from genome assembly GCA_030685065.1 of Pseudomonadota bacterium. Lineage (GTDB taxonomy): Bacteria > Myxococcota_A > UBA796 > UBA796 > SXON01 > CAJBVW01. The sequence continues at coordinate 4,427 of JAUXQH010000056.1, read as the reverse complement.
GCTCCGCGGCGCCACCTCCTACGCGTGGGAGATCGGCCCCTGGGGCCCGAGGACGAGCAACGAGCTCGGCTTCGTGCAGGATGCGTACCCCACCGTGCGGTTCCGTACGTGGAACGAGGACGGGCCTCCCGCCGCGGACGCCGCCGCGTGCGCGGCGCTGTCGAGCGGCCTCGACATTCCTGAGCGCTGCGTGCTCAACGACATGCCCCGCGCCGACACCGGCGACACCGGCGACACGGCCCGATGATCGCCGCCTGCCTGGCTGTGCTCCTACAGCCCGCCCTCGCGGCCGACGCGCTCGCGGCCGACGAGCTCCCACTCCCTTCCTTCCGCACCCCCCGCGAGCGGCAGGCTGCGACCCGCTTCGAGACGAGGGCCTTCCGTGTCGCGATGCCGGTGGGTCGCCCCGCGGTGTCCAGCCGGATTGCGTTCGTCCAGGACTTCGGCGGGGCCTCGATCGGCGAACTCACGCTGCGGGGGCAGGTGGGCTGGCGGAGCGTGGGCCTCGCGGTCGAGATCGCCGGCACCGCCGGTACGAGCGCGCAATGGACCGGCGCGGGGCTCGGCAACACCGTGATCGACGCGCGCCTGCTGTTCGGCCGCGGCTCCACCCACGGTTTCGGCCTCCGCGGCACACTCCCGACCGGGGACCGTGACGGCCCCGATGGCCCAGTCGCCTGGTGGGGCACGGTGCCCGAAGCGACGCTCCCGACGCTCGGCATCGCCCTGGCCTACGATGGCGCCACGGGCGCGGTCGCGTGGCACGCCCATGCGGGCATCCGGTCCGGCCGGTGGTGGCTGTTCGGGGCCGAGATGATCGACGCGGGGACCAGCCTCGCGACCATCCAACCCTTCGCCGAGCGATGGGCATTCGTCGGCGAGCTCGAGCTCCTCTCGACCCCGAGCCCGCTGCACGTGCGCGCGCTGCTGCGGCGCGACCTCGGCGGAGGCTGGGAGGTCGATGCGGGGCTCGCGTTCCCGGTCGTGGCCATGTTCTCGGACCCCACGCTGCAGATCCTCGCGCGCGTGGAGCGCCGGTTCGAAGCCTCGCCCCGCTGATTCGTAGGGGTTTGTGGACATATTCACCGCGCCGCCCGAACCTCCTCGACTTCCCCGAACCCCTCGGCGAACAACGCGGCATAGGCCCCGCCGAGCGCGAGCAGCTCAGCGTGGGCGCGTCCATGAGCGACACCACCCACAACATCACCGCCCCCGCGACCACCGCGAGCGCGGCGGGCAGGGCGGTCACGGCGCCGCGCGCGCCCGGAACCTCACTCCCCGAGCGCGTACACCACGATCGGGTCGGGGCCGAGGACGATGGCGGCGCGGCCCGCTCCGAAGGCGTCCTGGATCACGTCGAGGAGGGGCTCGTCGCGCGTGTCGTCGTCCGGCGTCCAGACGAGCTCGCTGGCGCCGGTGCTCGGCCACCACGCCGTGAGGCCCGGATCCGAGGAGAGGAGCAGCTCGTTGACCGCGTCCCCGTCGACGTCGGCCGCGCGGTACCACTCCGTGCCCTCCCAGCAGTACGCCAGGTCGGTGACGGCGAGGACCGGGCTCGCCAGGAGCTCCGCGCCGAGGGCCACGCACACGCCGTAGTAGCCGGTGTCGTACCCGAAGGAGGAGAACCCGAGGTCGCCGAGGCCGTCCCCGTCGACATCGCCGACGCGCTGCAGGTGCCCGACCGTCGGCCCGTCCACGGACGCGATCACCTCGGGCGCGCCCGCTGCCACGGAGGCGCCGTCGTACACGCTCACGTCGAGGAGCACGTCCGCGACCTCGTCGACGCCGTCTCCGTTCAGATCGCCGACACACACGGCGTAACTGTCGAGCTCCCCGAGCAGGGCTGCCTCGCTGTCTCCGCGCGCCCAGGCCGCCCCGTCGACGATGAACCCCTGGAACGCGCGCCAGAGTTGGAGCTCGTCGACGCCGTCCCCGGTCAGATCGCAGCCGAGCTGGGCGAGCCCGCCGTCGAACGTGCTCTCGGCCACATCGCCGCCCGCCGCGCTCCAGAGGCCGATGGTGTCGGGCTCCGCAAACCAGGCCACCTCGGGCACGCCGTCGCCGTCGAGGTCGTCGCCGGGGTCGGCGACGTACCAGCCGGGCTGCGACGACGACGTGGCGTCGCACACCGAGATCGTCGCCCCGGGCGTGAGCGGCGCCCACTGGAACACGCCGTCCTCGAGCTGCCACCAGTCGATCGGGCCCTCGCCGTCGATGTCGCGGAGGCCGTAGCCGTTCACCTCGCCGCCGGCGCCGGGCCCGCCGCCGTCCACCTGGGCGAGGATGCCGTCGTCCGCGGCGGGGTTGAGCCGGAACGCCACGCCGCGCGTCGACCAGCGCTCCTCCCACGCGCCCGCGCCGGTGACCCAGAGGACGTCGGAGGAGGCGGTGATCACCTGGGGCATCTGTGCGTCCCAGCCGGATCGGATCAGCGTCAACGTGCCGCCGAGCGCGTCGCCCAGGTCGTAGGCGCTCGCCCCGCCGGTGACCGCCCAGAGCAGCAGGCCGCCCGCGCCGTCGGGCCCGATCCCGACCGACCAGGTGTCGTATCCGTTCCCGAAGTACACGGGCGCGTCCGGCGCCTCCCCCCGGAAGAGCCACGCGTAGCCGGGCGCCCCTTCGGAGTGGAACGCGAAGTCCTCGGCGCCGCCGCCGTCCACGTCCCCCAGCGGCGCCGGCGTGAGGCCGCCCATGTCGACGAACGTGAGGAGCGTCGCCTCCGCGAGCGGGGCCCCGGCGTCGAGGGCCGCGCTGGAGAGCAGGTATCCATGCGTGGTGTCGGTCACGACGACCTCGGGCCAGCCGTCCCCGTCCTGGTCGAGGGTGGCGCGCGCCAGGGCCGTCCCGAGCCCCTCGACGTCCGCGCCGGGCATCGTCGTGAGCGTGGTCCACGCGGTCGGGTCCACGCCGGGCGTCGCGGTCAGGGCGAGGTAGCCGCTGACCGTGGCGTCGGGGGCGGTGAGCGACGGGGCGCCCACGAGGAGGTCGTCGCGGCCGTCACCGTCCATGTCGTGCCAAGCGAGGAAGCGCGAGGGCACCTCCGCCCAGGTGGCCCCGAGGGAGCCATCGGGCAAGAGCTGAGTCGCGGTGGACGCGTCGGTGTAGGCGAAGAGCTCTGCGACGCCGTCGCCATCGAGATCGGGGAGGGAGCGCACCCCCTCGGCCGGGCTCAGCGGCCAGCGCAACGGCTGGTCCCAGAACGGGGCGGTCGTCGCGGTGGAGGGCACGAGCCACGTCCCGGCGACCTCGGTGTCCGCGTACGCGAGGGCGAGGAGTTCCTCGAGGCCGTCGCCGTCCCGATCGGGGACGAGCACGAGCGACGGGCTCACGTCGAAGCCGCACGCGGTCACGACGAAGGGGTCGCGGGCGGTGGGGAGCGGGCCGGTGTCGTCGGTGTCGTCGGTGTCGTCGGTGTCGTCGGTGTCGTCGGTGTCGTCGGTGTCGTCGGTGTCGTCGGTGTCGTCGGTGTCGTCGGTGTCGTCGGTGTCGCTGTCCGCGGTGTCGCCGGAAGCGGTGTCCGGCGCGGTGGGCGTCTCGACGGGCTTCTGCTCGGGCGTACACCCGAGGGTGAGGAGAAGGAGCATCTCCGGTGCCTAACCTGCACGGGGATCGGGCCGCCCGGCGAACGGCGGCATCGAAGAGCGTGTCCGGTTCCGGACATCCGAGGTCCGCCAAGGGACGTTTCCAAGGGCGGGCCCTGCCCATACGGGGGCGGCATGACCCTCCCCGCCCAGGCCCCCGTGCACCTCGACACGCCGCTCCCGCTCCTCGCGGAGGTCGCCCGGCGGCGGGTGCTCACCGTGCTTCTCTGCGTCGTGACGCTGCCGCTCGCGCCAACGATCCCAGAGCAGCGTAGAAAGCATTGTATCAAGGGGAGGATCGACTCCGACCCAGGGGCCGGGTGATCTGCACGGCTTCCCGATCGCACCTCTCGACTGCGACGTTTCCCCGGGTGACTAGTAGTCACGTGAATTCGGACGAACTCCCCCTGGTCGAACGTGGACTTCTGGAGGACTCCAACGCCGCTGGCCACCCAACAGCCGGAGGCGTTGGTGAAGCGCCACAGCTTCGCGAGCCAGTTCGTCATGGCCGGCGCTCCGCTGGAGCACGTCAAGGCGCTGCTCGGGCACTCGACGATCCGGATGACCGAGCGGTACACACTCGCGCCCGGCTTCGCGTCGGGACACGTCGATGCTTTGGACACAGCCCTGAACACACGAACGGCCCCGAACCCTAACAATATGGGTTCGAGGCCGTCTATAGTGGTGGGCGTTACTGGATGATTTTAGAACTTCTATGAGCTGGTCGGCCACGTCAAGTGTCGGCGCCACGATCTTTGCCTTCCGGGCGTTCTTCGAGAACGATCGAACCAGGACAAACCCCAGTGGGGCCCTTGTCTGAGACAGAACCCGCGGCCGGGCGAGCCT